>CALMRZ010000023.1 GCA_937872225.1 uncultured Spirochaetota bacterium
GGTATGCCTTTGAAAAAAATCTATAAGGAATTGAATATTGCGGCCTAAAAATCGCTTAACTCAAGTAATAAATTTGCTTTATCATTGACTATTTTTTAATGATTTTTAGACTATATTTGATTTAAAGAATTGCTGACCATTATATTCATTCATATCCATGTCATGAAGAGAGATAGAATCCGTACATTCCTAATTGTTCCGGTGACAATTCTAACCTTGATGTCATGCTGTTGCCTCCTGCCCGGCATGGCTTATGCCCAGATTAAGGCTGATAAAGCCGGAGGGAAAATATCCCTCGAGGGACCCTGGAAAATCCGTCTGGGGGACGACCAGCGGTATGCCGCGCCGGAATATGACGATTCATCATGGGAGAATATCAACCTGCCGGGAAGCATGATGCGGTACGCCCTGGACAGGACCGGAACGATTTCCGGGACCCTCTGGATCAGGAAGACCATCACCATAGACGCGAAAAGTCCCCGGGATGATGTCGGACTGATCCTCGGCCGGATCGGTAACGCCGACGAAGCCTACTTCAATGGAGTGAAGATTGGATCTACGGGCAGGTTCCCGCCGCGGGATCTGTCGATGTGGAACCATCCGCGCTATTATGTGGTGCCGATGTCGGCGGTCCGGTATGACGCGAAGAATGTCATCGCCGTCCGCATCTGGTACTACATGATCAATGAAGTGCGCGGTCCCCTGGCGGTGGCCGCCATGGAGGAATTCCGCAGCAGCAAGGCCACAACGGGGTTCCTGCTGATCACCATGGACTATCTCATCATAGCCGCGGGGGTGCCCATTTTCCTGGTCTTCTTTTTCTTTTACATCAGAAGACGGTCATCGGAGGAATACCTTTTCTACTGCCTCCAGCTCCTCTGCGGCCTGGTGGTGATCCTGGAGCTGTGCAATTACTGGAACTCCTACGGTTCAATACTCGCTCGATTCAAGATCCTCGGCGTGGGATGGGCCGCTCTCAACGTGGTGCACCCGATTTTCCTGCACCGCATCTACGGCATGCAGAGAAAGAAAATCGAAAAGATTCTCTGGCTGTACCTGGCTGTCGTCGTTTTAATGGCCGCGGTATTCACCACCAGCGACACCCTGCGTTTCCACGGAATCCTGATGATCGTCGTGACCGTCGGCATAGGCTTTTACAATTTCTCATGCCATTTTTCGGCCCTGTATAAAAAAAGCCCCTACGCAAAGCTGTTCGGCTTTTTCGGGAGCGCCGTGGTCATCACCGCGATCCATGACGGCTTCATCTACCTGTTCAAGTTCATTGGGTATGAATTCCATTACGGCAT
Organism: uncultured Spirochaetota bacterium; assembly: GCA_937872225.1. Taxonomy (GTDB): domain Bacteria; phylum Spirochaetota; class UBA4802; order UBA4802; family UBA5550; genus RBG-16-49-21. Next base: position 1,308 of record CALMRZ010000023.1, read on the forward strand.
CCTTTTTGACTACATGCTGTTCCCCTACGGCGCGTTTCTGCTCTACACCGGCACCACCCTGGTGCTGGTATCGCGGCTTATCGGCATGATGGACGAGATCGAAGACCTCAACACCAGCCTGGAAAGTTTTGTCATCGAGAAGGCGCTCCTGAGCGACCGGCTGTCGCAGTCGCAGAAAAAGACCCCTCCCATCAGCATCACGTCGAGGACGGAGGAGAAAATACGGAAAGTCAAGGAGTTCATCGAGGAAAACTACACCTCGGACATATCCCGGGAGGGGCTTGCCGCGTCGGTCGAGGTGCATCCGGACAATCTTGGGAAACTTTTCAAGACCTGCACCAACCAGAAGCTGGGCGACTACATCTATGAACTGCGCGTGAGGGACGCGGCGAAAAAGCTCCTGGAGACCGACGATAATATCATCGACATAGCCTTTTCGGTGGGCTTTGAGAGCCTGCGGACCTTCAACAGGATTTTTCCCAAGTTCATGGGGGTCACCCCGGAAAAGTACCGAAGACAGAACAGGCAGTGATACGCTTCCGGGTTACTCGATCACGTCGTAAACAAGGTCAAAATGGGCAAGGCACGAGAGTACTGCCTTGAGGGGCATTCCTTCGGTGACTGATTTCAAATGGTCATTGTCCACACCCCTGTATTTCCAGGATCCCTCGAAAACATCGATGGAGCCGGAATAATCCAGGGAATCAATGTGATAGAGCTTGATTTCCATGAGGTGCTCTCCCATATCGGTTGTTTGTGCCAGGGCTGCCTGATTGCCGGGCCGCCCTTGTGCGGTACAGGATGTTGCGGCTGATCCCCGGTTTCCTGCCGGAAATCGTTCCCGGTACAGTTTCTCGCGCCCTGGGTCCGCGTCAATGAAAATATCGGATGATTATATCCTGCCAGGCTGTAAAGGGGAGCATTTCATGCCATACCGTCCGCTTCCGCTGTTTGCCAACATGCCCCATAATCCTTACCCATATTGTTTTTTTGTATACAAATCATGGATTGTATTTATTGGTATTTTACTTGACGCTATCAGTTTATAGTAATATTTTAATTTATCAGCAGTGTTAGCCAAAAACGGGTCAATCCGGTCCGATATCACGGGAACCCGGCGCCTCCAATAAAAATATACCGGAGACTAATTATTTTATTGCCGGAAGTCGAAATTATAGTAACCGCATAATATTTAATGTAGGGTCTGTGGAATGAGCAAATGGTCAATTAGCGGCGGTACGATATTAACTCCCGAAAAAACAATCAAGAAGGGCTCCATCGTCATCAACAATGGGAAGTTCTCCTCGGTATCCGCGGACGGGGGCGCCCCCATTAACCTCGACGCAGGCAACTGCGTCATCGTGCCGGGCCTCATCAATGCCCACGATCACCTCCTGGGGACCTACTACCCCAAGATCGGGAACGGCCCCTATATCAACTGGCTCCCCTGGGACAACGACCTGAAGAGCTCCCCCATCTACGAAGAGCGGTGCCAGATAGAGAACCGCGACCTGTATCTCCTCGGAGCGTACCGGAACCTGGTGTCCGGCGTGACCCTGGTGTCGGACCACATGCCCCATTTCGTGGGGGACCAGTTTTACGACATCCTGCCCACCCGGGCAATCAAGAAGTTCGCCCTGTCCCATTCCGTGGCGTCCTTCGCCCTTGCCTGGGGCGACGGCATCACCGTCGAGTACAAGAAGGCCCTGAAGGAAAACATTCCCTACGTCACGCATATAGCCGAAGGCTTTGACGACGAAACAAAGCAGGACCTGAAGGTCATAGACCGCCTCGGCGGCCTCGGCGACCATTCGGTCTTCATTCACTGCATCGCCTTTTCCGACGATGACCTGGACCTGGTCAGGGAGCGCGGCGCCTCCTGCGTCTGGTGCTGCGATTCCAACATGTTCATGTACAACAAAACGATGGACGCGAAGAAGTTCCTCAAGAAGGGGATCAACCTGTGCATCGGCACCGACTCGTCCGCAACGGGCGGCGAGACCCTCCTCTATGAGATGAAGTACGACAAGATGATATACCACCGCCTTTACGGCGAAGACCTGGCTGACGACCTGATACTCAAGATGGTCACCGTCAACCCGGCCCGGGCCTTCCGCCGGAACGACCTCGGCCGCATCGAGGAAGGCTGCACCGCCGACCTGTGCCTCTTCAGGGACCGTGGCGGATCGCCCGCCGGATCAATAGTCAACGCCCACCTGCGCGATGTCATGCTGGTCGTTATTGACGGCAGGCCCGTGTACGGCGATGCCGCGTACGCGGCGGTCTTCGACGATCTGGGCGTCGCGTACAGCCGGGTCGTGATGGACGGCGTTGACAAGATCGTCATCGGTGACCCCGCCGGTCTGCTGCGGAGGATCAGCAGGGCCGTCGGGTTCAAAAAGGAATTTCCGTTCCTTCCCATAGATTTTGACATATAGATCACGGGGGTCGCACAATGTCCAACGGCGCCGGAGGGCCATCGGGAATCATAACCCGGACATACAAGTCGGGGTCGATCATATATTTCGAGGGCGACAAGAGCGAATACATCTATATCCTGAAGGCCGGCAAGGTGTTCCTCACGACGATAAAGCTGGACACCGGGGAAGAATATAAGGAAGAGGTCCGGCAAGGAGAGTTCTTCGGCGTCAAATCGGCCCTCGGTAAATATCCCCGCGAGGACACGGCCCAGACCGTGGGGAACACCACGGTGCTCGTCCTCACCCCCGCCGATTTCGAGCGCCTGGTCCTGAAAAACGCCAATGTCGTCAAAAAGATGCTCCGCGTTTTCAGCAACCAGCTGCGGCGAATCGTCAAGATGGAGCGGTCGGTGCTGGGCGAGACCGAGATCGTCAACCCGGACGCCGAGCTCTTCAAGATCGGCGAGTACTACTACAAGGCGGGCGTGGTGAAGCACGCACAGTACGCGTACAAGCGCTACATGGAATACTACCCCGACGGGGAAAAGGCCGCCCTGGCCATGAAACGGATCAGGGGCATCGACGCCGGGGAGCCGGCTCCTCCCGATATCGGCGGCCATGACGCCGGACCGGCGCCGGCGCCTCCGAAGCAGGCCGAGGCCGACTTCTCTTTTGACGAGCCGGACCAGTCAAAGGATAAGGACATGATCGATTTCGACGATTCGACCCACGAGGACGAGGCGCCCTCGCGGGGCGGGGCGGGCAGCACGTCACTCTCGAGCGAGATGGACGATTTTTTCGCCGACACCAAGGCGCCCGCCCTGGACGATTTCGACGTCGATGTCACCATGAGCGATTCCCCCCGCGACCTGAACGACGCGGCGGACACGTCCTTCGGCAGGGGGAATTACCCGATGGCACTGGAGCTGTACCAGAAGATCATAAGCCTGAACAGGACCGCAAGCCCCGAGGATAAGAAGCTGTACGAAAAGGCCCACTTCGACGCCGGCCGGTGCTTCATTGAAATGGGGAAGCCGAAGGAGGCCCTGGACCTCATGTCGAAGGTGCTGCGGAATTTCACCGGCTCGCCCTATCTGAAACCGGCGATTTTCCACATCGGCATGATCTTTGAATCGGTGAACCAGAAGGAAAAGGCGATAACCTATTATAATAAGGTCCTGAACATGTCGCCGAAGGACAAGCTGAACGGCGACGCGCTGACCAAGATCAAGCAACTGCAGGGGAAGTAGCTCTATGGCGATGGCTCTTGATGAACGGTTTTTCGAGAAGTTCGGCGTCGAGTACGCCCCGAACGAGATCATATTCTGCGAATGGGAGCCGGGCAATGAATTCTATTTCATACAGTCCGGCAACGTGCGCATCGTCAAGTTCATCCAGAACCGCGAGAAAAACCTGAGCGTGCTCACCGACGGCGACGTGTTCGGCGAGATGGCGATCCTCGAGGAGCAGCCCCGCTCCGCGACGGCGATCGCCATAGACCACGTCAAGCTCCTCAAGTTCCACCGCGACAATTTCGACACCCTCATGGCCGGCAACCCGCAGCTGGCGTTCAAGCTCCTGGTTATCTTTTCCAAGCGGATCTATGACGCCAAGCGGCGCCTCATGATCCTCCTCCTGGAGGAGCCGCAGCTCAAGGTTATGGACGTCCTCGTCATGCTCGCCGAGCAGGACCCCCACCTGGATCTGCAGAACGAGATAACCCTCCAGGTGACGGCGCAGGACGTGGCGCGGTGGGCGGGCCTTACCGAGGACGACGCGCAAAAAGAATTGACACATTTAAGCCGCACTGACAAAATTGAAATGTTCGGTGACAAGATCGTTGTTAAGAAGATCAGGGAATTCCAGCGGCTTGTTGCTTCTCGACGCAAGAGCATGTACCAGTAGAGGCCCAACGCATCGTTACCGATCCGTACGTGTCTATGCCCACATAGAAAACGACAATGCTCCCGTAGCTCAGGAGGATAGAGCAGTGGTTTCCTAAACCATGTGCCGGAGGTTCGAGTCCTCCCGGGAGCGCATTATAGATAGAGCGGCCCTGACCGTTCTTTTTTTACGCGGGAAAACGATGGAAGATAAATTGAATAAGATAGCCGAACGGTTCCGCGAACTGGAACTGGAGATGAGCAAGCCCGAGGTCATAGCGGACCAGAGCCGCTTCAGGGTCCTGACCAGGGAGCGTTCCCAGCTCGCCCCGATCATCAGCGCCTACGAGGACTACAAAAGGTTCAGGCAGGAACTTGCAGAATCGGAGTCCCTGCTCACCCAGGAAAAAGACCCGGAGATGAGGGAGATGCTCCAGGCCGAGGTGGCCGATTTGAGGCACAAGATAGAGGATCTTGACCGGAAGCTGCTCATCATGCTGCTCCCCAAGGACCCCAATTCCGGCAAGGACGTCATCATGGAGATCAGGGCCGGCACCGGCGGAGAGGAAGCCGCCCTGTTCGCGGCCGACCTGTTCCGGATGTACAGCCGCTACGCTGACCTCAAGGGATGGAAGATGGAATACCTGAGCGTGAGCGATACCGGCCTCGGCGGGTACAAGGAGATCATCGTGTCCATCCGGAGCCCGGAGGCCTATGACCACCTGAAGTACGAGTCGGGTGGCCACCGGGTGCAGCGGGTCCCCACCACCGAGGCCGGGGGCCGCATCCACACATCCGCCGTGACCGTTGCGGTCCTTGCCGAGGCGGAGGAAGACGAGATCGACATAAACCCGGACGACCTCCGCATCGACGTGTACCGTTCGTCGGGGCACGGCGGCCAGTCCGTGAACACGACGGACTCGGCGGTGCGGATAACGCACCTCCCGACCGGCATGGTCGTCACCTGCCAGGACGAGAAGTCCCAGCTTAAAAACAAGACCAAGGCCCTGCGGGTCCTCCGGGCGCGCCTTCTCGAAAAGGCCAACAAGGAGCGGGCGGAGCGCGAGGCGGCCCTGCGCAAGTCCCAGGTCGGTTCGGGCGACCGGAGCGAACGCATCCGAACGTATAACTATCCCCAGTCGAGGCTGACCGACCACCGCATCGGCCTCACCCTCTATTCCCTTGAAAAGATCCTCGAGGGGGAGCTTGACCCGGTCATCGAGGCGCTCAAGAAAAATGAAATCGAACAGGAACTCAAGAAGGTCGATATATAGCTGCGAGGTGTAAGCGTGCGCGTATCCGAGATGCTTGCGGCTGTCGCGGGGCAGCTGAAGGACGCCGGCATACCGAGCCCGACGCTGGACGCGGAGCTCCTGGTCGCCAGTGTTCTCGGCACGGACCGGTACCGGCTCCGGGTCGCCGATGACCGCGAACTTGACCGCGGTGAAACAGCCAGGATAGGCCGCCTGGCGCGCCGCAGGCTCAGCTTCGAGCCGGTGGCCTATATCCTCGGGACCAAGGAATTCTATTCCCTCGATTTTGACGTGAACCGGGACGTCCTTGTCCCGCGTCCGGAAACCGAGCTCCTCGTGGACATGGCGGTCTATTACGCAAAGCAGAACGCCGCGGTCGTCGACATCGGGACCGGCTCGGGCGCCATCGCGGTATCGGTGAAGCACAGCAGGGCCGACCTGGAGGTGCACGCAACCGACATTTCCCCGCGGGCGCTGAAGGTGGCGCGCAGGAACGCGGTCCGCATCCTCGGGAAAAACCGGATCAGGTTCCACCGGGGTGACCTCTTCGAGCCGCTCGAAGGCATGCGGTTCCAGGTGATCGCGGTGAACCCGCCCTACGTCGACAGGGGGACATCCGCATCGCTGCAGAATGACCTTGCCTTTGAGCCGGAAGAGGCCCTGTTTTCCGAAAAGGGCGGCAGGGAAACCACCGAGCGGGTCATCAACCAGGCAGGGCCGTTCCTCACCGGCGACGGCGTTCTCATCATGGAGATCGGAGACGGTATGAAGGATTTCGTGAAAGAAACCGGCACCGGTGCAGGCTATACCGTGTCCGTGCTGAATGACTATGCCGGCCTGCCCCGGGTAGCGGTAATGAAAAAATAAGACCGGCGGGAGAATATGGCGGCCACACCGATCCTGACAAACCAGTTCAAGAAAATCACCACCTTTGTCTATATCCTGATCCTCCTGTATATCGTCAATGTCATCTTTGTCCTGAAGTACAAGTGGGACGTGATCCCCATCATCGTGAACGTGTACCTCTACGTGTTCTCCTTCTATCTCATATTCAATTTTTCCATGATAGATATACCGCCCCTGAAGGAGGAGTACCGTAACCTGTACCGACGCTTCGGGACCCTGATCCTCTTTGCCAAGACCCGGGTGTTCCCCTTTGTCCTCGTGTACACGACCACGGTCATCTACACGCTCATCAATTACCTGGACAAGGAGAACTGGCCGTGGAACCCGATCCTGGAGCTCCTGGACGGCAGGTTTTTCAACACCGTGTTCTATTCGCTCATCCTTCTCCTCATCCTGAAGTTCAACCGGCGTCCGAAGATAACGCTCCTGCTCTTCGTCGGCGGGGCTGCGATCTATTTCCTCATATATCAGCTCGTGTTCTACTTTACCCCCAGCGGCGCAGTGATGTCGGGTCTCAAAATATTCCAGATAACCATCGGCCTTATCATGATCGCGTATGAATTCATGGCCGATAAAATAACCGTAGATGCGCGTAAAATCCGAAAATCGATCATCACCGGGCTCCTCATGGGAATGCTGATGTACTCCTGCATCGTGCTGACCCTCATCATGCTCTATGAATTCACGTCCTTCGCGTCATACCCGCAGGCCCGGTCGGCGCAGATCCTGATGCGGCTTGGGTACTCCTTCCCGCTGAAAGACTTCAAGACGATCGTGACCGGGACTTCAAATCCCTACTATCTGTATGATTACATCTATTATTCCCGGGCCTATAAGCGGCCCGTCGCCATCACGGCGACCGAATGGGAAAACCTGATACTGTCGGGCTCGATGGAGGTTTCAAACATCATCGCCTTCTATATCCAGTACCTGGACATCGACATCCAGTACCAGCAGTTGATCTCCTATGCCGAGCGGCGGTCCGTCGATTCGGGCGAGGCCCTCGTCAACTCGGCCTATTACTCGCGGTACATGTCGCGGTACTGCGAGAAGAACATGGCGGACATGGCGGAACGCTACGGCAAGGGTAACCGCTATTTCAAGATATGGCTGATCAGGGTCACATCGGAATCGAAAAGCCTGGAAACCATCCCCTTCCTGGTCACGATCCTGACCGACATCAATCCCCTCCTTTCGCAGGAGGCGTACCTTTCCCTCGCCAAGGTGACCGGGCTGGACCCGGCAAAGGAAATGAAGGAACGGATCAACAGCCCCCGGGTGGTCGCGTCATTTATGAAGTTTTATCGGGACTCGCGCAAAACCCGGTGACGGGGCACCCGTCGCAGAGGGGCAGCCGCGCCCTGCAGGTAGCCCTGCCGTGGCGGATAAAAAGGAGATGGGCGTGGGTCCAGAGGCGCTCCGGTATGAACTTCGTGAGTTCCCTCTCCACAACCAGGGGGTCGCGCGAGTCCGCGTAGGCAAGGCGGTTGGCGATCCGTAAGATATGGGTGTCCACGGCCAGGGCCGGTATCCCGAAGCCCATCGAGAGGATGACGTTCGCCGATTTTCTTCCGATGCCGGGCAGGGCCACGAGTTCTTCGCGGGTACCGGGCAGCTTCCCGCTGAAATTTTCCACCACCTCCCGCGCCATGTCCACGATGTTTTTCGCCTTGTTCCGGTAAAAGCCGGTGCTCCGTATGATCCGGCGCACGTCGGCACGGCGCGCCTGGGCCAGGCTTGCAAAATCCGGATAGGCACGGAAGAGCTCCCCCGTGACCGCATTGACCTGTTTGTCCGTGGTCTGCGCGGACAGCACCACCGCAACTGCGAGCTGGTACAGGTTGCCGTATTTCAGATCCGGCTTCGCGTCAGGGTAGTGTTTGATAAGGGTCCGGATGATTTTATCAGAAAGATTTTTTGTCATTTTAATCAATGTAACCTCACCCCCCGGCCCCCTCTCCATCAAATGGCGAGGGGGAGATGTTCTTAACACGGTAAACCCCCAAAACATCCGCCCGAAGGGCGGAAACCTATCGGGGTGGTGTTTGAGGCGAGTCCCACGCAGTGGGCGAGCCGAGTTCACCCCGATAGCCCGTCGCGGCGTCTGAGCGACTGGGGTGATGGGTATCGAAAGGGGAAGAGGGGAGCCCCTCTTCCCCTTTCGATAATGCCGACCCGCCACCGGTTCATATTTTCATAAGTATTTCCCTCATCGCCTCAAGGGCTTTGGCGCGGTGGCTGATCCGGTTTTTCACTTCAAGCGGCAGCTCCGCCATGGTCTTGCCCCTGTCGGGTAGAAAAAAGATCGGGTCGTAGCCGAAGCCGTGGGATCCCTTCAACGATTCGGCAATCGTGCCCTCGCAGATCCCCTCGGCGGATAAGGTTTTGCCGTCGGGAAACACCACGGCGATGACGCAGACGAACCGCGCCGCGCGCCGTTCTGCCGGAACGCCCCGCATCTCATCCAGGATCATCCTGTTTTTGGCGGTGTCATCGGCCGATGCGCCGCCGTAGCGCGCCGACAGAACGCCCGGCCGTCCGTCAAGGGCGTCGATGACCAGGCCTGAATCGTCCGCCATGGAGGGGAGGCCGGTGAAGGCGGCTATCTCCGCCGCTTTTTTCCGGGCGTTCTCGAGAAAGGTCGCGCCGTCTTCAATCACTTCCGGGGGATCGGTGAAATCGCTCAGGGGAACCAGGGTGAGGCCCTTCATCGCGGAAAATTTATCCTGGATTTCCCGTATTTTGTTCCTGTTGCCCGTGGCGATGACCAGCCTGAGCCGTTCCATCCTTGTCGTCTCTGTCATTGGCGGTGTTCCTGTCGCATTTTTTCATTGATCCGGCGCCTCACGACGGCCCAACTCCATTTCGTTCAAGATTTTTCTCGTATCATGAAAAAACAGATTGAAATACCGGCCGAAATTTATCAAATATAATTTACATATCCGGATGCGTGCGGGGGGTGCATGAGGCTTAATTTTATCACATTCGTTTTTCTCGTGATTTCCGACAGCGGGGTCATTGCCGCACTGCTGTTCCTCTATTCGCGGTATCATATTATCCACAGCAGGATGGTTTACATTCTCGCCGGATGCATCATCCTCATGCTTGTCCTCAGGGCGTTCCTTTTTTTCATGACGAACTGGATTTATTACCGGAAGGGCATCAATAAAATCAAAGGGGTGGTGTCCGATTTCAAGAAGGGAAAATTCGCCCAGAGCTACCGGGAAGTCAAGGTCGTCAACGATCTCGATGAAATACTGAGAGAGCTCGTGGTGGCCGGGCGGCATCTGGACAGCATCATGACGGCCCAGAAGAAGGAGATCGACAACTTCATCGAACTCTACAACAGCATCATATTTTCCATCAGCTCCTACTTCATGGTCCTTGACGATGAGGACCGCGTTCTCTTTGCCAACGACGGGTTCTACAAAAAATTCCAGTTCCAGAGCGACGAGGTCTACGGCAAGAAGATAGAGGATATCTTTTATTTTGTCAACGCCCGGCTCAAGGGGGGGATCACCCAGGTGCGGCAGACCGGCAAGACCGTCGTGCTGGAAAAGACGCACCTTCTCACGCTGAACAAGATATCCATCATCGCCGACATCAAGATCTCCAACATCGTGGTGAAGGACGCGAACCAGATCATCATCATCATAGACGACGTCACCAAGAAGCTCCGGAATGATTACCAGATCTCCCTGATGAGCCAGATATCGGAATCGATACAGAAGGACGACGAGATCGACCGGGTCCTTTTCACGATACTGACCGGCGTAACTTCGGGGACCGGCCTGGGGTTCAACCGGGCCATGCTCTTCCTTGTCGAGGAGGGCATGCTGGTGGGAAAAATGGCGGTGGGCCCCGATTCCTTCGAGGAGGCAATCCAGATCTGGACCGCCGCCTCGACCACCTCCGGCGATACATCGTTTGTGGAGATCAAGAGCGCGGAAATGAAGGCGGGGGTCAACCTGCTCAACCGGGTCCTCGCGGCCCGCTTCCCCGTGAAAGCCGACAACATCTTCACCAGGGCGCTGAACGGGAGGGAGAACATCCATGTCGCTGATTCGTGGAACGATGAGCGGGTAGGCGGGGAGGTCAGGGATCTGATGGACGTCAAAGAGTTCATCGTCACGCCCCTGGTGGTCGTGAACAAGGGCATCGGCATCATCGTGGCCGACAACAAGTTCAACAACGCGCCGATCATGAAGGAAAACATCGAGCTGCTCTCGATATTCGCGTCGCAGGCGGCCATGTCCATAGAAAGCTATTCCAACCTTGACACGGTGCGCAGCGAGATGCAGAAGCTGTCCGAGCGGCAGGAGGCGATCGTCGAATCGGAGAAGCTCGCCGCGGTGGGACGGATCGCCGCCCACATGGCCCACGAGATACGCAACCCGCTGGTGACCATGGGCGGGTACGCCCGGCGGATCATGCAGATGCCCAAGGAAAAATCCAAGGTCAGCAAGAAGATCGATACCTCGGCCGAGATCATCCTCAAGGAGTGCGAACGCCTTGAGAAGACCCTCTCGAACGTGATGGACTTTTCGCGTCCTGCCAAGTTCATCAAGGAATTCAACAATATCAACGAGGTCATCCGGGACACGGTCAGCCTCTTGAAAAATCTTTTCCAGGAGAAAAAGGTGGAGGTCGGCATGGAGCTGAGCGAGGATATCCCCCTTGTCAAATCCGACTTTAACCAAATGAAGCAGGTCATGCTGAACCTGCTGCAGAATTCCCTTGATGCGACGCCGGCAGGAGGGGCCATTCGTGTCAGGTCCAGAAGCGAAGCCGACCTCATTGAGATCACCATCAGCGACACCGGCTCGGGAATCGGCGAAGAGGACCCCAATGTCGTATTCGAGCCTTTTTATTCCACCAAGGTCACCGGCGTCGGCCTGGGCCTGGCCATTGTGAAAAAGATCATCAAGGACCACAACGGCACCATTCGCGCGTCGAACCGCGAGGGTGGCGGGGCGGAATTTACCATACGACTGCCGGTCCCGGGCTGACAGGGACACTTTCCCGGGTGCTTTAAACGCTGTTTAACCGGATAATTGGGCGCCCCGCGTGAAATTAATTGATTGAAAAAATTCCGCGATTCTTATACATTATTAATCGCGGTCCAGTTTGTCAGGGAGGGAGGTTTTTTATGGCCAAATTACTGATCGTCGAGGATGAAAAACACCAGCGGGAACTCTACGCGATGGAGTTCGAGGACGCGGGCTACGAGGTGGACCAGGCCTCCAACGGGAAAGAGGCGGTGGAACTGGTAAAGGCAAACAAGTACGACCTGGTCATCATGGATATACGCATGCCGGAGATGGACGGCATCGAGGCGCTGGGTAAGATACTGTCGCGGGACAAAAAAATACCAATCATCATCTATACCGCGTATTCGAACTATAAAAGCAATTTCATGACCTGGACCGCCGATGCCTATGTGACAAAATCCTCTAACCTTGATGAAATCAAGAACAAGGTGGGCGAAATACTTGCCGCGCGGGCCTGAAACCGGGGGTGCGTGACGCCGTATCGCCATGGCCCCGTTACATGAAGGCGCGGTTCATGGACCGCGCCGACAAAAAAAAGGATGCCCGAGGGCATCCTTTTTAGCATTCATTGTTGAAAGATTACTTCTTGACTTCTTCTTTCTTCTCTTCTTTTTTCTCTTCGCCAGCGGGAGCTGCTTCGTCAGCTTTTTGTTCTTCTACTGCGGGCTCTTCCGGTTTGTCAGCTTTTTTGCAAGCAACAAAGCCAGCGCTGAAAGCGAGAGCAAAGATGGATACGAAGATCAAAGTAAAAATTCTTTTCATGCTATGTACTCCTTCTGTTTGTATTATAAATTTTGTGCATCATTAGTATAATGCCTTTTAAAAATCAATAAAAAAAATAAAAAAACTTAAAATTCTTATCATGATAAAAGAAATTTAAAATTCTTTCATTCTTGAATGATTTTCATGACATATAAGATAAAAAAATATACGCCGTCAATATATTTTATTAATTTTTTTATATTTTTTTATAAATCATCATCCAAGTTAAATAAAGCCGGCCAGATTCTTTGATATTTTTTCCACATCCTTTCTGCTAAGGGTTGGATATACAGGAAGGGAGAACAGCTTCCTTGAGAGGCGCTCGCTGTTGGGAAAATCGGATCCATTCAGTCCGAGGAGGCTGTGAAGGGGACAGGCAATGGGCCGAACCACTTCAATCCTGTTCTTTCTCCAATATGTTTCAACCTTTTCATTGGACAGGTTGAACTGTACCGGAAAAGCCTGGTAGGCAAATCGGTCATTATACTGAAAGGGCGTTTTATGGGGGGTTATGCGGATGGAATCGTGGTAAATCCGCGCTATTTCCCTTCTCCGGTGAAGCAAATCGGCCAGTTTTGCCAGTTGCGAAATGCCCATGGCTCCCTGGAAATCGGTCATGGAATAGTCAAAATGGATATGTTCCTCCCCATTGCCCCGGAAATCCTTCATTACCGAATAATTTTTTGAATTATTGGTAAATATCATGCCGCCGTTTCCGGTGGTGATAATTCCAGCCGGGTCGAAGGAGGCGATGGTAAAGGCTCCAAGCCTGCCAGTCGGAACTTCGTCTATCTCGGTTCCAATGGCATGGGAAATGTCTTCTATAACGGGCAAGTGGAGTTCCTCAAGGCCCTGGGTCGGAAAATGAAAGCCGAAAAGATGGCCGATAATGACCGCCTTTGTCTTTTCGGTTACCATCCCCTGTATGTCCGCTATGGTCGGGAAAAGGGAGTCTTTCTCAATGTCAACCAGGACGGCCTTGCCCCCGGTCATGGTGAGGGCGCTCAGGGGGGCCTGAGAAAAGTAGGAAGGCATGATTATTTCATCGGCATCACCGATTTCCAGGGCCTTGAAAACCAGGTGATAGGCCGCCGTAAGGGAGCTTGTCGCCACGGCATATTTAAGGCCTATCATTTTTGCCAGGGTCGATTCAAAGGTTTTCACCGATTCGCCCGCAACCAGGTCATCGTTGATGAGGCAGTCCAGGACCGCTTCAAGTTCTTTCCGGGTAATGGTGGGTTTGCTGGATACGATCTTCATACCCTTCCCTTTCGCATGTGTTTCCGGTATTATAACTGATGGGTTGTTCATAGGGAATATCTTTTTTCTCCAATAACTAAATTAATTCCATATGGTCAAGAATGTTTTATGTCTCATTGAAAAAAATCCCTGCGGGTCTGCCGGGGTGGGGATTAACACCCGCGGCGGCAGAGAATTTTATCATAAAGCTTATTTTTATTATGTCCGATATACTAAAGAGAACATTATATGCAGTGCAGCAGGTTGGAGGTACAACATGAGATCAATAGCACGGAATGGCGCCTTTATACTGGCGGGGATACTGGTGCTTTTCTTTTTGGCAAGCTGTGCCACGGATAATTCCTATGCCAAACAGCGCGATTATCGCACTGTCAAGGCGGGCGATAAGACAGATTCTGAATTCGAAGAAGAAAACAATGATTTCGGCGCAGGGGACAGCAAGGACGATGCCGCATGGTCGAACAAAAAGTCCGGCGGCGATGATGAAGGCGATCGTCAGGAAGGAGATTCCTCATATAAAAAAGGCGTTTATTATCAGACCGGCCCGGCTTCGTGGTACGGCCGTGAATTCAACGGAAAGAAAACCGCGTCCGGCGAGCGCTTCGACATGAACGGTTTGACGGCGGCCCACAGGACGCTCCCTTTCGGCACGGTCCTCAGGGTAAAGAATTTCGACAACGGCAAGTCCGTAACGGTGCGGGTCAATGACCGCGGCCCCTATCGCGGCAAAAGGATTATCGATCTCTCCTATGGAGCGGCAAAAAAAATCGGCATGCTAAAGGACGGTCAGACGCAGGTCGGTATTCAGATCATCAGGAAAGGCGGCGATGCCGGGGAGAACGACCGGGACATGAACAGCGGCAGGAACGGCGCTATAGAAGCGGTATCTGACGAGACGGGCAATGACGCTCCGTCAGACAGCGGCTCCTATGCGGTTCAGGCGGGCGCCTTTTATTCCAGGCACAATGCCGAGCAGCTGAAATCAAGGATCGAGGGATTGACCAGCAAGCCGGTCGTCATAGTCAATGACGGCGACATGTACAAGGTAAGGATCGAGGGTCTTGAATCAAAAAATGACGTGAACAGGCTGAAACAGTCCCTTTCTAATGAAGATATTCCTTCATACCTGATAAAAAAGCATGAATAGTTGATTCGTTGTTTTTGCCCAAGAGACGGCACGGAAGTGCCGTTTTTTCTGGTTCCGTGCTCCCCGGTTGGAGCATATAGCTGTCGGAAGCCCGTGCCATTTCTTATTGAAATATCAAAAAAATCCTTGATTTGAGAAAATATCAAAATTTTATTGACAAAAAGGGGGTGGTTTCTATGATTTCCACCTACCTCTGCCCACGTAGCTCAGTCGGTAGAGCATTTGCATGGTAAGCAAAAGGTCACCAGTTCGATTCTGGTCGTGGGCTCATGTGGGCGAGGACGACTGAGCTCACTGTTTCCAACACCGCTAGGGGTAATTCCAATTATATTAATATTAATTGGTTGACTGCAGGGTAACTGCAATTTTTTGTAACACATTGTCAAAAAGCCGAGGAACGGGATATGCGCGAGATCATACTGTTGGCATGCCAGGAATGCAAGAGGCGGAATTATTCCGTCACCAAGAATAAGAAGAACCAGACCGGCAAGCTTGAGGTGAAGAAGTATTGCAAGTTCTGCAATAAGCATACGAATCACAAAGAAACCAAGGCATAGGTCGCCCGTGAATAAAATACTTGATCCTATCAGCGGGATGATGACCTTCGTTCGCGAAGCGAAGGATGAATTGAAAAAAGTCACCTGGCCGACGAGGGACGAGGTGACGAGCTTTACGATGGTCGTTGTGGTGGCCCTGTTGGCGATCTCGTTGTTTCTCTGGCTCGTGGATACCGGGCTCATGTATCTGATAAAAACGGTAATGAAATAGATTATGGCGAAAGAGTGGTATGTTGTTCACACCTATTCAGGCCACGAGAACAAGGTCAAGCTTGCTCTCGAGAAGGAAGCTGAGAAGCGCGGCCTGCAGGAGAAGCTGATCCAGGTAAAGATACCTACCGTGGAGGTCCCCGAGGTCAAGGACGGGAAAAAGCGTGTCAGGTCGAAAAAATTCTTTCCCGGGTACGTCCTTGTGGAGATGGAGTTCGATGACGAGACCTGGGGCCTGGTCAAGGGCATCACCGGCGTCACCAACTTCGTCGGCGCGTACGGGTCGAGCAAGCCGAAGCCGCTGACCAAAGAGGAGGTCAATTCCCTTTTCGACCAGATGGGCGAGCAGAAAGTGAAGGAAAAGATATCCACCGTCGTGGATTTCTCGGTGGGCGAGCACGTGAAGGTAATAGACGGTCCGTTCAACAATTTCAGCGGCGTCGTCGAGGAAGTATACCCGGAAAAAGGCAGGCTCCGGGTGAAGGTCGAGATATTCGGCCGTGGCACGCCGGTGGAGCTTGACTTTCTGCAGGTCGGCAAGATATAGCGATAATTTATTATTTAAAGAAGAAATTTCTTTTTTGTTTACTACTATAGAGGAATAATATGGCAAAGAAAGTTAAAACCGTTGTTACTGAAATCAAGCTGCAGATACCCGGCGGCCAGGCGAACCCGGCTCCTCCGGTCGGTCCCGCCCTGGGACAGCACGGCCTGAACATCATGGATTTCTGCAAGTCCTTCAACGAGAAGACGAAAGACCAGATGGGAACGATCCTCCCGATCATCATCACCGTGTATGATGACCGGACCTACACGTTTGTCATCAAGACGCCCCCGGCGGCGGTCCTGATAAAAAAATCGCTGAAGATTGAGAAGGGGTCCCCGGAGCCGAACAAAACGAAGGTGGGCACCATCAACAGGAAACAGCTTGAAGAGATCGCAAGCACCAAGATGCCCGACATCAATGCGAATGATCTGGACGCGGCCGTCAAGATCATAGCCGGGACCGCCCGGTCGATGGGCGTCGATGTCGCCGAGTAATCGGCCGCCTGATAGATACAATTTCGAGGTACGTGAGCAATGAAACGTGGTAAAAAAATAATAGCGGCCAGGACCAGGGTCGACCGGAACAAGCTGTACAACGTCGACGAAGCGGTCAAGCTGATGAAGGAGTGTAAGTATTCCAAGTTCGACGAAACGGTTGATATTCAGATCAAGCTTATCCACAAGAGCTTCCAGAACATCCGCGGGTCCGCGAGCCTTCCCGCCGGCACCGGCAAGGAAAAAAAGGTCCTTGTCATCTGCAAGGGCGACAAGCAGCGTGAAGCCCAGGAAGCCGGCGCCGACTACGTGGGCGCCGAGGATATGATCGAGAAGATCAAGACCGGGTGGATCGATTTCCAGGCTGTCGTCGCGACCCCCGACATGATGAAGGAAGTCGGAAAACTGGGGCAGACCCTCGGCAAAAAGGGCCTCATGCCGAAGCCGAAATCGGGCACCGTGACCGAGGACATCAAGGGAATCGTGAAGGAGCTCAAGGGAGGCCGGGTCGAGTACAAGTCGGACAAGACCGGCGTCATCCACATGGGGATCGGCAAGATCTCATTCGCCGATGACGCTCTCATAAGCAACATCAGCGCCTTCTTCAACCAGGTCATGAAAGACAAGCCCTCCGATGCCAAGGGCAATTATATAAAGTCGGTGTTCATCAGCTCCTCCATGGGGCCTGGCATCAAACTCAATCATAAGGGGATTGAAAAATAATGGTAAAGCAATATAAAGTAGATGAAGTCTCGTCCATGGTCGACCAGCTCAAGGATAAGGGAAACATTATCCTCACGAACTATTCCGGCATCAGGGTCAAAGACCTGAGCAAGCTCCGCAAGACCCTCAGAAGCAAGAACGCCGAGTACCGCGTCGTCAAGAACACCCTCTTCAAGCGCGCCCTGAAGGAAGTCGGCATCGAAGGTCTAGACGAGTACCTGAAGGGGCCGGTTGCGGTCGCCTTCGCCAAGGACGATGTCGGCGATGTAGCCAAGGCCCTCAAAGACTTCGCTAAAGACGTTGAGAAGTTCAGCTATTCCGCAGGCTACGTGGACAAGGTGCTGTATAACAGCGACCAGATCAAGAGGATAGCGGACCTTCCTTCAAAAGAGGTCGTCCTTGCCCAGCTGCTGGGAATGATCAACGGTCCGGCCCGGGGCATCGCCGTCGGCATGAACCAGATCATGGCTTCACTGGCGCGGGGCATCAAGGCAGTGGCCGAGGCGCAAAACAAGCAGTAACGGGGAATTTGCACGATAACCGTCCGCGGGGCGGAAAAATATAATTATTAAGTTAGAAAAGGTTCTGTTTCCAGTGTATATATAATATGCGGATACAATGCCTTTATAGGTTTTTACGATTCAATCGTATTAACTTGAAGAAATTCACTAAGTATAAAGGAGAATTACAATGGCTAATGTTCAAGAATTACTCGATGCGATCGGCTCCCTGACGCTCATCGAAGCGGCGGAGCTGGTCAAGGCGATGGAAGAAAAATTCGGCATTTCGGCCGCCGCTCCGGTCGCGGTAGCGGCCGCGGCAGGTCCCGCTGCAGCAGCTGAAGCGGCTGATGAGAAAACCGAGTTTGACGTGATACTGGCGGGCTTCGGCGACAACAAGGTCGCGGTCATCAAGGAAGTCCGGACCATCACCGGTCTCGGTCTCAAAGAAGCGAAAGAACTCGTCGAAGCCGGCGGCAAACCGGTCAAAGAAAAAGTTTCCAAGGAAGAAGCTGAGAAAATCAAGCAGCAGCTGGTTGCGGCAGGCGCGACAGTTGAGGTTAAATAATCTGGCGAGTGATAATCATTTTTTTCCACAATAAACGGGCAACAGGTTTGGTTGGCAACAATCAAACCTTTTGGCGTTTTTAAACATCTCGGTAAAGGTTTAAACATCCATGCAAGAGTCAAAAAAAGTCGTTAATTTTGGCAAGATTATGACGGGTCTTGAGCTGCCCAACTTGATAGAAATCCAGCTGAAGTCCTATGACTGGTTCCTCCAGCCGGGCGCGGTCA
The DNA here is from genome assembly GCA_937872225.1 of uncultured Spirochaetota bacterium. Classification (GTDB taxonomy): domain Bacteria; phylum Spirochaetota; class UBA4802; order UBA4802; family UBA5550; genus RBG-16-49-21. The sequence continues at coordinate 19,816 of CALMRZ010000023.1, forward strand.
AGAAGAAGTCCCAGGGGCTTCAGGCCGTGTTCGAGGAAATCTTCCCCATCGAGAGCCCCCACGAGGACGTCGTGCTCGAGTATCTCGACTATGAGATCGGCGAGCCGAAATACTCGGAGCTCGAGTCAAAGGAACGGGATGTGACCTACGCGGCGCCCTTGAAGGCCACCATACGGCTCATCAGGAAGGACAGCATGGAGGTGCGGGAGCAGTCGGTGTACATGGGGGACATTCCCCTCATGACGCCCCGCGGGACCTTTATCATCAACGGCGCGGAGCGTGTCGTTGTTAACCAACTGCACCGTTCGCCCGGTATCTTTTTCTTCTACGAGGAGGCCGAGCGCATCTACAACTACCGCGTCATTCCCGACCGCGGGTCGTGGCTTGAGTTCGAGATGGACCCGAAGGGGTACATCATTGCCCGGATCGACCGCAAAAAGAAATTCCCGGTCACGCTCCTCATCAAGGCCCTCGGGTACGAAACGGACGAAGAGGTGGTCAAACTTTTCTACAATACCAAGGTCATCCGGCTGAAGGGCGACGAGGAGTTTGCGATTCTCAACGGCAAGCGGGTCGCCCGCGATGTGGTGAGCAAACAGACCGGCGAAGTGATCATCGAGGTCGGCGAGAGGATCAGCATGGACATGATCGATCGCCTGAAAGAGGAAAAGGTCCATGACGTCGAGGTGATCGAATTTCCCAACAACAAGGAAGACTCCTACCTGAGCGCGACCCTGGAGGTCGAGAAGGAGTTCATCAACAAGCACGTGAAGTCCCCGGCCGCAGGCGAGCTCAAGAAGTCTGACCTGGCCCTTCTGACCATTCACGCCATCATGTGGCAGAGCGAGCCGACGAACCTTGAGAACGCGACCGAACACTTCAAGCGTCTCTTCTTCGACCCCAAGACCTACAGTCTGGGCGCGGTGGGGCGCTACAAGATCTCGAGCAAATTCGGGATGGACGACTTCGCCACCCAGACCCTGAAGCCCGAAGATATCGTTTATTCGTTGAAATACTTTTTATATCTCATAGCCGAAGCGGAAGGGTACGAGATCGAGGACAATGATCCCCGTTCGAAGACCAGGAAAAAAATGATCCCGACGGTCGTTGACGACATCGACCACCTGGGCAACAGACGGGTCCGTTCCGTCGGCGAACTGATCATGAACCAGATCAAGATCGGCTTCCAGCGGATGGAGCGCGTCATCAAGGAGCGGATGACCATCCAGGACCTGGACGTCATCACCCCGCAGGCGCTGATCAGCATCAAACCGATAACGGCCGTCATCAACGAATTCTTCGGTTCGAGCCAGCTGTCCCAGTTCATGGACCAAACCAATCCCCTGGCGGAGCTCACGCACAAGCGGCGGCTGAACGCCCTGGGGCCCGGCGGTCTCTCGCGGGAACGGGCCGGTTTCGAGGTGCGGGACGTGCACCCGTCCCACTACGGGCGGATGTGCCCCATCGAGACGCCTGAAGGGCCGAACATCGGTCTCATCGTTTCCCTCAGCACCTACGCGCGCATCAACGATTACGGTTTCCTGGAGACCCCCTATCGCTATGTCGATAACGGCAAGCTGACCGACCATGTCGAGTACCTCACGGCGGACAAGGAAGACCTCTACTTTATCGCCCAGGCGAACCAGGAACTGGACGACAAGGGGCATTTCGTGAAAACCATGATCCCCTGCCGGCACCGGGGCAACTTTCCCTACAAGAGACCGAAGGAGATCCAGTACATGGACGTTGCGCCGAGCCAGATATTCTCGGTGTCCACGTGCCTGATCCCCTTCCTTGAGCATGACGACGCGAACCGGGCCCTGATGGGTTCCAACATGCAGCGCCAGGCGGTCCCCCTCATGATCGAGGAGGCGCCCTACGTGGGGACCGGCGTTGAGCCGAAGGCGGCCTATGATTCCGGCGTCCTCATGATATCCAACCATGCGGGCACGGTCGAGTCCGTCGATGCCGCGACCATCAAGATAAAAACCGGCTCCAACGAATATGTCACTTATGATATGATGAAATTCAAGAGGACCAACCAGGGCACCTGCTTCAACCAGCGACCGGTGGTCAGGCAGGGACAGAAAATCAAGAAGGGCGATGTCCTCGCCGACGGCCCTGCCACCGACAACGGCCGCCTTGCCCTGGGCAAGAACATCCTGGTGGCCTTCATGCCCTGGATGGGATACAACTTCGAGGACGCGATCCTCATTTCGGAAAAGCTTGTCGAAGAGGACACCTTCACCTCGATACACATCGAGCAGTTCGAAGTGGAGGCGCGCGAGACCAAGCTCGGGCGCGAGGTGATCACGAGGGACATCCCCAACCTGTCCGAAAAGGCGTTCCGCGACCTGGACCAGGACGGCATCGTGCGCCGCGGCGCCTACGTGCAGCCCGATGATATCCTCGTAGGCAAGGTGACCCCCAAGGGCGAGCAGGACCTGACCCCGGAATACAAGCTCCTTCATTCGATCTTCGGAGAAAAGGCGCGGGAAGTCCGCGACACCTCGCTGCGGGTCCCGAACGGCGTGGAAGGCATCGTCATAGACGTGAGGCGCTTTTCCCGCGAGCAGGGGGACGAACTGGCCCCCGGCGTGGAAGAGCTGGTGAAAGTGTATATAGCGGACAAGCGGAAGATATCGGTGGGCGACAAGATGGCGGGACGCCACGGCAACAAGGGCGTTATCTCGAAGATCGTCCCGATCTACGACATGCCGTATCTGCCCGACGGAACGCCGATGGACATCGTTCTCAACCCCCTGTCCGTCCCCTCCCGGATGAACCTGGGTCAGCTCCTTGAAACCGAGCTGGGATGGGCGGCTGAAAAGCTGAACACGCTGTTTGAGACTCCCATATTCGACGGGGCCAAGGAAAGCGATATCCGCGAACTCCTGAAGAAGTCGGGCCTGCCGGAGACGTCCAAGTCGATATTGTACGACGGCCGCACCGGGATGCCCTTCGAGCAGGAGGTCATGGTGGGCCAGATCTACATGCTGAAGCTGGCCCACATGGTGGACGACAAGATCCACGCCCGGTCAACGGGCCCGTACTCCCTGGTCACCCAGCAGCCCCTGGGCGGAAAGGCCCAGTTCGGCGGACAGCGCCTGGGCGAGATGGAGGTGTGGGCCCTCGAAGCGTACGGCGCCGCCTACACACTGCAGGAGCTTCTCACGGTCAAGTCCGACGACATGCTCGGAAGGGCGCGCATCTACGAGGCCATCGTCAAGGGCATCAATACGGCATCCCCGGGCATTCCGGAATCGTTCAACGTTCTCATCCAGGAGCTGCGCGGTCTGGCCCTCGACGTGAGGATCTATGACGACAAGGGCAAGGAGATAAGCCTCTCCGAATGGAGCGAAGGATACGGGAAAACCAAGAAGAGGATCAAGATCGATTCGCTGAAGAACATCTGACCTCGCCCTCAAGGCCTCTTTGCCCGGCACGCATTGATCAAAGGGCAGGGGAAGAGAAGGGAAGAATAGACGAGCAGCAATTAACTCTTTCAGAGGAAGCAACACATGAGAGATTTCAACGATTTCAGTTCTATCCAGATAAAATTAGCGTCGCCGGACCAGATACGCGAATGGTCCTATGGCGAGGTTAAGAAACCTGAAACCATAAATTACCGGACCCTGAAACCGGAGCGGGACGGCCTGTTCTGCGAAAAGATTTTCGGCACCACCAAGGAGTGGGAATGCTACTGCGGCAAGTTCAAGTCGATCAGATACAAGGGCGTCATCTGCGACCGCTGCGGCGTCGAGGTCACGCACTACAAGGTCCGCCGCGAGCGGGGAGGCCACATCGAGCTGGCATGCCCCGTCGCCCATATCTGGTATTACCGTTCGGTGCCGTCGAGGCTGGGCCTCCTCCTGGACCTCACGGTGAATGTGCTGAAATCAGTTCTGTATTATGAAAAATATATCGTCATCGATCCCGGCGACGCCGCGGAAGAGGACATCAAGGTCGGGGACGCCCTGGACGAGGACGCCTTCCTGGCGATGAATGAAAAGTACGGCGACACCCTGGTCTGCGGCATGGGCGCAACGGCCATCAAGGACCTTCTCACCAGGATCGACCTGGACGAGGAATCGCGGCAGATACGGGCCCTCATACAGGCCAAGGCCAAGAAAGAGAAAGAGGTGAAGATCGATAAAAAGCTGATCAAACGCCTTGAGATCATAGAGGCCTTCAAGGAGTCGGGAAACGAGACTGACTGGATGATACTGGACACCATTCCTGTCATACCTCCCGAGCTCAGGCCGATGGTCCAGCTTGACGGCGGGCGTTTCGCCACCTCCGACCTTAACGACCTTTACCGCCGGGTCATCAACCGGAACAACCGCCTGAAACGGCTCCTGATGCTCCGCGCTCCGGAGATCATCGTGCGGAACGAGAAGCGGATGCTCCAGGAGGCCGTGGACGCCCTCTTCGACAACAGCCGGCGGAAACGCGCGGTCAAGGGCAAGGGAAACAGGCCCCTCAAATCGCTGTCAGACATGCTCAAGGGCAAGCAGGGGCGCTTCCGCCAGAACCTGCTGGGAAAACGGGTCGACTACTCCGGCCGTTCGGTCATCGTCATCGGCCCCGAACTGAAGCTCTACCAGTGCGGTCTTCCCAAGAAAATGGCCGTCGAGCTCTTCAAGCCCTTCATCATGAAGCGCCTGGTGGACAAGGATTACGTGCAGAACATCAAGTCCTCCAAGAAGATGGTCGAAAACGAACGCCCCGAAGTGTGGGAAGTCCTCGAGGAAGTCATATCCGAACATCCCGTGCTGCTGAACCGCGCGCCGACGCTGCACCGCCTCGGCATCCAGGCCTTTGAGCCGATCCTGGTCGAGGGCAAGGCGATCCGGCTCCACCCGCTGGTCTGCCACGCCTACAACGCCGACTTCGACGGCGACCAGATGGCGGTGCACGTGCCCCTGTCGCCGCGGGCCCAGATGGAATGCTGGACCCTGATGCTTTCGTCGCACAACCTCCTGTCGCCGGCCAACGGCCACCTGGTTGTCTCGCCGACGCAGGACATCGTCCTCGGCATTTATTACCTCACTTCCATACTCGATGGCGCGCCCGGCGAGGGCAAGCTCTTCGACGAGGAGGCGGAGGTGCATCGGGCCGTGGATTACGGCCAGATCAAGATGCGGACTAAGATCAAGTACATCAATAAAAACAATGAAATAATTGAAACATCGGCGGGACGCCTCATTTTCAACAGCCTGCTGCCCGTCGGCCATCCCTTCGTGAACAGGGTCATCAACGACAAGGAGCTGTCGCACCTGATTTCCGTGGTTCTGCGGCAGTACGGCCCCAATGTCACGGTCAAGATGCTCGACGATATCAAGGAAGCCGGATACCGGTACGCGACCCTTTTTGCGCCGACCATTTCCATGTCGGACATCATCGTGCCGACGGTCAAGAAGGAGATCATCGCCGAGGAAGACAAGAAGCTTGAAAAGATAGAAAACGAATACCGCAACGGGTATATAACCAACGAGGAGCGGTACAACCGCGTTATCAACCTCTGGACCAACGCCAACGAGATCATCGCCGACAAGATGTTCGAGGAGCTTTCCGGCAACGCCAACGGCTTCAACCCGATTTACATCATGGCCCAGTCCGGTGCCCGGGGGAGCAAGCAGCAGATCCGCCAGCTGGCGGGCATGCGCGGCCTCATGGCGAAGCCGTCCGGCGAGATCATCGAGGTCCCCATACGCACGAACTTCAAGGAAGGCCTCACGGTCCTGGAATATTTCATATCGACCAACGGCGCCCGGAAAGGTCTCGCCGACACGGCCCTGAAGACCGCCGACGCGGGATACCTGACGAGGCGGCTCGTCGATATCGCCCAGGACGTGGTCATATCGATGGAAGACTGCGGGACCACCATCGGCATAGACATTTACGCGATCAAGGAAGGCGACGATGTCATCGAGTCCCTGGGCGACAGGGCCCTGGGCCGCACCCTCCTGTATGATCTGCTCCACCCGGTCACGGGGGAGGTGATCTGCAAGGCGGACGAAATCGTCACCGAGGAAATAGCGGAGCTGATAGACCAGCTTGACATAGATGCCATAGAGATAAGGTCGGTGCTCACCTGCGAGGCCAAGCACGGCGTCTGCAGCAAGTGCTACGGCCGGAACCTGGCCAACGCCATGCCGGTTGACATCGGCGAGGCGGTGGGCATCATAGCGGCCCAGTCAATCGGACAGCCGGGAACGCAGCTGACCATGCGTACCTTCCACATCGGCGGCATCGCATCCCGGGCGGTCGAGGAAAGCGAGATCAAGCTCAGCTATCCGTCCTATGTGAGGGAAATAACTTCTAAAACAATCAGGACCGAGGACGAGACGTCCGAGGAGAAGAAGACCATCTCCGTCCACCGCGGATATCTCATCGTTCAGAGGGTGGTTTCCGAGATGACGCTGAAGGGCGAGCCGGAATTCCTTGTCAGCGAAAACGAAAAAGTGTACGCCGGCGTCAAGATAGCGAAGAGCGATGACGGCGAGGACATCATAGCGAAAAACTCCGGTCTCGTCAAGCTCGTGAAAAACAAGGTGTATATACTCGGCGATCCCCACTCGATTCCCGTCAACGTGGGCACGGAGATCAGGGCGAAAGCCGGCAAGTTTTACGACCGTAACGAAATATTGGCCGCCTTCGACCCGTGGTTCGAGCCTATCCTTACGGAAGTTACCGGCAAGGTCGAGTTCGTCGATGTCGAGCTCAACAAGAGCCTGCGCGAGGAAATAGACCCGTCGTCGAACGTCACCAAGCGGGTCATCGTGGAATACAAGACTGAAAAGCTGCAGCCGCGCGTCGACATTGTAGGGCCGTCGAAGCAGGTCATCACCTACCTCCTGCCGAAGGGGGCCAATCTGATGGTCAACAATAACGACCGGGTAACCGCCGGGACCATTCTCGCAAAGATCCCGCGCGGCGCGGAAAAAACCAAGGACATCACCGGCGGTCTGCCGAGGGTCGCTGAGCTTTTCGAGGCCCGGACGCCGAAAGATGCGGCCACCCTGTCCGAGCTGGACGGCACCATCGAGATCGGCGACACGGTGAAGAACAAGCGGAAGATCATCGTCACCGGCGAGGACGGCACGGTGAAGGAATATTCGATCCCGGTTTCCAAGTTCCTCCGGGTCCAGGACCGCGACTTCATCGCCAAGGGCGAGCAGGTCGATGACGGCGCCGTGGACCCCCACGAGATTCTCAAGATCAAAGGTCCCCGGGAGCTGCAGAAGTTCCTGGTCAACGAGATCCAGGAGGTGTATCGCCTCCAGGGCGTTTCGATCAATGACAAGCACATAGAGGTCATCGTGCGTCAGATGCTCCGCAAGGTCAAGGTCACCGATCCGGGCGATTCGACCTTCGTCATCGAGCAGATCGTGGACAAGTTCGATTTCGTCGATGAGAACGAGCGAGTTCTCAACGAGGGCGGGAAGCCGGCGACGGCCATTCCTATACTGATGGGCATCACGAAGGCCGCCCTCAATACGGAATCGTTCATTTCGGCGGCGTCGTTCCAGGAAACGACACGGGTCCTCACGGACGCCGCGATCAAGGGCAAAGTGGACAACCTCCGGGGCCTCAAGGAGAACGTCATCATTGGCCACCTGATCCCGGCCGGTACCGGCGTGCGTCAATATGGCAATATCACGGTGTATGAGAATGAAATAGGCGACCTCGATGGGCCGCCGCCGGGTGAGGGCGAGCAGATTGCGGCTGACGAAGAGGTCGTGGCTGATAACGAGTAGGAAAGGCGGCATCCCTGCCCGGGAACCGGGCGGGGGACTGCGGATCCGATATTAATCAAATTAATAACTTGACAAAAAATATCATAATTCGCAAATACCATTTTATCTATTTTTGACATCTCGGCGATGGTGTGAATATATACGATATTATTATAAGTAATCAGGAACAGGAGCAATAATGCCAACAATCAACCAGTTAATCCGTCAGGGACGGGAAATGAAGAGGAAAAAGACGAAATCCCCGGCCCTGAAAAGCTGCCCGCAGAAGCGCGGCGTATGTACCAGGGTTATGACCTTTACCCCGAAAAAACCGAACTCCGCCTTGCGGAAAGTGGCACGGGTTCGCCTCACCAACGGCATTGAGGTGACGGCCTATATTCCCGGCATCGGCCACAACCTGCAGGAACACAGCGCGGTGCTTATCCGGGGCGGCCGGGTCAAGGACCTTCCGGGCGTCAGGTACCACATCATCAGGGGCACCCTGGACACCCTCGGGGTGGACGACCGGAAAAAGAGCCGTTCGAAATATGGGACCAAGCGGCCCAAGGCATAATCATTAAGAGCGAGGAATCACTATGCGCAGAAGAAGACCAGTCAAACGGGAGCAGCTGCCCGATCCTAAATATGGAAGCAAGCTCGTGTCCAAATTCATCAACTGCATGATGATGCAGGGGAAGAAGGGCGTTTCCGAAACGAATTTCTACAAGGCCATGGATATCATCAACAAGAAAACGCAGAAGGACCCTATCGAAGTTTTTATCCAGGCCCTCGAGAACACCAAACCCCTGGTTGAGGTAAAGTCCCGCCGCGTCGGCGGCGCCACATACCAAGTCCCGGTTGAAATACGGCCGGAACGGCGGCAGGCCCTGGGGATCCGCTGGCTTATCACCAATTCCCGGTCCCGTTCGGAGAAGACCATGTATGAAAAGCTTGCCGGCGAACTGATGGACGCCTTTAACAACACCGGCACCTCGATCAAGAAGAAAGAAGACACACACAAGATGGCCGAGGCCAACAAGGCCTTCGCCCATTATAAATGGTAATATAATGCGTGCGTGCCCCCGCCTCCGGCGGGGGCACGCCATGTTTAAAAAGAAGTTTTTCGAAATACCAGGCTGTCCTGGTATTTTTATATCTTGAGAATCCAGTGTCGTGACCGAGGACTCTTTTGAGAGCAAAGCCGCGGCAGATATCTCGCTCGTTCCGCCTCGTATTTACGTCCGTGTAAGACTCGGCTGCCGGCGCCCTCCGTGGCGCTACTGCTGCCAGGAGGGCAGCAGTAGCGCGAAGGACAGGCTGTCCGAGAGCGGCCTCGTTGAGATATTTTGCCGCTAGTATTCTCAATGCAGTCGATCACGCCAGCCTGATACAAGTCACAGCCTTTGATTGAATATTTGAAGGAATACTATGCCACGGGAATTGCCGCTCAACAGGACGCGTAATATCGGCATCATGGCGCACATCGATGCGGGCAAGACCACGCTCACTGAGAGGATACTCTTCTACACCGACAAAACGCACAAGATGGGCGAGGTGCACGAAGGGACCGCGGAGATGGACTGGATGGTGCAGGAGAAGGAGCGGGGGATCACCATCACGGCTGCGGCGACCTCCTGTTTCTGGAAAAACACGATCATCAATATCATCGATACGCCGGGCCACGTAGATTTCACCATGGAAGTGGAGCGGAGCCTCCGGGTGCTCGATTCCGCCATTGCCGTATTCGACGGCGTTGCCGGCGTCGAGCCGCAGTCGGAGACCGTGTGGCGCCAGGCTGACCACTACCATATCCCGCGCATATGCTTTGTCAACAAGATGGACCGGGTCGGCGCCGATTTCGAACGGTGCCTGGACATGATCAGGGAAAAGCTCCATGCGCGGCCATTGCCGCTGCAGATCCCCATGGGCCTTGAGGACGCCCACCGGGGCGTCATAGACCTCGTGACCATGAAGGCCCTGGCCTGGACCGATGAGCTGGGAATGGAAATACAGGAGGTTGATATGCCGGCCGATCTGGCCGAGAAGGCGAAACACTACCGCGATGCCCTCCTTGAGACCGTTGCCGAGAACGACGATGCCGTTATGCACAAGTACCTCGAGGGGATCGAGCCGGACGAGCAGGAGATACGGAACGTCATCAGGAAGATAACCACGGAAACGGTCGTGTTCCCGGTGCTGTGCGGCTCCGCACTGCGCAACAAGGGCGTGCAGCCGGTCCTCGAAGCCATCGTGGACTACCTTCCGTCGCCCCGGGACATCAAGCCGGTCGAGGGCCATAATCCCAAAAACACCGAAGAGATCATCACCCGGGAGGCAAGCGACAAGGAGCCCTTTTGCGGCCTTGTGTTCAAGCTCATGAGCGATCCCTATGTCGGGAAGCTGTCATACCTCCGCGTCTACTCCGGACACATGAAGACCGGCGACCAGGTCTTCAACGTGACGACCGGCAAGAAGGAGCGTGTGCAGCGGTGTCTCCGCATGCACGCCAACGACCGTGAGGACATCAAGGAGGTTTTTACCGGCGACATCGTCGCGGTCGTCGGCCTGCGGAGCGCCCGCACCGGCGATACCCTTGCCGACGAGAACAACCCTATCCTGCTCGAAAAGATGGAATTCCCCGACCCGGTGATATCCGTCGCCATCGAGCCCAAGACCAAGGCGGACCAGGAGAAGCTTGAAACGGCCCTGCGTCGCCTCGAAGAGGAAGACCCCACCTTCCATGTCAATTCCGACCCTGAATCAGGGCAGACCCTCATCTCCGGTATGGGTGAACTCCACCTGGAGATCATCGTGGACCGGATCACCCGTGAATTCAATATCCAGGCCAATGTGGGCAAGCCGCAGGTCACCTACAAGGAGACCATTACCAGGACGGCGGAATCGGAGTCCCGTTATGAAAAACAGATCGGCGGCAAGGACCAGTTCGGCCACGTGGTCATCCGCATGGAGCCGGGTCAGCCGGGTACCGGCCTCGTGTTCAGAAACGAGCTCAAGGGCGAAGAGATCCCCGCTGCCTTTATCAAAGATGTCGAAGCCGGCCTGGCCGATGCCATGCAGGCGGGCGTGATCGCGGGCTACAAGATGGACGATGTCGCCGTGGCCCTGACGGGCGGCTCATACAACGAGACGGCATCGATCCCCATGGCATACCGCATCGCCGCAAATAACGCCTTCAAGGAAGGGGCCCGCAAGGCAGGACCGGCCCTCATGGAGCCCGTCATGAAACTTGAAGTGGTATGCCCCGACGAATATACCGGGGATGTCATCAACGATATCAACTCCCGCCGCGGCAGGATAGAAAACATAAATATACGGGGCATGCTGAAGGTGGTCGACGCCTTTGTGCCACTCTCCGAAGTGTTCGGGTACGCCACCAGCGTGCGTTCCATGAGCCAGGGACGGGCGACCCATACCCTGCAGGTGTCCCATTATGAAATAGTTCCGAAAGAGATCACGGACCGCATAATCGGCAGGATGACCGGTGTTTATTATTAGAATGGGGGATGAATTTTTATATTTTTTTAAAAAAACCCTAATTTTCAATATTTTTTTATTAATTTCTTGACAGAATAAGCACATTTTTTTTAATTCTAAAACCCGCAATTTGTATGGGCAAAATTGAGTGGTACGCCTAAAAGTTGCTTTTTTTTGATGAATTTATTTCAAAAAGAGCGATTTTTTCCTTAAAAGAGTACCAGGAAAGGAAACCTTTTCAGGTAATTCAAAAGTTTCCTTAAGAACAATTTTTATTATTGGTTGTTACAATTTTAATATCATCCTTTTTTGTGGGTAGATATTTTACTCAATACTATGCAGGAAAAATAATTAAGGAGTGAAATCCAATGGGTAAAGAAAAATTTCAACGGACCAAACCTCACGTTAACGTTGGCACGATTGGTCACATCGATCATGGCAAGACAACACTGACATCGGCTATTACGAAATGCCTGTTTCTGAAATATGGTCTTGGCAAGCCTGTTGAATTTGATCAGATTGACAATGCTCCGGAAGAAAAGGCCCGGGGTATAACGATTGCGACGTCACACCAGGAATATGAAACGCCCAAGCAGCACTATGCGCACGTTGACTGCCCGGGCCATGCCGACTATATCAAAAACATGATCACCGGCGCCGCCCAGATGGACGCCGCCATTCTCGTCGTTGCCGCCGGCGACGGCGCGATGCCGCAAACCAAGGAACACGTTCTCCTGGCCCACCAGGTAAACGTCCCCTACATGCTGGTCTTCCTTAATAAAGTTGACATGATAGACAAGTCCGAGCGGGACGAGATGATCGAACTGGTCGAGATGGAAATCCGCGAGCTCCTCACCAAGTATGAATTTCCCGGCGACGAAGTTCCCATCATTCCCGGTTCCGCCCTCAAGGCGCTCGAGGAAGCAGATGCGAAAAAGACAGACGGCGAGTGGTTCGCCACAGTCATCAAGCTTGCCGAAGCCATGGACGAGTATATTCCCGAGCCTAAGCGCGCCACCGACAAACCCTTCCTGATGCCGATCGAAGACGTTTTCTCGATTACCGGCCGCGGTACCGTTGTTACCGGAAGGATTGAGAGGGGCGTTGTTCATACCGGCGACGAAGTCGAGATCATCGGCTTCACCGAGACCAAAAAGACGGTGTGCACCGGTGTTGAGATGTTCCGGAAGATCCTTGATGAAGGCCAGGCCGGTGACAACGTCGGCTGCCTCCTCCGCGGCACCGGCAAAGACGAGGTTATGCGCGGGCAGGTTCTCGCGAAACCCGGTTCAATCACGCCGCACAAGAAATTCAACGGCAAGGTCTACGTTCTCAAGAAGGAAGAGGGCGGTCGTCACACTCCGTTCTTCGGGAACTACCGTCCGCAGTTCTACTTCAGGACAACTGACGTTACCGGCATCGTGACCCTCCCGGCCGGAGTCGAGATGGTCATGCCCGGCGACGATATCGACATGGTGGTCGAGCTCATCACCCCGGTCGCCATGGAAGAGGAACTCCGCTTCGCTATCCGTGAAGGCGGCAGGACGGTTGGTGCAGGGGTTGTTACGAAGGTTATAGAGTAACATATTCTGCCGAGGATGTGAATATAGTACTTTATGGTCAGACCATCACACTGATGGTCTGACCTGTGTATTTTCATGATATAAAAATTATTTCAGGTAATGAAAGTGGCAAAGTCTACTGGACAACGTATAAGGGTAAAGCTAAGATCATTTGACGCAAAGTTGCTGGATCAGTCTGCCGAGAAGATCGTCGCGACGACAAACCGGAGCGGCGCCAAGGTCGCAGGTCCGATACCGTTGCCGACAAAGATCGAAAAGTTCTGCGTTCTCAAGTCGCCGCACGTCAATAAGAAGTCGCGCGAGCAGTTTGAGATTCGTACACACAAGCGTTTGATTGACATCATTGATCCGAATTCTGATACGGTCGAGGCTCTGATGAAACTGGAGCTGCCTGCCGGTGTTTCGGTTGATATTAAATCCTGACCTTGCATAGTTCTTTATCTTAGTATCCTTATCATCTAATATTTTTGGATAGGAATGAGTGATGAAAAAGGCGCTTATTGGCAAAAAAATCGGGATGACCCAATTCATACATGAGGACGGCACGACGGTCCCTGTTACCGTGTGCGAACTCGGTCCCTGCGTGGTCGTGCAGAAAAAAAACGTCGAGAAAGACGGATACGCGGCATTGAAGCTGGGCTTCTCCGATGCAAAGGAACAGCGAGTCACGAAGCCGATTCTTTCCGATCTTAAAAAGAAAAACATCCGGCCTCTCAAGATTTTCGGCGAGGTGGCGGTGTTCGACGAAACCCTTGATGTCGGCAGCGAGATCACGTGCTCGATATTTGCCGAGAACACGGTGGTCAACGTAACCGGAATATCGAAAGGAAAAGGATTCGCCGGCGTTGTCAAGCGGCATGGCTTCCATGGCGGCCGCGAAACCCACGGTTCCACCTTCCATCGCGCTCCGGGGTCCATTGGAGCCTGCGCGTATCCGAGCGAGGTCTGGAGGGGGCAGCGGATGCCGGGCAGAATGGGATACCGCACCGTAACGGTGAAAAACCTGAAGATAGTCAAGGTCTTTGAAGACAAGAACATAGTGCTCATTTCCGGGGCAGTGCCGGGCAGAAAAAATACATTGATCACTGTTTGCGAACGATAGGTAGGCTGGCGATGAAAGTTGATAAATATTCCATAGACGGCAAGGTGGTAGGCTCGGTTGAGCTGTCCGACAGCGTTTTCAGCTCTGAAGTAAACGATATTTTAATATATGAACTCATAAAATCCGCTAACGCCAATCTGCGTCAGGGAACCCACAAGACGAAGGGCCGTTCGGAAGTAAGCGGCGGCGGCGTGAAGCCGTGGCGCCAGAAAGGGACGGGCAGGGCCCGCGCGGGGTCGAGCAGATCACCCATCTGGAAGGGCGGTGGAACGGTTTTCGGGCCGGTTCCGCGCAGTTACCGGATAGACCTTCCGCGCACCCTCAAACGGTCCGCGTACCGCGCACTCTTCTCCCTCAAGGCCAGGCAGGGCAGCATCAAGGTGGTTGAGGACTTTAAAGTTAACGGGAAAACTAAGGAAGTCGCCAAGATCGGCAAGGCCCTGGCCATATCGAAAGGGACCATTATCGCCGACAGCGATGATTCCATGCTGAAACGGTCAGTGAAGAATATACCGTGGCTGACTTACAATAACGTAAACAGAATATCAAGCAAGGATATCTTTTATTCAAAAGAGCTCATCATCACGGAGAGCGCGGTGCTGAAGCTGAATGAACGATATGCCGAGGGCGGCAAGTAATGAATGCGAATGATGTCATTTTAAAGCCGGTTATATCGGAAAAAACAACCGAGCTGATGGGAATAAACAAGTATGTTTTCCGGGTATCCATGAAGGCCAACAAGCTCATGGTATCGCACGCCGTTAAGGAACTCTTCGGCGTCCAGGCGGAGAAGGTGAATGTGCTGACCGTACGCGGTAAAAACCGGCGGCTTCGCTTCCGGACCGGAAGAAGGAGCGCGTGGAAAAAGGCGATCGTTACGCTCAAGCCGGGCGAAAAGATCGAACTCTTTGAAGCGCAATAAGGGCCGGTAGCATCCGGATTACCAGGTTGAAGAGGAACCAGACATGGGACTGAAAAAATTTAGACCGATAACGCAGACAACGCGATACAAAACAGTGCTCGATTTCTCCGAAATAACGGAGACCGAACCGTACAAGCCCCTGACCAAGGGCAAAAAGGAAAATGCCGGCCGCGGCAACAAGGGTCACATTTCCGTGCGGCGCCGCGGCGGCGGACACAAGCGTCGGTACCGCGTCATAGATTTCAGGCGGGATAAATTCGGGATAACGGGCCGCGTGGATACGATCGAATATGATCCCAACCGTTCGGCCAATATAGCGCTTATAACCTATATTGACGGCGAAAAACGATATATCGTCGCTCCCGATACCCTCAAGGTGGGGGATACGATCCTGTCCGGCGAAAACGCGGAGATTAAAGTGGGGAACGCTCTTCCCCTGAAAAACATACCCCTGGGCACCAATATATTCAATATTGAAATGAGCCGCGGGAAGGGCGGCCAGCTGGTCCGATCGGCCGGCGCTTCGGCCGTTATCACGGCGAAGGAAGGCTCCTACTGCCTGATCAAGCTCCCCTCGGGTGAAATCCGGAAAATACACCAGGAATGCTATGCGACCATCGGCGAAGTCGGCAACAAGGACTTCGGCCTGGTGAGCATCGGCAAGGCCGGCAGGTCCCGGTGGATGAACAAGAGACCCAAGGTCCGCGGCGTTGCCATGAACCCGATCGACCATCCCCTGGGCGGCGGCGAAGGAAAATCATCGGGAGGGCGGCACCCCTGTTCGCCGACGGGCGTTCCCAGCAAGGGATACAAAACGAGGAAGAAATACAAAATCAGCGATAAATATATTGTAAATCGAAGGAAGAAGTAATGGCTCGGTCAGTTAAAAAAGGTCCATACGTTGACATCAAGTTGTTCAAAAAGATTGAGGACATGAACTCCTCAAATCAAAAGAAGGCTATCAAGACATGGTCGCGCAGATCGACGATTTTCCCCGAAATGATCGGCCATACGCTGATGGTCCACAATGGAAAAAACTTCATTCCGGTGTATGTCACGGAAAACATGATTGGCCACAAGCTTGGTGAGTTCGCGCCGACAAGGACCTACCGGGGCCACAGAACCAAAGATGATAAAATTGCCAAGAGGAAGTAGCAATGGAAGCGCAAGCTTTTTCGAAATTTAACAGGATTTCCGCCTCAAAAGCGAGGCTTGTCGCCAACGAGGTGCGGGGCGAAGAGCTCCTGTATGCGATTGAAATTCTTAAGGCGATGCCGCAGAAATCGGCCCGGCTCATACTGAAGACGATCTATTCGGCCGGCGCGAACGCCAAGTATAAGAAGCCTGACGTCATGGACAAGGACCTGTATGTGAAGAAGATAGTCGTGGATGTCGGTCCCACCATGAAGAGGTTCCGTCCCCGGGCCCGCGGCCGGGCGAACCGCATAAAGAAGAGAACAAGCAGTATCCTGATCGTGTTATCGGATGAAAATTAAATAATAAAGGTATCCATGTATGGGTCAAAAGGTTAATCCAATAGGACTGAGGGTGGGAGTAAACAGAACGTGGGACTCCATCTGGTACGAAGATAAAAAGAATTACGCGAAATATCTTCACGAGGACCTTGCTATAAAGGAATTTGTCGAGAAGGAAAAGAAGTCGGCGGGTATATCCAGAGTGGCCATTGACCGGTTCCCGGACAGGGTGAACGTGAACATCCACGCATCGCGTCCCGGCGTCCTCATCGGGAAAAAGGGCTCTGACATAGAGGCCCTGAAAGAGAAGCTCCAGAAGATTGCGTCGAAAAATGTCTATATAAACATCATCGAGGTGAAGAAACCTGAAAAGAACGCGAGCCTCATAGCCCAGCAGATTGCCCAGCAGGTCGAGGGACGTTTCCCGTACCGGAGGGCCGTCAAACAGGCCATCACCAATGCCATGAGGACCGGCGCCCTGGGGATCAAAGTGGTCTGTTCCGGACGCCTGAACAATGCTGAGATGGCCCGCCAGGAAGCCTACAAGGAAGGAAGGATTCCCCTTCATACCTTGAGGGCCGATATAGATTATGGGTTTGCCGAGGCCTTGACCACGTTCGGTCTGATCGGCGTAAAGGTCTGGATATACAACGGCGACGTGCTGACGAAAGACGCCGAAGATGAAGAAGATAAATACACCGTAAAACGGAAAACAAAGTGAGTAAGGGATAGCTGCCATGTTAATGCCGAAAAGACAGAGATTCAGGAAAGTGCAGCGCGGGAACATGCGCGGGGCCGCCCATCGCGGTTCCACGATAGCCTTCGGTGAGATCGGGCTGAAAGTCATGGAGCCCGGCGAAATTACCGCGCGGCAGATAGAGGCAGCCCGGGTCGCGATAACCAGGAAGGTCAAACGGGGCGGAAAGCTCTGGATCAGGATATTCCCGGATCGTCCCTTCACCAAGAAGCCCGCTGAAACCCGGATGGGGAAAGGCAAGGGGAACCCCGAGGGTTTCGTGGCCAGGGTCAAACCCGGCAAGATACTCTTTGAGATAGCCGGTATCGACGATGTCTTGGCAAAGGAAGCGCTTCTGAACGCCGCGTTCAAGCTTCCGCTGAAAACGAAGATCGTGAAAATAAACGAATAGCAGGCGCGAGGATTGATTCATGAAAGGGAAACTGGAAGAACTGACGATTGAGGAACTGAATCGAAGCCTCAATGAATCGAAGGAAATGCTTCGGAAGGAGCGGTTTAAAGCCGTTACCAGCAAGGTTGAAAATCCGAAGAAAATCAAGGAACTTAAAAAGCATATAGCCAGAGTATTGACCCTCAAGAAGGAATATGCCCTTGGCATCAGACAAAAAAAGGCGTCCCGATAACCATACGAAGGAAATGGTCGAACCATGGCAAAGAACAGAAAACAGTTAATTGGAAAGGTAGTGAGCAATAAAATGGACAAGACGGTCGTCATCGAGATAGAAGACCTTGTCATGCATTCGCTATATAAGAAATCGGTCCACCGGACGAAACGGCTCAAGAGCCATGACGAGAAGAATGAGTGCACCGTCGGCGATATCGTTAAGATTGAGGAAACAAGGCCGCTGTCAAAAGAAAAGAGATACCGTTTAGTTGAAATCGTAGAAAAAGCCAAATAGAGGAAGAGCGATGATTCAAGTTCAAACAATGCTGGAAGTTGCTGATAACAGCGGCGTGAAGCGGGTCCAGTGCATCAAGGTGCTGGGCGGTACGAGACGCCGGTACGCCACGGTCGGCGACATCATCGTCGTTGCCGTGAAGGACTCGCAGCCGTCATACGGACTCAAGGACTCGATGGGCAAGAAGGTGCACGGCAAGGCCGTTTTAAGGGCGGTGGTAGTGCGCACGACGGCCCCGGTGCGCCGCAAGGACGGCTCATACATCAGGTTTGACGACAACGCTGTAGCTATAATCGACAACAAGAACGAACCCCGCGGTTCGCGTATATTCGGGCCGGTTGCGCGGGAGCTGCGCGACAAAAACTTCCTCAAAATCGTCTCCCTGGCTCCAGAGGTTCTTTAGAAAGGTGATATTTATGAAGCAGAAAATAACTACAACCCGGATAAAAAAGAATGACAATGTAGTCGTGACCGCCGGTACCGACCGCGGAAGGCGCGGAAAGGTGCTGAAGGTCGGAACGAAGACCGGGAAGATCATTGTCGAGGGAATCAATAAAAGAAAGAAGTATCTTAAACCGGGGCCGGAACAGCCGAAGGGCGGGGTCGTGAACATGGAATTCCCCGTTGATATATCCAATGTCATGATCTTCTGCGATAAATGCAAAAAGGGCGTCCGCATCGGCATCCAGTTCAAGGATAAGACCAGGGTGCGGGTCTGCAAGAAGTGCGGAAAGAGCCTGGATTAGTACTACATTTGAATTGAAAAGGACAGTAGCGATGGCTGCAAGACTGAGAGAAGAATACGAGAAGAATATAAAGAAGAAGCTGATGGACAACTTCAAGTTCACGTCCATCATGCAGGTTCCGAAGCTGGAAAAAATAGTGCTCAACGTGGGCATGGGCGACGGACATGCGAACCCGAACGGCATGAAGGCCGTGGTTGAGGAATTGACCAATATCACGGGTCAGCGCGCGGTGAAAACCCTTTCCAAGAAATCCATCGCCAACTTCAAGATCAGGGACGGCATGGACGTGGGGGCCCGCGTGACGCTGCGCGGCGACCGGATGTATGAATTCCTCGATCGTCTCATCAACGTGGCCCTTCCCCGCGTGCGCGACTTTAAGGGACTGTCGCCGAAGTCCTTCGACAATTTCGGAAACTATAACTTTTCTGTCATGGAACAGATCATTTTCCCTGAAATTGATTTCGACAAGGTCGAAAAAATACATGGCATCAACATTACCATCGTGACAACAGCGAAGAAGAAAGAAGTCGCAAAGGCGCTGTTGGATGAATTTAAAATGCCTTTTAGATCATAGGAGATACAACCGTGGCACGAACGAGCTTATGGGCAAAACAGGAAATCGGTCCCAAATACAAGGTGCGGTGGCACAACAGGTGTAAAATTTGCGGAAGGCCCCGCGGTTACCTGAGAAGGTTTGAAATGTGCAGGATTTGCTTCAGGAAACTGGCGAGCCAGGGGAAAATACCCGGCGTTGTGAAATCATCGTGGTAAAAAATTAATCGTTCAGGATAAGAACACATGAGTGCTATTACAGACCCCATTGCAGATATGTTGACGAGGATACGGAACGCCGTCAAGGCCGGGCATCTGATCGTCGATGTCCCGTCGTCCAAGATGAAGGTATCCATTGCTAAGATATTGAAGGACGAAGGTTTTATAAAGAACTTCAAGCTGAATGACGACAATCGTCAGAAGATTCTGCGCATATACCTGAAATACAGCGAAGAAAATCAGCCGGCAATACTGAACCTGACGCGAGTCAGCAAGCCCGGCCGCAGGGTCTATGTCAAGGCGGAGGAACTTGCCCCGATCTATAACAATATCGGAATCTGGATCATATCAACGTCCAAGGGAATCATAACCAATAAAACCGCGAAGAAGATGAATGTAGGCGGGGAAATTTTGTGCGAAATATCATAATAGGATAGTAGCGGCAATGTCACGAGTAGCGAGGAAACCGGTTGTAATACCGAACGGTGTAACAGTAGATTATAAGGACAGGACCATAACGGTCAAGGGCCCCCTGGGCGAAGACAAGCTCACCCTTATGGAAGGCGTCGACCTGGAAGTCAAGGATAATGTCATTTCTATCACTGCGAAGAATGCGAAAGAAGATAAAAAGATAGCCGCAGCATCGGGTCTGGTGCGGTCTCTCTTGAGCAACATGGTCACCGGGGTATCTCAGGGATTTGAGAAGGACATGGAGATTGTCGGGGTCGGATACCGGGTCACCCAGCAGGCAAAGGATGTCCAGTTCCAACTGGGATACTCTCATCCGATAGTGTTCTCCCCGCCCGCTGGCATTACCATTGAAGTGCAGGAAGCCACCAAGTTCAAGATCAAGGGCGCCAACAAGCAGGAGGTCGGCCAGGTTGCGGCCAATATCCGCATGCTCCGTCCGCCTGAACCGTACAAGGGCAAGGGAATCCGCTACAAGGACGAGCGTGTAAGGAAAAAAGCAGGCAAGACAGGTAAATAGCAATGGATAAGATCGCATTAAAAAAGAAACGGATCACCAGAAGAAGATTCATAATCAAGAAAAAAATAAGCACCAACAAGGACGTGCTGCGTCTGTGCATCAGCAAGTATAATAATAACTTATACGCGCAGATAATCGATGATCAGAAACAGCATACCGTTATCGCCCTGTCCACCCTGTCCAAGGATTTTCCCGCCATGAAGAACAAGGCCAACATGGAAGGGGCGAAAACCCTCGGGAAAATGCTGGCTGAAAGGGCCGTGAAGGCAGGCATCAAGAAAGTTGTCTTTGACAGAAACGGTTATATATATCATGGCAGGGTGAAAGCCTTTGCCGACGCGGCACGCGAAAGCGGCCTC
The DNA here is from genome assembly GCA_937872225.1 of uncultured Spirochaetota bacterium. Taxonomy (GTDB): domain Bacteria; phylum Spirochaetota; class UBA4802; order UBA4802; family UBA5550; genus RBG-16-49-21. The sequence continues at coordinate 40,655 of CALMRZ010000023.1, forward strand.
GAGTTCTAGGAGACGCGACAATGAAACTGAAAAGAAAGAAAACATCTCCCGCGGAATTGGAGCTTGCGGAAAAAATAGTCACCATCAACCGGGTTGCCAAGGTCGTCAAGGGCGGCCGGCGCTTTTCGTTCAATGCGCTTGCGGTAATAGGCGACGGTAAGGGCCATGTCGGGATCGGTTTCGGCAAGGCGAACGAGGTTCCTGACGCGATTGACAAAAGCAAAGAAGACGCAAAGAAGAATATATTCAGGGTTAACGTGCACAAAAACACGATACCCCACCAGGTTATCGGCAAATTCAAGTCCGCCAAGGTCATTCTTAAGCCGGCGGCACCCGGTACCGGCATTATCGCCGGAGCCTCCGTCAGGGCGGTTCTCGAGCGTGCCGGCATAAGCGATGTGCTTTCAAAGGCGCAGGGGTCCAGAAACCCGGTCAACCTGGTGAAGGCGACCCTTGACGGGCTGCTGCAGCTGCGGAGCTTCGAGGAAGCGGCCAAGCTGCGTGACGTGCCACTGAACAAGTTATGGGAATAGTTGGGTGAGAATATGGCAAAAAAACTGTTAGTCAAGCAGATAAAAAGCAGCATCGGTACGTTGCCGAAACAGAAGGCTACCCTCAGGGCCCTTGGCCTGCGCAGGATATCGGCTGAGCGCGTCCATGATGACAATGCTGTCGTCAGGGGCATGATCGACAAGGTAAGTCATCTGGTTAGCGTAAAACATATTGATCAGTAGAGAGACGGCATTATGGAAGGAATATATTCGCTTAAGAAGCCTGATTGCATAAAGCGCAGAAAAAGGGTCGGCCGAGGGAACAGCAGCGGCCACGGCAGCCAGAGCGGCAAGGGCCATGATGGCCAGCTCGGCAGGGCGGGCAGGAAACGCCGGGCATGGTTTGAGGGCGGCCAGATGCCGCTGCAGCGCCGCATACCCAAGCGAGGATTTGCCAATTACACCAAGAAAGAGTACCAGGTGGTCAACATTGCACTTATCGAGAAACTGGGACTATCGGAAATAAACCCTGAGGTCTTGAAACAGCAAGGCGCCATCACCCGTGTTGACAGGCTGGTGAAGGTCCTCGGTAAAGGGGATATTACCAGAGCCGTCAAAGTGACCGCTGATTCTTTTTCCGGATCGGCCATGGAAAAAATTAAAAATGCCGGTGGGGAAGCGAATCTCCGTGCAAAAACGGAAAATGAAGACAATTGATGATACATGTTCACAGGAATAGTTCAAGGTAAATAATGTCCAACGTTGTCGTAAACATATTTAAGATACCCGATTTGAGGAAGCGGATATTATTCACCCTGGTCATACTGGTGGTCTATCGGATCGGCGCGCATATTCCCATACCGGGAATCAATGTTGACGCCCTGTCGCAGTATTTCACCCAGGCACAGAGCGCTGGCGGAATGCTTGATTTCATCGATCTCTTTTCGGGCGGCGCCTTTAAGCGCTTCACCATATTTGCACTCGGGATCATGCCCTACATTTCATCGTCGATTATCATTGACCTGTTGAAAGTGGTCTTCCCCGCCCTGGAGCGTCTTGCGAAAGAGGGACATGAGGGGCAGAAGAAGATAACGCAGTATACCCGGTACGGCACCGTGTTTCTCTGCGCGGCGCAGTCCTTCGGCCTTACCTTCTGGATGAAGAGCATGAGGACGACAACGGGCGGATCGGTCGTACCGGAAGACGCAGGCATATTTTTTATCATTATAGCAGTGGCGACCATTACGACCGGCACCATGGTGCTGGTCTGGCTCGGCGATATCATAACTGAACGCGGCATCGGCAACGGTATTTCCCTCATTATCATGGCCGGTATCGTTGTCAGGGCTCCCCAGGCTTTTGCCGCGACCATGAAAAAGATCGGTGATTCCGGGGATCCGATCATCGGCATCATTCTCATAGGTCTCTTCCTCGCGGTCGTTGCGGCGTCGATATTGCTCACCCTGGGGCAGCGGAGGATCCCGGTCCAGTATGGCAAAAAGCAGACGAGCCGGGGAACCGTACAGCGCAGCGCCCAGTACATACCGCTCCGCGTCAACGCGGCCGGCGTAATCCCGATCATTTTTGCGGCGGCAATCATAACATTCCCGACGCAGATGATTCATATGATCGGCGGTACCAGTTCGGGGATACTGAACAAGCTGCAATTCTGGCTTTCACCGGGGCAGATCCCGTACATGGTATTGTACAGCGGTCTTATTATATTTTTCTGTTTTTTTTATACGGCAATACGGTTCAACCCGACGGAAATCGCCGATAATCTGAAAAAGTACGGCGGGTTTATCCCCGGCATCAGGCCGGGCCAGAACACGGCCGATTACATAATGAATATCCTGAACAAGATCAATCTATCGGGGTCCATTTTCCTGGCATTCATTGCCATCATCCCGGATTTGATTTTGAGCATCTGGCCGGAGCAGGTATCAGTCGAAATGGCGCACCTGTTCGGCGGAACATCGCTCCTTATTATCGTGGGCGTTGCGCTGGATACGCTGCAGCAGATCGAATCCCAGCTCCTGATGAGGCACTATGATGGATTCATGAAGGGCGCTCGCATGAAGGGCCGCCATTAATACAGGGAGCACTATACTGGATAGTACGTGGTTATATGGCAAAAGAAGAACCTATTGAAGTCGAAGGCGTTGTAGTTGAGCCGCTGCCCAATGCGATGTTCAGAGTGAAATTGGACAATGGACATGTTGTTCTGGCGCATATATCCGGAAAAATGAGAATGCATTACATACGAATCCTGGCGGGTGACAAGGTCACGGTTGAATTATCTCCCTATGACTTGAGCCGGGGAAGGATTATATACCGCTCGAAGAATTGATAAACCGGATCGGGCGTTGAAGAGAAAGGGAGCCGTTTAAAAGAGGTGCGTGATGAAAGTGAGAGTATCGGTTAGAAAAATATGCAACGATTGCAAGGTCATCAAGCGGCATGGCGTGGTGCGGGTCATATGCACGAACCCGAGGCACAAACAGCGCCAGAAGGTGAGGACCGTAAAAAAAAAATAATGTAATGGTATCAAGAGGAATGTATGGCACGTATAGCTGGCGTTGATTTACCAAACAATAAAAGAATAGAAGTCGCACTGACCTATATCTACGGCATTGGTTTGACAACATCCAAAAATATTCTGGCGGAAGCCAAGGTCGATCCCGACAAGAGGGTCAAGGATCTCGCCGATGAAGAGATCAATGATATCAGGAAAACCATTGAAAAAGTGACGAAGGTTGAAGGTGACCTGAGGACGGAAGTCGCCATGAATATCAAACGGCTGATGGATATCGGCTGTTACCGCGGTGTCCGCCACCGGAGGGGCCTGCCGGTGCGGGGCCAGAATACAAAAAATAACGCACGGACGAGAAAAGGCAAGCGCGGAGCGCCCGTCGGCGGCAAGAAGAAAACTCAAGCCAAGTAAGGAGTAAGCGGTGAAAGGGAAAAGAGTTAAAACACGGAAAAAAGAAAAAAGGGTTATTCCTATAGGCAAGGCCTTTGTGCAGGCCACCTATAACAATACCATCATAACCCTGACCGATATGCAGGGGAACGTTATTTCGTGGGCGTCTGCCGGCGGCGAGGGATTTAAAGGTTCACGGAAATCGACTCCTTTCGCGGCTCAGATGGCCGCCAAGACCGCGGCCCAGAATGCCATAACGAACGCCGGTCTGCAGAATGTTGAAGTGTTCGTCAAGGGCCCGGGAATTGGAAGGGAAGCCGCTGTCCGTTCCCTGTTTCAGTCCGGCCTCAATATAACCAAGATAAAGGATGTGACTCCGGTTCCGCATAACGGGTGCAGGCCTAAAAAGAGAAGAAGAGTATAATGGAGTGATGCAGTATGGGAAGATATACCGGTCCACGGTGCAAATTATGCCGGCGTGAAATGACGCCGCTCATGTTGAAAGGCCAGCGGTGCCTTACCGACAAATGTCCGATCAAGGGGAAGAAAAAATATCCTCCGGGACCTCCGAGGAAAAGGCGCGCGAAATTGTCCGACTACGCGGTCCAGCTTCGCGAAAAACAGCGTATTCGGAGAAGCTACGGCCTTCTTGAAAAGCAGTTCAGACTGTTGTTTGCAGACGCCCTTCGGATGAAGGGAGTAACGGGCGATAATATGATGTCGCTGCTGGAACGCCGTCTGGACAACGTGATTTTCAGGATGGGTTTCTCGTCATCACGGAGCCAGGCCCGTCAGCTGGTCAAGCACAAGCATGTCACGGTCAACGGCAGGATCGTCGATATCCCGTCGTACAGGGTCGTTGAAGGCGCAGTTATAGCAATCAGGGAAAAATTCGTGAGCAATGTAATGCTCGAGGATTCCATCAAACTGGCCAAGGCGATAGACTCGATACCCGGATGGATAGAAGTTGATTTTGAAAAGAGAAGCGGGAAAATAGTGCGTCTGCCGGTACGGGAGGATCTGACGTCTAATTTCAATGACCAGCTGGTGGTCGAGCTTTATTCGAAATAATTGGTTTACCGGGCACACGAAAGAGCCGGAAGGCATGCGGGGATGATACCGCATCCGGCGTCGAATGCTGGGTCCCAAAGGGAACATCCGTGGAGAATTTTGAGGTTCCCTTATTTGTTTTGTACTGAAAATGGAGGTGAAAATGGCCCCACGTAACCTGCTCAAGGGCTTTAAAAGACCAAGTAAGATAACGTTCGAGCATGATGAGTTACAGCCGAATTATGGTCGTTTCGTTGCTGAGCCGTTTGAAAAGGGCTATGGTTTAACTATCGGTAATTCTCTGAGACGGGTGTTATTGTCCTCGATAGAGGGCGCGGCGATTACCGCGATAAAAATTGAAGGCGTACCCCATGAGTTTTTCACAATCCCCGGCGTGTTCGAGGATGTGACGAGGATCATTCTGAATTTGAAAAAACTGCGGTTCAAGTACAGCGGTGAACTGCAGAAGGTTCTCCACATAAAAAAAACGGGCGCCGGCGAAATGACCGGAGCCGATTTCAACGTAGACCCCGAAATCGAGGTGATGAACCCCGAACAGGCCGTGGCGACGTTGAATGATTCCGCCGTTATTGACATGGAAGTGCAGATCGAACGCGGCCGCGGCTATGTCCCGGCTGAAGTGAACAAATCCAATACGGAAACGGTCGGCGTCATCCCGATAGATTCGATTTTCTCGCCGATAAAGAAAGTAAACGTTAAGGTGGAAGATACCCGGGTGGGACAGCGGACCGACTTTGACAAGCTGATTCTGGAAATATGGACCGATGGTTCGATAACCCCCGATGACGCTCTCGCGCACGCGGCAAAGATCATAAAAGACCACATGACCATTTTCATCAATTTTGAAGAGGAAGTGGAAGCCGAGATCGAAGAAGTTGATGAAAACATAGAGAAGATGCGGACGCTCCTGGCAAAATCAATCGATGAAATTGAACTTTCGGTCAGGTCGTACAATACGCTGAAGAGCCAGGATGTGTCGACCCTGGAACAGCTGGTGAAGAAAACGGAAGACGAATTGAAGAAGTCAAAACATTGCAGCGATCTTGTTATGCACGAGATCAAGTCCAAACTGGAATCGCTGCATTTAAGCTTGGGATTAAAGGATTAACGAGGACTTATATGAGGCACAGAAACGGCGTAAAGCAACTAGGAAGAACCCATGCCCATCGGAAAGCGATGTTCGGCAATATGGTAACGTCACTATTCAGGCATGAGCGGATAGTAACCACCAAGGAAAAAGGGAAAGAACTGAAGCGGATATCCGAGCGTCTCATTACCAGGGCCAAAAGGAACATGGACATTCCTGATAAGGAAGAGAACAGGAAACTCCATAATAAGCGCCAGGTAATGAAGGTCATTAAGGACCGGGATATCATCAAGAAGCTCTTTGAAGACATTGCGCCGCGCTACAAGGATAGAAAGGGCGGATATACCCGGATATACCTTCTTGGCAAAAGGGCCGGTGATGCCGCAGAGATGTCCATCATCGAACTTGTTGATAAGAGGGTCGTCGAAAAGAAGGCCGAGGCTAAAGACAAAGAAGACAGGAAAGAAAAAAAAGAGAAAGAAAAGAAGGAACCAAAAAAAGAAAAGAAAGAGAAGGAGCCTAAAGAAGCCAAAGCAAAGAAGAATAAAGAGTAGAATAACGATATATGACAAAAAAACGCCTGGTCAATTGATCCGGCGTTTTTTTTCTGCTTGTCTGCAGTGACGTGAACGTTAGCCCTGTTTCTTGCCGAGCTTTTTCATTTCCACTGCGTGGATGAATCTCATGTTGTCATTGGCGTCAACCTTGTATTTTTCAGGGATGCGGTCGTCGAATATGGGTATGATCGAGCCATGGGTCACATTGTATTTTACCATGCTTTTGCCGAGCTCGTTTATGTTTTTTACCCGGTGGATCTCTATCCCGCACTCTTTTGCCTGCCGGCAGAGGAATATCACGTCCATGTACCGGCTTATGAGGTAATTGGTGTTTTTAACAGTCAGCGTGGTTTTTTTTCTCAACAGGGCTATTTCCGGATCTTCGTATATTTTTTTTGCGGCTTCATATTTTTTATAGCCTTCCCGCAGGTAGCTGCTGATCCGCTCCCGGTCATGGAAAAGATGATATTTATCCGAATCGTACGGCTTGACGTCTTTAACGGGATCATAGGGACGGGCGAAATAAGCGGCGAGGCCGCTGTTCTTGCTGTTTTCAATAAGGGAGTCGAAGGTGTCCTTTGACGTGGAATCAAGAATTTCCTTGGTCCTTTTCAGGTACAGGTCATCGATGAGGCCGAGAAGGGATATCATTTCCATTTTGACTTTTTTATACTTGGATGTTGAACTGGTGAAATCCTGACCGTAATAGCTTTCGCTGGCGTCTTGGAACTGCAGACGTATGTCGGCATATTTTTTTTTCAGTCCGTCATCTCCAAAATTTTCAACCATGATACGCATGTTGCGAAGAGCTTCCAGGGTCAGGGCATAATCCCTGGACGATTTTTCTATCGGCGAAATCGAGAATGAATCGCTGGTGCCTGTGACCATGATGAGGACTATGAGGGCGGCAACATGTTTTTTCATTTCTGCACCACGCTCCTTGTTGTAAGATAAGTATAGATTGCAATTAATTGCAATGGAAAATCACCAGATAAGGGATCAGTAGTTAAAGGACTTACATGTTCCCGGTTTATTTTTCGACAAACCGCTGGTATATCTTTATTATTATAATGATAACGCCAACAAAAATTGGCCCCAAAGGGTAAATGAGAGGCGCCGGGATAATTTCCTTCCGGTCGGGCAATAGAGTCAAGGAAGTGAGCCGAAGCGCGCCGCAAGTATCGCATTCATGAAAACAGGGGGAGATGAAAATTAATAAAAAAGGTTATTGATTTTTTTTTAATTAAATATGAAATTGAGGCCAATGCTCAATCAGCATGAAAATCGGAGATGATAATGGATAAAGAGCTTAAAATATCATACCGCCAGAAGAATGTGACGGTCTGCCCGGTCTGTTCGTTTGAATTCCACCGGGAAGAGCTTTTCTCGGGAGGGGGGAGGCTGATTGCCGGCAAATTGACCGATGAGTTGCGGAGACTTTACGAAGTAAGCAAAAAGTTCGGTAAGGTTTATCCCCTGTCCTATGCGTTGACGGTATGTCCGAGCTGTTTTTATTCGGCTTTCCCCAAGGATTTTGAAATCCTTGACGATTCGGAAGTTGACAAAATGCGCGAGCTTACTGCGGCCCGTAAAAATGCGATAAAGAAGTTCTTCGGCAGCATTGATTTTAACGGGGACCGGGAGCTTAAAACAGGCGCCGCGTCCTACATGCTGGCGGTGGACAGCTACGGCTACCGGAACAAGAAAGTCGCCCCCACGTTTAAGATAGCCCTCTGCTCTATCCGGGCTGCGTGGCTGTTCAGCGACCTGGCGAAGGAAAATCCCGATGCACCTTACGGGAAGATCGCCGTGTTTTTTTACAAAAAGGCGTACCAGTCCTATGTCAAGCTTCTCGACCTGATGCAGACGGGCGGGGAGCCGGTGGATGCCGTCGGCAACATGGGTCCCGACACGGACAAGAACTGGGGATACGAGGGCGTACTGTACCTCACAGCGGTGCTGACGGTGAAAGTCGGCTCAAAAGAGCCCGACCCGGCAAAGAAAATGGAGAACTTTGAAAAATGCAAACGATATCTGAGCCGCCTTTTCGGATCCGGGAAAACATCCAAATCGAGACCGTCCGAACTTCTTGATAAAACAAAAGACCTCTATGATAAAATTAATGAGATGATCGAAGAATGGAACAGGGAAAATCTTCCGAAGCAAGAAGGATAGCCATAGAGGTTGAGTATGACGGAACGCAGTATAACGGCTGGCAGATCCAGAACGGCGGCAGGACAGTACAGGGGGAAATAGAGAAAGCGATCGCGGTGCTTACCCGGGAGCACTCGCGCACCATAGCCTCGGGAAGGACCGATTCGGGTGTCCATGCCCTGGGGCAGGTGGTGCATTTCGACACGGGAAGCGCACTATCGCTCCAGCGGGTCTGCATAGGACTCAACGGGATACTTCCGAAAGATATCTCCGTAAAAAACGCGTACCGGGTCCACGACGGTTTCCATGCGCGATTCGATGCGGTTCAGAGAACATACCGGTATTTAATCTACAACCATCCTTCGCGTTCGCCCTTCATGATATACCGCGCGATGTGGGTCCATGAAAGGCTGGACGCCGATTACCTGGCGACCGTTACGCGCCAGCTGATCGGTGAAAAGGATTTCTCGTCATTCTGCAAGAAGCGAGAGTCGAAAAACATCACCACGGTCAGGAGGATATCGGACATCACGGTTCAGAGAAACGGCGACATGATATGCGTTGAAATTACGGGTAATGCGTTTCTCCATAATATGATCCGGATCATCGTGGGGACTATTGTTGAAATGAACAAAAAAAAAGCCGAGCCCTCGGTCCTGGCTGAAATTGTATCCAGAAAGGACCGCGATTTCAGCGGGGTCACGGCTCCACCCTACGGGCTGTATCTTGTAAGGGTGCTCTATGAGCCGGATCTTGCCTTATCGGAATCGGCCTTTTAGGCATTTTCCCGCCATAAACCGGAAAAACAAAGACCTTGAAATCCAACAATAATTTATTTTATTGACATAAATAACGAGGGATAATCTATTAACACGAGTCTCCTGTAACATTATTAAATTTCGTGTTACAAATAAATATCGGGCTGTGTCCCGGTAACTCATCTCCACCACTGCCATGAGGCGTGACCGGTGAATGGTGATCCGGGTAAAAGTCTAATTCATTATAATTATTTATGAAAACAATATCTCTGTATTGCGCGGTTGCCGCAGTTGCTATACTGGCAAGCTTTTCCGATGTTTTCGCGTATCAGGAGCGGAAAGATTATTTTTCAAAGCCCCAATTCGGAGGATGGTTTGGTCCGGTTACTCCTGCCGGTGATCTGTCAAAAAGGGTGGAGACAAATCTCGGGGGCGGCGCCTTCTTCAGGTTGACGTTCCCGTGGCCGTACCTGAAGTTTGGCATTGACTCTTCATACCAGAGGTTCAAATCGAAAGGCGTCAATGACCTTCAGTTCGTGCCCGTGTACGGGAACATCCTGTTCCAGATTCCCGTTGAATTCCCTGTCAGGTTCCAGTTTAAGGCCGGGGCGGGCGGCGGGTGGCTTGCCGTTAAGCCCGATAACAAGAATGGATGGGATCCGATATTCATGGCCGGCTTTGAGGTCTCCTTCCCTGCCGGGAGGATCGTCAATATCGGGCTACGCATTGATTACATATATATTTATGAAGGCTATATAAAAGGCTCCCAGAGCGGCGGGCATGTCATCAATACCGGCATCCAGCTCTATTTCAATATTTAAATCCGGTTTGACGTAACGATGCGCCGCGGGCTTGATAAAAGGTTTTGCATGAAATTATTGAAACAATCAACAGTGGTCATCCTTGTTCTTCTCTTTGCTTGTACGGTTAACTGCAACAAAGACCCGCTCCTGACCGATCTGAAGACAAAAAAACTCATCGTGGTCCTCAAAGGCACCTACGAGTCGAACAGCCCCATGGAGTGGAGCATGCCCACGGCCTGCGCCCATGTGGATCCTGTCACAAACAAGTGCGATACCTATACACCGGAATATCTCGCTCAAATGCAGGATGATTCCGTGTATGAATGCAATTCCACCGAGGACACTCTTCCGAATGTTTTTATGATCGATCTTTCCGAGATACGGCTCTGGGACACGCGCGGAAAATCGTACAAGTTCGCGAATTACCGGCAGACCTTTGCCTCCGCTTTGAGCGACAGCGACCCGATGTTCAACGGCACGGGCTATCCTCTTTCAAATGATGATGTGCCTTCAAAGGCCTATACCTGCATCGCCCTGTATATAAGAAAAATGCTTCTGGACGGAGCCAAGTCATATGTGGCCCGGGACGACGGCTGGTATCCTTCCGTGGTGTGGGATGTATATAAAGAAGGCGAATATCCGACCTTCAATTTCAACGCGCTCCAGATCCATTCATATTACGACGATCTGCTCATCAGCAGCGCGTCAATTAACCGAGTATACCCCCTGATTATTCCGATCAATGATCTTCTTACCGGCGGCGCCGGGATGTTTTTTAACAGCAAATTCAGCTATACCGTCCTTGAGATACGGATGGTCGTGAAGAATTTCATAAAAAAATATGAGCAGAAATCAACAACATCAAACGCATACACGGTCAAGCATTTCCACGGTCTTTCGGACTGGCTCAACGACGTTGAAAAAGGCGATTCGGTCATCGGCGGCAATGTCCTCACCGTTGCCCGCACCTATGTGCCCGAGCTTGTCGGCAGGATCAGCGGCACGGCAACGGCGGGAAGACACGTCATCGCGATTCCTGCAGGGAGCAGTATATTGAGCTACACGCTCAATGTTGATCCCTACGTCGATCATGCTGTAACAACCACACCGGCCCGGGACGAGTCCATGGGTACGCTGCGGGGATTAAATCCATGTAATTTGCCCAAAAAACCGTCCTATTACACGGGAACCAGCATTAACCGTGCCCTTGAATATTTTCTTAAATATGAAAACTATAAATACGAATGGAACAAGCTGGTGCCCCAGGGAACATTCGTATATCCTGACAGTACCGAACTTACCACCTATTGCGATTCCTATGATACCTTCAAGGAAGAATGGAACAAGTACGCTAAAGAGACCGGGATCCGCAGCATGGTCCTTCCTCAACTCGCTGTGTATGTGCCGTCCAGCGGCTCCTTCACCATTGAAAATGTCATGCCCGGCTCCTACGATGTTTACGTTGCCAACAGGGCCCCTGAATACGGCAAGCTGTATTACAATCATTATGATACGGGATCCGGCACCTATGTCTCGGAGTTCACTCTTCTCGGCACTGTCACGGTCGGCCCCGGCTCGACCGCGACAGTTCCCTGATGGCCGGGTCCCACAGGAAAAAAAACCCTCCACCGTATTAATTTAATTGACCTCAACAGGCAACGTCTTTATTTAGGATTAACACTTCGGACTCTGCGGTGTTACCGGCGTGCCTGCGGCGCCGCGCAATGAACTGTTGGGGAATTACTATGTCAGACCTGAAAATCATCGTTCAAAAGTATGGCGGCACCAGCGTTGGAACGCCTGAAAGGATCAAGGCCGTCGCGGAGCGCATCAAGAGCTACGTCAACAGGGGGCAATCGGTCGTTGTCGTGGTTTCCGCGATGGGGAAGACCACGGATGAGCTCATCGCCCTGTCACAGAGCATAACCACAAAGCCTGACAGCAGGGAAATGGACATGCTCCTTTCCACCGGCGAGCAGGTATCGATCGCCCTCCTCGCCATGGCCCTCCATGAGATCGGGATCGACGCCATATCCTACACGGGCTCGCAGATCAAGGTCGTTACCGACGGAAATTTCAGCAAGGCAAAGATAGAAAGCATATCGACCGACCGCATCATGAAGTCCCTCAGGGAGAACAAGGTGGTCATCGTCGCCGGGTTCCAGGGCATCGACAGCGAGGAGAACATCACCACACTCGGCAGGGGCGGTTCGGACACATCGGCGGCGGCGCTGGCGGCGGTCCTGGGTACCCGAGATTGCGAGATTTATACCGATGTTGACGGCGTGTTTACCGCCGACCCGCGGATCATATCAAAACCCCTCAAGCTGAAGGAAATCAGTTACGATGAAATGCTCGAGCTTGCCCGCCTGGGCGCCGCGGTGCTGCATTCCCGCTCGGTCGAGTTTTCGAAAAAATACAACATCCGGCTGCATGTTCGGTCAAGTTTTAATTATGAAGAGGGCACGGTCGTGATGCCCAAGGAGGAAATGATGGAGAAATACGTAATCAGCGGTGTTACCGCAAAACGGGACGAAGCCAAGATCACCATTCGAGATATACCGGACCGCCCGGGAATTGCGGCCCGCCTGTTCAGCATCATGGGACAGAACAAGGTGTACGTCAACATGATCGTCCAGTCGACCGGCAAGGACAACAAGGCCTCCATCTCCTTCACGGTGCTTAAGAGCGACCTTGAAAAGGCCCTGAAACTGTCGGAAGAACTCAAGAAAGAACTGGGAGCAAGCGCCATAGAGTCAAAGCAGGACATCGCCATCGTTTCCGCCGTCGGCGTGGGCATGCTTTCTTCCTACGGCGTAGCCGGGAAGATATTCCAGATGCTGTCGGACCAGAACATTAACATTGAAATGATTTCGACGTCGGAAATCGGCATTTCCTGCGTCATTGACGATATCTACGCGGAGCTTGCTCAAAAGGTAATACACAAGGCCTTCATAGAAACGGAGCAGAAATAATGCTCACCGTGGGCGTCCTCTTCGGCGGGAGGTCCGGCGAGCACGATGTCTCCCTCTGCTCCGCGGCGTCCGTCGTGGCCGCAATGGACCCTTCTCGATACAATGTTGTCGCCATCGGCATTGACCGCGACGGGCGGTGGTACGTCCAGGACAGCCCGGTGATCGTCGACGACAGGGATTTCGGCCGCATCCTGAAGCTTGAAAAGAAGGGAAACTGGTTCGTAAACCATTTTGAGGACGGCAACAGGCTGGTCCTGTTTGACGCTGACAGTAACAGGAAGGTGTCCGTTGACGTTGTCTTCCCCGCGGTGCACGGCACGTACTGCGAGGACGGCACGCTGCAGGGCCTCCTGGAGCTGGCCATGGTCCCCTACGTGGGGGCCGATTCCGTAGGTTCCTCCATCGGCATAGACAAGGACGTGACCAAGCGCCTTCTCCGGGACGGCGGGATTCCCGTGGTCCCCTGGGTGACCATCTTCAAGGACGAGTGGGACCGGGACACCGAAACAATACTGAACGCCATAAAGGAAAATATACCGCTGCCGCTCTTCGTGAAACCGGCGAGGACCGGGTCGTCCGTGGGCGTGAAAAAAGTGAAGGCCCACGGTGAGCTGGCCGGGGCGATCGATTTCGCCTTTCAATACGACACGAAGCTCCTGATAGAGAAAGGGATCGATGCCCGCGAGATCGAGTGCTCGGTCCTCGGGAACAATGAGCCCATGGCTTCAGTGCCGGGCGAGGTAAGGACCCGCCATGAGTTTTATTCCTATGAATCGAAGTACATCGATCCGGACGGCGCCGAGCTGGTGATACCCGCCGCCATCGATGACGCCGTATCGGCATCCATCCGCGCCGCCGCTGTCGAAGGATACCGCATTCTCTGTTGCGGGGGCATGGCCCGCGTCGATTTCTTCCTCGATAAGAATACCGGCGAGTACTTCCTGAACGAGATCAACACCCTGCCGGGGTTCACCAGCATAAGCATGTATCCAAAATTATGGGCCCATTCCGGCCTGGAGTACCCGGCCCTCATCGACAGGCTCATCGAGCTGGCCATCGAGCGCCATCGCGCCAGGGCGGGCATCCGCACACGGATATGACCATAGACGCGATACTGTTCGACATGGACGGGGTTGTGGTCGATTCCATGCCCAGCCATGCCGACGCGTGGAAGCGCGTCCTCGGCGAATTCGGCCTTGAGCTTGATGACATCGATATTTTCCGCCGCGAGGGGATGTCGGGCAGGCAGTCGGTCGAGGACATATTCATCGAGAAGGAGCGCCCGGTCCCCGGCGAGAGCGAATTCCACGATCTTATCGCGAAAAAACACGCCATCTTCGAGGAGTGCGAGATCCGCCTCTTCCCCCATATCGTGGAGATCCTGGCATGGATCCGCGGCAGGGGCATTCGGGCGGCCCTGGTGACCGGATCCCAGAAGAGGTCGGTCAACCATCTCCTGCCGGCAGAAGTCCTGTCACGTTTTGACGTCGTCATTGCCGCCGAGGATGTGACAAGGGGAAAGCCGGATCCGGAGCCGTACCTCAGGGCGCTCGACGCCCTCGGCGTCAGGCCGGAACGGGCCCTGATCATTGAGAATGCCCCGATGGGCATACGCGCCGCCCGGGCGGCCGGTATCGCGTGCGTGGCCCTTGAGACGACGCTGCCGCGCCGTTACCTTTCCGGCGCGGACAGGATATTCGGCGGACACCGCGAACTTCTTGAGTACCTGAAATCGGCCGCCCGGTGACTGTACCGTCGTGGCAGCCGTGTCCCGCGCCATTTTTTTTATTGACAGTGTCTGTTTCATGCCGTCTGTATGATATTAGCAGCAGGCGGATCGTCGTGGGCATACCTTTGCGCCGTTCAGCGGAGGCGGCGGTAACCATCCCCACAATCAGGAGCACGTATGGCAACAAATCGTTCAGAGAAGCGGAGCGCGAAACGGGCGGAGCGCCGCGCTTCACGCAGTGAAAAAAAGGCCGCCCGCGGCCAGCGTTCCGCAAAGACGCGCAGGGCAATAGGCGATTTCATCGTCCAGAAAAGGTCCATCGTCCCCAACATGATCACCATGTCGAACATGACGATGGGCTTCTTCGCGATCATTCTGGCCAGCAGGGGCGACGCCCGTTCCCTGGCGGTCGCCGGCATCATGGTGTTCCTGGGCACCCTCTTTGACGCTGTTGACGGCGCCGTGGCCAGGGCCATGCACGTTGCGAGCCCGGTGGGCGTGCAGCTGGATTCCCTGGCGGACGGTATCGCCTACGGCATAGCACCGGCGGTCATCGCCTACCAGGCCTACCTGTCGAAGCTTCCGTCCGGGGCGGCCATGATCGATTTCGGCATGTTCATCGCCCTCATCTATCCGATCTGCGCCATCTACCGACTGGCGAGGTTCAATATCGGCGCGGAGGAGGACGACCATACGCGTTTCTGCGGTCTGCCATCCCCCGCCGCGGGGATCCTCATCGCCCTGGTTCCCGTACTGGAAATTCCGGACTTCCTGTCGGTGCTGAAGCTGACGGTTTCCTTCCCCTGGCAGGTCTTCATAGCCATCTATGTCGTTATCAGCCTCCTGATGGTGTCCCGTGTCGATTACAGCAAGGTCTTTCCCGACATATACCGCATCGGCGGGAAGCCCTTCCTGGTGCTGGCCATCATCCTGGCGATACTCGGGATCGGCCTTTTCAGCGCATGGGCTATTTTCTGGTTTATGTCCTTGTACACGGTCATCGGCATGGTGTTCTATGCCATTAAGCTGATCAGGCGCAGGAAAACGAAAACTACCGCGAAAGGAGATGCATGTCAATGAGCAATGAACCTATCGTGA
Organism: uncultured Spirochaetota bacterium; assembly: GCA_937872225.1. Lineage (GTDB taxonomy): Bacteria > Spirochaetota > UBA4802 > UBA4802 > UBA5550 > RBG-16-49-21. The sequence goes on from CALMRZ010000023.1 coordinate 56,301, forward strand.
TCGTCGGGGCTTCATCAGCGGGAATTTCCGCGGCGCGGGAAATCCGGAGCGTCAGCAATGATATCCCGGTGGAAATGTTCACCGAGGAAACCGATCTGCCGTATTACCGGCCGTTCCTGACCGAATATATCGGCGATGAAACCGTTGAAAAAAAATCAAACTTCTACCTGAATCCAGAAAAATGGTACGAAGAAAAAAGAATCACTCTTAATCGCGGGGAGAAAATTGCCGCCGTCGACGCGTCGTCCCATACAATAGAGACCGCCGACGGGGCAAAGCATCCCTACGCCAGGCTCATCCTGGCCAACGGAAGCTCCCCCTTTATTCCCCTCAAGGAAGCCATCGGTAAAAAAAATGTCTATTCCATCAGGACCCTCGGCGATGCCCGGGCGGTCCGTGAAAGGGCAAAGGCAAACGTGCCCGCCATCGTGATCGGCGGCGGGCTCCTGGGCCTGGAGGCCGCCTATTCCCTGTCCCGGAACGGCATACCGGTCACGGTCATTGAAGTGGGTGACCGGATACTGCCGCGCCAGCTGGACACTGAATGCTCCGCAATACTGCAGGAAATCATCTCCCGGACCAGCGTAAAGCTCCTGACCGGCGCGTCGGTGGAGGCCATCACGGGGAGCGACGCGGCCACCGGGGTGAGGCTGGCGAGCGGCGAGGAACTGGCCGCAGGAATGGTTATATTTTCCATCGGCGTGCGGCCGAACGTGGACCTGGCTCACAGCTGCGGCGCACGGGTAAACCGCGCCGTGGTCGTCAACGAGCGGATGGAAACGTCGGTGCCCGGGATCTACGCCTGCGGCGACGTTGCCGAGTTCAACGGCAAGAACATCGCCCTCTGGATGCCCGCGATGAGACAGGGGAAGGTGGCCGGTTCCAACGCGGCCGGTAAAGAGGCGGTATTTGCGGATGAGGTCTATCCGGCGATCCTCAATTCCTTCGGGACGAGGGTTTATTCGGTCGGCGATTTCTGCAGTGAAAGAAAGGATGGCGAGTACCGCGTCCATGCGGCGAAAAATGACGAGAAGGGAAGCTACAAAAAGCTGTTTTTCGTCAATGATAGAATCGTCGGGCTGATTCTGATCGGTGATATATCGGAATCACAGAAGCTCACAACGGCCATCAAGTCCGGTGCGGCATATAAGGACCTGGTGCAATGAACAGGGTGGCGTGATGGCTGAATTCTCCCATTATTCTGAAGACGGCAACCCGGTGATGGTCGACATATCGGTCAAGAAGGCGACCATGCGAACGGCAAAAGCAACGGGTTTCGTAAAGCTCCAGAAAAGCACCCTGGATCTTGTCGATCGGCGGCTCCTCCCCAAGGGGGATCTCTTCCAGATAGCCAAGATCGCCGGCATCATGGCCGCAAAGAGGAACGCCGAGCTTATACCCATGTGCCATCCCCTGGCCCTGTCTTTCATCGATGTGACCATAGAACTTGATTACGATGCCGGGGGGGTGCGGATACGGTCCGAGATACGCCTTGAGGGAAAGACCGGCGCCGAGATGGAGGCGCTCACCGCCGTTTCCATTGCAGCGCTGACGGTCTATGACATGTGCAAGGCGGTGGATAAAACAATGGTCCTTGAAGATATTAAACTGGTAGAGAAAACAGGCGGCAAATCCGATCTCATTGATGCTCCTTGATCAATCCGACATACATATTCCGATTTGGCCCGGCACCAGGCGGGCAATAACCAATATGGCCTGAGAGCATAATTCCCTTCTTCTTTCATGGTTTGATGGAACCATTTTTGGACAGGATTTAAGGATTGTTTTTCTGTCCCCCCTCTCCATCGAATCCAGTCTAAAATACCGGGTAATAAGTAGTATATTGAATAATGATCAAAAAAAGTTTCAGTACACCAAAATCTCGGAGCGGTAATAAAAATCATTCGCATGTCCACTGCAACAACAAGTTTGTATTCACTGTAGAATACCCATTTTGAGCATAAAAATTTATTAATAAGACATAATTTCTTAAAATGATAATTTTTTATGCAGATTTAATGCATAGATCATGCTTTTTAAAAAGCAGAGATTTTTTATTTTATTTTAAAATAATTTTTAATAATTGACAAAAATCGGCTATAAATGAATTTGATTTATTGTGAAAATCTATATATTAATAGATTGTTAGCACTCTTTTTAATGAGTGCTAACATTTGAACAAAATTATTTTATTCAAATATATAAATTATCATAGTGTTTTATTTATCCTGAATAATTTTATTCATACTAGTTATCTGAAAGGTAAGTAGGAATGAATAAAGCGTGAGTCAGGGCAGACATAAAACGATGATAAGATACTTCAAGTTTGCAGATTTTTTCTTCTATTTCAGAGGAAAAAAATAATTATCTAGTCCATAAGGAGGAAGGAAGTGGCATTAAAACCTATAGGCGATCGTGTCGTCATTGAATTACTGGAAGAGGAAGCCGAGAAAGTCGGCTCCATCTATGTGCCTGATACGGCAAAGGAAAAACCACACCAGGGAAAAATCATCGCTGTCGGCCAAGGAAAGCGCGACGGCAAGGATGTTATTCCGATGACCGTGAAAGTCGGTGATACGGTCCTTTTCAGCAAGTACGGCGGCATGGAAGTCAAGCATGGCGGCAAGGATTATCTGATCCTGTCGGAAAGCGACATCCTGGCGGTGGTCGAATAGCGGTAACAGGTAACGGATTGAAATATTCATAACAAATAATAAAAAGAGAGGACTCGAAAATGGCTAAGATTTTACAGTATAGTGAAGAAGCAAGGCGGTCCGTACTGGAGGGTGTCAAGAAGCTTGCTGACGCCGTCCAGGTGACCCTCGGGCCCAGAGGAAGAAACGTTGTTATAGACAAGAAGTTTGGTGCCCCCACCGTCACGAAGGACGGTGTCACCGTGGCGAAGGAAATTGAGCTCGAGGACCAGTTCGAGAACATGGGCGCCCAGATGGTCAAAGAAGTCGCCACCAAGACGAACGACGTGGCCGGTGACGGCACCACCACCGCGACGATTCTGGCGGCGGCCATATACAAGGAAAGCCTGAAAAACGTAACGGCCGGCGCGAACCCGATGGACCTGAAGCGCGGCATCGACAAGGCGGTTGAAGCAGCCGTTTCCCATATCGCCTCCGTGGCCCGGGAAATCGTGGATAAAAAGGAAATCGCCCAGGTGGCGTCGATTTCAGCCAACAACGACGAGGAGATCGGCAATCTGATCGCTGACGCGATGGACAAAGTTGGCCGTGACGGCGTCATCACCGTTGAGGAAGCCAAATCGATAGAGACGCACCTCGAAGTGGTCGAGGGTATGCAGTTTGACCGTGGATATCTTTCCCCCTACATGGCGACCAATCCCGAGACCATGGAAGCCGTCATCGATGACGCGTTCATCCTCATCCATGACAAGAAGATCTCCACCATGAAAGACCTTCTCCCCATCCTGGAGAAAGTCGCCCAGGCGGGCAAACCCCTCCTGATCATCGCGGAAGAGGTCGAGGGCGAGGCCCTGGCCACCATCGTGGTCAACACCCTGCGCAAGACCATTTCCTGCGTGGCCGTCAAGGCCCCGGGGTTCGGCGACCGACGCAAGGCCATGCTCGAGGACATCGCGATCCTCACCGGCGGCCAGGTTATCTCCGAGGAACTCGGCATGAAGCTTGAGAACGCCACCATGCAGATGCTGGGCCGCGCCAAGAAGGTCATCGTCGACAAGGAAAACACCACCATCATCGAAGGCGCCGGTTCTCAGAAGGACGTGAAAGGCCGCATCGCCCAGATACAGAAGCAGATCGAGGATTCCACCTCGGATTATGATATCGAGAAGCTGCAGGAGCGGAAGGCCAAACTGGCCGGCGGCGTGGCCGTCATCAACGTGGGCGCCGCGACTGAAATCGAACTGAAAGAGAAGAAGGCCCGCGTCGAGGACGCCCTCGAAGCGACCCGCGCGGCCGTGGAAGAAGGCATCGTGGCCGGCGGCGGAAAGACGCTCATCAACTCCCAGAAGGCCGTCAGGGCGGTCGCGGACAAGCTCAGCGGCGACGAAAAGATCGGGGCGAACATCATCGCCAAGGCCATTGAGGAGCCGATGAGGATGATCGCGTGCAACGCGGGCCTGGAAGGCTCGGTCATCGTTGAGAAAGCAAAGACCGAGAAAGAGAATATCAGCTTTGACGCGAACAAGCTCGAGTGGGTTGACATGATCAAAGCGGGCATCATCGACCCGGCGAAGGTCGTCAGGTCTGCCCTGCAGAACGCGGCCTCCGTGGCCGGCATGCTCTGCACCACCGAGGTCCTCATCACCGAGAAACAGGAAGAGAAAGCTCCGATGATGCCTCCGGGCGGCATGGGCGGCATGGGCGGCATGTACTAGGATCCGCATACACAAAAGAAACAATCGACGGCCGGGACAGATGTTCCCGGCCGTTTTATTTGTGAGCGCCACCAGCGCGGTTATGTCACCGCGCTATTTTAATGCCCGGGCGCCGCGGCGCGGCGCGAGGGGGCGGAAAGAAATAATTCAGGTATAGGTCTATCGTACCGATCATAGAAACGGGCGATCAGCACGACCGGGGCGGCCGTGCTGGGGCCGGATCAAGCAATCGCGGGGACCCATGAACGACAATGTTATCATAGTGCCGAACCGCTTCAAGGACCAGTATGAATTTGAATACGTGATAGATCTGCAGGACAGGATCCTGGGCGACGTCAGGGACTTGAATCTTTCCCGGCTTTCTTTCATCGAGCCCTATTCGATGCTCTCGCTGCTTCTTATGGGGAGAAACTATCTGAGAAAAAGCGGCAACAAGCTGAAACTTTCAGGGATCCCTATCAACATACACCAGTATCTTCACCGGATGGATTTCTTCAAGACCGGCGTATTCGAAGTGACGGAGCGGCTCAACGAGAAGATGCTCCTCAAGAGGAGCTCTTTCAGCAACCGGGTAATCGAGATAACGGAAATCCCGAACAAGGAGCGGGAAAGCGTAAAGGTCATCTCAAGCATAGTCGGCGTTTTCAGGAAACGGGCCGCCCATATATTGAAATACTGGCTGACTGACCGCATAATCGATTATTTCGTCACCGTCATCTCCGAGATATGCCAGAACATCTATGAGCACAGCCTGGATTCGGGATACCTGGCGATGCAGACCTATTCCATCGGAAAGGAAAACATCGTGAGGCTGTCAATCGGGGACTCGGGAATCGGGATTCAGAAGAGCTTTGAGAATTTCGATATCACATATGATTCGCCCGCCCACCTCATGGAACTGGCCCTCACGACGCCCATTTCAAGCAAGAGGGAGTTCGGATACGGTCTCTGCCAGGTCAATGCCATCGTTGAAAAACTGAAGGGCTCCATATTCCTGAGATCGGGCAACGCGTCGGTATCGACCCTGTACCACAGGAAAGGCGCCGGCGCTTCTGTCATTTTCCAGAAAAATGAACTGAGCCATTTTGACGGCACGCAGATATCAATATCATTAATGGGATAACAACCGCACATGGTCATCGCAATCAAGAAAAAAGCGGAAGAGCTAAAGATAAAATCGCCGGATCTGATTACCAGGCATATGGGACGGATCATGTATAATGCGATCAAAGCCATCGTGGAGAATATCGGCGACGGCGAGACACTGGTTCTTGATTTCGACGGGATCAAGGTCATAGATTCCTCGTTTATCGACGAGATGATAGTAAAGCTGATTGTCGATTCAAAAAGCGCGGAGCGTGCCTTTTATATCAAGCTGAAGAACATTTCGGCAATCGCTGAAACGAACATTGATCTTGTCTTCCGTTCCTATTCAAACTACAAAAACAAAAAAATTGTTGTAATTACCGAAAACATCTGCCAGAATAATGTGTTCTTCATCGGACCCCTGTCGGATCAGGAACGGGATGTCGTTGAATTTTTGAGGGTGAACAGGTCGATCACCCTGGATGATATCATGAAATTCACGGGGCGGCCGAAGGACGAGGTGAGAAAAACCATGGAAGATCTTGACTCGATGCGGGCGGTCAAGAAACAGGAAAATGGTGTATATTTTCCGGTATAACGCCCCGGCGCCAGGAGGCGTCCGGTCAGGCAAGGGAACCGTAGCAGGAATGAAACCATCGGCAAAAAACGCGACCAGAGTGAAGGATGACAGCCTCTACGGACTCCTGTCCTCGCACAAGGCCAGCTGCACCTATTTGCGCGTCCTTGTATCCGAAGAGGATGATTCGGTCATACTGCAGCTGACGGGCAATCCCAAGAACTTCAATGCCATTACGACGGAAAGATACAAGAATTACCGGGTCCTCCGGAGGCTTGAGATAGGAGCGTCGAAGCAGTTTCTTAAATATGTTGCGCCCGAAAATCTGATAGCCGTCCTGGGTCCCATGCTCGAGCTGAACATCCCCCCGGACAGGGTCGTTATAACGGACAGCTTGAAAAAAGACGGCATCTACGCCCTGGAAACAAGCCTTAAATATAAATTGAAGATGACCCAGGGGATCAGAAAAATATTAAATATGAGCCCCCAGAAGCGTTATGAAGTAATAGAAAAATTTATATCCGGCAATCAGGAACAATGACATGACCGAACAATATGATTCACTGGGAGAGAAGACCAAGCAGGTCGACATGGCCATGAAATATACCAGGGGGGACATCCTCAAAGCCAAGGAGATGGCCTCGGGCCAGTACCTCGATGTCATGGTGGTGAAAGGGAAATTCCTCGTCGAGAACAAAGGCGTGTCGGGGGTGTTTCTCGCTTTTTTCAACTACATTCAGGAGTACATTGCCAATGTAACATGCATCATGTCATCAAAATCTTCACTCTACGAGAAAACCCGGGTTTTTGACGACTGGAAGTCACTCTCCAGGGACCTCCAGGCCTTCAAGGAAAGCAGCGATATCGTCGATTCCCAGAATTTCACCTATTTTCTCATCGATTCGTTCGTTGGCTATGACGTTTTTCCCGACGTGCAGGAACGCAACCTGGATGACCTGACCAGAACCGTCAGCGAGATCATCGGGAAATCATTCAATGCCGGCACGGTGAAATGCCAGATCGAACTGGAGCCGACCAGTTCCCTCGCGATGGAACTGGCCGGGGTCAGGATCGATATCCCGGGTATGGAGGGGCAGGGCATACAGGAGATTGTCGCCGAGGACGAGCGCATTACCATGATCGAAAGCGAGGCAAAATTCGTGATAGAGGGGACCGCCGTCCTCTCGCCCGTGAAGGGGAAAAACGTGAACGACCTTATTTCCGGTGACAAGATCAGGGTCATCCTGACGGGAAAGGACATGGTCTCGGAAAAAATCCTGAGGCTTCTTGGCGCCTATGACGCGGAGGGAGCCCGCCAGCCCATCACCGGCAGGATCAAGGCAAAGGTCCCCTTCGAAAAGGGTGGGTATATCCTGTATGCCCTTGTCGCCAAAGGGGTGCTGGCGAAGATTTTCGAGGAAGAAAATGTCAAGCTCATGATCGACCAGCCCCAGGATGATTTCGCCGGAAAGGCGTCAGAGCTTGATAACCGTATTTTCTATATCATCGCGGTCGTGGTGGGCCTCATCATCGTGTGCGGAATAATACTCTTCCTGCTCCTGTGATCATGAACGCGCGACGCTGCTGCTTTATCACGATTCTTCTTACCGCCGAAACGATTCTCCTGGCGCAGATGCCGGACTGGAAATTCTTCAGGGACCGCGAGGGGAATTCCTATTTTATCGACCGGGGCGGGAAGATACGCATTACCAGCATGAAAAAATACCGGTACCGGCCCGTATCGGCCCGCGCCATCGATTACTACCTCGAATACGGCACTGAGCTCATAAAAGAACACCGCCCGGTCGAAGCCCTGTCGGTACTCAAGTCTATCCGCGCCCTCAAAAGTGATAATCAAAGGATATACCAGGCCCAGGTGAAGGCCACGGAGCTCATCATGAAGATGAGCAAGAACAACGGCGCGCGGTTCACATCGATGAACGAATCGGCGTCGCTTATGCTTTTTCAAAGCGATGACGGCATTGAAATCATCAATGACCAGATGCTGTATTCGTTCAAGGTCCCGGGCCGCGTGGCGGTGCTGCGGAAGGTCGACCGGTCCCGGCTGGAATACCGGTATTCCGGCATCCTCTTCGGAATTCTTTCGGGCAGGGGGAGGGATGACGGCAGGGACGCGGATGCCTACGACATGATGATGGCCGTTGATACGGAAAAATTCGCGGTCCCGTATAAAAACCTGGCCGCGGCGGTGGATAAATGGAAGGGAAACATCGGTTATGAAGGTTTGACCCGTGTAGTGCTGGAACAGGATGAACGCCGGTACATCTGCTCGTTCCGCAACAGCGCGGAGCCGCGATACGGGGGAATCGAAGGGATTTTTCTCAACGGCGCCAGCAGCCACTATGTCAGGCTGGTATCGTCGGAAGGGCGCCTTGCGGCGCAGCGGGACCTCATGCGGAAAATCATCGAAGGGTTCTGCACCGTGGGAAAGGCCGACCGATGACCGTTATACTGCCGTAAACTCCAGGGCGGTCTCGGTGCAGTTGTCCTGCTTGGTGCAGAAAACGCAGTCTTTCCAGATTTTCTCCGGCAGGGTGTCCATGTTGATCACGGTGAAGCCGTTCCTCTCGAAGAAGGCGGGGGTGTACGTCAGGACAAATATCCGGGGCGTGTTGGCTGCCCTGAGATGGGCGATGAGGGCCTGCAGAAGGGCCGATCCGATCCCGCGGCGGAGATAGTTCGGGTTCACGGCGAGCGACCTGACTTCCTTGAGGTGATCGCCGTAATCGAAAAACGTGATGACGCCCACGTTGACGGTGCCGATTTCAGCCACAAAAAAATTATCGATGCTGTGACTGATGTCATCGAGACTTCTCGAAAGGAGTATGCCTTCCTCGGAATAGGTCGATATTATTTGATGAATGGTGCCAATATCGCTTGAAGTTGCGTTTCGTATCGTGGCGTTATTTTTCAATGTGCTACCTTCGCGTTAATGTGCGGCACGCCGTCAACCGTACCCGCTGCCTTCCGGGTGCGCGTCATGTCCCGCCGGCATCCCGGCGCAGGCACGCATGACACAGATAGTCCGTACGGTGTTGTTACCTTTTTATAATCCTGGTATTTTCCGCAAGCGAATATTTCTGGTAGGAGGCAATTTTTTTCAACGCCTCGGCCGCGGCGTCGTTGCTCCGGTAGGGGCCGATATAGATCCGGTAGCGGTTGTTGATTTTTGAAAGAATGACCGTGTGGCCGCGGTGGCTCAGGAAACCGGCTATTTTCTGCGCCGCATCATAGTCATGCTCGCTGGTGACCCTTATGACGAAGGGATAGCTGCTTTTCGGAAAAAGCTTCTCCTGGGGCAATGCTTCTGTCGGCTTGTCCCTGTTCAGCAGGGTGAAGCTCCTGCTGATATCGGCGACGGCATTGTAGGTCTTCTTGTCCACGAGATCGCGCTGGATCCCGCCGGTAAACTTGATGCCGATGATTATGCCGGCGGTAAAAGACATGATGCAGAGTGATGTTATCAGGAAAAAAATCCTGCTGGCTTTCTTTCGAACGCGTTCCATCTCCCGGGGCGTGTTCTGGGCCATCCGGGGGAGGTATTCCGGGTCATAGGTGTCGGTGAATTGGGGAGGCGCTATCCTGATGTTTTTTCGTTCATAAAAATCAATATTTTGCATGTCGGGGCCCTGTGCTGTATACTCGATTTATTGTCGCGCGATGCCCGGGGCATCGCGCGTCGTTTTTCCGTCATCTTTATTAAAATTCGACACTATGCGCCAATTGCATAAGAAAATAATTTTCCACGGCAGCAGCGATATCCCGGCCCGTACAAGGGGTCCGAAAAATGGGTCGTTGATATAAATTTCGGTATAATATTTTTTTTCTTGATTAGTAGGTACTATGGTTGTTAGATTCGTTCTCAATCCCGAATTAGATATATTGGATGTATCAGGTATCCCTGATGCGCCGGAGGGCCTCCAGGATAGTCACGGCAGAAACGGATACCGTCATTTTGCGGCAGTTGGTATAACTGATGGTGGAAATAACTGAACATGGCGCCTATTCCTTGATATCGATCAAGATCGAGGAAATCGATTTTGTCAAGACACCCAAGTTCACGGAAAGCATGACCGGTCATCTTGATCAAAAAGGGTATCCGAACATCATACTCGACCTCGATAATCTCTATTATATCGATTCGACCGGGCTCAGTTCGCTGATCAACATAAGCCGCAGGATCAGGGACAATAACAACGAGATGGTTGTCGTCTGCAGCAGCACTAAAATTCTTCAGCTTTTCGATATCGCCAAGGTGGGTGTGTTTTTCAAGATCTTCGATTCTGTGGAAAACGCGGAGAACTATCTCGCTTCACGGGAGAAGCCCTGACCGCCGGCCCCGGGCGTCCGCGGATGCTGCATGCCGGCCGATTTTTTCAGCATGCGCACTTCGGCATCGGTGAGATGACGGAGCGCCCCCTTCTTCAACCTCTTCAGCGAAAGCGTCCCGTAAGAAATTCTTTCGAGGCTCCTGATCCGGTAACCGAGGTTCTGAAAGGTATACCGTATCTGCCGGTTCTTCCCCTCGGTAAGAACCACCCTGACCGTGAGCCGTGATTCATCAACGCATTCGGCCTGGGCCGGCCTTGTCTTCAGCTCCAGCTGGGGGAGGTACATGCCCTTGCGTATCTTCATTATGTCGGTCTCGTCAAGCGGTCGGTCGATTTCCGCGATGTATTCCTTGGCGATGTGGAAACGCGGGTTGGTAAGCCTGTAGGCAAGGTCCCCGTCATTGGTAAGGAGGAGAAGTCCCGATGTGTCGCGGTCGAGTCTCCCGACGGGAAAAACGCCGCTGCGCCGGTATTTTTCAGGCACCAGGTCCATCACGGTGGGGCGGTCGCGGTCGTCGCTGACGGTGGTTATATATCCGCGTGGTTTGTGCAGGATAAGGTAATACCGCTGTTCGAAAGGTCTGACCGGCAAGCCGTCGAGAGTCACCCGGTCGGCGTCGTCAACGAGGGTCCCCAGGGAGGTGACTTTGTTCCCGTTGATGGCTATTCTGCCGGAGGTTATCAGCTCCTCCACCGCCCGGCGTGATCCCAGGCCTGACTGTGACAGGAATTTATTGAGCCTTGTTTTCATCGCCCCCGCCGGCGGGCTTTTTCCTGCCTGGATCTTTCAACTCCGGCTCAGGGCTTGTTTCAATGGATATCTTGGTGAAGCGGAGTTCGAAATCCTTCATGCTTTTTTTGATGATGTAATCATTCCCGCGCTTGGCCAGGTCAAGGTTGCTCTTGAAGGATGTGCCGCCGGAGAAAATTATCTCGTTTTTATTGAAATCCAGCTTGTAGGTGCCCACGATGGGGCGGTCCTCGTTCCCCTTGAGGTACGATTTGTATTTACCGCTGTCGTACAGCTCGATACAATGGTCGGTGAAATCGCCGAACTCGTTGGTGCTCCACCATTTGCCGATGAGATACTGTTTCGCCTGGGCGCGCTCGCTGTCCATGAACTGGTTTATTATCCTGTTCATGGAATCTTTGGATTTTGAGGAATAAATGGAAATGTTCTGCGCGAACACCCATCCCGTGAGCCCCTCTTTGGTTTTTATCTTGTACCAGTAGCCGTTTGATTTGCCGACCCAGCTTTTTCCCCTGGACCGTTCCAGGATCTGGACGCTGGTCCCCTTGTTCAGCTCCGAAACAATGCCCGAAAAGATCATCGGGTCAATGCGCATGGCCGTGTAACCCTTGAGGATAATGCCATAGGTGTCTTTCGTGATCTCGTCGTCGCTTTTGGTGCATGACAGGCAGGCCGTGATCAAAACGATGGCGGCTATCATGCTGAACAGATGTGCGGTGGTTTTCATGGGGCTGTTACGTTCTTCCTTGTGATTGCTGTTCATCAGATTTGCACATGATGTAATTTTCAAGTATTTTCTTATGCCGCCCGTTAATTTATTGCCTGAAGGCGGTATGGAGCGGCGCCGTACGGCCTCTTTGATCGCAGCGCGCGGAAACCCCGGAGCTCTGTTCCGGGGATGATAGCGCGCAAAAACATTATGCGACAAAATACCCCGTAGCTTGCTGCGTGGCATTTTACAATGAAAATTCGGCGCGGAAATTATCTTGACGACTGGCGTAATTTTTGCAGAAATATACAACATTGTATAATACCAGCGTGCCTACTGAAAGGAGTTCGGTGCGATACAAAATCATTATCGGCGGCAATGGATTGATGCGGTTATGGATGTCTGCGACAAATTCCGGGATACCGTACTGACCTTTTCGAATCTCCTGGCCGCGGCACGGAGATTCGCCTGGCCTGTCCTGGGTCGCTTCATCTACAGGGTTCCGCCTACGGGGGATTCGGCCTTTTTCAGGTATGAGCGAGCTAATCGTCGCATGCGTGAAACCTCTCTCTGGTTATTTTGACAACTTCGGCGGGATACAGCATGTCGGGACATACGCGCGGTATTATAGTTAAAAAAAAGACTAGGATCGTTCAGCTCGTTGCGTTGTTCATCTGTATCGCGGCTCCGGCGTTGCCTTCATCCGAGAGCATAACCATCATCCGCGTCGATGGCGGTGAATACCTGCCCCTTGATGAAATGCTGCCCCGGTGCGGCATCGAGCATTCCTTTGACATGGTGGCACAGAAGGGCAAGCTGTACCGGAAGAATCATTACGCCGTCTACGGCGTGGGGCTGCCGATCGTGCTGATTGACGGCAGCCTGTATAAGTCTTCCGCAGCGGTCCGCCGCCAGGGAGGCCGGGTGCTTCTTCCTCTCGATACGGGACAGGAGGTGGCGCGAAGCCTCAACCCGGAGCTGGGGCTTGCCCGCAGGGGAGACGCGCTGGTCGTCGAACGCAGGGGCGGTGAAACAGTCCCGGACCAGAAAATTGAAAAACGGCGTCCCGGACCGAGAGACAGGATCAGCTTTATCGTCATAGACGCCGGCCATGGCGGCAAGGATCCCGGTGCTGTCGGGAAGGGGGGGCTCCGGGAAAAGGACATCACCCTCAGGGTGGCCCGGCTCCTCGAAAAGAGGATCAGGACCAGGCTCGCCGGCGTGCGCGTTTACATGACCAGGGGCGACGACCGGTTCATCGAGCTGTCCGCCAGGACGGTCATAGCAAACCGCCTTTTAAAAAAGAACGAAAACGGAATTTTTCTCAGCATCCATGTCAACTCGTCCCTCTCCAGCCGCATATCCGGCCATGAGACCTTTTTCCTCTCCCAGAACCCAACCAACGAGGAGGCGCGGAACACGGCGGCCCTGGAGAACAATGTCGTAGTCCTGGAAGACAGGACAAAGGGGAAATCGGGCCATGATGACGTAGATTACATAGAGGCCATGATGATCACGACGCAGATCCAGAAGGAAAGCTCGGCCCTGGCGGCCTCGGTGCAGGAAGGTATGGCGAAAAAGAACAGGGTCTTCAGCTCCCGGGGGGTCAAAAAGGCCGACTTTTATGTTCTCCGGGGGGTGCTGATGCCGGCGGCCCTTGTGGAAATAGGCTATATTTCCAATGCAAAGGAAGCTGGCTATCTCAAAAAAGACAGCCACCGCGAAGCGGTGGCGGAAGGGATCAGCCAGGGTGTTGAGCTTTTTATCAAGAACTACAACAGCCTGATCAGGGTCAATTAGGTCATCCTTTATGCCCCTTGATAAGACTGTGCTTCCGATTAATGGGGATGGCGGCAAAAAATCCTTGATTCTACGGGGGCCTTTTCCTATTGTACCTCAATCGCGGTGGCACTGATGAAAATTGACCTAAACAAACTGAAACAAGACCTTAAGGGGTATATCCGGCGGCTGATTGAGGGGCCCCTTGAGTTATATTATGAGCACGTGCAGCCCCGGGTCCATGCGGTGACGTCCCTGGCGCGGACAGAATTGATTGACTACCCGCGGGGCAGTGAAAGGAACCGCCGCCTTGTCCTCGTTTTTGCCGGTATTTTTATCGCCGACTACCTGATGTACTGCCTGCACACGAACAAGAACATCGGGGATATCTTTCCGGAACTGCCGTCCCTTTCCCATGAAAAAAAGGTATCAGTGTATCTTCCCGCCCTTGACGGGGCCACGATCATGCGGGAGACGCGGGAAATCCCGCTGTATGATAGCGATGAAAAGACCGCGAAGCTCCTCTTCGAGACCGTGGTGAAGGGTTCCCTGTATGATAACACCGCCATGGCGGTTCCCGCTGGTCTCTTCGTGAGAAAAGTATGGATCCAGGGCCGGGGCTCCGGTAACGGCAGGGTGTGCATCATAGACCTGGAACCGGCGGAGCTTCGGCTCAGCGCGACGGTGATAAAAAACTCGGAGCGGCTTTTCAGGCGCGCTGTCGAAAAAACGATCACCGAGAACATCCCTTCGATCAAAACCGTCCTGGTGCTTGAAAAGGGAGTGCCCGGGACCGCCCTCTGGGAGCTCTAGCCGGGCCACTTGCCCGTGAAAACCTCCACCGCCGGCCCGGAAAGATATATGGTATTGTCATCCTCCCGCCATTCGGTCTTCAGGTCCCCGCCGGGAAGGTGAATCTGTATCTTCCGTTCCGTCAGCTTGTTAAGGATGCAGGCGGCAGTCACCGCCGACGCGCCGGTGCCGCAGGAAAGGGTCTCCCCGGTCCCCCGCTCCCAGGTGCGCTGAACGACTTCTTTTCTGTTCAGGACCTTCACGAACTCGACATTGGTCCTGTTGGGAAAGAGGGCATGGTTCTCCACGATGGGCCCGTATTTCTCGACGGGGAATTTTTCTATCTCCTCCACGAAAATGACGACATGGGGATTGCCCATGGACACGGCGGTGATGGTGAACCGGGACCCGTCGTCCATCTGCAGCGTCTCTCCCACGACCATTCCCTGGCCGCCGATCATGGGGATCCTGTCCCGCCGCAGTATCGGCTCCCCCATGTTTACGACGACGCTGCTGACGCCCCGGTTCTTAACCTGGAGCCGGAGCTCCTTTACCCCGGCCGCGGTCTCTATTGTCAGACGCTTTTTGGAGGTCAGGCGGTTGTCGTAAAGATACTTCGCGAAGCAGCGGATGCCGTTGCCGCACATCTCGGCTTCGCTGCCGTCCGGGTTGAACATCCTCATCCGGAAATCCGCGGATTTTGAACCGAGAAGGACCAGTATGCCGTCGGACCCGATGCCGTAGTGCCGGTCGCTCATGGCCCTGGCCAGCCTGCTGAAGCCGGCTGCCTTCTGTTTTCTGCCGTCAATGACGACATAGTCATTGCCGGTCCCGTGCATTTTGGTGAATTGTATCATGGCAGTATTCCTGTTGTTGCCGGCGCCGGTTATCCCGGGCACCGCAGTCTCAATAATATAAATGATAAATATGATACAATAACCCCCAATAATTGTAAAGCCATAAAAATGAAACCGTCATTCTGCAATTATCCCCCTGGCGCCGCTCTAGTTCACATGTCCAAACCCTGCTCAGCGCGCTCTGGCGACCTCACTCCCTGCCCCCTCTCCATGAAATGCAAAGAAGGACAGGGAGTGAGGAAAAAAGAGAGAGGAAATCAGGTGGTGGGAGGTATGGTAGAAATGGACTTAAACAAAAATATTCCTTGATGGAAAAACCCTGCGGTACGATACAGTATTAAGGCGGCACCGGGGGCACCACCGGAATCGGCCGCGGGGATTTGAAGCGGTAACGGAATAATGAAGAGCATTTCTATACTTATCGTGTCCCTGGCGCTTTCCCTGGCCGCGGCCCTGTTCTTCTACCTGGATGATTATGACGGGTTTTCCCGGGGCAGGATGACGTGGCTGCACAAAGACCGGGAGACGCAGTCCCGGCTCCTGGCGATACCCATTATCCTCTATCATAATATCGACGGCAAGGGGCCCTTTTCAATCGATGCTGAAACCCTGAGGGCGCATTTCCAGATGATACGGGACCGGGGCATACGGGTCGTCCCGCTGCGGGAGCTCATGCAGAAACTTGAGAACCCCGCGCCGTATAGTGAAAAGGTGGTTGCCATCACCTTTGATGACGGGTACGGCTCGATGTACACCAGGCTGCTCCCCCTGGCGCGGGAATTCGGTTATCCCGTCACGCTCTTCGTTTACACTGATAACATATCTTTGAAATCGTCAAAAAACCTGACATGGAGACGGCTGCGGGCCATGGACCGGCAGGGGGTCGATATCCAGGCCCATTCCATCACCCATTGCGACCTTACCCGGCTTTCGAAAAAGAAACATGACCCGGAGGTTCGGAGGCGGCTTTACGAGGAGCTCTATCTGTCAAAGAGGATACTGGAGCTCTATATGAACAAGAAGGTGGAATTGTTTGCGTACCCGTACGGGAAATACGATCTCACCATCCTTGACCTGACTGCGAAGGCGGGATACCGGCGGGCCTTTTCAACCGATTACGGATCAAATATAATAACCAGGGACAATTTCTGCCTGAAAAGGCAGCATATTAAAAGCAGCTATACCATGAGCTATATTGACTCCATCATCCGATAATGCCTGGCGCTTCTGGATGATTCCCGGTGATGGATCTTCCCCGGCCTTTTGTCGCACGTCTGCCATGCTCTCTTCATATTGCAGGCTAACGGGACTTCAGCTTCAAGGGTGGTTGATTGCTTGTATTGCCGATGATCTTCGTGAAGCAGACGCTGGCTCTATTGAGACATATCATGGTATTAGTATAATAAAATATGCATAAACAGTCGATAATGTATACAATTGAACAGGGTGTCAAAAACGATGGTTTGTTATGCGATATTAATAGTCATAAAGATTGTAATTTTTTATTGACAAATACCATAAGTGTTAATTAATTATCACAACTTCGTATTTATTGTCTTCGTACCCATAACAAAACATAAATAAAGACTGCAAGGAGTGGACGCGGTAATGAGAAGCATAATCGGGACAGCCATTTTATTATTTTTTATAAGCGGCGCTTCCTTTGCTGAGGAAGTAATCCGGGTTGATAACCAGTATGTACAGGAGTATAAGGGCCGCCTCGGCATCTGGACAAGAGTTGAATCGCAGGCGATGCTCAATTCTTTCATCGGCAAGTATTACATAACGATGAAAGAGTTCAACGAGATCAACGGCGCATCGATCACCTGGGGCCAGTATGTCTTCATACCCTATTCCGAAAAATATATCCAGGAACTTGAGGCGCAGGGCGTCAAGCGCGACAACCTGGTGAGCAAGAAGAGCGATTTCATCTGGCCCCTGACCCAGGTTGACAACATATCCTCGACCTTCGGTCAGCGCAACGGCCGGTTCCACACGGGAACCGACATGCCCGCCACTTCGGGAACGCCGATCATCGCCGTCATGGACGGCAGGGTCCTGTCGGCGCGGTATGAGGGCGGATTCGGCTATACCATCTGCATGGAGCACCGGGACAACTTCATTACCAGGTACGCCCACTGTTCGGTAATGCTGGTCAAGGCCGGCGATATCATGAAAAAGGGGCAGGTCATAGGCTTCGTGGGCAGCACCGGAACATCAACCGGTAACCATCTTCATTTTGAGATTCGGTACAATGATATTCCGCTGAACCCCCTCGATTTCCTGCCCTATAAGCAGAACCTGGTTCAGACCCATATGATGCGGAACTGGAAGTGAAATAATTGTAAGCGTAAAAACAGTGGGCGGCATTGAACGATGCCGCCCTTTTTTGTTTGCGCCGCCGGTGACGATGGACGGGCCTGGTTATTTGGTGTCACTCTTGGCGTCGCTTCTGGGTTCGCTCTTCGAGCTTGTATCCACTGACTCTTCAAGGTTGATGTTGTTCTTCTTTAGAAATCTTTCGGTTTCGGCGTCGATGTTGTAGGTATCGTCGATCATGGCTTTGATCTTTTCCGCCGTGGGGAAGGTCTTTTTGATGATCTGCTCCTCTTCGTCGGAACCGAAATATGCCAGGTTGGTTATCCTGCCGATTATCTTTTCTATGTCCTTCTGCGTGTTGTTGATTATGCAGACGAGGTTCGGTCCGCTCTGGAAGCCCCACTGGAAGCCGTCCCTGCTGTCGGCGGTGAAGGTTTCGGCTATGCCGTCGCCGTTGGCGTCCTCGGCGTAATAAACAGTGCCGCCGTCGGGGGTCCTGCCCGTCACCCGGGTGATGTATTTCACCTGGTCTCCGTCGGATATCTTCCGGGGTATCCTTTCGCGCCTCACATTGATGTCGGATTCCTTGCGGTTGACGATCAGGGACAGAAATATGGCCACGTGTTTTTTCAGAAACTTGTCGCGCACGGCGAGGTAAAAGTCCCGGTAATTGCCGGAAACGAATTCCTTGGTGATGTTTTTCTGTATTTCAATCTTGCGGTCGGTGATCATGACATAGTTGGGACTGTTGCTGATCTTGTTCTGCCACAGGTCCGGTACGATCTGGCTGCTGCGGTCCAGGACCGCCCTGTTGTGGGCAACCTGTTCCGGGTTGTCGTAGCCGTCCTGGATCAGGTAGACTTTCTTGTCCTTGATGACCATCAGCGCCGCGATGGAGTTATCAAAGGCGTCGCTGTCACCCTCGGCCGGGACCTTTTCGAACTGCTGGTAGAGGACGCGGTTTTCATCGTACCTGGAAAGCTTCTGGATGTCGACCGGGGTCAGGGTCTGTCGCTTACCGTATGAGGCAGGCTGCAGGAAGAGAATTGATAGGGACAGCATGCAAACCAGGGTTTTTCCGAAAGTACGTGTCATGGGTTCCTCCGTGATTCAAGGGGTATCGCGCTGATAACCACAATTCCACCGCAGTTAGAACAGTACCGCCGATCGGCAATTTGTCAAATATTTTTCACGATTCATCGTTTTTATCATGGCGCCGCTTCTCTTTTTTCCACCGTGCCTTGTCAAGCTTGGTCCAGCTTTCCGCCACGTGACGGGACAGCTCTTTCTCCTTTTCTGCCCGGGTCATCGGGCTTTTTTTCTGCTTCTTTTTCACATGCTTGAGCCGTGCCCTCATCTCTTCCTGCTCCTTGCCGGTTAGGGACGCCTCGGACCTGGTGAATTCATCCATGGCTTCCGGGGTAACCGCCCCGGCGGACAGGGAGTCAACCAGTGCGAGGACCTTCTTCCGGTTAACCAGGTCCCTGATGAGCGGATCATCCTGCCGCAGACCGCCGAGGCGCGCCGCCCCCAGGGCGCCGGCCATGGCTGCCAGGGCGGCCGTTGACCCTCCCTCTTTCACCGCGGCGACCGGTGGCGGCGTGTCTGCGACTGCCAGGGATGACACTGCCACCGAATACGGGAAGAGCGCCGCTGGGATGTTCACCGTGGCGCGGGTAACCGGCGTCTTGAGTTTCCGGTTCACATGGGTGATGATGATTTTTTCCGCGGCGCCGGGGGCCGCGGCCGATGCCATCTCGTCTAGGAGGCCGCTCTGCGAGCGCAGTTCCCGGATGAGGGAGGCGGGATTGACGCCCCCGGCAAAGACCGCCGACGAATTGCCGTCAACGGCGCCGGCGACCCCCGCGGCGGCGCCGGCCACCGTCTTCATCGTGAAGTCCCGGGGAATCGCGCCGGTGGACAGCGCCCTGAGGAGGGATGAATAGATCAGGGCCGAGGCGAGGGTGGACAGGTCATGGGTAAAAAGCCGTACGGCGGCCATGACGTCCAGGAGATGATCCGCGGCCGAATTGTTCCGGAAGCTCAGGAAGGTCATGACCGGGATTATCCGCGCGCAGGGCTGCTGCGTCGTCTGCTGGTGCCGCGACGGGTCCTTCATGGCCAGAATAAATGCCCGTTCCACCGCCCCGGGGTAGCGGAATATGCCGTAATCGTATCCGGCGACTTCCGGTGAAGAAGCGACGGCGCGCCGGAAGCTTTCCGCGCAGGTCCCGCGGCGCGGACCGGCCATTGCCATGATAAGCATCAGCTGGGTAATCGATGAATAGAGTCCCGGTTTCCGCCACAGTTCCATCTTGTTTTTCAGGGCCGGCTCCGGATCGATATAACCGGCGATGCTGCTGAAGTGAGCATGGATGTGGGCCCTGGTCATGCCGTCAACGGCTGATCCCAAGGCGTCGCCGGTGATTACGGCTATAAGTACGTTCCGCATCATGAATAAATAATGCAGAAGCCCCGATTTTCACGCAATTATTTTTCTTTAATATACTCAAAAGCCGCCGGAACCGTATAAAAGGCACGGTTTTGCGCGAACCGACGGCAAATCATCGATTAATTTTCTTGCATTATCCGTATGTCGGGAGGTATAATAAATAGATGTCCGCTGAATAGCGATGCGAGTGGGACATAATGGCCTGGGCTGACTGGTTTCGAGACCCAGGACGTCGGATCATATACACAACGAGGAGGCATGATTATGAAGAAGACAATCCTGCCGGCGCTTCTGGTGCTGGCGGTAGCCCTGGGCTGCTCCAGGCAGCCCGTTGACGAGTACGCGATGATAACCTTCATGATAGGCGACGTCACGAAGAATAACGCCGCGGTCCAGATAGGCGATGTCATAAAAGAAAAGGACGTGATCCAGACGGGGACGGAATCGTTCTGCGACGTCAAGATAGGCGAGTCCCTCATCAGGGTGAAACAGAAGACCAAGGTCGTCCTCGCGACGCTGATGAGGCAGGGCGGCATTGAGAACACCGCGGTCGACCTTGATTCGGGGAAGATGCTGTGCAAGCCGAAAAAGCTGATCAAGTCGGAAACGTTCATGGTGAAAACGCCGACAGCGGTCGCGGGCGTCCGCGGCACCCAGTTCACCGTGGAAGCCGACCAGAACGGGACCTCGCGCATCAAGGTCTTCGAGGGATCGGTCAAGGTGGCAAAAAGGGTCAGGGAGCTGGAGGCAAGCATGCCGGAGGTCCTGAGCCTTGCGCCGGATGTAACCAGAGAGGAGAAGGTCGTCATCACCAAACTTGACGTGGAAAAGACGGAAAAGATCGTGAGCGCCGTCCTGAAGTCCGAGCCGGCGAAGAGCGGCGACGCCGCGCGGGCGGCGGTCATCAAAAAGGCCGGGAAGGATATTGTGGTGGGCAAAAAGAACATTGAAAAATTCGCCGTCAGGGATTTCGAGAAGGACAACCGTGAGATCATAGAGATTAGGCAGAAGCCCGCCGAGGTCATCAGGGAAATCGGCAAGGCCGTCGAAGAGGAACGGGAGGAGCCCCTTCCCAACGGAAGGCTCCTGGTCACGAGCTTCGAGGTGTTTTTCATCAAGAACGGCAAGATCGAATGGCAGGGAACGGTCGTCCAGGAGCCGGTCAAGCACGGTGACAGGATTTATATCGCGTCCGGCGAATACGTGTTCTGCGCTTCCGTCGATGGGCCGGTGGTCTGGAGAAAGCAGATGGCCAACGAGGGCAGGCTCGAGATACGCGAGAATTCCCTGGTCGTTTCCGCCAAGGGCCAGGAGACGAAGCTGGACCTGAAGACCGGGGCGAAGCTGTAACATTATGCTTAATCCCCCTCCCTTGATGGGAGGGGACAGGGGAGGGTGAACTAAAAAACCCGGCGATTAATATTGTTTTCCACCCCCGCCCAGCCTCCCCCATCATGGGGGAGGATTTCGCCATCCATAGCCGCCCATCACATCATGTCAACAATCGACAGAACCACCTTCGTCCCGTTGACCAGGTCCCTGATCATGATATACTCGTCGGTGGTGTGAACCTTCTGCATGCCGGCGGAGAGGTTGATGGCGCTGATGCCGGCCCTGTTGAGTATGTTGGTGTCGCTCCCGCCGCCGGAGACCTCGAACTGCGGACGTATCCCGACCCGTTCCATGGCTCGCGCCGCCAGGACCGCGATCCTGTCCCGGGGGCCGATGGAAAAGCCGGAGTATTCCATGGTGCGGCTTATGGAGCACCGGGCGCCGTATTCCGCGGTCACCTCCTTCGCGATGGTGCGTATGATCGCTTCCTGCTCCTTGAGCTTCTTTGGATTGAGCGAACGGGCCTCGAGGACGCACTCGGACTTCTCCGCCACGATGTTCGTGGCGCGGCCGCCGGCGATGGTCCCCACGTTGACGGTCGTCTCGTGGTCCACGCGGCCCGACGGGAGACGAGTTATGATATCGGCGAGCACATTGATGGCGTTGATCCCCTTTTCCGGTTCCATGCCGGCGTGGGCGGCCCGGCCCCGGACGGTTATGGTCATGGTGGAGTGGTAGGGGGCCTGGAGCACGATCGTGCCGATGGGACCGTCGCTGTCGAAGACGAAGGCCTGCTTCGATTTCAGCACCGAGGTGTCGAAGCCCTTCATCCCGCGCAGGCCCACCTCCTCGGCGCAGCTTATCAGAATTTCTATGGTGCCGTGGGGCATGCGGGTCTCGCTGATGTAGCGCAGGCTCTCAATGAACATGGCGATGGCGGCCTTGTCGTCGCTTCCCAGGACCGTGGTGCCGTCCGATGTTATCTTGGTGGCCGTTACCACCGGCTTCACGTTGTCGCAGGGCGTGACCGTGTCCATGTGCGCGGAGAAAAGCACGGGCTTCCGCTTCGGGTCCCCCGGCCTGGTCAGGAGAAGGTTGTAGGAGCCGCCGCAGGGGAATGACCTGGCCCTGACGCCGAGCTTTTTTACCGCCCCGACGATGTAGTCCCGCATCTTTTCCTCGCGCCATGACGGCGATGATATTTTTGTCATGTCGGTGAAGGTCTTTATCAGTCGCTTCTTGTTGATATCAAACATAGATAAACCTCTCAGGGAACTCTCGGGACCGGCGGCACCGGCCGGTCACATGCTGCTTAAAAAGCTTTTTATCAGGCGCGTGTACTTGTCGATGATCGCGTCGCGATCATGGGTGGTTTCGCCCTCCCCGTAGAGGTGAATCAGGGGATGGGACGAGTCCGGAAGCACCAGCACCCAGGCAGTATCCTCGCATATGCGTATGCCGTCAATCAATTCAATATTTTTGTTGCCGGAGGCGGTGGACATGTCGCGCATAACCGCGGCTTTTTCGTCGGAGTTGCAGTAGAGGGAAGTATGGATGATGTTTCCCTTAGGAAGCGAAGCCTTTACCGTGTGGAGCGGCTTGCCTTCAAGGGTAAGGAAGTCGAGGATCAGGAGGAACACGACCATGGGGTCGTACCGGAGTTCCAGGACGGGATACCGGACCGGCCCCCCCAGGAAGAGATCGGCGATGCCTTCCGGCGCCCTGAGGGCGAAGCTGGTGCGGACGGCGGTGCCGCCGCAGGAGCGGATCAGCCGCTCGAGCATCATCGAGGTGGTCACGGGAATGTGGATGACGGACGCGTTGCGGTATTTCAGGTGGTAGAGGCACAGGATGGCTATGATATCATCGTCAGTCAGGATCTGCCCCCGTTCGTCCACGACGGTGATATGATTGCTGTGGGGACCCACGATCACGCCGATCTCGCTGTTCATGCGGGCCATCTGGACAATGCTGTCGATGGCGTTGCGGGTGTCGGACTTCATCTCCTCCTCGCTGGTGAATTCCTTGATCTGGCCGCGGAGCACCGTGGTTTCGCAGCCGTAGTCCGACAGGAGCTCCGGGAAGATGTGCGCGGCGGTACCGTTGAAGCAGTCGACGATGATCTTCCATTTTTTTCCGGCGAGGAAGGTGTCGCTGATATAGAGCCGGATGTTGCGGATGTACGATTCGACGTGATGGCTCGGGTAGATAAGCTTTCCCGTCTCAAAGGCCTCCCTGCGCGGGTAGTCGCCGCGGAAGAATATGTTCTCGATCTTTTTCTCGCTGGCCAGGGGGACCTGGAACCCGTGCCTGTCGCACAGGCGTATCTGGATAAACTGCAGCTCGGTGAGGGGCGCGATCTGGATGTAGGCCCCCATGTCGGCGTTGAGGAACCGGGTGGTGTAGCGGTTCACCGGCATCGACTCTATTTCCATGTCGTACACGTCGACGCCCATGGACATGAGGCCGGCCGTGAAGGCCCGCATGATCAGGCGCGCCGCGGTCGTGGTGTCCCGGCTCACGACGATCTTCGCGTCCTTGCCGAGGAAGGCGCCGATGGCGGAGCCGAGCTTGGAGGCGAATTCCGGGGTGATCTTAACGTTGAAGGTCCCGACGATGCCTTCGCCGGAAAACAGGGTCTTCTTCTCGCGCTGTCCCCAGACGATGTCCTCCGCAAGCCTCGTCCCCTGCTCGATGTACTTGTCCGGCCAGACGCGGATCCCCGCCGCGATTTCAACGCCCGCCCCGATGCGGCAGTCGTCGCTGATGACGGAGCCCTCGTACACGGTAACATGCTGTTCGAGGACGCACCGCTTTCCGATCACGACGCCGCGGAGCTCGCATTTCGGGCCGATGATGGTGTTATGGAGGATGATGGATTTCCGTATGGAGGCGTTTTCCTCGATGACGCAGTTGTCCCCGATCACCGAAAACTCCGTCACCTCCGCGCCCTCCTTTATCTTGACGTTGTCGCCGATGATGACCGGGCCCCTGATGACGGCGGTGGGGTGCATCTCCAGGTCCGTGCCGGCCCACACGTCCGGGGCGATCTTTTTGCCCGGGAAATCGATTTTCACCAGCCCGCCGAGGATGTCCCGGTGGACGTCGCTGTAGGTGGCGAGGCTGCCCACGTCGCACCAGTAGCCGTCGGCGATGTAGCCGTAGAGGGGGATGTTCTTCTCCTGGAGGAGGGGGAAGAGGTCCAGGGAAAAATCGAACCTCACGCCGGGCGGAACCAGGTGGTGGATGACGGCGGGTTCAAGGACATAGAGGCCCGTGTTGGCGGTGTCGCTGAAGACCTCGCTCCAGGAGGGCTTTTCAAGGAACCGCTCGATCGTTCCGTCTTCGCCGGTGATCACGATGCCGTAGTCGGTGGGCCTGCTGACCCGCTTCAACGCGATCGTGAAGGACGATTTTTTGCTGCGGTGGAATTCCAGGATTTCGGTCAGGTTGAAGTCGATGATGCCGTCGCCGGAGAGGACCACGACGGTGCTGCCGCAGTCCCCGATGGCCTTCTTGACGCCGCCGGCCGTCCCCAGGGGCGTCTCCTCGAGTGAATAGGTTATGTTGACGTTCCATTCCGAGCCGTCGCCGAAATAGTTCTGCACGTTTTCCGGCAGATAATAGAGGCTTATGACAATGTCACGAATGCCGTGCCGCTTCAGGAGATTGATCGTATGCTCTATGACCGGCTTGTTGATGACGGGGACCATCGGCTTGGAACGGTTGCAGGTCAGGGGCCTGAGCCTTGTCCCTTCGCCTCCCGCCATTATGACCGCTTGTATCATGAAAAGTCTCCTCGCTGACACGGTGACGCGCCTTCCTGAATCAACCGGGATGCTTCTGCTATGTCACATGATAAGATGCTCTGAACGGGTCATGCGGTGATGTCAGAGCGCAACGTATGGATAAGAAAGTGTAACAGGTGAACGGGAACTGTCAACTATATTCTTCCGGTCTTGCGGGGCACGGGGCCGGGGATCAGCGCTTGTAAATCATCCTGCCGATGACCAGGTCTTCCGGTATGGGGCCAAATGAGCGGCTGTCAAATCCCCTGTCCAGGTCGTCGCTCAAGACGAAGTAGCTTCCCCGTCCTATCTTAACCGCGGGCATGTTGTCGCGGAACGTGAAATTCATGGGGAAGACGCGGCGGTCCCTTGACTTCGTTTTCCAGGGGAATTCATACGTCCCGTTATTGACGCGGAATGTCCGGTCTCTTATTTCGACGGTTTCCCCTTCGACCGCGGCGATCCTCCTGACGAGCACCCGCCCCGGTTCCGCCGGGTTCTTGAAGAGAATTATGTCCCCCTTCCGCGGCGTGACGTGCCTCATTATTATAACAAGGTCGTCTTTTTTCAGGTTCGGTTCCATCGAGGCGTCGGGCATGGTGAAGGAAATAAAGGCGATGCGGCAGATGACAAAGCCCGCGACAAGTCCCGCCGCCGCGGCTATGATTTTAATGAGGATTCCGTTCCCCGATCGTTCCTGGTAGTTCATGGTAATGGCGCCTGGATCATGTTCTGAATGTGGGATAACAATAGGCGCTCCGCCAAATAAAGCAATAAAAAATTTAGTGCTGCCTGATTATGTCTTTAAACACCGACGCGGAGACGCCTCTTTGCACTCAAGAATCCTCCGGACGCAATATTAATTTCTTGACAAGTATGGTTAAATCTATAGAATTCATGGATGAAAATGGAAGGCGGGCCCGGGCGTTGCTGCCGTAATCGAAGAATTTGGCCCCGGGCTGTTTATTTTGTACTAAATATTACTTTATGTTAATCCGATTATTCACTTAGTAACGTTGTGGTGTACTTATCGTAACGATATTATACTATAGAGAATATCATTTTCAAAGGAGTTGGCAATGAAAAGGATGACCCGGTTAAGTACATTGTCGTTAGCAATCGGCGTAATGATGTTGTTTTTCGGCAGTGGAACAATAAATCTCAAGGCCCAGCAGGAAAAAGATACGGGCAAGACCGAGACCCAGGGAAAGAAGCAGAAGCAGGACGGCCTGATTGTTGACTGGGTCAACGATTTCGAGGACTGCGAAGACTGGCGGGCGGTTTCCACGTGTCCCCTCGGCGACACCAAGACCAGAAAGATCCCGGGCAAACCGAGACCGGTCAATGAGCAGGGGCAGCCGGTTAACGAGGACGGCCAGCCGGGCGAATTCAAGAATGAGGTTACCGACGAGAACGGTATTTCCCATAAAAATGAATACGTTCTGGGCATCAAAACCTATTTCATTGACAGGGGTTTTGACCGGGTCGAGGCCTTCCCGCCCAATGAATATATCATCAGGGGCAAGGCCCGTGAGATGAAATTCTGGGCCCTGGGACGTAAATTCAGGCACACCCTCTATATTAAGCTCCGCGATTACAAGGGCCATATACACAAGCTGAAAGTCGGTCGTCTCGATTTCTGGGGATGGAAGGAAATGTCGGTCATCATACCCGGCTGGCTTCCCCAATCGGCAAGCTACGCGCTGCTTGACAAGAACCTCCATTTCGTGTCGTTCTTCGTCGAATGCGATACCTATGAGGTTCCCGGCACGTTCTACACGTATATCGACCAGTTCAGGGTCGTTACCGATCTGTCAGAATTCACCGGTGACGAAACGATCAAGGATACCTGGTAAAATTGAGATAGGTTAAGTAAGACAGGCTAAGAAGGGAGGCTTTTAATGAGAAGATATAACAAGAGAACAGTCGCAATTATACTGAGCGTTGCAATTGCCGTGTTCGTCGGCTTCCTGGGAACCAGGACGGCGCAATCGAAGATCGTGACGAACGTGCCTGCCGACGTCAGCGGGAACGAGTTGAAAGCCCTGGTCGTCGAGGATTTTGAGAACGCAAATATCGGCGATAACGGCTGGCAGATCGAATCGGTTCCAAAGAAGTTCGCCAAGGCGGAAACCGAGCAGAAGCTGAAGATGAAAAACCCGGTAAACCGGCTCGACATGAAGATCGTCGGCGCCGGCCCCAATGATATGAACGTGGAAGAATGGTCCCTTACCGACAAGGGCAAAAAGAAGGAGAAATGCCTCGGCATCGCCTTTCAGTTCCGGTATCCGGGCACCAACGAGGTCCATATCCTTGCCCCGCCCCAGGTGGACTGGAAGGACAAGACCCCGAAGCTGACCTTCAACCCGAGCACCGGCAAGGACGAACAGGAGCGCGGGATCGAGCTTCCGGGCCAGTCCAAGGGCATTTCCCTCTGGGTCCATGGCCGGGGGCACCCCTATACGCTGGAAGCGTGGGTCAAGGATTACCGCGGATCGACGCATATCCTGAAATTCGGATCGGTCAATTTCGTCGGCTGGCGTCCGATGAAGGCGGAGATACCCATTGATGTGCCTCAGCAGTTCGAATCGTTCCCGCAGACGCGGATAACCAAGATAACCAGATTCGTCCTCAGGGCTGTCCCGAGCGCTCCCCGGGAGGAACTCATGGAGACGGCGTATTTCTTTTTCGACCAGATCAAAGTCCTGACCGACACCTATGAAGTCAACTTTGACGGCAGCGATCTCCACAAGCTCATGGACGGCACTAAAGGCGGAGAAAAGGGTGGTGAAAAGAAGCAGTAGCAGATAGATTTACACTACATTTTTCGCGTTTTATTTTATCGTCTGCAAATACCCATCTTGCTTTATGATGGGTATTTTGTATTTTTGAAATATTGATTTTTCCGGTGGGGCGCTGTCCGGTCCCGCCGGTGTTTCAGATGATGAATGGCGCAGGGGGGCTTCATCCCGAAACTATACAGGTGGGTTGGTAACATGGCAAAACAAAAAATAATGGAAAAACTTGATTCTCTTTTCAAAGAGGAGATGTGGGGCAGGATTGAGCCCAAAGATATCGGCATTTCGAAATTCAAGATACTTGACGATCTCTTCAATGCCGTGGTGTCGGAGGGCGCGATCCAGGAAACCCTCGACGCGTGCAAAAAACATATGGAAGAGCATCCCGACTCGATCACCTCGATGTACCTGGTCGGGGAACTCGGCTATCACCTTGATAAACCGGAGGACGCCAAGCAGCT
Source organism: uncultured Spirochaetota bacterium (assembly GCA_937872225.1). GTDB lineage: Bacteria > Spirochaetota > UBA4802 > UBA4802 > UBA5550 > RBG-16-49-21. The sequence goes on from CALMRZ010000023.1 coordinate 84,723, forward strand.
CCGGCGCCTGATCGACATATTCACCGGGTACCACAAGTGGGCCGTCGTCGAGCTGATCGCCGAAAAGATACTTGAATACGGCGAGTCGAGCGCGGCGCTGCGGGCCATGGCCCTGAGCCTTGAGCGCCTCGGGCGCAACAAGGACGCTATCCCCGTGCTCGAGAGCCTCCTGAAGATAGACCGCTTCGACGCGGACCTGTCGAAAAAGCTCGCCTTCGCCATCATCGACGATGAGCCGGACAAGAGCATCCATTACATGAAGCTCTCCATCGAGGGCTTCATCAAGAACAAGAAGTACGAGGAGGTCACCAGCCTCTGGACCAGGCTCGTCTCCGTGTCATGGGGCGATATCGCCTTTTTCGAGCGGATCGAGCGCTTCCTGGTCGAGGCCAAGCAGTTCGACCTGGTGGCGAACCTGATCAAGATCCTCCTCCAGAAATACCGGGACGAGGAGAACCCGGACCTTGCCATCGAGCTCCTCAAGAAGGTGCTCAAGTACCGGCCCGATGACGCCCACGCGCGCAAGGACCTGATCAACCTCTACCGGGTCAAGTACAAGGACCACTCCCAGTTCGAGCAGTTCATGAAGCTGTCGAAGCTGGCCAACTACAAGACGCCGGCGAAGTACGCCATCCAGGACTTCGAAAAGAACATCGTCTTCGACAAGGGGAACTATGCCTACCACGACACCTGGAAGCTGGGCAAGATCGTCGACATGGACAGCGAGAACATCGTCATCAATTTCAGCGGGAAGCCGGAGCACAAGATGTCGATCCAGATGGCCCTCCAGTCGCTGACCCCGATCCCGAAGGATCACCTCTACGTGATGCAGTTCGAGGACCCGGAGTACGTGAACAACCTGTTCAGGGACGACTTCATGCAGTTCTTTGATATCCTCATCCGTTCATACGGCGGGAAGATCCTCCTGGAGGACGTCAAGCGCGAGCTCATCCCCGCCTACATCGCCGAGAAGGGATGGTCCAAGTGGTGGAGCAAGGCCCGGACCAAGATCAAGCGGGACTCGCACTACGGTTTTTCCGAGAAGAAAAAAGACCTGATCTTCACGCGGGACAAGCCGGTGACCTTCGCCGAGGAGCTGCTCGAAAGTTTCTCCGCGTCCGACTCGTTCAGCAAGAAGCTGGATTTCGCCATCGAGTTCGTCAACAACATCGAGAAGGAGGAGGGCCTTTCGGTCGTCCCGTATTTCATAGACTATTTCACCGAGGAGATGAAGGGGGAATCGGAGACGCGGCAGGTCCTCTCGTACATGATATTGAAAGACATGGCGAAATACGTGGACCCGTCGAAGCTCAAGCTCGACATGCACCGGCAGAAGGTCGTCGATTTCATAAAGGGGAGCCAGGACCTGGCGCTCCTTTCCATGAAAATTTCGTCGTACGATTACAAGAAGGACCTGGTGAACCTCATCGAGGAGTCCCGCGAGGACTGGCCGCAGGTCCTGGCCGAGCTGCTCTTTGAGACCCCGGTGCGGATCCACAAATATATCTTCAACAACCTGATCCGCAACCACTCGTACAAGATCATAAACGCCTTCATAGACCGGGTCATCACCGGCGCGAAGCAGTATCCGGAGATATTCATCTGGGTCGCCCGTAACCTCCTCGGCAGGCAGTGGGATTACGACTGGCTCGATTATTCCCGGGAGCGCCTCGCGGTCACCGGCTTCAGGCTCATGAACGAGCTTAAGAAGATCGAGATAGAAGGGAACCGGCTGAAGAACATGGTCCTCGACGTTCTCTTCGACAACAACGCCGCCGTCCTGAAAAGCATCGTGGACCAGTTCGAGCCGTCCTTCCTGGGCAAGCTCTATGACCTGTTCTGCAACGTCTCCTACGTGGAGGATTCCCAGAAGGAGGCCTTCCTCGGCGCCATACGGGCGAAATACGCTGATTTCCAGCCCGCCAAGGCTCAGCCCGACGAGGGTTGGGAATTCGACGTGGAAAAGCTCATCGTGTCAAAGGAAGGGCGCGACCGGATGAAGGCCGAACTGGACCGTCTCGTCTCCGTGGAGCTGGTGAACATATCCAAGGAGCTCACCAAGGTCGCTGACGTCTCCGCCGACATACGGGAGAACGTCGAGTACAACGCCCTGATGGAAAAGCAGGCGACCCTGGAGCTTTCCATATCCAGGCTGGACAACGAGATGAAAAAGGTCCAGATCCTCAACCGCGACGAGGTCACCACCGATTCGGTAAAGGTGGGGACCACGGTCATCCTCCAGGACACGGAGGGGGGCGAGGAGCGGGATTACACCATCCTGGGGCCCTGGGACGCCGATTTTGAAAAGCGGGTCCTTTCGTACCGCTCGCCCATCGCGCGGTCCCTCATGGGCCTCAAGCCGGGGGATACGGTGAACCTGGATATCGAGGAAGGGAAGAAAAACTACAAAATAAAGGAAATCCAGAAGTACCGGATATAGATATCGGCAGGGGCCGCCGGAAAGGCGCCCCTGCCCTGTAAAAAAAGAGAATTTTATTTGACAAATAGTGCCATTCGCACGTATGGGTTAATCCTGACAAGCCGCGATGGTGGAATTTGGCAGACACGCAAGATTCAGGATCTTGTGGGCGTTACGCCTGTGAGGGTTCAAGTCCCTCTCGCGGCAATAAAGCGACGGTGCAGATCGTCGCTTTTTTTTTGATCACCCCCGTTTTATCAAAAATTTTTTAATGCGCCGGCTTCCTGTCCGTTTACCCCTTGACGCAGACCTGTTCCGCCGGAGATCTCTATGAAGACCATGACTTTTACCAGCCTTGTGATGTGCGCCTGTATCTGCTCCTGCAGCTATCCTGACCGGTACCGGCCGCTTCTTGACCTGCGGGGCCCTCATGTCCGCGGGATGGAACTGTTTCTCTCCGCCGAAGCGATTCTTGAGCAGGATACCCTCCGGGCCCGGGCCTATGTCATCCTTGACACCGGAAGGAAAGAGGAGGCGGAAGCGGTCGCATGGGAAACCATGGATGAGGCGGTCTTGTCGATTGACCAACAGGGCATCGTCACCGGCCTCAGGCCGGGGACCGGGAGCGTACGCGCCTGCCGTGACGGGTTTTGCGCCGCGGGCTCCGTCGAGGTGCTTCGTCGGGTTGACTATTCGAAGATCATCATAACCGAGGTCTTCTATGACGCGGCGGGGAGCGATGACGAAAGGGAGTTCATCGAGATCTACAATGGCAATGACTATCCCTGCGACATCTCGGGAATGGGCATCGTCGATGGGGCGGCATCGAGCAGGGATTTTATCTTCCCGCCGGGCAGCGTCATGGGCCCGAAGTCATACGCGGTGGTTGCCCGGTCCGCCGAAGGTTTTGCCGCCCTTTTCGGCAGGAGTCCCGATTACGGGGATTTCAGCTTTTCCTTGAATAACAACGGTGAAACCGTGTTATTGAAGAGCCAGGACGGCACCATCATTGACGCTGTTTATATCAAAGGAGGCACCGAGGGCTTCAGGCCTCCGGAATCATGGGGCCCGGCCGCGCTGCCGGCCGCGACCGCAGGCCAGTCGGTGTACCGGGTCGATTATGGCAGCGAGCCGGCAGCTGCATCCTGGTCAAGCGGGCCGCCGGGTCCGGGTCTCAGGTAGTTGAGGGCCGACGCTGCTCCCGCACACCCGCCAAAGTAGTACGTCCTGTACGATGGCGGGCGGGGGCCTCCTGCCCCACATTTTTTCGTGTAAGCAGCATCCACACTCAAACAAACATGACTATGGCATTTTAGATGAAGCGCCGGGTGAATTGATCATTTACTAATGTGAGCAGGAAATATTGAAAAGTGTGAAAAGTATCATAGATAAAAAATTTAATATTTAACAGCTCTCCGTTCGTTACCTCTGCATACAACAATCCTATGGGAGGGAAACGCATGAAGTGTCGCATGAAAAATAAAAAGTCAATTGTCATCTATGACATCAAGGCGAAATGCCTGGACCTTGAAGGTTTCTCCGGTTTCTTTGCCGGGAGGAAAAAGAACAGGCTCTATGAGTCGATCATGGGGGAAATTTCCTGCAGGGTCCTAGATGTTTTCGACTCTGTTGAAACGTTCACGTACGGGGTGACCGGGGGAGGGTTCCATATCCTGGTATGGGCAGAGAGGGACAGCGGTACAATCGCCCAGGTCATGGCCTTCGTGCGGAGCAGGTTCGAGGAGAGGATAAACAGGTACCTTGACCGGACAGGGCCTGTCTGGGACGGCAGCTGGTCCTGCGAGGCAATCAGGGCGGAAGACCTTGGATAGCGCGGCCATCTGAAAAATATTATGTCGAGCAAACCGGCCGTTCGTCCGACATAATTAATGCACGGCATCAGAAACGAAACAATCCGGGAGGGGCGCGGTATGGCACAGGAGATGAGAATAAACGGCATAATTGAAAACAGCAGGCAGGAGATGCTCTTCGCGATAAAAGAGCGGATCTGCGCGATGACCCGCGGTACCAGCGCACCGATCCAGCTGCACGGCCTGATAACAGGGAACAGGAACGGCCGGGGCAGGGATATGTACTTTTATGAGATATCCAACGTTTACCTTGACGACGACAACCGCCTCTGCGGCGATCTTGCCGGAAAGGAAGACAGGCTCTGCGAGGATATCCTCTTCGGGAAGGACCTGGAAGACCTGCCCATCGACGACCTCAAGCAGGTCCTGGACCTGCTCTACACGGACAAGTGGGAAATCGATGTCGCCGACTATGATTGCGGCATTGCCGGAAGACGTAACGGTCTGCACGGGTTTCTCATGGGCCGAAAAGCGGGGATTTCACGCCTGCTCCGCAGGGGCGCATGACGCCATAACGCTTCCGATGAACAGCGCGGCAACAGGCAGGAGGTTTGACGACATGCTGGTGGATGTTGACACGAATCTCTTCAGTCTCCAGGTCAAGGTGACCCGGCTGGTCATGGCGGTCCTGTCGGACTATGACGGCCGTTCCGCCGATCTGGGCCTGTCCATTTCGCGGTCCCCGGATGAGGACCCGCACATCGTCCGATGCTCCAGGGTTTATATTGACCCTGAAGATGATCTTATTAAAATTACGGAATCCGGCGGTGATGAAATCGGGTGGGATGATATTGACATAGCCGCCCAGTACCGGATAGCCCAGCACCTGTACACGCACCATCTTGCCGGTTCCCTGTACCGCTCCCTCTCCAGCTGATTTGCTCTTGCTGCCGGACGGGACCGGCACGGGAAATATCAGTTCTTCATCGAATAAGGCTGTCCGGTGGCGTCCATGACATCGTGCCAGAACCGCGAACTCGGGTCGATCATTTTCCTTCTGGATACTGCCAGCTCGATGGGCACCAGGTTGTACACGTTGTTCCAGAGGCCGATCACCATGTCGGTCTTGCCCGCCATGCCGGCGTGGACCGCGTACTGGCCCAGCTGGGCGCAGAAGATCGAGTCGTTGGGCACCGGCGGGGCGCTCCGTATCATGTAACTGGGGTCGATATACTTCAGGTTTATCTCTATCCCTTCTTTTTCGAAATACCGGTTGATCTCATTTTTCAGGAAAACGCCGATATCCTCAAGCTTCACATTGCCGGAGGCGTCCCGCCCGTGAGAGGTCGAGTCCTTTTCAAGCAGTTCCTGGCCGGCGCCCTCGGCGACGCAGATGACGGCGTGGCGGCGGTCCAGCATTCTCTTTTTCAGATGCGTCAGGAATCCGTTGGCGCCGTGGAGGTCAAAGGGGACCTCGGGCACCAGGATGAAATTGGCGTCGTTCATGGCCAGGCAGGCGTGGGCTGCGATAAAACCGGAATGGCGCCCCATGAGCTTTACCAGGCCGATGCCGTTGGGGGCGCCCTTCGACTCGACATGGGCCGTGTAGATAGAATCAACCGCAACGGAAAAGGCCGTCTCGAACCCGAACGTGCGCTGTACATAGCTTATGTCATTGTCGATCGTCTTGGGCACTCCCACGACCGCGAGCTCCATGCCGCGTGACCGGGCTATCTCGGCAATCCGGTGGGCGCCCCGGAGGGTGCCGTCGCCGCCGATGGCATAAAGGATATGTATGCCGAGGCGCGCAAGGGTGTCCACCAGGATATCCATGTCCTCGGTGCCGCCCCGGGACGACCCCAGGATGGTGCCTCCCTCGAGGTGTATGTCTTCGACAAGATCGGGATCCAGCTCGATGGGCTCGTATCCTTTTTCCGGGTCCAGGCCGCTGTAGCCGTACCTGATGCCCAGGATCGAGCGCGAGCCGTACCGGTAGTATGATGTCATCACGATGGAGCGGATGACGGCGTTGATGCCGGGGCAGAGGCCTCCGCAGGTGACAATGGCGGACCGGGTCCGCTCCGGATCGAAGTAGATCAGGCTCCGCGGCCCGGCAAGCTCGAAGCTCCGGTCGGCTTTGATGCAGGAGCTGTCGTTGTTGACGACCAGGGGATCATATATCACCCGTTCCGCATCGTCTTCAAAGGACGTGTCATGGGAGAGGTAGGCGCCGCGCAGGGGCGAAGGAATAGTCCGCTTCCCCAGGTTTTTAACGGTGAAATCCATACTGGTGTTCCCTCCTGCAGCGGGGGATCGCTCCCCCGAAATGATAATGCTGAATCATGGGCCCCGACCGTTAAATAATCAACAAAAAAACGGGCGATATGGTTCCGGTACAGCGGCGAATGTGCTTGACAGCCGGACTTTTCTGTTTATAGAGTTAAAACCTATTTTTTCAAACGGGGTGGAGACATGAAACCGAAATTCAACAGGGTAGGCGTCCTCTTTTCGGGCGGTCCGGCGCCGAGCGCGAACGCGGTCATTTCGTCGGTGGCCCTCAATTTCCTGGACAATAATGTCCCGGTCATCGGCATCATGCGCGGTTACGAGTTCCTCCAGGACTTCAACAAGAGCTACCCCAAGCTCCGCAAGGATGTCCATTACGGCACCATAACCTATGACATCACGAAGGCCCGGAACAGGGGCGGCATATTCCTGCGCACGTCCCGCGCCAATCCGGGAAAGGACATCAAGACCATGGAGGACCTGAACAATCCCGAGAAGAACAGCCGCCTCAGGAACATCCTTGAAGCCTTTGAATACCTTGAAATCGGCGCCCTGGTCTCCATCGGCGGCGACGACACGCTGAAGACCGCCAACTACCTCTGGCTGATGGGCTTCCCGGTCATCCATATCCCCAAGACCATAGACAACGACTACTACGGCATACCCTGGACCTTCGGCTACTGGACCGCGGTGGACGTGGCCCAGAAGATACTGCTGAACCTGAAGGCCGACGCGCAGGCGACGGACAGCTTTTTCATCGTGGAGCTCATGGGAAGAAAATCGGGCTGGATAACCTACGCCGCCGGCATCGCGGCCGAGGCCATCTTGATGATATCCTCCGAGGACATAGAGGAGGACGTGGTCAACCTGGAGCACCTCGTGGAGAAGATCACCGATATCATCATCGCCCGGGAGAACGACCAGAAGCCCTACGGGGTCATCGTTATCTCCGAGGGGATCGTCGACAAGCTTCCGGAGGACCTGAAGCCGAAGGCGACGGACAAACACGGCAACCTCCGGCTCGGCGAGGCGAAGATATCCACCATCATTGCCGAGCATGTCAAGGAGCGGTACAAGGACAAGACCGGCCTGGAGGTGAAGATAACGCCGAAGCAGGTCGGCTACGAGATCCGCTCCGCCTACCCCACCGCCTTTGACGTGGTCATGGGGAGCATGCTCGGCTACGGCGCGGCACGCTACTACCTTGAGAACAACTTCGGCACCATGGTGTCGGTAACGGACAATTTCGACCTGAAGGCGGTTCCCTTTTCCGAGCTGATCGACAAGGACACCCTGCTGACCAGGCTGCGCGACGTTCCGCGGGGGAGCGATTTCTTCAATCTGAAGAACAGGCTCCAGTACACCAATATTTTCGAGTAGACCGGCGCGGAGGCCATCATGAAAAGAATATCTTCAATAATACTTCTGCTGGCCTTCACGCTGACCGCGGCTGGATGCTCGCGGGGCAATGTCTCCACGAGCTTCGGCGGGATATTCGAGAAACTCAAAAAGGCCCGTGATTTCAGCGAGGCCAAACAGTGCTATACCGATGGCACCATCGACGCGATTGAGAGCGCGGTGAGCGGCGGCGTCATCGGGGAAAAGGAGAGGCTCCGCATCCTCCCCCTCTTCAATGAAAAGACCACATGGGACGAGCTCTCCCGCAAGGTAGACGGCTCCCGCGGTTCGATCCGCATACGCTATACCGGCCACCCGGTGGAAAACATGATCGGCTCCGAGATGGATTTCAGGCTCCGGAAGGAAGGCGGCTCATGGAAGGTCGACCTTGAGGACGAGATCCGCCAGGCCCTGAAAGGGAGGGAGCGGGGAAGCGCCGCGGAGTATATCCAGAGGATCAAGCGGAAGTACTGATCAGTACATCGATATGGCGAGGTTCAGGATGATCTCTTCCATGAGCTCTTTCGCCTCCATGTCGTCGGGGCAGTGCTCCATGAAGGTGAGGCACGCGATATAGGCCATATACAGCGCCCCGGTCTCGATGTAGAGGTTTATAAGGTTGAAGTGTATTTCCTCTATGTCCGGGTTTATCTCGAGGGAACGGCTGTAATAGTATATTGCCTGCTCGGGCTCCCCCATCTCCCAGCATACGCCGGCAAGGTTGGCCAGGGTAACGGCGTCATTGGGGTTCAGCCTGATGGAGCGTTCGAGGACCTGCTTCGATTTCTTGAATTTTCCCAGTTCGCAGAGGGTGATGCCGAGGCCGTTCAGGATGTCCGGGTCGGTTCCGTCCAGCATGGCGCCGATGCTGAAGAGCTTCAGCGCCTTGTCGAAATCCCCCATCTCGACATATTCATAACCGGTGTCGATGAGCAGGGCGGGGTTCTCCTTCAGTTCGCTCAGTTCCTCCAGTCCGATCTGCATTTCCTTGAGGACAAGGGAATTGATCTTCTTTTGGGAGCGGGCGTTTGTTCTTTGATTGTCTGAAATGGTCATAACATTATGTCTTCTACCATTAATTTGACATTATTGCCGGAGATCGTTTATGTCAATAAAAATATTTTCCGGTTTTGTGCGCCCCGGCCCTCCGGCAGGTCCAGGCCGGCGCGGCACCGGCGGCCGTTCACTGCCGCCAGAGACCTATAAGGCCTGAAATTATAGCTTGAAAAAACTACTTGACTGATTACCGGTATTATTTCTTATTGAAAAATTCAAGAATAATACCTGAAAGTAATCCGCCAGCAAAAAAGGAGTCGTCGAATGCCAAAAGAGAAAATATTTTGCGCAAACTGCCAGCACTGCATAGTCATACGGCAATATGAATCCGAACCCGACCGGTACGTTCTCCGCGTCAAATGCCTCAAGAAAAAGTGGGTCAAGCGGTCAGGCGAGGAAAAGCTGTACAAGTTTTTTACCGTGGCGCGCAGGATCATGGACGATTGCGAGTATTACACGGAATCGGGCGAACTGTTCCCGTATATTAAAAACCTCAGAAAAGAGCTGCCAATTAAGGACGAGATATACTCCACCAAGGATGTATAGCAATGTTTTCACGTTTCGGCGGTGGCATCCATCCGCCCGGACATAAAAACATTACCGAAGACCTGGAATTCATAAATCTTCCGATACCCCATGCGTGCTATATCCCACTCCAGCAGCATGTCGGAGCCCCCGCACAGCTGGCCGTCGCCGTCGGAGACATGGTCTCCGAGGGCCAGCTCATCGGCCGCGCCGACGGCTTTATAAGCGCCAACGTTCATTCGTCGATACCCGGCAGGGTGGCCGGCATTGCGCCGGTGCCGACGGTCTACGGGCCGCAGCAGTCGGTCATCATCGAGGCCGAGGGGGCCTTTTCCGCCTCAGCCATGCCCCAGGAGGCTGACGACTGGAGTGCCCTGTCCCGCGGGGAGATACTCGAAAGGATCAGGGAGGCCGGTGTCGTCGGGCTCGGCGGCGCGGCCTTTCCCACTGCGGTGAAGCTCTCGCCGCCGCCGGAAAAGAAGATCGACACCCTCGTCGTGAACGGCGCCGAGTGCGAGCCCTATCTTACCGTTGACGACATGCTGATGCGGACGTTTCCCTCCGACATTATTGAGGGGACGCGGATAGCCATGAAGGCCCTGGGCGTCACCGCGGCGGTCATCGGCGTGGAGGGGAACAAGAAAGAGGCCATCGCCGCATTGAAGAAGTCCCTCGGCCCTGCATCGGGCCGCGAAACAATACGCGTAAAAAAGCTCGCGACGAAATATCCCCAGGGCGCGGAAAAGCAGATGATCTGCAGCCTCCTCGGAAGAAGGGTCCCTTCGGGGGGGCTCCCGATGGACGCGGGCGTCATTGTCCAGAACGTGGGGACCCTCTTCGCCCTCCGCAAGGCGGTCCTCTACAACAAGCCCCTCCTCGCGCGTTACGTGACCGTCTCGGGAAACGCGATCAGGAAGCCGGGCAACTACAAAGTACGCATCGGTACCCGCATCGCCGATATCGTCGAGGAGTGCGGGGGCTTCACGGAAGAACCGTCGCGGGTCGTCATGGGCGGCCCCCTGTGCGGGGTCAGCGTCCATTCCCTCGATTTCCCGGTGGTCAAGGGGACTTCCGGCATACTGTTCCTGGCGGGAAAGGGGGCCGCCGCCAGGGACTACTCCCCCTGCATACGGTGCGGGAAATGCGTGGCCGTGTGCCCCATGGGGCTCCTTCCCAATGAACTCGGCAACGCCGCGGAGAAGGACCGTTTCGACCTTGCCGCGGAGCTCAACCCCTATGACTGCATCATGTGCGGTTCCTGCAGCTACGTGTGCCCGGCGCAGCGGCCCCTGAGCCATTTTATAAAACTGGCCCAGCATAAGCTGAAGGCCCTATCCTGAAAACGGTGGAGACATGGCAGAGAAGGAGAAAACAGAAAGCAAACAGAAACTGCCGGTCATGACCGGCGCTCCCCATATCCGCTCCGGCGAATCCGTTCCGAAGGTGATGTGGTCCGTGGTCGCCGCCCTCATGCCGGCAGCGGCCTTTGCCGCGTACCACTTCGGCATGCCGGCCCTGAAACTGATGGCCGTGTCCGCGGCCGCGGCGGTCGCCGCCGAGGCGGCTATCCAGCTCCTGCTGCGCAAGCGGGTGACCGCCCTGGACGGATCTGCCGTGATCACGGGGCTCCTCCTTGCCATGAATATCCCCCCCGGGGCGCCCCTCTGGATGGCCGGCGTCGGCTCCGTGTTCGCCATGGTCATCGTCAAGCACCTTTTCGGCGGCCTCGGTTTCAACATCTTCAACCCGGCCCTGGCGGCCCGGGCCTTCCTCCTGGCGTCATGGCCGGTGCACATGACCACGACATGGCACCGCTTCGGCGAGCATAATGTCCTCGTGCAGAACGCGCAGAACGGCCCGGGATTCTCCCCGGCCGTTTTCGACGCCCTCACCGGGGCGACGCCCCTCACCCTCATGAAGGAGGGGCCGAAGATCCTGTCGGACAATCACATCGCCCTGTCGAAGCTCTACGACCTGGTCCTTTCGCCGGACATGCTCAGGTCCCTCTTCATCGGCACCGTGGGGGGATCCATCGGCGAGACATCGGCCCTGCTTCTCCTGATCGGGGCCCTTTTCCTCATGATACGGAAAATCATCACCTGGCACATACCGGTGTCGTTTATCGGCACCGTGGCCCTTGCCGCTGCCGGGTATCACTACCTGGCGGGCTTTCCCGCGCCTCACCTGATGGCGCTTTATCAGGTGCTGTCCGGCGGCCTCATCCTGGGGGCCTTCTTCATGGCCACCGACATGGTTACGTCGCCGGTGTCGATGAAGGGGATGCTCATCTTCGGCGCCGGTTGCGGGCTCCTGACCTTCGTCATCCGCCAGTGGGGCGGATACCCGGAGGGCGTTTCTTACGCCATACTGATCATGAACGCCTTTGTGCCCCTCATCGACCGGTACACCAGGCCGCGGGTCTTCGGCGTCCGCGAAAGGAAGAAACTCGCGGGGGCGGCGAAATGATGAAGGACATCATAAAACCCACGGTCATACTGACGGCCATTGCCCTGATCTGCGTCTTTCTCCTTTCCCACGTGGAGAAACTGACGGTTCCGGTCATAGCCAAGCGGGCGAAGGAAAGCCGGGAACAGGCCCTGGCCCTGGTCCTCCCCGGGTTCACGGTAACCGGTGATGAGAAGAGAGCCAGGGTGGACGGAAGCGACTTCACCTGGTGGGAAGGGGAGAAGAAGGTTGAGGACGCTATCATGAAAGAAAAGACCGTGAAGGGATTTGCCTTTTTAACGAAGAGCCCCGGCTACAGCGGCGACATCGAGACGATGGTGGGCGTGGATGAAAACGGGAAGGTCACCGGCCTGACCGTCATCAGCCAGACGGAGACGCCGGGACTCGGGGCGCGGTGCGTGGAAGTGGCCAGCCGCGAGACCCTTTGGGACCGTTTCCGGGGCGGCATACCGGTGAGGGACTTTGCCGATGAAGCGCGGATACCCTGGTTCCAGAATCAGTTTGAAGGCCTTGACACGAAGAAGAAGATCGGTTTCATGAGGCGCGGCGTGTGGAACCCCAACATGCGCGAAAGCCTCCTCGAGAAAAACGCCATATCGGCGATAACGGGGGCCACGATTACGTCAACGGCGGTGATCGCCGGCATCGAGGCGGGCGTTGCGCGCCTGGCGAAGGCCCGGGCGACGCAGGCACCGGCCGCACCGGGAGGCGCCAGATGAGACACTGGAAGGAACTGGTGAAGGGCATCTGGTCGAGGAACCCGCAGCTCGTCTTGGGCCTGGCCTTCTGCCCGACTCTGGCGGTGTCCACCTCGGTGTCCAACGCCCTTTGGATGACCCTTGCGGCCACCTTCGTGCTGGTCTGCTCGAACCTCCTCATCTCGTCGATACGGAAGATCGTGCCGGGCCACCTGCGGATCCCCCTATTCATAACCATCATCGCGTCCTTTGTCACCGTGGTGGACCTGCTCCTCAACGCGTACCAGCCCGAGGTGTACCGCTCCCTGGGCATCTTCATTCCACTCATCGTGGTCAACTGCATTATCCTGGGAAGGGCCGAGGAGTTCGCCCAGAAGAACGGCGTGTTCGTGTCGGTGCTGGACGGCATCGGCATGGGGATCGGCTTCGGCCTGACCCTCACGGTCCTCGCCGCCGTCCGGGAGGTCCTGGGGGCCAACAGCCTCTTCGGCTACACCCTGATACCGGGCATGGAGCCGGCCACGGCCATGGTCATGGCGCCGGGGGCCTTCTTTACCCTGGCCCTCATGCTCTGGGCCATGAACGCCGTCAATTCCCGGTCAAAGAGGAAATAACCCATGGAAATCAAGGTCTTCGTCACGATACTCCTGAGCACCATCTTCATCAACAACTATGTGCTGGCGCGGATACTGGGGCTCTGTCCCTTCCTGGGCGTTTCCCGGAAGCTCGGCTCCGCCGTGGGCATGGGCCTGGCGGTCATCTTTGTCATGACCCTGACGTCATTCATCACCTACCCCATTTATAAATACGTGCTGGTGCCGTACCGGGTCACCTACCTTACCACCATCGTTTTCATCCTGGTCATCGCGGCCCTGGTTCAGCTGGTGGAAATGGTCATCGAGAAGACATCCCCGGCCCTCTACCAGGCCCTGGGTATCTTCCTGCCGCTGATCACCACCAACTGTGCGGTCCTGGGCGTGGCGGTCCTCAACCTTTCGTCCGGGTTTGCGGAGCCGAACGTTTCCATGGGCCTCCTGAAAAGCGTGACCCAGGGCTTCGGCGGCGGCGCGGGCTTCACCCTTGCCCTGGTGATCATGGCGGGGATACGGGAGCGGCTGGAACTGGCCGACATACCGGAGAACCTGAAGGGCGTCCCCATCACCTTCATCACCGCCGGACTCCTGGCCCTCGCCTTCTACGGGTTTTCGGGGATGAAGATATAACTAATCCGGGTAGACCCCTTCACTGGTATTCTATCAACCACGGTATGCCGTTCAGGAGAGTTTGTTGCGCGAGAGACGTCCATGAATTCAAAAAAAACGCTATTCATCATTGCCGCCATGGTGGCGCTGATCGTGGCCCTCAACCTGGCGGAAAGGGCTTTGCGGAACAAGGAGGTCTCTCCAAACCCGGAAACCGAGGATCAGAAGGACCTTGCCGCCCTGCGCTCGCTCATGGAGCAGCGGGGAACACCGGAAACGGGAGACGGCAGCGGCACCGCGGTAAACACGCCGAAGGAAAAAAAATTCATACGCGACGTTCTGTATGAAAAGGACGAGGTGTGCCTGGGCGACAGCCTGGAGGTGCGTCTCGACCTGCAGAACCCTGACGGGCCGGTATCGGACCTGCTCAGCCGTATCGGCGGGAAATTCGGCGACAGGGTGGTGCTCAATTTTGACGAACAGGGGGAAGAGAGAGTAAATATCTTCGTCAAGGATCCGCAGGGTAATATGGACACGAGAAGAATCAAGATCAATGTTGTCAGCTGTCCCGGCAGGGCGGCGGTCATCCTCAGGGCATCCAGGAAACGTGATCGCATTGACGAAGGGGAGGTCACCGTTGTGAAAAAAAGGGGGCTGGAGTGCCCCTGCGCGTACGAGTGGGACTTCGGCGACGGGACCACCATGAGAACCGCCGATGGAAAGGCCTCGCATAATTACGGGAAGAGGGAACAGGACGGCATTTCATCGACATTTATCGTTTCGGTGGACGTTACTGACGCCAGGAATGTCCGCGCCAGGGGACTCACCTCCCTGACCTTCCCCAATTATCTCTGGGCATCAAAGCAGCTGGGATTTTCAATCGTCCCTATCGTGCAGGAGACCGCCTACGGCATGACCGGCAATAATTATGAGGTGGACGTGAAGATTAAGAATATTTACGAGAATACGATCGTTTTTGATACTGCCGCGATCCAGGCGAAAGGGTGCTCCGCCGATGACGCCTCGTACGACGAAACCATCAAGGCCGCGTCCATTATGAAAAGAACTGAGATCAGGGGGGGGGAAAGCGCTGACGACAGCATCAGCATACCGAGGAGCCTGATTCCGGATTCCGCGTGCAGCGTTTCGGTCATGCTGAAGGGAAGCTTTCCTGACGGTGCGCCTGTCACCGGAATGGTCTTTTTTCTTAAAGAATAATCTGCTGTCATTTCCGGCACGGCTGCCCCGCGCCGGGAACATGTCTCCCCTATCATGGTCCCGGCGCATCACTGGCGTTTCGGGACCGCGACGCTGCGCGCTGTGATCAGATTTTATAATCCTGCTCGCATTTTTCCTTGCATGCTGATTCAAAAAGATCGATGACAAGATAACATATTGAGAATCCCAGGCAGGCCACCAGCATTTTGTCAGCTTGATCGCCGCAGTCCTTTTTGCACGTGGCGCGTGTTTCACATGAAGTAAAAATCAGAGACAAACAGAGGCATATTACTGTTGCTAATGAGACCATGATTTTTTTCATACAAAATCACCTCATACAATGTAATGATACCGCAGGGCGATCCCGATTTTAAATCAAATAAACCGGAGCCGCCCGTCATTATGGGCCAACCAGCCATGAATGAATCCCGTCTACCGGATCATTGTTTATGTTTCACGATAAAAATGTAAAGTAAATAATCATTTTTCTTGTCAAAGGAATGGAAGGATTTTTTGGGTTGTCAAAATTAGTTCTTGAATTATTACGGCGCGGGAATCTATAGCACTACTATTCCCGTTTTTCATCAACAGCGCATGACATGTGGCTCATAGGGGCAGGGGGAAACAGAACATGGAACTCACCAAACCGACCGTAACGCTGCTTGCGATAACGCCGAACGCAGAGAAACTCATCGAGGAAGCGGGCCGCACCTGCTACCTGTCCCTTGACCGGATAGCTGACGGGACCGAGAAGAGCTTCATCCGCAACTGCATCAAGCGCGGTCACCACTCCATCCTGGAACACGCGTCGGCGTCGTTCCGCATCACCGGGGCCTCCCGGGCCTTCACGCACCAGCTGGTGCGGCACCGCCTGGCCAGCTTTTCACAGCAGTCACAGCGCTACGTGGACGAGGCGGGCTTCAATTACGTTATCCCCGATTCCGTCCTGGCCGACGGGGAGGCGGCGGGCATTTTCAGGGACTTCATGGCCCGCGCGGAGGAGACCTACCGCATCCTCCGGGACCGGGGTATCAGGAAGGAGGACGCGCGCTTTGTCCTCCCCAACGCCTCGGAGAGCCAGATCGTGTTTTCCGCGAACTTCAGGGAACTGCGCACGGTCTTCAGGCTCCGCCTCGACCGGAGCGCCCAGTGGGAGATCCGGCGGGTATGCGTGGAAATGCTGAAGGCCCTCCAGAAGGAAGCGCCGTCGGTGTTCGGCGATTTCATTGTTGATGAAGAGACGATGACGGCGCGGTCGGAGCTTTCCTGATGCCCGGCGATATCAGATCTTTACCACGTATTTTAAAAGCAGCGTGAACAGGGCCATGAGCATGGTCATGACAAGGGGAAGGGACCAGACCGACCACTTGATGGTCTCGATTTTTGAATCAAGGGCCTTGAATTTCGAGTCACTGGCCTCGAATTTTGAATCAATCGCCCCGAATTTTGAATCGATAGCGTCGAATTTTGAATCGATAGCGTCGAAGCGGGCATTCAACTCATCCATCAATTCTTTCTTGAAGTCACGCCTGAATTGATCAAGCTTCCTGGTAAGCAGGTTTTCGAAACGCATTTCGCTGATCTCGATGATCTCGTCCTTGATGGATTTATATTCATCAAAAGTGGGTGTTTTTACGTTTGTTTTCGGCATTTTCTTCCCCATGGAAATATTTTGCTTTTTATTGAGGGGCCGGTCAAGATTAATTCAACGGATATAATAGAAAAATGATGGCGGCCCCTATGGGTATTACGAACGGCAGGGGAAAATAGTTAAAAAATTCAAACGTGAGGAATGATTACGGGTAAAAAAAGCGCGATTTAGAACCGCGCCTTTGCCACATCATTGCTCGTCTTTTCTCAGGTCACTTCAGGGCCACGTTCATCTCGAGCTGCCCCATGGGGCTGTACAGGTTGATCCCCAGGGTCGTCTGCTTGATGAGGGTGATGGTGAAGTCCTTGCCCTCGACCACGGTGGGGGTCGTCATGTTGATGCGCTTTCCGGTGGTGGCGAAGAGGTTCATGGCGTTCCCGGTTATCATGTTGGCCATCTCGCCCATGACGTCCTTGTATTCGTGCTTCACCTGGTCGTCCGTCAGGCCCGGCACCAGGGTCTGGGCTATCTTGAAGGCCATGTTGTATCCCATGCTGTAGACCACTTCGCCGGTTACGCCGCCCGTTATGCCGATAAGTATCGCCACGTCCAGGGACGGTATCGGGCTTTCCTTGATGACCAGCTTGCCCCGCCGCAGATCGACGTTGAGGATCGATTTGAACACGGCGCTCGCGGCCTCAAGAAAAGGATTTACGAATTCGGCGTTAATGTTGACCATATACGGGCAGAACCTCGCTTCATTTGTTCAAAAGTACAGGTAGCACACGGCTTATTATATATCAATCAGTTTTTAAATTTTTTACGATTTTTGAGCCTTCATACAGCTTCTGCATCAGGTTCCCGGTGATCATCCTGACGCTTTCCTGTTCAAGGCCGCCAGCGATGGCGGCCCGGTCCTTCTCGGGGACATCGTCCTTTTTTATATCCTTCACCACCGGCGTGAAGATATACATGCCGGAATCCGAGGAAATGATGCGCGACGATTTGTTTTGCCCGATCTCCATGAAGTCTTCCAGAAATATCTTGGAATTGTTGAGGCCCGTTACCGGCTGGTTCCTGTCGTCGGTGAGGCGCTCGCCGGCCTTGAACATCTTCGAAAGGGTCACGGTACCCCTCAAAACCGCCTGGGCCTCGTCAAAGGAGCCGCCCTGAAGGGCTATGGCGTTGACCCGGTCGATGATCTTTTTCTTGATACCGGCCAGCTTGGCGGACTCGAGCTTCTTCTTGATGCGGTCGCGGTCGGTCGTGGGGTCCTTGACCTCCTTCTTGTTTTTCTCCATCTCCGCGGTGATCTCGGCGTCGGATACCGCGGTCTCGGCCGCGAACATCCTCTTCATGTCCATGGCGCTTAAGTAGGAGTACTTGACCTGTATCCGCGAATTGACGGCACGGTATTCCGCGTCCACCTCGGAAGAAGGAACGGCGACGCCCATCCTGAGGAACTGCAGGTAGCGGTCCCGGAGAAGGTCCCTGCGGATCGTCTTCTGGAGGTCGTTGAAGCTTATGTTCACCCGCTCGAGGAAAATATTGAGCCGTTCCGCGTTCAGCGTGCCGGTGGCCGGGTCCTTCAGGCCCGGTATGTTGAGGATGTAGTCCTTGACCGCGTCATCGCTGACGGAAAAGCCGGCCTTGCGCGCGTCTTGAAGAAGGAGGACGTCGTTGATGAAATAGGAGAGGATCATGGCGTCCATCTTTTTTTCGCCCCGCATGTCGCCGAACCTGCTGTCCCGGTACCGGAGGTAATCCAGGCGGTCCACCTTTTCGCCGTTTACGTAGGCGATGGCAGTCTGGTCGAGGCCCATCCGGGAAATGAAATCCGGCATGCCGAAGGATATGACGATGATCAGGACGAAGAAACCGGTCACGGCATAACTTACTATTTTCACTATCGGTGATTTTGAATCGAACATGGCTGTTTTCCTTTTAGTATGTGCGTATTGACGGTCTGATCCACGATATGCGGGTCCGCGGCCTCATTTTGTCAATGAGATTATTCTATTCCGAAGGGGTCTCGGCCTCGTCAACCAGCATCACCGGGATACCGTCCCTCACCGGGTAGCGTCGCCCGCATTCGGTGCAGATGATCTTTTCCTCTTTGGTGTTATATTCGATGTCGCCCCGGCACGCGGGACAGGCCAGTATCTCCAGGAGCTTGGTGTCAATCATACCCTACCTCGTTTTGTATTGTAGCACGGTTATGGACGGTTTAAGGAATTCCGTCAATAAAAAAATATCAAGCACCTATCAGCAAAATTGCTGACCCCAAAATCACCAATTTAGTCATGAAAATAAATTGACAATAGCCCTCCAGGATAAAAAGAATAGCAAATTCCTCCACCTGTACAGGGTATTCCCTGTAGATGATATCTCGCGGGCTTTATAGTTATCGATAATTCCATTTCCGTAATCAGCCGGAATGGGTCGTATCGTGTCCGCACGCGGGGACGTGTGCCTTCTGCCGGTGACGGCGGATGCAGCTATTTTATTGTAAGCAGTTATGCGACAAGTCTATTGATTCAGCGGGACAATTGATGATCGGACGGAACAGACATCACGGATTGCGCGTATCAGCCGCGGCCATGGCGGCGCTGGCCCTGTTCTGCGACGGGAGGCTCCATGGGGAGTACCTGTTTCTGAAGAACGGCACCGTGATGGAGGGAAAGATCCTGAACGAATCGCCGGCGTCCATGACCGTGCTCTCCCGGGACGGGAAAACGGTGACCGTGCAACGGGATACGGTTTTACGGGTGATGTACACGCAGCTCTACCGCGGCAAGATCTATATCCAGAAGACGGACGGGAAGGTCATCGAGGCCTACATCATCGACGAGGACCAGGAGTATTACACGGTCAGGCCTGAACTGAACAGCCCCCGGGAGTTCACGATACGGCGCGACGACGTCCTGTTCATGACGCGGAAAAACCCCTCCGCCCTGGAGGGACGGGTCTCCCACCGGCACGTGGACCTCGCCTGGCGGAGGCCCTATACGCCGGACAACCCGGTCAGGCATTTCAAGATTTATCTTCGTGGCAAGGGCGGCGATTATGCCGTTGCCGGCGTGACATCGGGAACGACGTTCCGCGTTAAGGGGCTCCGGTGCAACAGCGAGTATTCCGCCATGGTGACGGCCGTGGACAAAGGCGGGTCGGAATCGCTGCCGAGCAACGTTGTCAGGTTCACCACGCTGAAGGGCAGGCCGGGTCCACCCGGCCGCGTGCGCCTGGTCTCGGTCGTGTCCGGCGCGGACGGCTCCTGCACCGCGAGCCTGGCCTGGGACAGCGCGGCCGATCCCTGCGGCGGCACCGTGACCGAATACGGCCTCTATCTCAAAGACCTCACCGCCGGGGCGTCCGCCGCCGTCGTTACGGGGAATCAACGGTTCCCGGGATACCGCCCGGCGGGGAAGACGCCGGGCACTGCCATCAAAATCCCGGGCCTGAAAGACAGGGCCCGCTACCGGGTCATTGTGACGTCAATCGACAACACCAGGGACGAGTCGGCATCGGGAAGATCCCTGTCCTTCACCACCGAAAACCGGATGCCGGATTATCCCTATCCTGTTTCTTGCGAAAATATAATAGCCGGAAGCGGCACGGAACAAGCGGTGAAGATCTCATGGGAAAAGGCCGACGACCCCGACGGGTCCGTTACCGGCTACCGGGTATACCGGAAGTCGAAGAAGGAACCGGCGCTTCTTGGCACAACGGAAAAGACCGAGTTTACGGCGAAGAACCTTCCCGCCGGTGAACAGCATTATTTCACGGTGCGCTCCGTGGACAACCGCGGCGGCGAATCTCCCGACAGCCCTATCGCGTCGACCGGCCTGGTGCGCTATGCTGACATCACGGCGAAGGGCGCTTTTCTCATCGCGGCAGGGCGATACGGCCGCCTCTATAATCCAGGGTACGGCGCGACCGCGGCGGTGTCGGCGGAGAACCTGTTCCTGGACCGGATGACCCTAGGCCTTGAGGCGGGATATTTTCATTTCAGCGGGAAGACCGGGGCGTCCCGGGAGGCATCCCTGGTCCCGTTCATGGCGGAGATGTCATACCGGTTCCGCCTTGCCCGGTGGGTGTCCCTTGAGCCGGCAATCGGCTTCGGCGGATGCTATAATCGGGCCAGCGTCAACACCGCCGGTCTCTATTTTATGAACAGGTACGCGGAACGGAACGCGGTGGAGTTTATCTTTTCATCCGGCGCCCAGGCCGTGCTCACCCTGGGGAAGACGGCCCTTGTCCAGGTCGGGGGATCGTACCACGGCATTGCCGAGAGGGGCGGACTCATGAGCTTTTTTTCAATCCATGGCGGGGCCGGGGTGCGGATTTAGAAAAATATACAACAGATATGGAGGATTTGAATGATGAGGTTTATCACACAACGCGTTTTTTCAATTGTTACTATTATTTCAATCACGATAATCGCGGGATGCGGCAACCTGTATAATGACATCCTGGGCAAGGAGAGAATAGTATTGCTGAATACCGGCCTGGGTCCCAATCAACAAGATGATGAAGACAGAACGCCCCTGTTGCCGCCCACCAACGGCCTGGTGCAGGCCATGGCCGTGTCGGGCGACACGGTGTATATCGGCGGCAGTTTTACCAGGGTCGACGGGTATTCATACGGCGCGATCATTGATCCGGTCACGGGCGATATTCCCGCAGGGGTAACGCCGCCCATCATAAACGGTCCGGTGTACACGTCAATACCGGACGGCAGCGGCGGCTGGTACATAGGCGGGGCCTTTACCAGCGTCAATGGACAGGAGCGAAGGGGGATCGCGAGGATCAATGGGGATGGGAGTCTGCATGAATGGGATTTGATTACCAATGGCACAGTATCGAAAATTGTTAAATATAACAATTACTTGATCATAAATGGAAGTTTCTCAAAAATTGGCGATACATATATACAAAATCTTGCCATGGTCAATATATCTACCGGGGAATTATGTAATTTTACTGTTAATGACGTAAACTCAGGAAAACTATATTCAGGATTTAATATACTTTTTGATGCTATCCATGATATGGCTGTTTCAAATAACAAACTGATTGCAGTTGGAGGATCAGTTGGAATTTTTCCTGATAGGGTTGAATCAGGTTTTATATGGGGAGTGGACTTGATTGCAAAAAAAACTCTTTACTATTTATCGACTGACTCAAGAGCAACTACAGTTATATGTGATGGTAAGAGGGCATATGTTGGAGGTACGTTCACTACAATTGGGAAGGCATCAAGAAAGAGGATTGCCGCTATCAATATTACCAGTGGATCGATATCCTTATGGAATCCCAGCGCAAATTATAATGTATCAGAAATTGCTGTAAATGGCGGCATAGTTTATGCGGTAGGTGATTTTACCAGAATCGGCGGTAAATACAGGAATAGAATTGCTGCTTTAAGCGCTGTTACCGGCCTGGCATTACAATGGAATCCTGGCGCGAATGATTTGGTCACTTCCATTTATTTTATACGTAATTTTGCCTATATCTGCGGGTATTTTACCATGTTCGGCGATAAATCCTACAATGGATTAGCTGCTTATGATATTAAGAACGGAAAAGCAACAACGTGGAACCCTGGAATGTCAGGAAATAGAATACAAACCGTTAATGGCAATGGGAATGCTTTATTTGTCGGCGGTTACTTCACCGGCTATTATGCGCAGGAAAGGAACCATATCGCGGCACTGGACGCAGTGACCGGGAAAATAAAGCCGTGGAACCCCGGCGCGGACGCCCCTGTTTTTTGTCTTGCTGTTAACGATAATGCTATTTACGCCGGCGGTGAATTCAAATCAGCCGGCGGCGCCGCCAGAAACCATCTGGCAGCCTTTGATATCGCAACCGGAAATGTCAATCCATGGAATCCCGATGCCGATGATCATGTCTACTCCCTGTGCGTTGACGGGAATACGGTACTTGCCGGAGGCAGGTTTACATCGATCAGCGGGACTCCGAGAAACCGCATTGCAGGCATAGACGTCATTACCGGTGTTCCGACCCCATGGGACCCCGGGGCCAATGACTGGGTGTCCTCTTTGGCGGTGAAGGATGGCACCGTATACGCCGGCGGACGCTTTACGGAAATCGGCGGCGCCCGAAGAAACAGGATAGCCGCCATTGATGGGGCGAGCGGCAAGGCCCTTTCATGGAATCCCGGCGCCAATGGGTGCGTGTATGCCATTGCCGTCAACGGCAATACCCTGTATGCCGGAGGTGGCTTTACCAGTATCGACAATAAGCAGAGAAATCATATTGCGGCCATTGATACTTCTAGGGGTGATCTTTTTCCATGGAACCCGGCCACAGATAGCGATGTATATTCCATATCCATAAGCGGAAACACGATATATGCGGGCGGCAATTTTTCTTTGGTGAACGGCGCTTCAAGGAAATACTTCACCGCCCTTGATGCAGCGGCGGGTAACGTTCTACAAACTCCTGAAACTGATGGCGCCATTCACACTCTGAATTTCACAGGGACCAGGGTTTTTTCAGGGGGAAATTTTATAAGCTTCGGCGGACGCTGGAACAGTGGCATCGCTGCGCTTGACGCGGGATCGGGGAACATGATCGAGTGGGGGCCTGATATTTCTGAAAAGAATTAATGATGCAAACCTCCGGGCACAATCCCCGCACCGTGGCGCGGGGATTTTCATGTGTACCGGGGCATCCGACTTTGTACTACTATTTCGCCACTACGGTCAAGCGGACGTTTCTCCTCAGCTTGATGTTCCAGGTTTGCGGTCCGGTTAAACCCTGGGCGGCCTTGTAGTAAATGTTGGATGCCTTGGGCATGGAATAATATGTCGGCAGGGGGTGGCTTTCGCTGTAGATATAGGGGCCGTCCTGAATCAGTATGGTATCCCCTGTTTTTTTATCTATCGGTGCGTATCTGTAATTATACATGTTTATCGAACCAACATTGTAACTGGTAGATCCATAACTATCGGTAAACCAATCTCCGCTATTGTATTTATAATCATCCAAGGTGTTTATTTTATCCGACAACAATGTTGAGACGCCCCAACGGGCAAGGATATCGCCGAAGGCCGTGGGCGATCCGGCATGAGACAAAGCGTATTGAGATAAGGCGTATTCAATGGCCCGGTAATCGGTGTAGGCGTTGTGTATAACATCATGGAAAAATTGGGGGCCGCCGTAATTGCGCGCCAGGTAGGCCCCCAGGGCATAGTTTATGGAATAACTGATGGCAACATCATCTCCGCTGTACCAGTTGGTAACCGAGGCTTCGTCAAAATAGATGAATATGGGGAGTCGTCCTTTTTTGTTTTCGATTGGGCCATCAGATCCATAGAGATATGACACTCCCCGCGGACCATTGACTTGTAGTTTATCAGCCACCAGATCTTCTGTTACCATGGAACTCATTTCGTCGATCCAGGTCTCAGTGCCGGCGCCATTGGTACGCAATACCGTTTTCTGGTAGAAGTGGATCATGTGCTGGAACTCGTGGGCCAAAGCTGATAATATTTCATCACTGGGAATACCTGGAACCATGTTGCCATAGACATAAGCATCCATGTAGAACATGACCCTCTCATTGGAAATGCTATAAACGGATTTTTTAAAGTTATCCTTGGCCCAGAAATATCCTAGGACTACTCCTTTAGAAGTTCCCGTTTTGTCCCCATCAATATCATAAAGAAGAATGGTTATCTCATCATTTGGGGTGATCAGCAACTTCTTGTCGTCTGTTGATACGCTGCTCCAATCGGTGCCGCCATATTCTGTGCCGTAAATATTGGTGACCCAATCGTATATGTCATTGTAGACGTTGTCTTTAAGAAAATTATCTGCCATATTCTGAATTAATGTACTATCAATTAAACTCAAGCAATCGTTGGCAACCCAAATGTTTAGAGTCTTGTTGCCATAACTGGTTTCGACGGGGGATGGTGAAACATATTGGCATGTAGCATCAATCGTATGCCCGTATATATCTATAATGAAAGACCCCGATTGATCTTTGTAATCATAATTTGGTTTTGTAGAAGGTAATAAGCTTAATAGCATATTTACAGGATTGATTGTATTCAGATAAGCATAGGGATTTCGGTTGAACTCGCTGATCTCAGGCTTCCCCTTCATGGGATGGCTGTCCATTTCCAGTGATTTAGGCTTTGATACTGTTAGGGGTAAAGCGCTCTGGGTCACGCTCTTGGTGCTGCTGATGACAGGATATGTTGAGTTTTGTGAAGGGCTGATGTTGGTGAAAATGAAATAGATGTCTTTTGTCTCGGCGCCTGTGTCAAAGGTGTAATCGAAGCTGACGTTATCTCCCGCTGTTTGCTCAGGGATATTAAGGTGGTAATAATCGTATCCGGTTCCCAGAGTATCTGTAAACACATTATTTAATGGGGCGATTTCAGTATAGGAAAAATTTTCCAGGGCAAGGAGGCTGCTCATCTGGTCTGATCTGCTGGAATTACCGGAATTACAATAGGTAAAGAACAACAGGGAACTAAATAGAATTATATAGGTAATATAGCTTAATTTTTTCATTATGTTTTCCAGTCATATCTGCTTAGGTTGTGGATGTGTTTAAAATGTACCTTATAATTATACAACTTTTTTAATTAATTAGCAACTTCGTTTTTGGGAATCTTGTTTATTATATGTGTTTTTGATGTGGTTTAGGACAAATAATTATTATTGTGTATTATTTTTTTATCTTGGTTTACTCTCGGGTTTACTTTGTTTTACTCTGACACTGCGTATACCCAATAATTAGGGCATATATTTTTTTTGCTCTGACCCCGCAATTTTTTTTCAATTTTTCCTGCCCCATCCGTATACCACTAAACCACAACAGAAACGAGGAAAACCCCATGCCGCGACCATTGCGCATCTGTCTGCCGGATACAACCAACCATGTCGTAT
>CALMRZ010000024.1 GCA_937872225.1 uncultured Spirochaetota bacterium
CAAAGGCCGGCGTCGTGGTCCAGGGGAACGACAAGCGCCTCAAGGACGCCACCACGTCCGCCAAGGGCATCGTCGAACTCGCCGAAGACGGCGAAGACGGCCCCGGCGTTGCCGTCCAGGGAAACGATCGTCGTCTCAAAAACGCCACGGAACAGTCCCCGGGCATCGTAACCCTCGCCAGGGACAGCGAGACCAAGCAGGGCTGCGTGGTACAGTCGATCGATCGGCGCCTCAGCAACGCGCGGACTCCCCTCCCCCATAGCCATGATTACGCGCCGGTCAACCATGACCATAACAGCCATTCCGGAACCATCGCCATCCGCGCGAGCGCGCATGAACCCTTTACCGATGTGACGCCTCCGTCGGACGGGTCCTCGATCATCTTCGCCAGGAATGAGTCGTCGGAATCCGGATCGGTCGGCCTGGCCGGCATCGCCGGCGTCACCTCCGCCGGTCAGAACCGGGCCTACGGCGTGGTCGGCCACGGCGGCCACGTAGGCGTGCGGGGCCAGTCATCGGGAGGGACCGGAGAGAACAACAGGGGCTGCGGGGTCCTGGGCGTTTCCCGCTTCGGCGCCGGCGGCGTCTTTGCCAGCGAGCATTGTTTTTCCCTGGTGGCCGAGGGCCGCGGCTCCCTCAAGCACTATGATGAATCATTGAACCTTACCGGCAACGGCGACGCCCTGCTGGTGAACGGCAGGGCCCTCTTCAACGGCACCCTGCACATCAACAACACGACCGCGGATGAATCCGGATCATATCCTTCCAACCTCGTGGAGATATTCGAGATCGACGATGCCGAATATGTCCTACCGGGGGACATCCTCGTCGTGAGCGAGGGGGGCAAATCGATTCTCTCAAGGGCAAGGTCTGAATACAACCGCTCCGTGATAGGCGTCGTTTCGGGCAACCCAACGGTCATCATCAATGCCAGCGGCACAAGGCAGAAGGTCTACCCCGTGGCCCTGACCGGGACGGTCCTGTGCAGAATTGACGCCCGGCAGAAGCCGGTCCGTCCCGGCGATCCGGTCGTTACTTCCGCGACGCCCGGGTGCGGCATGGGGGGCATCATTGATTCCTTTGAAAAAATCGGCACGGTAATCGGCAAGGCCCTTGATTCACTCGAGGACGGGATCGCCCTGGTGCCGGTGTTTATCAGCCACTCGTAAATGGTACCGCACATTATGGCATACCCCCCTGTCCACCCGAGGGAGCATGAGAGAAATGCAATTTTGTTGATAAGGGAACCTCGGACAATCAAATAGTGAAAAAATAAATCAACAGCTGATTGTTCATGGGCCCATATTTTATCTCGATTCTTTGCAATGATGGTATATTGCTGCAATAATAGGGAAGTGACACGCGCCCCCTCAGGGGGTCGGGGGGCGTTTTGAGTTTGGGGCTACATATATTTACAGCCCCAGCTGCCTCAATATGGCCAGTTCCACCCTGTTGAACACCTTGAACTGGTAATCGCTCAGCTCTTTGGTTATTTTTTTGTCCACGTAAGTAATGCGCCTGCAGAAGGGCTTGTTCTCATAGCGGTCAACCCACATGATGACTATGGTGTTTTCCCCGTTCCAGGCCACCGCTCCCTGCATCTTATGTAAATTTTCGTTCGTCGAAGGGCCGTACTTGGCTTCGATTTTTTTCTTCACTTCATCCATCGACAGGTAGGGGAACTTCAGGGCCACGTAGAACAGCTTTCCCTCATCAACCTTTTCCGCGCCATCGGTCTTCTTTTCCCCTTCCTTCGGCTCGGTTTCCTTTTTTTCAGCTGCGTTCTTTGCGGCATCAGCGCTTTCAAGGGCGGGATCAATATAGAAAAAACCGTAGTAGTATTCAAGATCGCCGTCTTTTGATATGATAATGCTTTTATCGTCGGTATATACCAGCTTGCCCTTTATCCTGTCCCTGGCGTCAGAAAGCCTGACGCCCCAGGCCACATTTTCATACCCGCCGGGGACACTGGCGATGACCTTTCTTTCTTTTGGTGCTTCCTTGTATGTATCCTTCATTCCCCTGGTATCCTGTCCGTGTGACACTGACACGAGGAAAAGAATAATTATGAGAAAAAAACGTTTCATAGGTATACCTCGAAAAAGCGACAGAATTGGCGCGAAACCGCCGTCTCGCTCCGGGTTCCGAAAACCCCGGCCCGGACAACTATCAGCCCACCACATCAGTTCTTTTATCGGCAAATTTGCCGTTTTATTATTAAAAAATAGTAGACTCATCGCGGATATTCATTAAAAATAAGCCTTTGAGACGCATATCATTTTCAGCAGCAATTATGGAGGAGACTATGGCGAAGCTGATCGAGGTCAATGGTTCCAATTTTGACGCCGAGGTCATGAAATCAAGCAATCCGGTCCTGATAGATTTCTGGGCCCCCTGGTGCGGCCCCTGCAAGATGCAGGTCCCCATACTCGAAAAGCTGGCCCAGTCCCCTGACATCAGCGCCACCATAGCCAAGATAAACACCGACGAGAATCCCGATATCGCCCAGAAATTCGGCATTTCATCCATCCCAACCCTTATCCTGATGAAAGGCGGCGCCGAGGTCGAGCGTTTCGTCGGCGTGCAGCCCGAAGCCGTCTTAAAGCAGAAGCTGATGAAGTAGGCCCGGGCCATGCGGGCGGTCATCCAGCGGGTGCTGCAGGCCTCTGTCCAGGTTGACGGGGAAACCGTGGCATCCATCGGCAGGGGCCTCCTGGTCCTTGCCGGGCTCCATGAATCAGACACGGTCCGGGACATGGAATACATCATCGGCAAGCTGGTCGGGGTCAGGATATTCAATGACGCCGACGGCGTCATGAACCTCTCGGTAGCGGACACCGGCGGCGAGATACTGCTGGTTTCGCAATTCACCCTCTACGGCGACGCCCGCAGCGGGAAGCGTCCGTCCTATTCAACCGCCATGAAGCCCGATACCGCCCGCGACGCCTTCGCCGCCTTTATTGAACTGTGCCGGGCGCGGCATGAAAAAACCAGGGCGGGCATATTCGGCGCCGACATGAAGGTGTCCCTGGTCAACGACGGCCCGGTCACCATCCTTCTCGACAGCGGCAGGGCCTTCTGATCGTCCTACAGGCTGTTCCCGGTTTTCCAGAGAAAATACGAATAGGTGTTGGATTCGCGGCTGTCCAGCTTCATCTTGCCGGCGGCCAGCATGAAATTGATCCTGTGGATGAAGTCGTTGCCCAGCTGGGAGAGCTTCGGCATGATACGGTCGAAATACTCGCGGGGAAGAAAATCGATCACCTGCACCAGCGTTTTCACCTGCACGTCGACGGCGAGGAGCTCCTTGAGGATGTCCGTGCCGGCGAAGATAATGATGTTGCAGATGGACAGGTAAAAGTCGGTCAGGTAGGAATTGAAGTATCCGAAATCGAGCATGGACCGGAGAAGGTCCATGACCCAGGAAAAGCTCCGCGGCCGCATCAGGAGTTCCCTGTTCGATTCAACGTGCTGTAAAACAAATATGGACGAGAAGAGGTCGCGGGGGATGTCGTTTTTTTCAATCACCGGACAATAGAACCGCCGGGCATAGTCGAGCATCTGGTTGATCTGCCCGTTGTCGGTGGCAAGCTGGCGCCACGAGCTGAACCGCGACCCGCATCGTTTCAGCCCCGCGATGGCAAGGGTCTTCATTTCGATATTGGCCGTTTCCTTGGCTATATTGTAGAAGAAATTGAGAAGATCCTCGTTGTCGAACGTTACCAGGGTATGCAGTATCGGCCTCTGCAGCACCGGCTGTTCGTAGTATTCGCTCATGAGAAGTGATGCGTGCTCCTTCATCCCGAACCGGCGCATGATCACGGTATCGTCGTAGGTCAGGAGCCTTTTTTTCAGCGACGCGGCATAGATTTCGCGGCCCCTGAAAATATCGAGGTAAATGGCAAGGCGGGCGAACAGCTCCTCGGCGAGATAATCGCGGACCATGGCGTCTGCCGGCATATTTTCAGTGAGCTCGAAAATGATCTGGTCGAGGAGCTCCACGAAGAGCATCGACGCCTCATCGAGGTCTTCAAGGGCCTGCCGCGCGTAATCTTCAATGCGTGAGGACGCGATTTCGGCAATGATGCCCAGAGCCTCTATTTTTGACGATGCGGGGGATATTTTTTCATAACATAAATTGGCGAATTCCTCGAACCGCTCCCCCCGCAACTGTAATCCACTCTTCATAACAACCCCGGAAAACGAATGCAACGCCCTCTTTTTGTTCCAATTGGTACCGCCCCCCTGAGATGTCGAGAATTTTTTATGTAATGGTGAAATAAATCAATGCAGAATAATTGCACAGCATGTATAAAAACAATTGACAGCCGGCCGTACGGAAAGCTGTGGTAGGAGGCAGGGAAAACCGCCATGATTTCAGCACCGATTATTGACCATGAACAATGCACCCTCTGCCGGCAGTGCGTTACCGTCTGTCCCCAGCGCGTTTTGACCGTTGAACGCGACGCCATCAAAACCGTCAAGGACGAATGCATGCTCTGCTCACACTGCTATACTGTCTGCCGCTTCGGAGCAATACGGTTCGATCCCGAAGCGCTCACGGGCATTGCCATGAAATCCTTCCCGTATACGGAAAGAATGTACGCTCCCGGCGCCTTCAGCCCTTCTGATCTTGTCAATTTCGTCAGATCGAGGCGGAGCACCAGAAGATTCACGGGTGATCCGGTGGGAGCCGTCGCCCTCTCGGACCTTATCACGTTTGCCGTGACCGCCCCTTCCGGCAGCAATTGCCAGACCTGGGAATTCCTGGCCATTAACGGCCGGGAAAAGGTATGGAACCTGGCCCTGGAAATTCGGAAGTTTTTCATCCGGCTCAATCGCCTTGCCAAGAATCCCCTGGTCCGCTATCTGTCCGTTCCCTTTATCGGGACCGCACTCGTCCGTTATTTCAACGAGCACCTGGAAAGCGTGGAAATGGGGCTGAAGGATGCCGAAGAAGGAAAGGACATTCTCTTTCATGATGCCCCGGCCCTCATCATCATCCATGGCAGGAATGAGGGAAGCACCCCCCTGGAAGACGCGCAATACGCTTCCTACAACATCACGCTCCTGGCCCACGCCCTGGGCCTCGGCACCTGCTATATCGGCTATGCCGTCGAGTCCATAAACCGGAGTTCCTCCATAAAGGCCTATCTCGGGATACCGTCAGCGAACAGGGTCCATGCGGTCCTCGCGGTGGGATATCCCGATGTGAAATTCGACAAGCTGGCCCTGAGAAAGCCCTTTCAAGCCCGAATTGTGTAAACCACTTAACAACTGTAATGAATAGACCCCCCTGCCCCCCGAGGGGTCATGAAATAAGAATATTTCCCTTTGTCGGTGTAAACCCCGAAGGGGTGGGAACTCTATTCACATAGCAGTATAAAGATTTCTCGGTCGTCATACTTCTCCGAAAATGACATTAATTAAGCATGGGGCCATAAGGTCGTATGATACATGCCCCCTCAGGGGGGCGGGGGGGTCATAAGATGGCTTACTCCAATTCCTATAAGCGTATATTTCATTCCCGGATTTATTCATAATTTTTCCAGCATTTTTTTAACTTCCGCGTCCCCCCTTCGTATACCTGTCTGAGGGGGCGCCATGAAACGAACATGCTTCAGCATCATATTCTTTTTCCTGCTTGCCGGCACGCGCCTTACCGCGGGCCTCATGATCAATGAATTTGTCACCAATACCGTTTCGGACTGGGTCGAACTGACCCTCACCGGCTCCGCGAAGGAGAAGCGCGACATATCCAGGCTGTTTGTGACCGCTTATTATGGCCGTAATGAACCACTGAGCGCCGACCCGGTCACCATATACAGTTATGACAGGCCGGAGACGCCTTACGATGACCGCTTTGTCGTCGTGCACCTTACCAGGCCCGACGAACCTGACGAGACTGACCTGACCGGCGACACCAACGGCAACGGGCACATCGACGTTTACTGCAACAACTACTACGCCAGCCTCTGGAACACCGAGGGCGTGATTGCCGTTGACACTGACGATGACCCGGGCAACGGCGGCATCATCGACTTCGTCTATTATTCCAACCGCGACGGGAGCCCCAACGAAACGGTTGCGTCCTATGTCGAACGGGCCCGGAGCGCGGGCCAGTGGAAGACGGCCCCGGGACCGGACATACAGGCAGGAGCGGTCTATATCGGCAAAGACGGCCTCATGTCCCACATGAGCGTTTCGAGAAAAAGCGCGGCTGATTCCAACGGCCCGGCGGACTTCGCCATCAGCAATTACCAGACCCCGGGGAAGGAGAACATGACGGTTCCGCTGTTCATGGGCATGCGCCTCTTCAAGCCGCTGCGGAAAACCGTCACCATCATCCCCGGCCACCGGTTCTTCGGCAGCGGCGCCATCCCGCTCTTCGTTTTCTTCCCCTGCTGCCTGAAGCTCCGCGTCTTTTCCGCGACCGGCATCATGATCCACGAGTCCCCCCTCTTCGTTTCGGTCAATCCGGGCTTCTTCAACCTGTACTGGATCCCGGCGCTCCAGAGCAGCCGGGCCGCCACCGGCCTGTACCTGTGCAAGATAGAGGCCGTGAACCCGTCGCTGCGCCTCACCGGGGAAGAGGTCATCTATATCGTGCTGAACAGGTACCAATGATAAAGATAGCCGTCATCCTGTGCATATCCGGAAACGTCCTGGGCGCCTTTGACTACCGGACGACGCCGCCGGCCGCCCTGTTCCCGTTCCGCCAGGCCGCCAACGATGCTTCGCTGCCTGATTCCGTCTCGAATCCGGCGTATCTCCCGCGGATCGCCTATCCCTACCTTCACTGCTCCGGCGGGCGGCCCTACACACTTGACGGCCTCATTGCCACGACCCTGCGGGCAGGATACGCGGTGAAGGGATTCGCCGTCCAGGCCCTGTGGGACAGATTCGGCGCGGAACAGTACATGGAAAATGTCGTTGAACTCAATCTCGCTTTCATGCCGGTCCGGTATGTGTCCCTCGGGGCAGGCGCGTCTTACCTGAACCTCTCCATCAGCACGGCCGAGTCATCGCTGAAGACCCACCAGGCCGACTGCAGAGCCTCTCTGCTCGTCGCCCCCTGTGAATGGTTCGAGATCGCCTTCCAGCAGGAGAACATGGCCTCCCTCTTTATACAAAAAAGACGCGATCTGCTCTACCCGGAATGGATCGCCGGGGCCTCCCTCAAGCCCTTCAGGGGCTTCTCTCTTCTTTATAATATCAGCAAAACGTCGAACGGGTATGTTAACACCATTGCGGCAACTGCCAATGTGCTTAAATATTTTTCCATTAGAATCGGATATGCCCGGGAGGCCGCGACCTGTTCCGGCGCCCTTTCCTTTGTGTACAAGTATGCGGCGGTTTCCTACGGAATCAAATATCACCCCCACCTCGGGTATACCCATACCGCCGGAGTCACCCTGTCTGTTTCAGAAATGAACATTGATTCTTTGAGCTATGGTTCAATTTTTTCCCGGATCAGGGAGGTCCGGGGCGATCCCCCGGTCGACATCAACACCTGCTCCATGGACCAGCTTGCCGCCGTGCCGGGGATGCAGCAGCATATCGCGGAGCGGATCATGAAACACCGCCGGAGCATCGGCCCCCTGTCCCGCACCTCGCTCCTCCAGATCGGCCTGAGCGGCAGGGAGGTCGACAGCCTCCAGAAACATATAACCGGCCTGGCCCCTGACGAAACCGGCGGCCGCCACGCCCGGCAGGGCAGGGAGCGCTACGAGGAAGCGCAGAAGGAAATTTTCAAAAAACTTATCGTCCTTGGCGTACCGGCGGCAACGGCCCTTGAGCTGTCCGACATGGCCATGATGGGAAGGAACACAAGCTGCACCGGGCGGGTCAATTCGCTTACGGACCTTCCGGCTGACAAAAAGAAACAGGCCCTGAAGCTATGCGCCGGTTCCCGGTAATCATCGCGCTTCTGGCCCTGGGCACGCCGGTCTTCGGCAGTGAGGGCGCCGAGACCGCGCCACGGGTCGTAATCACCGCCGAATACCGGCAGGATACCCTTGATTACGATGACGTGGAAAAGCGGTTTTTCCGGGAAACAGCGCGGCTCACCTTCGGCGGGAGCTCCGCCAGCTTCACCCACGTCAACGTGGGCATGACCAGGGAAAACCGTTTCACCTGGCACATCCGCCTTCGCGGCCTGTCTCCCTATTGTGAAGCCATCATCGGCAATTATTTCGCCAATTTCGGCGCGGGGCTCCTGGTCGGCAGAAAGACGGCCCTCTCGCCGGACCTTTTCAAAAGGACCCTCACCGTATCGCTGGGGAATCCCTTTACTCCGTGCAGCAGCGGGAATCCCTATTTCTCGTTCCAGGGCATCGCCGCCGGGCTTCGCTATTCATCGGAAGGCGTCTCCCTGTCGCTTGACGGCTATTATTCCTTCAGAAACCGTTTCGCGAGAACCGACCGCCGGTTTCCCGGCTACACCGGGTCTACCTTCAATTCCATCCTCATGAGAACGAAAAAGGATTATCGCTATTCCGAGCCGGTGGAGATCCATGACTGCGGATACAGTCTCATTCTGCGAATTGCCGGACACTTGACCATGCAGTCTTATTTTATCTATTCTTCCATAAAACGCTCCGGCAATCATAACCTGGTATTCAATTATGACACCCGCCCTGCGCCGGGCGGGGAAAAAAATTTTTATGGTTACGGATTCTACTTCCAGTACCGCGATGATTACATCCTTATTTTTGTCGATTTCTGTTTTCCCGGCCGGGTAATATCCCGCGGAGACGGCCGGACCAGGACGGTCCGGGGATTCGGCATTATGTACGGCCTGGCGTTCCGCGCCAGGACCTGTTCGCTCTCCTTCACGGGAAAGCAGACCGATACGGATTATTACTCCCCGTACAGTTCGGGGAAAAGCACTCCCGGGACCGCCTGCATGACCTCTTTTTCAGTGCGTCCCTTCAGCAAGTTCACACTGGGCGCCTCTTTTTTTACAGAAAAGAACAGGATGCCGTCAGGGAATGAACAGTATCTCCGCTTTACCCGACGCGAACAGGTCTTCTTTGGATATGGCGC
Source organism: uncultured Spirochaetota bacterium (assembly GCA_937872225.1). Classification (GTDB taxonomy): domain Bacteria; phylum Spirochaetota; class UBA4802; order UBA4802; family UBA5550; genus RBG-16-49-21. The sequence goes on from CALMRZ010000024.1 coordinate 9,049, forward strand.
GCACCTGAAAGGCTCATGCTCGGTCAGGGCCGCTCTTGTTGAATGGGATACCAAAGAGAAGAAAGAACGTCACCTGCGCATCTCGTCATCATCAAAAATCTACATCATGAAATCCATACTCTTCACATTCGGTGGCGCCGTGCAGCGTAAAATTCCGGGCCGCTATTCAGGATACCTCAGCGTTGGGACCAGGTTCACCCTCTTCAATGCTGTGACATTCACATTGCGGTATTCACGGTTCTGTATCGCCTCCGGGACCCCCCTTTATGCCGCCGCAGACCGGCAGGCCGGCTCTATAAACCGGAGCATGGCGGTGAAATCCTCCTCCAACATCCTTACCGGGGGTCTCGTCGCCCGTTTTGAAGGATGCCGACTTTCCCTGGAATATCTCCACCAGTTTACCCGCCGGCGGACAATCCGGAACAGCATCGAGGCCGCAGCGACCTGCCTTTTCTGAGTAAAACGCTTGACAAAAAACAGCGTATCCTTAAACTTAAAGTTAACTTTAATTTTAAGGGTTCCCGCATGCCGGACGAAACCTTTACCATATCCGAGCTTGCCGAACAGCTGGACATCAATCCCTCGACAATCCGCTTTTATGAGCAGAAAGGCCTCATCACCCCGGGCAGGACCAAGGGGAACCAGCGCGTTTACACCCGCCAGGACCGCGGGCGCCTTAAGCTGATCCTGCGGGGCAAACGGTTCGGCGCCACCTTGGACCAGATCGCGGAAATGATCGGCATGGCGGACGACACTATAAACGAGAAGAGCCAGATCGACACCAGCCTCTATTACATTGACCGGAAAATTGACGACATCGCCAGGCAGAAGAATGAACTCGATCTTTTCCAGGCCGACCTCATGGCATTGAAGCGCAGGCTTCAGAAAAGGCGGCGGGAGCTGTCGCAGATACACGCGTAATACCAACAGGAGGTTCACCATGTTTGATTTTATCATGACTGAAGCGCAGAAAAAACTCCGGGACGAAGCGCGCGAGTTTACCCGGTGGGTACCCCGCGAGATGATCCTCGACATGGACTCGGAAAGGCTCCAGTTCCCCCGCGAATACCTGAAAGAGTGCGGCAGGCGGAACCTGCTCGGCATCAGGATCGCGAAGGAACTGGGGGGCCGGGGACTCGGCTGGGTGGAAGACGGCATTGTGGCCGAGGAAATCGGCGTCGCCAGCTATTCCCTCGCCTGCCTCTGGGGCGTGGGCGCCGACATTGTCTGCGAGGCGGTGGCGACCTTTGGATCCGAAGAGCTGAAAAATGCCGTCGTGGTGCCGCTGCTCAAGGGCGATGTATACGCCGCCGAGTGCCTCACGGAACCCCGGGGCGGCTCGGACTTTTTCGGGGCCACGACGACCGCGCGCAGGGACGGCGGCGACTGGATCATCAACGGCCAGAAGCGCTTCATCGTGGGAGCAGAAGGCGCGGACTGGTTCATGACCTACGCCGTGACCGACCCGGGGGCGCCGGCCCACAAGCGGCTTACCTGCTTCATGATCCCGCGGGACGCCGGCGTTGAATCGAAGTATCTCTACGGACTCATGGGAGTGCGGGGGGGAGGAGCGGGCCGGGTGATTTTCAACGACGTGCGCATCCCCGAGCGTTATGCCCTCAACGGCATCAACGGCGGTTTTGACGTCTTTGTGAAGAACATGATCCCCGAACGGCTGGGAACCGCGCTCATGACCATCGGCTCGGTCCGCCCGGCGGTGGAGATCGCCACCCGTTACACGTCGAAGCGCAAGGCCTTCGGACAGCCGATAATGAACTTCCAGGCTGTCGGCTTCAAGGTGGCCGATTCGGTCATGATGATGGACGCGATACGCTCGGTCGGCTACACCGCGGCGCTGGCAGCGGACAACCCGGCGTCCCATCCGGGGCGGGTAAGGCGCATGGCTTCGCAGGCCAAGAAATTCATAACCGAGGGCGCCTGGCAAATCGCCAACAACTGCATGCAGGTGATGGGCGGCATCGGCTACACCAACGTGTTCCCCCTCGAGCGCATCGTTCGCGACATCCGGCTGGCCTCAATCTGGGTCGGGACCAACGAGATCCAGCAGTCCATCATACAGACTGAATGGTACAAGGAATATGCCAAGGTCTATTCAAAAGAAGCGGTGCGTGACGTGGAGCAGGACGCAGTCAGCGCCGATCAGGTTGAGGAAAAAGTATACGAATAGATGATCCTGCATATATAAAAACACCGGCCGTGTCCGAAAGGCATCGCCCTCGAGACATAATTGCCGGGAAACCGCATGCATGACCCCATCAGCCGCGCGCAGCACGGTACCGGGATTGGAAAATGCGGTTTTTAATTATACTCAGGAATTATTTTGATTGAAATTTTTTTTATAACCATACAAGATGTTTAAGACGTACGATTAATATTGTATAAGTCGTTGTCGCATTCCCCGTTCCCGGCCGGGAAAGGGATGCATGTACATAGCAATCTCCAAACTGGTGCTATGATATACGATACCGGCAGCGACATTACACCGAACAAAGGAAATCATTCATGCAGATAAAACTGTGGGGGGTCCGGGGTTCACTTCCTTCTCCGACAACGAACGATGAATATTCCAAGAAAATAACCATGATCCTGGATCTCGCTATCAAGGCCGGATTGAGAAACACCTCCGGCATTCCGGAGTTCCTTAAATCCCTGCCGGACGATCTCAGGTATGTGTACGGCGGCAACACCACCTGCGTCAGCGTGACATCCAACAGCGGGAAAATATACATCCTCGACTGCGGATCCGGGATCAGGCTCCTGGGCTACGAGCTGATGAAAGGGCCCTGCGGCAAAGGCCAGGGCGTCCTCGATATATTCATGACGCATTACCACTGGGACCACATCCAGGGACTCCCGTTTTTTACGCCCCTGTACATCAAGGGGAACACGCTCAATTTCCACTCACCCTATAGGGACCAGAAGAAATTCCTGACGAACCAGATGGCGGCGCCCTATTTCCCGGCGCTTTTCGACGGCACCGAATCGGCAAAGAATTTCGTCCATCTCGATGTCAACAACCCGGATCCCGTAAAGCTTGAAGACGATCTCTATGTCGACATCTTCCCGCTGAAGCATCCCGGCGGCAGCTTTGCCTACCGGTTTAAGCAGGCCGGAAAGACCTTTATTTTCGCCACCGATGCGGAGTTCACCGGCGAAGTGTTCGAGAAGGGCCACGACAAGATTTACGAATTTTTCCAATACGCGGACCTGCTGATCATAGATTCCCAGTACACCCTTGACGAATCCTTCATGAAATTCGACTGGGGACACACAAGCTACACCATGGCGATCAACTGCGGTCTTCGCTGGAAGGTCAAAAATCTCGTCATGACGCACCACGAGCCGGCCTATACCGATACCAAGCTTCATGAAAATTACAGAGCCGCGATTGAGCACGGCGAAAACTGCGGGAACGAAACGACCAGAATATATATCGCCACCGAGGGCATGACCTTCAGTCTTTGACGCAGATCAGCAGGAATTGCTGCTGATGCCGTATGGCCCCCGTGAAAAACCATGCAGAAAATGAAAATTGGAAATATTCATCACTCCGTCATACCGCTTGTAGCCGTCATTATCATAGCCTTCACCGGAACCGCCCAGGCCCAGAGGACCAAGTCGAGCCTTGCGGCCGGCAAGCAAAGAAACGCGGAAAAGGGCCTGAAGGACAACCGGTATTTTTTCTATTTTATCAACATGTCCATAACGAACCTGGGCACGGACGAGGAAAAAAAGGAATTCAAGGAAGCTATACAGCGTGATATAATCGCCCAGAATCTCTACATGAAATTCATGTTCGGCGAGTCCTTCGAAGAAATACTCAAGTCGCAGAAAATCCTGATCGACCTTTATCGGAAGACCCTGAACAGGGACATTGCCATGTCAAAAAAGCTCCTCAACGGCTTCGCCCCGGCCGTCATCAGGAACAATGATTATCTTGCCCGCCACTACCTGCACCTCGGCTACCGGGACACGACCGACGCGCGGATAGACCTGATGATGGCCGATAATTTTGACGAGAGGCTCTACTCGATGCGGCTGTACCGTTATTCCAAGGCGATCAAGAAGGTTAAGCACGGCAAGCGGTACGCCCTCTTCGCCCTGCTCCAGAATAAATACGCCCAGGACCGGAAAAAGGGATTGGGACCGCAAGGTTTCAGGGACAAGAAAAAGGAGTTCGGACATCACACCTATGACGAGCTGAAAAAACTCATTGCCGAGGCGTCAAGCGATGAACAGCGCGATTACAACCTGCTTATCCACACCGATAACTATTACCGTCCCAAAGACGAAAAGTCATTTTACGACATTATATGGGACAAGCCGGACCTGTCCGAGATCAAAGAATATAATGAATACCTGCAGATGAAATGAGATGACCATGAAAACACGCACCATCCTTATTACAGCAATGATCCTGTTGTTTTCCTGCAGCAATCCGCCCATAAGCGGCAACGGCCTTTCCACCATGGGGTTCTACGCCCCTTCCCGGTCCATCATATCCCTGCTGGAAACCAGGGAGAAGGGTAGCCATGAACATTTCATGCTCGGCGTCGCGTACAAAAAAGAAAAAAAATACAAGAACGCCATGTTCCATTTTGCCAACAGCTGCTTTGCCGGCCACCGCGACCCCGGGCTGCGTCTTTTTTCAAATCCGGTGTACCAGTTCGTCAAAGGGTATCACGTGAAATCCGACTACTATGATGATGCCGTATACGAGCTGGCGGACCTATTTTTCCTCTACGGCGAGCACGGCTTCGTGGTGAAATTCATTGATCTCATGGGGAGCGGCCGCAGTGCCCTTTACCGCGACGCGATGCTTCTTAAATCGAAGTCCCTGGCGGTCCAGAAAAAATATGACGAAGCGCTGTCGGTTTTGAAAAAACTCCATGAAGCATATGATGATCCCGAATCGCGGTCCGTCATCCTCCTCAGGACAGGGTCCATCCTGGAAAAAAAATCGGATTATATAGGCGCCGTCGACCATTATATCCGCGTATTCGAGGTCGATGTCAAGGGGTGGCAGGCGGCATCCGCCGCAGACCTTCTTGCGGCCCTGATGGAAAAAAAACCTCGTGAACTGAACGGGAGGGAAAAACTGCTCTTTGCCAAGGCCCTCTATCACGGTAAAATGTACCGGGAGTCCATAGCCCTCCTCAGCGCCATCAAGCCGGAACCGGCGGACCGGGCCGAGGCCGACACCTACCTGGTGCGGGCCCTCACCCGCGACAACGCCACCGCCGCCGTCCAGGCCCTCATCAGGGAACGATCTGGCGACCCGGCCCTTCTCAAGGCACAGGGGGACGAGTTCTGGGACATGGGCAGCAAGAACAGCGCCATTACGGCATACCTGCAGGTGATACAATCCGGGAAGGAACCCTACGCCCAGGCCGCTCTCCAGAGAACCGCCAGGTTTCTCGAGGAGAATAAACGCGCCGGTCACGAACAATACCTCATTGATTACAAGAACAAATATTCTGACGACCACGCGGGCCATTTCCTGTGGCTCATGGGGCGCAACATGATCCGGGGCAAAAACAACGACCGGGCCGTCCAGTACCTGGAAGAATCGGTTTCGAAATATCCGAAGGGAAGCCATTCCGACGAATGCCGTTTCTGGCTCCACAAGATCCACGCCGGATCAGGCAGCGGCGAAAAGGCGCTGGCGGCTGCCACGCAGCTTGTCGCGATGAACCCTGACTCGCCCTATACCTGGCTCCTGATAAAGCAGCAGGCCGCGCTTTTTTCCGAGCAGGACCTCGAGCGGCAGTTCAGCAGGGCCCTCCAGGAACAGAAGAGCGATGCCGCCCTGTACTGGCATTCCCTCCTTCTGGCGAAACAGAAATCGATGAAGAAGCGGACGGAACGCATCGGCTCGCTTGATTCACCCGATATCGGCCGGTACCGGGAGATGGAAAAATTGATATCATCCATGAAAACAACTTCCGGATACGGCGGGGCGTTCAAGAAGCTTGACGCCTATTTCCTTGTGGGATACAGCGCGGGGATCAACCGGGAAATGAAGCTGCTTCCGAAGACCGATGAAGCGCGGAAAGACAAATTTATCGCGCTGGCCCATTACAGCAGAAAATACGGCTATGCCTACCTCGAGGTCTTTTCCTGTCTGGAGCTTTTCAAGCTGCTGGGCCTGAAGGAGAACATAGCCCTCATGCCCGAAGAGATGGCCGCAATGCTGTTCCCCACACCGTTTGACGACTGCGTCTCAAAGTACAGCGCCCTCTACTCGGTGGATCGGAACATCATCTATGCCCTGGCGAAGGCCGAATCCCTCTTCAAGCAGAACGCCGTATCTTCAGCCGGCGCCTCCGGGCTCATGCAGCTCATGCCGTCCACGGCGCGGGGGATAGCGCGGGGCCTGCGCCTCGAAAACTATGACCTCGCGGACCCGTGCACGTCGATACAGCTTGGCGCCAAGTATATAGCCGGCCTCCTGAAGGAATTCAAGGGTAACTACCAGTACGCGGTCGCGGCTTACAACGCCGGCGCCGGCAACGTCGCCAAGTGGAAGGACCGGTACAAAAACGAGGACATGGATTATTTCACCGAATTCACGCCGTTTATCGAAACCCGCTACTACATCCTTCGCACCGATAAGTTCCTGACGCAGTACGGCATCATTCACGGAGGAAAAACAGCTGCCCGATGACAGCGGAAGCCTGCCGGTACTGCCTTTTTTTCTCACCTTACCGGCAGGGAACGGGCCATATCCGCGTGAAAAACCTGGCTTTATTTCTGCTATTTTTCTTCTGTATCCAGCCGGCGGGGTGCGGCGTGTTCCAGAAATCAGACTTCGTGCGGGTGCAGAAACAGAGGGAGGCCGCCCTGCGGTATCCGGGCGCGAACTGGATTGAGCGGCGCGATATCGTCCGCGCCGTGGTTGATTACTACGGCAAGGACAGGAACGACCTGGTCATCGGTATCCTGACCTATGCGGCGCAGGACCCGCAGCCCGCGGTGAGGATTGAGGCCGTTCAGAGCCTTGCGAAAATAAAATCAGACCGCACCCTGCCCCTTGTTAAAAAAACAGCCCTTGAAGACAGGAACGACAACGTCCGGTGGTATGCGATCAGGGCCCTGAGGTCCTTCAGGGACCCGTCCTCGGCTGATGTGTTCATCCGGGGCCTTGAAAGCAGAGACTGGCTTATCAGGGAGGAATCCATAAAGGGCATATGTTCACTGGATGACACGACCGTAAGATCCAGGCTCATCCCTTTCATCATCAGGGCGCTGAACGATCCCAGCACCAGCGTCATGCTGACAACACTGCGCTGGATCAGGACCAGGGACGACCGGCTGTATGCGGCGATATCGGAAAAACTGAGGAACGCAACGGAGTACAATTACTCCCTCATCCAGGCCTCCCTCCTCGCGTTGAGGGGATATCAGCTCGACTCAAAAACAAAAGAGAAGGTCATAGGCCTTCTCCTTCACAATAATCCGCAGATCCGGGTCCTTGCCCTCAGGGTGTTGAAGAAGGACAGTGCCCTTGAAAAACAGGAATGATGCCGGCGCTGAATCTTATTTCTCTTTCTCCTTGGAAACGTACACCAGGTTCTTGTTGTCGATCATGTCGCGGGCGTATTTATCCAAGTACTTGGCCTCCAGGTCCTTCCTTTTTTGCTCGGCCTTTTCCTGTATCGTTTCCTCCTTCCTGGAGCGCTGCAACTGTTTCTTGGCTATCAATTCATTCACTTCCGCTTCAGCCTGGGACTTGCTCTGGTAGTCGGCGATGATTCTCATCATCTGGAACATGCTGTCCTTCGCGCCGCGGTAATAATAGATGGAGCTGATAAGGTCCATGGCCGACGCCGATTTGGCGTCCTTGAACCGCTCGTAATAATCATTGGCCTTCAGGACTCCCGCCTGTCCCTGGTCCAGCAGCTTGTCGGTGGCGGAACGGCCCTCGCTCTGTTTCAATTTCAGCTTCAGTTTCGCCCGCACGTTCATGTTGATGCTGTCCTTAAGGAGCGCGTTCGTGTCCTGGTTGTATTTCTGTGACAGCTGTTTCGCAGTGTTGAGTATCGCCGCCTGGTTCTCCTTGAATGCCTTCGCGGACTCCAGCATTTTATTCTGAAAGTACAGGGCGCTGGCCTCGGCATACTGGTCGACGAGCTTGTCTATTTCGGCCTCGCCGCCGCCGAAATTCATGACCGCCGTGTTGAGCAGCTTGATGGAGCGGAAATTCTCGTAACTGAGCTGCTGGGCTATCGACTTAGGATTGCCCCCCATGGGCGCCGGTCCGTAGGAAGGATGATAATCGAATTTATAGGATTGCGCGTATGCTGTCGAAACGATGACCGACATCACACATGACATAATCAAGAGCATTCCATTTCTCATGCTGGCATCTCCCTTATAATTGAATAGAATAATTTCCCCATCCGGGTTCCCGTAAGGAAAGTCTGCATGAATGAACAATTAAGTCAAGAAAAAATGCATCCCCCGATGACTTTCCAGGATTAAAATAAACGGGGGGCTGTCTCACAAGTCGTTTTCATGCGATTGATCCCGATCGGGCTGTTCACGGAATCGCGACGAAACGACTTGCAAAACAGCCCCCGGCTCGGCAGGGCGGCTATCTCTTTTTCCTGTGGTCGATGTGTATGGCTTTGACTTTCCTCTTTTTTATCTTGACGGCCCCTTCCGGGTTGCACTTGTCCTGCACCTCTTCGATCGACTGCGTGATGAGGAGGTTGACCACCTTTTCCGTTTTATTGAGCACATCGATGAGGATGAGGTTCTCATCATCGGTGAAATCCTGAAGGAGATAGTCTTCCATCGTCACCCCTTTCGGCGGGGTCCCGATGCCGACCCGTATCTTCGCGAACCTCTCCGACTTGAGGGCCCTGGTCATAGACTCGATCCCGGCATGGGCCAGGTTGGAAAAGAGGTGGTCGACGCGGAGCTCGCCCAGTTTGAGCGATGAATCCTCCACGATGCAGATGATGTCCCGCACATTGATCAGCAGAAACGAAGCTATGTACAGCACCGATTCGCCGATCAGGTTGACAAAGGTCTGGGGCTTCAGGAGAACAACTTCGGTTCCCTTTATCTTGCCCCTGCCGATTACAGATTTCTTCTTCTTTATCCGGACATCAATATTCTCGTTGTTGCCTATGATGTCAATAACCTTGAAACCGATATTCTGCCTGTTATTCGCAAATTTCTCGCCAGGATTTCCAAAACCAACGATTAACTTCAATAATACCGCTCCCTGTAGTAATATAATCTCGGCCCCTCGGCCGGGTGCAGTAATGAAACGATTCCGGAATTATTTCTTATCCTTCTCCTTGTCTTTATCCTTGGTCTCTTCGCCCTCGGCCGCCTTCTTGGCCTCTTCGCCTTCGCCTTCAACCGCAACGGCCTCTTCGACTTTCACCTCTTCAGTGACGACCTTCGGCACGTGGACCGACGCTATCGAAGCGTCGGGATTTCCCAGGAGCTTGACGCCCTCGGCAACGACAACGTCCTTTACATGAATGGAGTCCCCGATCTCCATGTTTGTTACATTGATCTCGATCTTCTCCGGAAGGGCCTGCGGCAGACACTCCACCTCAATTTCCCGGAGGTCAACTTCGAGGATGCCCCCCAGTTTCACGCCCTTGGCGGTCCCAGTGAATACTATCGGCACATGGGTGTGAATTTTTTCACCCTTGGTGACCTTGAAGAGGTCGACATGCAGGATCTCGCCGGACATCGGATCCGCAAGGTAATCCTTGACATAGGCCATCTTCTCGGTGTCGTCTTTCTTTGCGGTGCTGTATATGTCGAAAATGACGCTCTCGGATATCTTCCCCTTGAAAAGCTTGAAGAATTCCTTGCGGGGGATCTGTATGGATTCAGACTCGCCGTGAGAGTAGATGACCCCGGGAATGAACCCGTTTCTCCGCGCCCTGCGGCTCGCGTTCTTTCCGAAATCGGTTCTCGGTTCTACGGTTAAACTTTTTGCTTCCATGGTTTTCCTCTTTTAATTATCTGTATATTCATGTACCTTTGTTTCTATACGAACAGGGAGCTTACCGATTCCCCGTTATGGATCCTTCTAATCGCCTCGCCGAACAGGGGGGCTATCGACAGGATCTTCATGCCCTTCATTTCCCGCTCCGCCCGGTACGGTATCGTGTTGGTGAATATGATCTCCTTGAAACCCGCCGATTCCATCTTGCCGATGGCGTCGCCGGAAAGCACCGGGTGCGTGAACAGGCAATAGACGTCGTTCGCTCCCTGATCGCGGAGCGCCCCGGCGGCCTTCGAAATCGAACCGCCGGTGTCCACCATGTCATCCACCAAGATGCAGTTCTTGCCCTTGACGTCGCCGATGACGTACTGCACCTCGGCAACGTTCGGCTCCGGCCGCCGCTTGTCGATGATGGCCAGGCCCGCGTATATGTTCTTCGCATAGGACCGGGCCCGCTCGGCCCCGCCGGAATCCGGAGAGACCATGACCGCGTCCTTTATGTGCAGCTGCTTGATATACTCGATGGCAACGGGCTTCGAGTAGAGGTTGTCCACCGGTATGTCAAAAAAGCCCTGGATCTGCTCGGCGTGCAGCTCCATGGTGAGGACCCTGTCGGCGCCGGTGGCCTGTATGATATTGGCCATCACCTTCGACGAGATGGGGACCCGGGGCTCCACCTTCCGGTCCTGGCGGGCATAGCCGAAATAGGGTATGACCGCCGTGATCCTTCCCGCCGACGCCCTGAGCGCCGCGTCAATCATGAGCAGCAGCTCGATAATGTGGTCGTTGGTGGGGTTGCAGGTTGACTGTATGATGAAGACGTCATGCCCGCGGACATTCTCTTTTATCTTGACCGAAATTTCACCGTCCTTGAAACGCTTTAGCTCAACCTTGGACAGCTCGATATTGAGATAGCCTGCTATTTCCTGCGCCAGGTCCGGATTTGACGATCCGGAGAACAATTTAAGCAAACTGTCGCCCATAGTGGTTTATCCTCTCGACGTTGATCTGCAGTACTCCTCCAGCCGCAGGAGCTCCTCGGGGGTGTTGATCCCGCTTCCCTCGATGGGGTCTTTCATGAGCAGTGTCTTTACCGTGTATCCGGATGTCCTGATATATTGCAGCGCATCGGGCAGATAGTACTCGCCCTGAGCGTTATTGGTGTCGACGCGTTTCAGCCCCTCGAAGAGGAACTGCTTGTCGAATACATAGGTCCCTGAATTCACTTCCCGGATCTTCTTCTCCTCGGGGTCCGCGTCCTTCTCTTCCACGATCCGCTCAAACCGGCCGGCACCGTCCTTGACCACCCTGCCGTACCCGTGGGGATTATCAAGCACCATGGTCAGCACCGCGGCCTTTACGCCGTCCTCTTCTGTCTCCTGGACGAGGGAACGGAATGTTTCCGGCCGGATGAGGGGGACGTCGCCGCAGGCTATGACGATCCTGCCGTTGAAGCCCGCGAGGGCCTCCTCCGCCTGCATGACCGCATGGCCGGTGCCCAGCTGTTCGCGCTGCCATACCGGCACGGCGCGGCCGCCTATCGCATCGATGACCAGTTCGCCGCGGTACCCCACGATGACGAAAATTTCGGATATGCCCGCCTTCTCAATATTGTCGAGGACATGGGCGATCAATGGCTTGCCCAGAAAAGGCTGGAGCACCTTCGGCAGGTCGGATTTCATCCGGACTCCCTTGCCGCCCGCCAGCACGATTGAAGATAAGTTGCTGATACGTAAACTCCCTGCGTCAGATATCTGAGGTGCCAGGATTCGAACCTGGGGTCACGGGACCAAAACCCGATGCCTTACCGCTTGGCCACACCTCAATATGTATGCATATACATAATTAATACTTCACCGGTCTCACTCATTGAAGCATTGATCATGTATACCGAAAAAACCTCATTGGACGAACTGCGTCAGGATCACCTCTCTGTATGTTCCGGCCAGTTTTGACCGGGCCTGCTCCGCCGTTTCCTTCTGCTGAAAGAGGCCTATCACGCTCGACCCCGATCCGGTCATAATGGCGAAGGCCGCTCCCGAGCCATACAGCTCTTCTTTAATATGGCGGATCCGGGGATACTGTCTGAACACCGGTTTTTCGAAATCATTCTCCGCCGCATCCTTCAGGTCATTCAGGGACCCCTTCGACAGGGCGCTTGTGAGCCGCCGGATTGTCCTGCCCACTGCCGCCTCCTGCCCGGCATCTGCTTCGGTGCCCCTGTTCAGGGAACGGTACGCAGCGCCGGTATCGACATGGATTGCGTCGTTGATGATCAGCACCCAGGGCGGCAGTTTCCCGGGGACCGGCATGATCAGCTCGCCAATGCCGCGCCCAATGGCGAAACCGCCGTGGAGGCAGTACGGAACATCGGCGCCGATTTTCGATCCCAGGTCCGCCAACTCATCATCCCTGAATTTGCCGAACCGTCCGTTGAGGAGCTTCAGCGCCGCCGCAGCGTCGCTGCTGCCGCCGCCGAGGCCTGCCCCGGCCGGGATGTTCTTTTCGACGGAGAAGACCGCCCTTCCGTTGATGCCGGCCCTTTCATAGTAGAGCGTCGCCGCCCGGGCAATTAGGTTCTCGTGGGCAGGGATTGAATCGGTCAGGCTGCCGTATACGCCGCCGCCGTTCTTTACGGCAATGGCAATGTCGATCCCGCCGGATAATTCCCTCGCGCTACTCTCTTCGAGTTTTAAAAGATCATGCAGGGCAACACTTGCCATGAGGCTTACAATATTGTGGTACCCGTCATCCCGTCGATTCAGTACCTCAAGATGGAGATTTACCTTCGCGTGTGCTCTGATTGAATCGGTCAATACTGCCTGTACTCGTCCTTTTGGAGAGGCAAAACTATTATGTTGGACTTTTTTTGTCAAGAATTAATTATTATTTAAATAACTTATTGACAAGGCAGTCGATGATAAATTTTTTGGATATTTTGAGATTTTTTTCCATAAAATTGACTTTTATAGCGGCGCCATGGATCCATTACGGAACAAACATCTGATAATATTCGATTGCGACGGCGTCCTTATCGATTCCCATGACGCAAACCTGAATTTTTTCAACAGCTGCCTCGTGCAGGGAGGACATCCGCCCCTCAGGAAAGAAGACCGGGAAAAGGTGGTTTTCATGTCCACGCGGCAACTGATGTTCGAGCTCTTCCCGGACCCTGCCGAAGCCGATCGGCTCTTCCGCATCAGCCAAGAAACGGATTACACTCCTTTTTTGAAGGATGTCCATCCTCTCTTTGACTTCACCAGGGTCTTCGATTCTCTCCGAAGCCGTTTCCATCTTGCCATGGCGACCAACCGCGGGAGGTCCCTTGACAGGCTCTTCAAGTATTTTAACCTCGATGCCTGGTTTGAATTTCGAATTTCCACCGTTGATGCAGAGCCCAAGCCCCATCCGGAGATGCTTATTAAATGCATCGAATTTTTCGGTATACAAAAGACAGAAGCCATCTACCTGGGCGACACGGCCTCGGACCAGGCCGCGGCCGCCAATGCCGGCATGGATTACCTGTGGGTCGGAGGGGATAACGCACCCGGTATACAATCAGTGGAAGACTTGCTTCAATTTCTATAATTATATATCCGAAACAGGCGATTGTCTCGGGGGCAGAGCAAAACAGACACAGCGGACTTGACCGACGGAAAAAACTGACACGTCAGAATTATTCCATCCCTTGAAAAAATTAATATTGATTTTTATCATATCTTTTTTAGCATCAGATCGTGATTAAACATATACATAACAGATCAGATGGAGGATTACAATGAAAATTGCAAAACATGCCCAGGTCTTGTCCTTGTGCCTGCTGGCCGCGGCCGGCACCATCGGCTGCGATATGAGTTACGACAAACAGGACGATCAAATGGGCCCTCTCCTCGCGGTCGGCGCCGGCTGCATGGCCACCAGCCCCATCACCATGAAATCGACCACCTATGACATGGACAACAACATCATAAGCGCATCCGAGCAGGTAATAGCAAACATGTCGGTGCAGAGCTCGCAGCCCAACATGAAAACCATGTACGAGATGTACGCAGGCGTCGAGCTGGAAGTCAACCTTATGGGGATTATCACCCACCTTGACAACCCCATGCCGTATGTAAAGCAGAACCCCCTGCTGACGCAATTCTGGGCATTGAATAAAATGGCGTCATCGATAAACGCCGGGACCGACGGCGTGTGGATGAATTCCGATGATACCATCGACCCCCTCTACGGTTATTTTCAAACGACCAGGCTCAAAGACCGCTACCGCCAGATCGTGTACAGCGATTTCGGCGTGACACCGGCCGCCATGATCGATTATATTGTCGAAAACAACAGAAAGACCAAGACCTATCACTACACCGCCGGCGACGACGGGGAATTCGGCACCGATGACGACGTTCTGACAAAAACAACGGTGTACCAGTATAACAGCGCGGGCAAAATGCAGCGCGCCATCAACTATTCCGATGATGGAACGACCTTTGTGAGCTCCTACGTCTTTGCCTACGACGAAAATGGCAGGATACTGTCAATGACGAGCTACAGCGACGTCGGCGAGACAAAGAGACTGGTCTGGGGCTCGTATTCCACCTGCACCTGGAACGACTCCGGAGCGACCCCGGTCCTTGATATTACTCTTGGATTGAGGATCCCGGGTCTCATTGGAAGCTTCAACATGAGCCTGATCAAATTTCATTACGAATTCAACGGGAACGGCACCATACACAAGATGATCCAGTACAAACCCATGAGCACTTCAACTATCGATACCTGTTACGTGTACGTCTATTCCGAGAACAGCATGCTCGGCATGGGCTTCATGAATGACGAATCATTGAACTATTCCGATGACGAGACCACCCAGGTTTCACATACGGTGAACGAGCTCATACTGTTCTAGGGTAACCAGTTTTTTCCCCGATGATCACGCGAAAGCGCCGCCCCGTGACGGCGCTTTCGGTTTTTCCTGCCCGCCGGCCCCGCGCATTATGTTTCCGGTCATGAAAAATCGAGTCCATCCTTAGCGGGATAGTCGATTTCATCGTCAATGTTCATTTTCTCATGTGCAGGTCATGCTACGGCAGGCAAGGTCATGCATAAAAAAGAACTTGAAATTATCACCCGTTAAGCCAAGCATGCAATGAAGGCCTTCGCTTTCCCCTCACCCTGGCCGGAGAACAATTGACGGAAGGTACAGCCATGACAACCGCACAGAAATCATCAGGAAGAGGCGTCACTGTTGCCCTGGGTCTCGGCGTGGCTGCCGTAACCCTGATCATTCTCAGTTTCGTCATGCATCTATGGCGCATGGATATATCCGTTCCCTTCACCTATTCAGGAGACGCGCTGCTATTCCATCAGGTTGCAAAATCAATGATCGACACCGGGTGGTACATGCACAACGGATTCCTGGGAGCGCCCGCGGGCATGGACATACATGATTTTCCCCAGCCCGAAATTCTTAACATCCTGATAATCAAGCTCATATCGCTCTTCACCGGTGATTACGCAGCAACGATGAACCTGTTCCTTATCATTACCTATCCCCTGACGTCCCTTATCGCATTCTATGCGCTGATGAAACTCGACCTGTCACGGACCGCTTCTTTCGCCGGCGCCGTCCTGTACGCCTTTATCCCCTATCATTATCTCAAGGGCCAGACCCATATATTCCTGGCAACGTATTTCATGCTTCCCCTGGCTCTACTGGTCATCATGCGTATTTATTCCGGAGCATTGAATTTCTTCAACGCCGGTGCCGGCGCATCGCAGACCGGCAGAAAAAGCACGCGCATCTCGGCGCTGGTCATTGCCGCGCTGATCTCACTGACGGGGATCTATTACTCCTTTTTTACCTGCTTTTTCCTTATCATCGCGGGGGCAGGCAGGTCTTTCATCGAAAGAAAGATAACGCCCTTCCTGTCATCACTGATCCTCTCTGTTGTAATAACCACCGGGCTGGTCGCATGCCTCTCCCCCTCTTTATTATACAACATACGAAACGGATATAATCCAGACGCAACACACCGGGTGTTCCATGATACGGAATTATACTCCCTGAAAATAACCAAGCTTCTGTTGCCTGTCAATGATCATCGCGTGAAGTTTATGGCCGCCATCAAAGACCAGTACAACCGGGAATCTTCATATATCTACAGAAGTCCGGAGCATGAAAGCACTTGTTCGACCCTGGGACTCCTGGGAAGCGCTGGTTTTATCCTATCACTGACGGCTCTCCTGTTTTTTCTGGAAAGCCCGGACAGGAAACAGACCGCTCTCAAGCTGCGCCAGCAGGGATCCTTGAACGTCTCCGCCGTCCTGCTGGCCGTCACGGCCGGATTCAGCTCCTTCGTTGCCCCTCTGGTAAAGTTCCGCATACGGAGTTACAGCAGGATAAGCATCTTCATCGCACTATTTTCGATCTACGCGCTGATGATCGTAACGGACTTCGTCTACGAGTCCTACCTGAAAGACCGGTGGGTTACAAGCGTACGATTCGCAGGACGAGTCCTCCCGCTGAACCTTTCAAAACTCCTCGCCGCAGCTGTGGTCATCATCGTGCTCATTGCGGGGCTATACGATCAATCAGGTCTCTCCGCCATACCCGATTATCAGACGACAAAAAAGATTTACGAAAATGACGGCGCATTTGTTGCCGAGGTTGAGCGCGCACTGCCCAGCGGCACAATGATATTCATGCTTCCCTATATGCAATTTCCCGAGATAGCGACCCCTCCGCATCACTTGAGAAATTTTGAATATTTTAAATACTATCTTCATTCAAAGCACCTGCGGTGGAGCTATGGGGCCGTAAACGGCAGGGAAGCCGCGGCCTGGCAAAAACGGGTATCCGGCATGGAGCCCGGCGAAATGGTCCGCGAAATAAAACAGGCAGGGTTCAGCGCACTGTGCATCAGCACCGATGGTTATCCGGACGGCGGGATTGACATCCTACGGAAGCTTCAGCGCCATGCTGCGTCCAAGCCGATCATCAGTCCCGACGGCAGAGCGGTCCTTATTAAAATATAACCCGTGCGGCATGAGCGCCCCCTGCCGCAGGACCGTCATGATTGGATCGCATACCCGAAAAACTGAAACGATTAATAATGATTTGAGCATCATACCCCGGCATATTTTATTATTGACTTTTAGGCGCGTATCAAAACATTTTTCAAAAGTTCGATTTTACCCTGTGTAATAGTACGCTAATGCTCTTTAATTCATTCGAATACATCTTTTTATTTCTTCCGGTAACGGTGGTGCTCTACTTCATACTCAACCACCGCGGCATGTCCGCGCCGGCCCGTATCTGGCTTTTACTGTGCAGCCTTTTTTACTACAGCTACTGGAACACCCTGTACCTGCCCCTTCTGCTCGGCTCGATACTCATCAATTTCGGCTTCGGCCGGGCACTCGTCAGCAGCGGCGCCCTGAAAAAAGTTCCTCGCATGGCCATTCTCTGGTGCGGCATACTCTTCAACGTGGGGCTCCTCGGTTACTTTAAATATACGGACTTTCTCATAACAACCGTAAATTCAACGTTCAATACGCACATCGGACTTCTGCGAATAGCCCTGCCCCTGGGCATCAGCTATTTCACCTTCATCCAGATATCGTTTCTGACCGCCGTGTACCGGGGAGTCTGCCGGGAGAGCAACATCCTGAATTACGGCCTGTACGTCTCCTTTTTCCCGCAGCTCCTGTCAGGTCCTATCGTGTACCACGGGGAGATGATGCCCCAGTTCACCGATCCGGACAGAAGCAGGATCAATTACGACAATGTCATGAAAGGGCTTCTGATGTTTTCCATCGGCCTGTTCAAGAAAACGGTCATTGCCGACAACCTGGCCGCCTGGGCGGTTCAGGGTTTCGACCAGGCGCCGACTCTGAACTTTTTCGAGGCATGGTTCACGTCCCTGTCCTATACTTTCCAGCTCTACAATGACTTCAGCGGATACATTGACATGGCCAACGGCGTGGCCCTGATGCTGAACATCAATCTTCCGATCAACTTCAACTCCCCTTACAAGGCGACCAGTATCCAGGATTACTGGCGCCGTTTCCATATCACGCTCATCCGATTCCTGAGGGACCACGTGTACATTCCGCTGGGGGGAAGCAAGAAGGGGAATATCCGGCTCTACATCAACATCACGCTCATCTTCATCGTGGCCGGCGTATGGCACGGCACGCTCTTCTCCTACATCGCCTGGGCGCTGTTGAGCAGCGCCGCCATGATAGTGCACCGCCTGTGGAGCAAATCGGGCAGGCACATGAACAAATATCTCGCATGGTTCGTCACCTTCAATTTCGTCAACGTTGCCAACCTGGTGTTCAGGTCGAACAGCCTGCGCGACACCTGGAAGGTACTCAGGGGAATGCTGGGGATGAATGGCATCATGCTCTCTGACAAGCTTGCCGGCCTCTCCTTCCTGAAGGCCGGTGGCGTCACCTTCGGCAAATGGCTTAACAACATCGGCGGGGACAAGTATTATCTCATATACTTCATTATAGGGGCGGCGATGATCGCCTTCCTGTGCAAGAACGCCAGGGAACTGGCGGAAGAGATGAAGCCGAACATCAGGTGGGCACTGTTCACCGGGCTGGTGCTTGGCGTGGGGTTGATACACATGACCCAGGTCAGGGTTTTTCTCTATTTCAATTACTGATAACGTGATTAAGGACATGGAAAAGAAACAGTGGCTGATAACAACGGCGCTCATCGCGCTCATACTGCCCGCCATCATCATGGGTTTCAACTATTACATGGATCCTCTCTGGTGCTTCAATATCTCGCATAAATACAACCAGGTCCAGGCCGAGATCAACGAGCGTAAGCAGAAAACCAACTACATCACGTTCCGCGATTTCAATTACCGTGGCCTGCTGATCGGGTCGAGCCGGAGCGCATTCATCTCGCAGTATTCATTCAAGGGTCTTTCTGTGTACAATTACTCGGTGAACGGCTTCAGGATGGACGAGCTCTTCCCCTTTACCGAGTACGCCAAAAAACGGAACGGCAGGGACTTCGAGTATATTTTCCTGGGCCTGGACTTCGAGAACGCCGCCAGGTACGCCATTGACGAGGCAACGCTCGCAGTAACAAAGCAAAACTTCGATGAAACAAATTCCCTCCTGTACCGGGTGAAGACCCTGCTCAGCATCGACACGGCCCGGTATTCATGGCAGAACCTGAAGAACTACCGGAAGGGATTCTGGCGCTACTATGACCGCAACAACGTTGAGCACATAAAAAAGCATACCAGGGAGGAGCAGCTCGGCATCTTCACCATGCACATGACCGAATATGCCGACAAGAAGAAATCGCGGTACCTCAATTTCACGTACAACGAGAATTACAAAGCAGACCTTGAGAAGTTCAAAATGGAAAATCCCCGGAGCAGGATAGTCGTCTTCCTGACGCCAGCGTCCCTTCCGCTGCTGGAAATGATCGTTGCGTACGGTCTTCTTGACGATTATTTCCGTTGGATTGGCGATGTGGTCGACGTGTTCGGCCAGGTTTATCTGTTCATGTACCCGAACAGGATCAGCGAAGACTACCTGGATAATTTCTTCGACCCGAGCCACGCCAATCCCGAGGTCGGGATCATGATTGTGGATGCCATTTACAACAAGCCGATAACCGGAGATACCGATTTCGGCATGCTGATAACCAGGTCAAACCTCAAGGAAAAACTGCAGCTTCTTGAACGGCTGATGAAAAACGCACGCGACCCGTGCTTTGAACCACTTATAAAAAAGTAATCCCGGCACCAACCGGAATCATCGGCTATCCCCCTGCACGCTCGCAGATGGACGACGAACGAGCTATTCGGCTGAAGAGGGAAATCCGTCTTTTTCCCGCGCAGCATCGAGGTATTTTTCCAGGAACTTGCGCGTTGCCCAGCGAAGAAAGATGTAGGTGTACCGGGCGCCGGCAAGGTACATCCCCGCCAGGAACACCAGGTGCGAGGTCCCGTATATCGCCGGACCTCCCAGGATGACGATAAGGGGCTCCTTGAAATAAATGGAGAGGGCCCCGAAGAGGGCCACCGCGGGCCAGCCGATGACGTAACTGAAGGCCATGAGAAAAATGCCGAAGAGGATCCTCGCCGAAGGCTTTTCCCTGAAGGGGCTTAAGTCGGCTTTTTCCTCCAGGGCCTTCCGGGCAAATTCAGTACGGGCCGCCCCCCGGGCAATGATGGCTAATATGTTCATCCGGTTATCTCCACAGCGTGGGATACGCGGCAGTCGCAGCGCAACGCACCGTACTCATAGTCCCCATGGCGCCGATAAAGGCAACAAAAAAACCTTGACAAAAACCGGAGAGACTTACAAAGGATTAAGTCTGTTTTTTATACGTCATTTCCAATCCGGACATCTTTCCATGAACAGCGATACGGGCGAAATCATCATTGAAGGGCGAAGGCTAACCCTGGGCGAAATACTAGACGTGGCCCGGGGAAGGCGCGGCGTGGCAATCAGTTCCGACCCAGGTTTTGCCGCGAAGATAAAGCGGTCGCAGGACGTGCTCATGGCAGCCCTTGAAAAGGGGGCCCCCGTCTACGGCGTCAACACCGGGTATGGAAAGTCATGCGGGAAGCGCATGGCCATGGAAGTGTCGACCAGGAACGGCTCCAACCTCATCAGGTTTCACGGCTGCGGCACCGGCGCGGCCGTCGGCATCCAGGAAGTGCGCGCGGCCATGCTGACGCGCATCCTCTGTTTTTCCCGGGGATACTCCGGTGCCTCGATGGAACTGATCCGGCACCTGGCCGAATTCCTCAACCGCGGGATCACTCCGGTCGTGCCCTGCGAGGGATCGGTGGGCGCGTCGGGCGACCTGACCCCGCTGTCGTACATCGCGGCGGCCCTCATGGGCGAGGGCGAGGTCTTTTACCGCGACAGCCGAGTGCCGGCCGCCGAGGCCCTGCGGCTGGAAGGACTCGCCCCCTACACCTTCGCGCCCAAGGAACCCCTGGCCATGATGAACGGCACCTCGATCATGACGGGGATCGCTGCCCTGGCCATAGACCGCATGCGCAGGATTCTGGATGCGTCGATATGCGCCACGGCCCTCTCCATCCATGCCCTCATGGGCAACGCCCATCATTACGACCCGGTCATTGCCAGGGCAAAGCCACATCCCGGCCAGGATCATGTTGCGCGGAAAATATCCGAGCTGCTGCAATCCAATGAAGACCACGAGAAGCTGGCGGCCACAACGCTGGAATCCCTCCAGGACCCCTATTCCCTCCGCTGCTCGCCGCAGATACTGGGCGTGGCCTACGATGCCCTGGAATGGATCACCCGGTGGGTTGAGATAGAAGCCAACAGCGCCAACGACAATCCCCTCTTCGATCCCGACGCCGGGACCGTGCTCATGGGAGGTAATTTTTACGGCGGGCACATCGTCTTTGCCATGGATTCGCTGAAAGCCGCCGTCGCTTCCGCCGCCGACATGTCCGACCGCCAGGTCGCCCTCATGGTCGACCCCCACGTGAACCGGGGCCTTCCCGCCGACCTGGTGCGGGCGCCCGGCGACGACGCCATGTACAACCACGGATTCAAGGCCATGTCGATAGCCTCTTCGGCGCTCACCGCGGAGGCCCTGAAGGCCACCATGCCGGCCTCATCCTTCTCCCGCTCGACGGAATCGCACAACCAGGACAAGGTAAGCATGGGAACCATCGGCGCCCGGGACGCGGCCCGCATATGCGAGCTCACGGAACGGGTCACCGCCATCCACCTGCTGGCTGCCGCCCAGGCCTGCGAGATCCGCGGGAACATCGGGACCCGGCCGCGGCTGGCCGCGATACTGGAGAAGATCCGCTCCATGGCCGGCCCGGTAATAACGGACCGCCCCATGGACAGGGACATAGCCGCTGTCGCCAGGGCGATATCTGACGGCGGCCTCTTCAACCTGGACACGCCATAATATTTTTGCATACACCGGCCCTGCACCCTTGCGCCAAAATCTTCATCGTCAGGAACGTAAAACAATGGACTTCACCATACATTCAATCGGAACGGTCATTAACGGCAGACATGACGTTTCAGACGATTTCTGGGGGGGCATAGTCTCTGAAATAAGGCTGGATCCCTCGTTCAGCGAGGACGCCCTTGCTGGAATAGAAGCGTTTTCCCACCTTGAGATCATTTTCGTTTTTCATGAAGCGGTCAACGGGCGTCCCCTGACCGGATCGGGCCGTCCCCGGGAAAATACCCGGTGGCCCGAAACCGGCATCTTCGCCCAGAGGAAAAAAACCAGGCCCAACTTCATCGGCACCGCCATGGCAGCACTTGTTAAAAAAGAAGGAACCAGCATCTTCGTAAGAGACCTCGACGCCATCAACGGAACACCGGTCATGGATATCAAGCCGGTCATGAAGGGGTTCCTGCCCCGCGGGCCGGTGACACAGCCGGCCTGGGCCGACGAGATTATGGAGGACTACTGGAAAGACCGGGGCCCGGGCAAGACGGTCCCCATCATCCTGGAGGACCTCCTGCGGGCCGTTGACGATCATTGCGATTTCGCCCATTATTACCTGGACCGTGAAACCGGGGAGATCATATTCCAGTCCGAACGCGAATTGGATGACCTCGCCGCAGACGACGATAAAGATCCCGGGTTCAATCCGGAATACCTGGGCGAACGATTTATCCCGATTGAGCCGATGGAGTCCCGCCGCGGCCATGGAATTATCCGGAAGTTCATCGGCACCCTTCCCGGCGGAAGCGCCGCCGGAGAACTCATCCGGGCCCTGTCAATGCGGAAATCCTTCGCGCAGTTCAAAGACGCCCTGCATAACCACGCGGACCTTGAGGAGAAATGGAGGGCAGACTGTCGAGATGAAATAAAAAGAGTGGCCGAAGAATGGCTCCGCTATTATGGAATTGATTTTGAATTCATATCGCTTAAGGACCCGATGAAATGACATGAACGACCCGATCCAACAGGCCTTCATCACCGGAGCCGAGCGGGTGGCCGCCTGGGCCGACCTCCTCGACAGCATCAACGTCTTTCCCATAGCCGACGGCGACACCGGCAGGAACATGAAGATCAGCCTGGCGCCGCTGCGCGATCCCGGCCCTGACCCCGACGCCACCATCCACCGCCTCCTCATGAACGCCCGGGGCAATTCGGGCAACATAGCCGCCCGTTTCTTCTCGGGTTTTTTCAGGGCCGGGACCCCGGAGGGCATACCGGCGGCGGCGCGCCTCGGCAGGGACCGCGCATGGGAGGCGGTCCATGATCCGAAGCCCGGCACCATGCTCACGGTTTTTGACGCCCTGTCGGACGTGCTCGAGGAACAACGATCCGTCGCGGCATCGGAAGACTTCGCCACCGCCGTCATTGACCGCCTTGAACAGGCGGTGCGATCCACCCCGGACCTGCTGCCGAAGCTGAAAGAAGCCGGCGTGGTCGATTCCGGCGCCCTGGGGATGTTTATTTTCTTCGAGGGATTTTTCAGGTCCCTCTCCGGCGACAGGGAAAACTTCCGTCCCATCATGGCTGCCTTCGGCAGCCTGCTCACCGTGGCCCCCTCTTTTGCCCCTGACCGGGAGGAGGGCTTCTGCGTGGATATCACCCTGGATGCCGGAAGCGGCGGCGACGGGGCGTTCCGGAAGCTGGCCGGCCTGGGGGAAAGCGTGGTGGTCATTCCCGAAGACCGGTACGTCAAGGTCCATCTCCATACCGGCGACAGGGCCGGGGTGAAGAAACAGGTTGAAGCCATGGGCTCCATAGTCCGGTGGACCGACGAGGACCTGGGAGAGCAGGTCAGGGGATTCGGCAGGACGGCGCAGGGAGGGGCGATCCACGTCATGACCGATGCCGCCGGGTCGGTGACCCGCGACGACGCCCGCCGCCTGGGCCTCACCCTCCTGGACAGCTACATCACCGTGGGAGACATTTCCGCTCCGGAAACCTGCGTGGACCCCGAAGCTGTGTACACCGCCATGCGCGGCGGCGCCAGGGCCGTGACATCGCAGGCTTCCGAATTCGAACGCCATGAGCTGTACCGCAGCGTCACCGACCTGCACCCCCGGGTCCTCTACCTCTGCGTGGGCTCGGCCTTCACCGGCAATTACGGCGTAGCCCTGGCCTGGAAAAAGAGGCACGATCCGGAAGACCGCCTGACCGTCATCGACACCGGCGCGGCATCGGGAAGGCTCGGGATACTGGCCCTCGCCGTCGGCCGTTTTGCCGCCAAATCCGGCGACGCGGGGGCCGTGACGGATTTCGCCCGCAGGGCCATGGACCTCTGCCGGGAATACATATTCATCGACAATCTCAAGTACCTGGCCGCCGGAGGCCGGATTTCCAAAAGCAAGGCCTTCTTCGGCACCATGCTGAACATGAAGCCGGTGGTGACGCCTACCGCCGGGGGGGTCATCACCGCGGGCAGACTGAGGAACTTTGACGAGCAGCTCGAATTCGCACTGCTGAAAATCAGGCAGGGCACTGTCCAGGGTTCCCGGCCATTTATCATGGTGCAGTACACCGACAACCGCGAAAAGATTGAAAACACGATTATGCCCGAGGTGACAAAACATTACCCTGCCGCCGAACTCATGCTCCAGCCGCTGTCCCTGACCACGGGGGTTCACACGGGGCCGGGCACCTGGTCCCTGGCCTTTTTACCGGAGATGGCCCCCTAAATCCCCCGGTGGGGGACTCCGCCGGGGGATTCGGATACATAGTTAAAACAAGGAAAAATCAAGAATGAACAAAGGGAGATTTGCGGTCATCATACCGGTATACAACCATGAACAGCGCGTGGCGGACGTGGTCCGCAGCGCCCTGAAACTAGGGTTCCCAGTCTATGTCGTGGACGACGGCTCCACCGACGGGACATATGATAAAATTAAAAGCATGGCGGTCGAAATCATCCGCCATGAAAAAAACAGGGGCAAGGGCGCGGCCTTGAAAAGCGGTTTCGCCGCCGCGGCGGAAAAGGCGGACTGGGCCATAACCATAGACGCCGACGGCCAGCATGACCCGGACAACGCCCTGAACCTCATACGGGCCATACCCGACAACGCCCTGGGGAAAAAACCACGGCCTATCGTAATCGGCATGCGGGAGAACATGGTGGGGGACGACGTGCCCTGGACCAGCCGTTTCGGAAGGAAATTTTCAAACTTCTGGGTATGGTCCTCGGGCGGCCCCCGGGTGATGGATTCACAGAGCGGCTTCCGCGTATACCCCCTGCCCCAGAGCGCGAAGATGAAGGTGAGGGCCAACCGGTTCCAGTTCGAGGTGGAAATCCTGGCCAAGGCCGGGTGGAACAGGTTCCCCGTCATCGAGGCCCCGGTCAGCGTGAGCTACACGCCGGGCACGCCGCGCATATCCCACTTCAGGCCCTTCGTTGATTTCTGGAGGAATTCCGGGACTTTCATGCGTCTCATATTCCAGCGGATCCTGATCCCGCGGTTTATCAGGAGGAAAATCTGGTATAAAGAATAATGACCTCATCCCCCTGCCCCCTTCTCCGGGGGAGATGGGGGTGTTGCAAAAAGGACTTTGTATTGAACACCCCTCTCCCTGCGGGAGTGGGGCCGGGGGTGTGGTCAAATAAACCGGACACATTGCTTTATCATGATACAACTCTTCTACAAATTCATCACCTTCTTCTCCCGCCTCCTCGGTCCCTGGTTCTTTATGGTCTTTTCCCGGTTTGTCTCCACCGGCTACTTCATCCTTTTCCCGAAGCGGGTCGCCATCGGCATGCGCTTCTACGGCGCCCTGTTTCCGGAGAGGGGCGGGCTCTACCATCTCTGGTGCACCTGGCGGCAGTTCCACAGCTTTACCGACGTCTTCCTTGACCGGTTCCTCCTCCAGTTAAAGGGAGATATGTCCTATACTTCCGAGGGGTGGGAGCTCATCGAAGAAGCGGTCAACAAAAAGACCGGCGGCATCATAGTCATGTCCCACATGGGGAACTGGGACGTGGCGGCCCACCTTCTGCGGAAGAAGGGCCTGCGGCTCCTGCTGTACATGGGGTCCCGCGAGAAGGAACAGCTTGAAAAAATGCAGAAGGAGAATCTCGCCGAACAGGGCCTGAAGATCGTGGCCGTCGAACAGGACGGAGGGTCCCCCTTTGACATCCTGGAGGGACTGAATTTCCTCAAGGAGGGGGGGCTCGTCACCCTCACCGGCGACCGGGCCTGGTCCGCGGCCCAGCGGACCGTCACCGTGGACTTCCTGGGGCACCGCGTGTCCCTGCCGGAAGCCCCCCACAGCATTGCGCTCATCTCCGGCGTGCCCCTCTATATCTTCTTCGCCTTCCGCACCGGCAGGGGGACGTACCACATGTCCCTGTCGGGGCCCATTGCCGTGAGCGCCGCGTCCCGGGCCGATAGGCCCGGGGCGATCCGGGAATCGGCCCAGCGCTACGCGGACATCCTCGCGGCAAAGGCCCGGGAATATCCGCGGCAATGGTACCACTTCGAAGAGTTCCTCGGACCGAAATGCGGCTGACCAGGAGCCGTTCCCCTTCCGCGGGCCCCTCTTTTTTCGTCACGGTACTCCCTGACATTTTGAATACCTGCGCCTGGAAATGAATTGACTTTAAGAAACAGATAGAGCAGGATTAATTAATTATAGAATTGTTTGATGCAGCTTGGTTTTTTATCGCAGGAAGACCATGACCTTAACAGAAAAGCTCCTTCGTAATTATGACAATTCCAATTTCGTTGTCAAATATAAAGCACGTTTTCTTCTTTACCTCAGCCTGTCGAGCCTGGTGACCGTTCCCGTTGTTATTCTATATTCAATGTATCTTCAATCCCGTGCTCCTGAGCTCAATTACAGCATCAATTGGCTCATGTTCCTTCCGGTCATCGCCGGCTATGGCATACTGATAGTGTCAACCGTTCTTCTCCTGCGGGGATATTTTTTCGCATCAGCACATTTTTCCATTTCCATACTATTTGGGATTATCTGGATTGCCATGTTCCTCGATCAATCAGGCATGGTCACACAGCTCGATACGATAGTCATGATAATCGCAGTTCTCGCCGCAATGCCGATTTTTATAACCAGGAAAAAGCTTCTGGTATTCATGTATGCCGGCATCAACCTGTGTATCCTTTATGTATTCATGTTTTATTTCCGTGACAGCTTCACCGGTATTTCCTTTGCCGATTACCTTGCCGATAATACGGTAGCATTCCTTTTCACCACCATAGTAACGTACAATATCCTCTCCATCAACAACCGCGCGCTGGGCCAGTATGAAACGGCCAACACCAAGCTGCAGAAGTACAACGAAGAGCTCCAGGCAACCTCGGAGGAGCTGACCGCGGCCAACGAAGAGTTCGAGGCGCAAAACGAGGAACTGATGCGATCCGAGGAGGCCCTGCGCTTCTCCGAGGCCGAGCTTCTATCAATATTCAACAGCACCCATGACGCCATGATCATCTTCGATACCGAGGGAAACATCCTGGACGTCAATGACCGGATGCTTGAGATGTATGGCGTTGACCGCGCCCGGGCCCTGCAGTTGAAGGTCCATGACCTCTCGGCCCCGGTTGACGACAGCGCGATCATCAGCGACGGCATGCGAAAAATCGCCAGCGGAGGAAGATCCCTTTACGAATGGAAGGCAAAACGGCAGCGGGACCAGACGACCTTCGATGTTGAAGCCGGGGTGCGGCGCATAAGGCGCCGCGGCAAGGACGTTATCCTGGCGGTGGTGAGGGACATTTCCGACAGGAAAAAGACCGAGGAAGCCCTCAGGGAATCGTTAAACGAGAAGATCGTTCTCATCAAGGAGATCCACCACCGGGTCAAAAACAACATGCAGGTCATATCGAGCCTTCTGAACATGCAGGCGGACCAGCTGGAAGAGCCCCGGGCCAACCAGGCGCTCAGGGACGCCATCGGGCGCATCCATTCCATGGCCAGCATCCATGAAAGGATCTACAGCACCGAGAACCTTTCCCGGGTCGACATGGCCGCCTATATCGACGAGCTTGCAAGGGACCTCGTAACGCTCCATACCGGAAGCGGCGTTCATGTGCAGATCAATTATGCGGGGACGCCCGTGTTTCTGGAGATCAACCGGGCGATCCCCTGCGGTCTTCTCATCAACGAGATACTCACCAACGCCATCAAGCACGGCTGCTGCGAGTCGGATATATGCACTATCGATCTGAGCATTGAGGAGGCCGATGGCTGGATTACCCTGGTCATCGCGGACAACGGCCCCGGCATGGAGCCGGAGATATTCAATGCGGGGCAAAAGACCTCCATGGGCATGCAGATCATCGATGCTCTGGCACGGCAGATCAGCGCGGCGATCAGTCTTGACGTCGACCACGGCACCCGGTTCACCATGCGCATGCGCTCGGAAGATGAGCCTCACACGTGAAATCAGAGCGCCAGGGCAAGGAACCCGGTTATGACGAGTACCGCCATAACGATGCCGACAATGACATGGGCCACCCCGGTGAATATCCATATAAGCAGCGCCGATCCCCACTCCGTGTCATAGACCGATTTCAGAATCCCCAGGGTCACCACGATCCCAAGAAGCCATCCCGCAATGGAGCCGATACCAAAGAACGCCGTGGCCAGACCGGTGAGCGCCCACACGGCCACGCTTGAGAGAAAGGCCGCGTAAAAGGCCCTGCCGAAGGTGGCATTGGGGACGCCGGCGAACCTGGACCCGATCCAAATGAAGAACGCCGAAAAGGCCGTCGCGATCAGAATACATATCGCTATTATTATGATCAGCGTTAAACCTATCAGTTTCATATATACCTCGCAAAAATACTTGATAAACAATGATCTCAACAATCGGCAATTCTTATTTTATCTGTACATGAACAGCATATTTTGGCACGGTTTTTTATCAATAATTAACAAATTTTAGGGATAAAATAGCGGCTAAAATTAGTTGACAACACAGGCTTATCTTCGCTTATGGAAATGAAAAGCTCTATAAGTATGCAAAAAATCCGGAGGGCCTTTCGAGCAGCATTGATCCTCAATCATTTAAGGATCATATTTAAAAAATCAAGGTAACAACCCATACGGATGCGTTAACCCGCATTCTGCTATAAACTTCCTTAAGGATATAATATTCATAATCTGAATAAGGAAGAATAATTAGAGTTCCGGTATCAGTAAAGGATACCTTTATATATAGTATATAATACAATTCTTTACGGAGGTTACACTTTGAAAGTTTTTAAACGAATACTGCTTTCATCTGCGTTTTTGTTCTCCGCAGTCAACGTATTCGCCAGCGAAGCGGATCTTGCGATTCCGGATCTCCATGATGGCAGCTATACGCTTTTCGGTGGGACAATAACCGCGTGGCAGCTGCTTTTCTACGGCGCGCTCGTTATATGCGGTACCCTTGGCATCAGCTTGTTCCAGTTTTTCATGATTAAAAAGGAAAAAGCCCATGAGTCAATGCTCAAGGTTGCTGAAATCATTTACCAGACCTGCCGCACCTATCTGTTACAGCAAGGTAAGTTTTTATTAATGCTGTTTGCATTCATCGCAGTGGCAATGGCCTTCTACTTCCTGGTGATGAAAGGCGAGGGGGTTCCGGTTCTTCTCCAGATACTCCTCTTCTCTGTCATCGGTATGGCCGGTTCCTACTCTGTTGCATGGTACGGCATCCGGGTCAACACCCTTGCCAACGCCCGCACGGCCTTCGCATCCCTTGAAGGCAAACCCTGGAACGTGGTCAATATTCCGCTCCGCGCCGGCATGAGCGTCGGTCTCTTCCTGATTTCACTCGAACTGGTCATGATGGTTATCATCCTCCTCTTCGTTCCCCGCACTATCGTCGGTTACTGCTTCCTCGGCTTCGCCATCGGCGAGTCCCTGGGCGCGTCAGCCCTTCGTATCGCCGGGGGTATCTTCACGAAGATCGCGGACATCGGCTCCGACCTGATGAAGATCGTCTTTAAAGTTAAAGAAGACGATCCGCGGAACCCGGGTGTTATCGCCGACTGTACCGGTGACAACGCGGGCGACAGCGTCGGCCCCACGGCTGACGGTTTTGAAACATACGGCGTTACCGGCGTTGCTCTGATCTCCTTCATCACGCTGGCCATCACCGTTCCCGACATCATGGGACGGATTGACGTAGCCAAGATTCTTGCCGCCGCCGGCGTCGCCACCGTGAGCGCTGAAACCGTTGACGCGATAGCGAAACTCTTCCAGGCCGAGCTCCAGTCGAAGCTCATCGTCTGGATCTTCGCCATGCGGTTCCTGATGGACTTCCTCTCCGGTTGTTCATATTTCGTGAACCAGGCGATCTCTACTGTTAAGTATAAAGGCAAAACTGAATTCGATTTCGAAGAGCCCCTCATGCGGCTCATCTGGATCGCCGCCGTTCTCTGCATCAGCGTATCCTTCGGCATGAGCTACCTGCTGCTGGGCAACCTTGACCTTACCATGTCCGCTGCCGCACTGGAAAAACTAGGCGTCAAGGTAACTGAAACTGTTGTTTTCGCGCAATACCCCGGTATCTGGTGGAAGCTGGCCATGATCATCAGCTGCGGGACCCTCGCCGCTGTGCTCATCCCCGAGTTTACCAAAATATTCACCAGTTCCAAGTCGAAGCATGTTAACGAAATCGTTACCGCGACCCGCGAGGGCGGTTCTTCTCTGACGATCCTTTCCGGTATCGTTGCCGGTAACTTCAGCGCCTTCTGGATGGGCATCCTGATCGCCGGCCTCATGACCGGCGCCTATGTCACCAGCCTCTATGGCCTGGCCGACGTTATGGGTCCCTACGCGTCGATCTTCGCCTTCGGTATGGTCGCCTTCGGCTTCCTCTGCATGGGCCCGGTCACCATAGCTGTTGACAGTTACGGCCCTGTTACCGACAACGCGCAGTCGATCTTTGAGCTGTCCCAGATAGAAGCCGTTCCCAATATCAAGGCCGACATCAAGAAGAACTACGGTTTTGACCCCAACTTTGAACTGGGCAAGCACTATCTCGAGGCCAATGACGGCGCGGGCAACACCTTTAAAGCTACCGCCAAACCGGTTCTTATCGGTACCGCTGTTGTCGGGGCAACGACCATGATCTTCGCGATCATCCTGCTTCTCAAGAAGGTCGGGTTCCTGAAGCTCTCCCTCACCGACGCTCCGGTCATCCTCGGTTTCATCTGCGGCGGCGCGGTAATCTTCTGGTTTGCCGGCGCTTCCATGCAGGCGGTCACCACCGGCGCATACCGGGCGGTCGAGTTCATCAAAAAGAACCTGAACTTGGACAAAACTGAAGCCGACCTTGAAGACTCCAAGACGGTCGTCAGGATCTGCACCCAGTACGCCCAGAAGGGCATGTGGAACATCTTCATCGCCCTGATGACCCTGACCCTGGCTTTCGCCTTCGTGGATCCTAACTTCTTTGTAGCGTACCTGATCTCCATCGCCTGCTTCGGCCTCTTCGAAGCCATCTACATGGCAAACGCCGGCGGCGCGTGGGATAACGCGAAGAAAGTCGTTGAAGTAGACCTGAAAGAAAAAGGTTCGGAGCTCCATGCCGCTTCAGTCGTTGGCGACACTGTCGGTGACCCGTTTAAAGATACTTCTTCCGTATCCATGAACCCGATCATCAAGTTCTCCACCCTGTTCGGCCTTCTGGCGACCGAAATCGCCATCGAAATGAAGCTGCATGCCATCAAGGCTGCAACGACGGACTGGACGATTTTCATAGCGATCCCGTTCTTCGTCATCGGCCTGATCTTCGTATGGCGGTCATTCTACGCCATGAGGATCCCTCCCAGAATATAGCGGGCGGCGGATTCTTACCGCTCAGCGTGAAACACCGAAGGGCGTCTCTTTGAGACGCCCTTTTTTATTTCCCTGCCTGATATTCCGAAGACAACCTTTGACCGTTGGTTATTTCGGACATTTTTATAATCATCTCATTTTTTTATTGAATTGTTCCCTGTGCCCTGTATGCATGTCTTTCAGGCAACCCAAGATAATGCATCATGAAAATAGATGTGGACAAGATCATCGATACAGCCGCGAAAAAAATGGAGGATAACGCGGCAAAATTTTCCGTAGTCCTGCGCAAGGTGAGGAACGTTCTTCTCCTTATCATCGTTGTGATCGCCAGCATATACCTTATCAAATACGAGCACACCAGGATATGGGGCGTCGTCATATTTCTCCTTTCCTTCGCATGGCTCTATTCCTATGTCGTCAAACGCCGCGGCACCAGGAAAAAATAAGCCGGTCCACCGTGAAACCAGCCCCTTTCATCATACGGCTCGAGACCGTGGACTCAACCAGCACCTATATCAGGACCCATCCCGAGCTGTGGGACCGCCAGTTCTGCGCCGTTGTGGCCCGGGAGCAGACCGCCGGCAGGGGGCGTTTTGACCGTACATGGCTGTCGGAACCGGACCTGGACCTGACCTTTTCCATGGTGTATCGTCCTTCCGGAAGCGTTTCTGACCTGTCCTGCGTGACCATCATCGCGGGACTGGCAGTATACCGCGCGTTGAAACCATTCTGCGGCAGCGGTTTGAACCTCAAGTGGCCCAATGATATCCGGTGGGAAAATAAAAAAATCGGCGGCATTCTCTGCGAACTGCTCCCGGGGCCCGGAGGACCAATCGTCATCATAGGCATCGGCATAAACGTGAACAGGACGCGGTTCCCTGAAGAAATCGAAGCCTCGGCCGCATCAATCAAAACCGCCGCCGGCGCCGGTCAATCCGTGGAAACCATTTTCAACGAGACCGTCCGGAGCTTAATTGAACTGCTAGCGGATTTCAGGATCCCGCTGGACGAGTCCCTGATCGTCGAATGGGAGGAGACGTCGCAATCAATCGGATCCCCGATCAGGTTTGTCCTCCGTGACAGGGAAGAAACGGGCGTTTTTTCCTCCATAAAAACGGACGGATCGCTTCGTCTCATCACCGCCCAGGGCACCGTGGTCGATGGATACCGCGGGGAAGTTCTTTTTCAGGACGATGAGTAGGCCCCCTGTCCCGAAGGGGCATGAAATAGAAACATAGTTCCAGTGTCATTCCGAACTCCGGAGGGGGGAATCTTTTATAGCAACAAAAAAATTTCTCATTCATTGCGCTCATTCGAAATGACATTGAGGAAGCAAGGCGGTATAAGGTTGCATTCTCTGTGCCCCTCGGGACACGGGGGCCTATAATGATGATACGATTGCAAAAAGATTGCTTTACAAACAAAGAATAAGTCATAAGATACCATATATTTTCAAAAATGGACGCCATCTCTATAAATACCGGCATCGATGAAGCCCTCGCGATGCTTCACGAACTGAACCCGAACATTTCCGGCAGCAGGAAATCGGACAACAGTGTCCCTACCGGGATGCGGCGGCACCGCCTTCAGAAGGTCGTGGTGGCAAACCGGGGGGAGATAGCTAAGCGTTTCTTCCTGGCCCTTCATGAAGAGGGGATCCCTTCCGTGGCCGTCGTCACCGACCCGGACCGGGGACAGTCCTGGTACGAATTCGCCGACGAAGTGATCTTCATAGGCGACCAGGATCATTATGCCAGCATCGCGGTGATTATCGCCGTGGCCATTCTCGTGAAGGCCAACGCCATATATTCAGGCTACGGCTTTTTGTCCGAAAACATGGATTTCGTTCTGGCCGTCGAGTCCATGGCTGAACTCCGGGGACATGAAATAATCTTCATGGGCCCGAGCCACGAGACAATCAGCATGGTCGGTGACAAGATGAACGCGCGCAGCCTTGCCCGGTTGCATGACATCCCTCTCTTCGAAAGCTCCGATGTGATACGCAACGGCGATTTTGAAACGGCCGCAAAGGAAGCCGCCCGTATCGGATACCCGGTCATGGTAAAACCCTGCTCCGGCGGCGGCGGCAAGGGTATCTACCCCGCGGCTGACGAAGCAGAGCTATCGGCGGCCGCGGCATCGGCGGCCCGCATAGGGCTCAACCTCTACCATGATCCGTCATTCTATCTTGAAAAATTCATTTCGAAACCGGTCCACATCGAGGTCCAGATTTTTAACGGGTGGGCACTCGGCATACGCAAGTGCGCCGTGCAGCGGCGGAACCAGAAGATCATAGAGGAAAGCGGCCATGCCTTCCTGAGCGACCATGTCGCCCTGTCGCTCCTGGCCGCGGCGGAAAAAATCGCCGAACTGTCCGGTTACAGCAGGGGCGCCGGCGCCGGGACGGTGGAGTTTCTCATCGACACCGAAACGGGAAAATTCGGATTCATGGAGATGAATACGCGCCTCCAGGTCGAGTATGCCGTCACCGACCAGTCCCTGGGGATCGATATCGCAAAATGGCAGATTCTTTTTTTCGATGGACGCGAACATGAAATAACGGGCCTTGACAAGCTGAAAAACCGGGTCTCGGAAAACGACCATTCCATCGAGTGCCGGATTTACGCCGAGGAGCCGGAGAACGATTATCTCCCTTCTCCGGGGACCATCATCGAGCTTGATCTCCCGACCTTCAACGGCATCCGGTGCGATTTCGGCTTCATGGAAGGCGATACCATCCTTCCCATGTACGACCCTATGATCGGAAAGCTGATCGCCCACGGCTCGACCAGGAAGGAGGCCATAATACGCCTTGAGCGCGCCCTCCAGGAACTGTATATCAACGGCGTCAAGACCAACATCCCGCAGCTGCTGCGGATAGTCAGGCACCCAGCCTTCCTCCAGGGGGATTATACCAACAACCTGCTGAAAGAGCACGCCGCTCTCAACTACAGCGGGGGGGCGGCCGAACCCGACCTTCCCGATGACCGCCGTTTTCTGAAGCACGTGGTTTTCGGCGCATTCACTGAGCACCTTCTCATGCTGCAGCAGGCGGTCAAGGAGTTCATCGTCATTGCGGCCCTGGGCAACATTGCCGAGGTGCCCTCGGCGTCAGACACGCCGAGCCGGTACACGCTGGAATACCGCGGCCGTCGCTACGTGCTGGAATTCATCCAGACCGCCATCGATTCCTTCTATGCCATCGTGAACGGCGCCTACAACGGCGAGATTGTCCTCACGTCCATGAATGACCGCTGCGATGACATCCTGCTGATCTTCGGATCACGGTCGTACCGTGTCAGGGTAAACCGGCATGGCGGCCTCATCGACCTCAGGATGAAGGACGAATCCAACAAGATAAACTACTACCGGATCAGGGTAATCCCCGAGGGCTATTCCGATGACCAGCGGATACGGAGAATCATGTCGCCGTTCCAGGGCTCCTTCGTCTCCTTCTGCCGCGACCTCAGCGTCGGCGACACGGTCGAAGCGGACGAACAGCTGCTGATCCTCTCCTCCATGAAGATGGAGACGGCCATCGTCTCCCCGGCGCGGGGTCGCCTCGTCTATCTTATAGAGGACGGCGACAGTTCCCGGCTCCAGGTGGCGAGGACCCCCGGCGGGCGCATTATCGGCAGAAGCATCCAGGAAGGTGAACTCCTTGCCGCCGTTGAAATTGAATCAGGGGAAGGCGCCGCAGCCGGCGGCCCTGCGCCTGACGAGGGCGCCGGTATCGGCATCTTCAGGCCTTCCTCGATCATTGAGAACCTGTTACGCGGCACCATCGACGGCGGGGAGAGGGAATCCCGGGAAACGCGTTTCAGCTCCGCCGTTGAACTCATCTACGCGGCCGTGCAGGGGTACATCTATCAGCCCCCTATCATTGACTTTCTTGAAGAACTTCTGAAAAATTTTTCCTCCGACCTGGACAGCTCGGAGCTGACCGACAAAACCCTCGACCTGATGAACGCCATCATCATTCACTACATCAACATAAAAAAGCTCTTTTCCCCGGTCGTTTCAAACGAAGGCCTGTCATTCCAGGAGGAGCTTGGCCTTCATATCGCGGGACGCGAGGAAAACCTTGACGCGTCGACCCGGCCCTTCGAGCAGCTGCTGAAGACCCTCTTTGAAGCCTACGGCATCCCCCGCTGGGAAGGCAGATCTGAGATGCGGCAGATGACGCGGCAGTACGTGTTTGTCCTTTTCAAGCGCGCCTACCAGTTCTGCCTGGAACGGACCGACGCCATAAAAACCATCGTCCATATCATATCCGGCATACGGCGTCCCGGCAGGAACATGTTCATGACCCTTGCGCGGCTGATGGAGCATGAGCAGGCGGAGCGCGACGACTCCCTCCTCAAATTCATAAAAAGGGTCCTTTCGTCTCAATCTCATGATACGGGGATGGCGTCTTACCATCACATGGACATGGACCTTCCCCGTGCCCTCAAGGGTCTGCACGGTTATCTCCATGACAGGTTCAGGGATATATCCGTTGGTCCCTGCGCCGAATCCCTTGCCGCCCCGGCGGGTGAAGCGGCCCTTATCGCTGATATCCCCGAATCGACCCGGCCAGATATTGAAGCCGGAATCGCGCTCCTTGAAAAAAACTTCGTGATCAAGCGCCTTTTCTCCCCGGTCAAAACCGTGGCAATGTTTCTGCTGGAGTCGCCCGATGCCCAATCCGGCCGTTCATACATGGCCTACTCTTCCGCCGATTACGCGCATTATGCGGGCAGGGGCGACGCGCTGGAGTCGGCCTTTACCGAGGCCGCGCAGGTGGTCCAGCTCTACCAGCAGATCGAAAAGTGCGACACCGCCTGGGTGGAAATCATCGTGCGGGGCAGGTCCCTTGGGTGGGAGGGCGACGAAAACACGATTTCCTACAAGGAACTCAAGGACCTCTGCACGTCATCGATCAATATCGTCAGGGACGGCGCTTCCATCAGGGGCATCATCACCATGGACATGCAGATGCCCTGTTCGGGAGAGGTCCGCACCCGGAGCCTGATTTTTTACCGCAGCAACGACTCCGTGCAGTTCGATCTCCTTATCCCCTCGGACCGCAACAACCCCTACCATGCGAAAGAAGAAGTCAACGCGCCCGACCAGCGTCTCTTCGATATAGGCAAATGGCCCATCGAGGTCTGGGCCGGCGAGTGCTTTGACCGGGGATCGGCACGGGAAATCCGGATACCGTCCATCGACGACATGAGTGAAGGGCCGGCGCGGGAGCTGCAGATCATCAACAGGCCCGTGGGCGCGAAAATATTCCAGGGCACCATCGGCGGCGCTCCCGCCTGCTTCTACATGAAGGATTCCCGGGTCAGCGGCGGCTCCACCGGGAGCCGCGAGGGCCTCAAATACATTGCCGCTGCGTACCTGTCATACCTGAAAGACTGGCCCCTGTACGTGTGGAACGACAGCGCCGGAGCCAACATCATGGAGGGGGTCATTTCCCTTAACCGCGGCGCCGAAGGATTCATGATGAACACGCTCCTCACCGAACGGAGCGGAGCGCAGGCCTTCAGCAACTATGTTGAAAATACGGCCGACGCCGACCTGGTAAAACTCTTCCGTGAACTCGACACGGAATTCGGCCTTGTCCGGGGCGATCTTGACAGGCCCCACCGCTCGTTTCAGCTCACCGCCGTGGGGATCGGCTCGTCGGCCGGTCTCGACGTGTACGGTTCCAGCCAGGCCTCCATCC
The DNA here is from genome assembly GCA_937872225.1 of uncultured Spirochaetota bacterium. Classification (GTDB taxonomy): domain Bacteria; phylum Spirochaetota; class UBA4802; order UBA4802; family UBA5550; genus RBG-16-49-21. Next base: position 46,537 of record CALMRZ010000024.1, read on the forward strand.
AGATACTCCTGGACTCCGAGGAATCGTACCGAGTCCTGACCGGCTCAAAGGTGGTACACACGGTCATCGGCGAGGATATAACCAATTACGACATCGGCGGCGCCAAGATCCTGGGGACCTGGACCGGCATCGTTGACATCGTGGCCTGCGACAAACTCCACCTGGCGCACTGCATCGGCAAGGTACAGCGTATATTCTGCACGCCGTCCCGGGCTCCCTCCATTGCGAGAAAAGTAAAAGAGGCCCCGCTTTATGACAAGGCCTCCGGCCCGATCGTGTTCAATGAATCGGACATACGGGCCACTGTTGACGACGGCGAGTTCTGGCCCTTCAAGGAGAATTATTATGCCGCCGAAGCCCTCATCGGCGGCTTTGCCAGGCTCGGAGGTAGGCGCGTACTCATCATGGGACCGCGAACCCATTCGGGCCTCCGTTCCCTGGCCAGCATCATCAAGGCGCGGGAACTCCTGAGGACCGCGTACCGGACCGGCTCTCACCAGGTTCTCATACTGGGCAAGAAGTGGCACCAGACGCCGGACATCCATGAGAACATACAGATGCGCCCACGCATGGATTTCATCAATACCCTGCAGAAAAAATCGGGCCTGAAAATTCACATCATCACCCATCCCGAGGGGCTCAAATGCTTTGACATCAACAGCGCCGCTGACGCCATCATCTGCCTCAAAAACCCTGCTTCACCGCAGTCGGAAACCGTTTTCACCGAGAAGAACGCGGCATTCCTGGCCGGGTCCCTCGCCGAGGCCTTTGACCTGGCGCACCGGCTTATTTCCATGATCGATCCCCTCGATGTGCCGGCGCCCTTCGCGGCTCCCGCGACGGAGCCGTCCATACCGGACGACCCGGCGGAGCCCTATGATATCATCGGGTCGGTCATAGCCCATGCCTTCGACCAGGGGACCTTCCTCGAATTCTACCGCGACATGAACAACCCCGTCACGGGACCGAACCTGATCACCGGCCTTGCCGGCCTGGAAGGACGCACGGTCGGCATCATAGCGGACCAGCCCCTCATTAAGGGCGGCGGGGCCGATGCCATCGGCACGGAGAAATTCCGCGTCTTCACGGAGTTTCTGAATTTGCACCGGATACCGCTTATCATGCTCTCCAATTCATCGGGGTTCGTACCGGGATCCCAGCAGGAGCGCCACCGGATCCAGGCCATCGGCGCCGAATCCCTCGATACGAATATCCTAGGGACAATCCCGGTCGTGAGCGTGGTGCTGAACCAGAACTACGGCGGCAGGCTCATCCATGCCTTCAACAAATTCCTGAGGCCCGGCATCGTGTACCTGGCCCTTGAACAGGCGATCATGGCGGTCATTGGCGTTGACGCCGCCTTTGACCTGCTGTTCGGGAAAAAGTACGGCCGCCTCATGGATAAAGGCGAAACCGAGCGGGCCGAGGACCTGAGGAAAAGCTTCGTGGCCACCTATCTCGACAGGGCCCGGGCGTCCCAGGACGGTCTGGAATCAAACCTGGTCGACTGGACGATCCCCTCGGTGAAGGAATTACGGCGCCACCTGGTCACGGGGCTGGAACTGGCGGCACAAAGATGCGCCGGGGCCTTTGGCAAAAAAGAAGGGTGAGCGGGCACCCCTACCCGATCAATTCATCGATTCGGTCCCGGGTCACGCGCTCCCACTCCGGGTCACTGAACCGGCCGCCATTCCTCTGGAAATAAACAATGTCAAAGGATTCCCTGTAATGGTCCAGCTTTGAGCCCCGGTCCGGGTTATGCTCAATGAACAACAGTTTTTCCGGATCAAGGCTGAATTCCCTGACAATGATGTCCGCCAGTTTCGTGTTGAATTCGGTCACAGACGTCCCCGGGTTCTCTTCGAAGAGCTCGGTGACGATGACGATGTGACGGTCCTGTTTTTTCACGACCTTGAGACCGCACCGGGACGGGGCGTCCCAGCGGCCCTTGAAGTCAAAGATTTGGTCAATGTAGTTCATGTTTCATCTCTGGCTGTTTCGAAAAAAACATACGGTGCTTTTTTTTCAATATTTTTTTTAATAATCAAAAATTATTACGGTCTCCTCTCCCATGTGCTGCCGAGACCATACGACGCTCACCGTCAGCCAGTCATCCCGCGGTATTTTGAATTTGAGTTGACAGTTGCTTTCAGTTTGTTGTACGTTTTTAAAAACGGCCGTGAAAGTCCGACACCCGGGGAGGGGTCCCGTCCATCACATGATAAAGATAGAGCGTCTGCACAAAGCGTATGATGATGTTACCGCCCTGGACGGAATTGACCTATGCATCAGCGAGGGATCGATAACGGGCCTCCTTGGTCCCAACGGGGCCGGTAAAACGACCCTCGTGTCTATCCTGACAGGGATAATAAAAAAAAACAGCGGCAAGGTAACCATACAGGGTTTCGACCTGGACAACGATCTTGGCGGGATACAATCGATTACCGGCATGGTCCCCCAGACGCTTGCCATCTATCCCCTGCTGACATCCTACGAAAACCTTGAATACTTCGGCGCCCTCTACGGCCTCAGGGGCAGTAAATTGAGGGAACGCATTGATTTCTCAATCGAGGTCGCGTCCCTCAAGCCATTTCTGCACAGACGCGCCGGGAAATGTTCCGGCGGCATGCAGCGAAGGCTGAATCTCGCCATCGGGATGCTGAATGATCCGAAAATACTGTACCTTGACGAGCCCACCGTGGGGGTCGACGCCCAGTCCCGGCAATACATGCTGGACATGATACGCAGCATTAATATCGAGCGTCACACGACCATCATCTATACCTCCCATTACATTACCGAGATCGAACAGATATCTGACGAAATCGTCATGATCGATAACGGCAAAATCATTCTGAGCGGAAAAAAAGAAGAGATATTATCCGCCAGTGACACCCTGGCTATTCATGCAAAAGTGCCGGACGTTGCCATTCTTGAGCAGATAAAAAACGTACCCGGCGTGACTATAGTGGCAGACACTGTCTATATTGACCGCAATGAACATCTCAGCAACAACATCATTCAAGCCATTACATTGCTGCGGGATAATAATATCAATATAACCAATATTCAATTCAGCGGCAACAGGCTGGAAGAGCTCTATCTGCATCTTACCAGCGCCAGCCTGAGGGATGACCAATGAACAGACTATTGTATATAATTAAGAAAGAAATTACCGAGTTAACCCGCGACATACAAACGTACGTGCTGCTGATTGTGATGCCGTCGGCCTTCATCCTGGTCATGTCCCTGTCAATGCAGGCATTGTTTCAATCCAATCAGAACTTCACCGTCAATACAATCGTTGCCGACAACAGTAACAGCAATGAATCGAAGCGATTTATTGACGCATTGCGGAAAATTGAAAATCTTTCCATCACTGAACCGGCAACCAGCCTTACCCACGAAGCCGTCTCCGGTAATGTTCAATCTGGCCGATATAAATTCGGCCTGGTTATCAACCCGTCCTTTTCCCAATATGTTAAAGACATAAAGACTGGACCTGATACGACACCCGTGACCCTCCATATCGATCCGTCAATGCAGACATCTGTCCAGATCGGCCTAACCCAGCAGATGGAACAGCAGCTTATTATTTTAAGGCTCAATGCTTTTTATGACAATTACGCCGCGGTTCTGGCATATGCCGGTTTCTCAAGAAGCAGCATCGTCCCCTCTGAAAAGGGCGTTATAAAGACCGAATTTGTGTATAAGGACAGCAGTGAGTCGATCAAGCCAAACGCGGCCCAGCAGAGCGTGCCGGCATGGCTTGTTTTCTCAATGTATTTTATCACCATTCCCATCGCCCTGGTGTTCCACACCGAAAAGAGCAATGGAACATATCAGCGCATCCGAAGCATCAATATTCGAAGCCATTATCTTATAGCCGGCAAGATGGTGTCCTATTACATACTCAGCATGATACAGGTCGTCGCGATGCTCTGCGTCGGCCGCTACGTGGTTCCACTCCTGGGAGGCGACACCATCCAGTTTGGCAATTCTTACTTCGGTCTTTTCGTTATCGCGTCCTGCACATCGGTCAATGCCATTTCCTATGGACTTCTGGTGTCTTCTTTTTCAAAAAACACCCAGATGGCCGGGGCCATGGGAGCTGTCCTCGTTATCATTTTTGCCGCCATCGGCGGCATCATGGTGCCTAAATTCATCATGCCGAAAAACCTTCAGCTGCTTACGAATATATCACCCCTTTCTTGGGGAATGGAGGGGTTCCTTGATATCATGCTCCGGAAAGGGTCTCTCATTGACATCATCCCGGAATGCCTGCTCCTCCTCGGGGCAGGATTGCTTATGCTTTGTATTACCGGACTAATCTTAAGAAAAAAAATATATTAAGAAAAGGACAGCCATGAAAGGATCACTGGATGAAAGACTCAAAACAGAATTAAAGGAACTGATCATCGCTGAGTGCGACCTGGACATCGGCACGGACGAAATCGGCGATGACGACACACTTTTCGGGTCGGATTCCCCCATCGGCCTTGACTCGGTCGATGCCCTGCAAATTTCCATTGCCGTGCAGAACAAGTACGGCGTGGTCATCACCGACAGCAAGGTTCTGAGAAGGGTAATGAAAACCATCAATACCTTCGCAGATTACATTCAGCCGGAGTGACATGGCCATGGAAAAGGTATTCATACGCGGATCGGCAGTCACCTGTTCCCTGGGCCATGATATGGACGACATCATCGCCCGCGTTAAACGCAAGGAATGCATGACGACCAGCCTTCCGATCCGCATCGCGTCGCTGGATTACACGCGGCCCTATTATCGCATTCCCGGCGGTGAGGAACGGAACAAGGACCTGGAAGGCTATTTTTACGATGTGCTTCACAATACAGTTTCCCGGGCCATCGACGATTCCGGCCTCTCCGCAGAAGAGATTCGTCAAAGCGCTCTGTTTTTCGGCTCAACTTCAATAGACATGCCCATGTTCGAGACAACCTACCGCCGTGACGGTGAAAACGGCACAAAGAGGCTTTCCTACGAGTCCCCGGGATACGGCAAAATCGCCGCCATTGTCGCCGAACGATTCAATGTCAGCGGGCCTTGCTACACCTTCACCACCGCCTGCACCTCCAGCGCGAACTGCCTTCTCTATGCCTCGTCCATGATCAGGACGGGGCAAATCGAGCGGGCGATAGTAATCGGGTATGACCTCTTCAACGAGGTCGGCTTCTACGGCTTCGAGTCGATGAAGCTCATCGAACCCTTCGCCTATAAGCCCTTTGACAAGAACAGGATCGGCATAATCATGGGTGAAGGATGCGGTGCCGTGGTTCTGGACGGAAAGCGGGGCGTGGACCATGGATTCCGCTTCCTCGGCGGTTCCAATGCCTGTGACACCTTCAACGTCACCACCCACAACATAGAGGGAGATGACATCGCCTTCGTGATCGGGGACGCCCTGAAAAACAGCGGCCTGACCATCCATGACATTGACGCGGTAAAGGCCCACGCGACCGGGAGCCCCGCCAACGACATCACGGAATTCAACGGCATGAGAAAAGCCTTCGGCGATTCACTGCCCCCCTTTACCGGGATCAAGCCCTTTATCGGCCACACCGTTGGGGCTTGCGGTGTGATCGAACTCATCATAATAACAGAGTGCGTCAACCGCGGGTTTTTCCCTGCCACCCCGGGGTTCGAGCAGGTTGATGAGGAAATAAACGCCCGCCCCATTACTGAAGCCCTGGACATGTCCAGGGGCACCGTCATGCTTAATTACTTCGGCTTCGGCGGTAACTGCACATCGTATATAATCACCAACAAGGAATGATCATCATGTATGTCCATGCCGTTTCACCATTCATCTGCGATCCCTTAGACAATATTGACGGTTTGAAGGCGGACCTGAAAAACTACACCGACTTCTTTTTCCGCAGAGTGAACAAGTTTATCCTCCTCTCCCTCATGGGGGTGCACCGCTGCGTCCATGGAAAGGAGATTGATAAATCCATTGCCGTGTATCTTGCCACGGAGAACGGCAATCTGGGCGACACGGAAAACGTCCTGCACCAGATGTACCGGGAGAACTCCTTCCCCAAGCCCTTCAACTTCATCAACACCATGAGCAATACAGCTTCTTTTTATGTGGCGCAGAGCCTGAAATCCCTGGGAAGAAGCATCACAGTCTCGAGTAAAAACGTTTCCTTTGAACGGGCCTTGGAGCTTGCGATGGTTGACTTCAAGCAGGGCCAGGTCAAAGAGGCCCTGGTGGGGGGCGTTGACGAAGCAGTACTATCCCGGGAATATTTTATGGAGAAATACGATCAAGCCTATCATGATGTCAAGCTGGTGGAAGGAAGCGGATGGCTTTACCTTACCGCTGACGCGGCAGGGGCTCTGGGAAAAGTGGATGACGTGCGAACCTTCGAGGACCGGGATGAAGCCATCAAATGGACACACGACAATGCAGGGACCGGCTTCACTATCGCCTTCGGGATACTCATGACGCCGCAGGAAAAGGAGATATGGAAGAAGGCCTGCACCCCGAAGGAGGAGCTTGATTATATCGGCATGAACGGTTTTTATGATACCGCCGCCGCTTTCGCGGTAAGCACATTCTTTGGGACATGCAAAGAGAATGCCCTGGTTCACATAAACAGGAACACCCAGGGTCAGTATGTAATCATTTTATGCAGCAGGGGATGATATAATGGGACGCCTCATTTCACGCGGAGAAGGACGCACCGCCCTTATAACCGGCGCATCGAGCGGCATCGGAGCCGCCTTCGCAGACCGCCTGGCCGGGAAAGGCTTCAATTGCATCCTGGTGGCGCGCCGCACCGATGCAATGAAAGAGCTCGCGCGGCATCTAGAGGACACGCACCACGTTTCCGTCAATGTGCTGACTGCCGATCTATCAACCGACGCCGGCATAGCAGCGGTTGAACGGCGCATCAGCGATGATTCCTCAATCGACGTACTGGTGAACGCCGCAGGATTCGGCATGCGCGGCATGTTCGCGGAAACTGATCCCCGGAAAATTGAATCGATGATAATCCTTCACGCCCTGGCGACGGCCCGTCTCTGTCGCGCGGCACTTCCCGCGATGATACGGAACCGGCGCGGATGGATTATCAACGTTTCATCGATGGGTGCCTATTTCACCGCGCCTCACTACGTGACTTACTCGGCGACGAAGTCATTCATCACCATGCTTACCCGGGGACTCCGCTCCGAGTTGGTCGGCACCGGAGTGCGGGTACAGGCCCTCAGCCCCGGCCTCACCCGCAGCGAATTTCTCTTTACCGATGAATTCAGGGACATCAATTACAACAATATACCGTTCTTCTTCTGGATGTCGGCCGACACCGTGGCACGCAAGTCCCTCGCGGCACTTCGATGGAACCGGGCTGTCGTGGTACCCGGGCTGGGCAACAAGCTGTGGGTGATCTACATGAAACTGCCCGTCATCGGACCGTTGTTCCAGTGGATGATGGGCCGCCTCGCCGGTGCCTCGTATTAATCAGACCGCGCTGAGCGCCGGAGATGCAGGAAAGATGACTATATCATTTCCACTTGATTTTTTTCAGCATCAGATATACATCTTTCTCCGCTTTCGCGCATTTCCTGAAGGCGGCGGCTATCGGGATCGTGTCTATTGATCCCGCTTTTTCACTGAAGGCTTTGGCGCACCCCAGTGCCGCCTGCCGCCACAGGTCGCCGACGGCAACCATTTTCCGGGAAGCCTCCAGAAGCTCAGGCATCCCCAGCAGCTGCGAGGCCTCCTTTAGAAAGGCCGCATATATGAAGCGGAACCCGCCGCCGCCGGTACCCACCTCTTCCTGGAAGGTCATGATGTTTCCCAGGTAATTCTTCACGTACTTTGTGTCGGGGGAGCCGTTCAGTTTTTCTATCCTTCTCGCCATGGTATAAATAGCCTTGATCCCGACCCAGGGCATCATCGGCTGCAGCATCATGGTAACGCTCTTCTTTATCGCTTTCCTGATCGCCTTGCGGTAATCGATCGTTTCGGGAAAATATTCCGGATAAAAGCAGTAGCCCTTGGGGGCGTTCTGCCCCAGGGCAAAGCGGGCCTTCCGGACCTGGTCACGGGTCACCCTGGTCGTATACTCGAAAATAGGATCGCTCACCAGGTACTCATCCCCCTCCCGGCCGTAGATTATTGTGGTGTGGGCATTAAAGGGCATATTAAAATCGGGACAGAAATACGCGAGAAAACTCGCCGATACCTGCAGGCCCACCGGCTTTCCCCCGTCCAGCAGATCGTCCAGCTCCTTCATGGCGACATCCTGGTCCTTATAGGTCCTGGTGAAGAACCGGATTCCCAGGTTCTTCTGCACCCCGTTGATGATGCTGCGGGGCATCATGCGGTATGATATGAGGGGCATCCCCCATACCTTGACAAAGGGGAAGTAGATGAACATGATGCTGTTGGATACGCCAAAAGCCATGGGCTCTGAGAGGTCCAGGCCGTAATTGGTAACCAGTGACGAGACGCCGGCCGATTCACAATGCCCGCCCTGGTAATGCGTCCATTCAACGTTTTGCTGCAGTTTATGGTTCATAGGAGTCCCTTTTTAAAATTCTTTATGGTGTCGAGGTCAACGAGGAGGACCGTGGCGTACGTCTGGAGTGTCGCGTCATCCAGCTGTTCGAACCCCCGGGGATCGAAATGCTTTTTTACCTTTCTCTGCGACAGACCGGTCATCTGGGCCAGGGTCGAAAGTTCCATGTAGGCCCGGTGCATGAAATACTCGATGGGCGATGTCTGTCCCCTTTTCACCCGCTCCTTTGCGTCCTCGGCGCGGGCATCAAAATCCTCTCGGAGATTTATGAGGGCCCGGTATCCCGGCTCCCAGCCATTGGATCCGACCTTGACGAACTCGCCGTTGTCATCAACGGCATACTGCACCATCCTGGTGCGCATGGTTCTTTTGCCATCTTGAGGAACTTCATTGACTTTCATTTCCGGCTCCTTGTTTATGCAGAAATCAGCGTCGCTTCAATTACATAATGTACATAATGCTATTTCCACTTTATCTTTTTCAACAGCAGGTATGCCTCTTTCTCTTCCATGGCGCATTCGCGGTATAATTGGGCCGTCTTCTCCAAGTCAACGTCATCGGTTTTTCCCTGGATGAATTTCCCGCATGATGAAGCGGCAAGCCTCCACTTGTCGCCGATGGCCACAAATTTTTTCGAGGCTTCCAGCAGTTCAGGGATCTTCAGCAGGTCATAGGCTTCCCTGAGGAAGGCTGCGTACATGTACCGGAACCCCCCTCCGCCGGTGCCGACCTCCTCCTGAAAAAGAACAATGTGATAGAAGAGCCCTCTCACGGCCTTTATGTCCGGATTTTTCCGGAGCCGCTTTACCATCCTGGCAAAGGTTTTCATGCCCAGGACTCCGTAATAGGGAAACATAGGCTGCAGCATCATGAACAAAACACGCTTAATCGATTTTTTTACCGCTTTTTTATAATCTACTGTTTCAGGAAACTCGAGAGGATAAAACATGAACCCCTTTGGCGCAGTGGGCCCTTTGGAAAAACGGGCATTCTGAAGATCTTCACGATGGACCCTTGTTTGATGGTCCCACAGGGGATCGTTGATCAGGTATTCATCCCCTTCCCTGCCGGTGACAATGGTCATGTGGCTGTTGTTGGGAATGCGGAAATCCCCCAGAAAATATCTGAGATATGCCACGGAAGCCTGGATACCCACCGGCTTGCCTTCATCCAGCAGCCGGTCCAGTTCATCCATGGCTTCCTGCTCATTATTGTATGTCTTGATGCAGAATTTGATTCCCAGGCGCTTCTGCACTCCCCTGACTATGCTCTGCGGAAGCATCCGCCACGCAAGGAGGGGCCGACCCCAAATTTTGACAAAGGGCAGATACACGAAGCCGATATTACTCGAGATACCGAAGGCCATGGGCTCAGATAGATTAAAGCCGTAATTGGTTACGATTGAAGAGACAGAGCCCGATTCGCAGTGCCCCCCCTGGTAGTGTTTGTATGGTTTCTGCGCTATTGCTTTTTTCATTACAGGGTACTCTTGAATTTTTTTATAGTTTCAACGTCGGTGTGAAGAACATGGGCGTACCGGGCAAGGGTCTTATCATCCAGCTTTTCAAATCCCCGAGGTGTTAAATGCTTTTTCACTTTTCGCCATGGCATCCCGGTAAATTGGGCCAGGCCGATAGGATCCAGAAATGCCTTGTACATGAAGTATTCAAGCGTTGATGACTGACCGTTCTTGACTTTTATCTTTGCCTCTTCGGCCAGTTCGGTGAATTCTTTCTGAAGATTGAGCCCCGCATAGTATCCCGGGTCCCATCCATCTGATTGAACTTTTTCAAATTTTCCCTCGTCGTTCTCCGCGTAGTGGACCAAGGTCGTTTTGAGCATTCGTTTGCCGTCCTGGGGAACTTCTTTTAATTTCATACCAGTATCCTGTTAAATGATTTAGTAGCCTTATCGCTAATAAATATTTTGTCAACAAAAAATACCGCAACTGAACATCTGAAGCAGTTTATGAATTAATTGATGTTACATGTTTATTTATCGTTCATTATAAAAATCTAGAAATCAGTATCTGCTCCAATACCGTCCCATCAAACACCCTGGGTCCTCTTTGATCAAGAGGGCTTTCCTTAATGTTAAGTCTTGAAATATCATTTTTTATGGTTGATTTATTTCAAATTTCCCGTCAGGTATGGGGAATACTTTCGAGGGAGGGACCATGAGAGATACATTTCGGCGGTATTTAATGGGTTATAGTTTAACAGCGCTCTGTATTCTGCTGCTTTGCGGCTGCTACCCTAAGGCGGTGGGACCTGCCGGTCCTGACGGCAAGCGTTTGACCTGGGACATGATGAATACAGAACAGCGCACGGTGCACATGAAAAATATCGTGATGCCGCGCGCGGCTGAAGTGTTCCGGACCTGGCGTCCGAAGAAATATGCCGTGGTGAACTGCACTCTGTGTCACGGCCGCGGAACAGCAACCGGAAATTTCAACATGCCCACCGGGCATCTTCCGCGACTCAGTGGCGATTGGACCCTGGGGCCCGAGTTTAAAAAATACCCGGACACAACGAGGCTGAAACTGGACCGGCTGGTCCCCTTGATGGCCAAAGCCCTGGGAAAGAAGTCCTTTAGCATTACAACCCGGCGCGGATTCGGATGTTATTCCTGCCACCTGGGCCCGGAAGGACCGCTGTTCGGGAACTGATCTTTCCACTGGTTTGCGAATGCCGTATAATCGACGGCAGGGATATTGTTCTCATCAGTTCCTGGTTCCGGGGCCGGAACCCGCGCATCTCTTTCTTGTCAGGATTCCCGTTTCCCTTCACCCCGGGCAATGAGCTCTGCGAGGATGACCCCGCGCGCCAGCTCTTTCAACCCGTCAAGCCGGTCCTCGCCGTAGCCGTCGGTCTCAATGGCGGGGTGTATCGTCATGATCGCGGTGCCAGGGAACACGTTCCAGCCCCCCGGCGGCAGGATGCGCCGGGTGCCGGTGATGGTGACGGGAAGCAGGGGCAGGTTGAGTTCCCGGGCGATCACGAATGCACCGTTCTTGAACTCACCGAGGGCGCCGGTCCGGGTCCCTTCCGGGAGCATGATGATCGAGGTGCCGCCGACGATTTTAGAACGGGCGCTATCGAGGGTTCTCCTGAGTGCCTCGGGGCTTGAGCGATCGATATAGATATTGCCGCCCTTCTCGCCCGCATATCCGAACAGGGGGACTTTCCGCAGCTCTGACTTCATCACCCACTTGATGTTGATGCCGAGCCAGCCATAGTGCACCAGGATATCATACTGGCCCTGATGGTTGGCGATGACCATGTACGAGCGGCCTTTCTCCCTTGTTCTCCCTGCCGATTACCTTCACCCGTATCGGCGTGATGCAGATGATAAACCGCGACCACCAGACCCCGGTCGTGCGGTGCGCTACCCGGTCATTGAACAGGAACACGATGGCGATGCCCAGGAGCACGAAGAAGCAGGTCGCGAGCACGGTCAGGGGAATGAGCACCAGGAACTAGTACGGCTGATACAGGAGACGGAGGAGTTTTCGCATGAAACCCATAACCACTATCCTTTATACAAAAAAAAGAGACTCTGCCCGCAGCGCGCCGTGACGGCGGCCGCTAGTTAGTTGGAAAGTATGCCGTCCATACCAGGGCGTCGAGAAGGGCGGTCTGCACGCAGAACGCTGCGCACCCGATCACCGCGAGCCGGTGCGCCCACACCGGCGCGGCCGGCTGAACCGTTATGAGGGCCCCCAGGAGCAGCAGTGACGCTATGCCGGTAATTCCCAGCACCGCGCGGATTCCTATCCAGCAAATGCGCGATGGGTTCCCGAGCATGACGAACGTAAGCGGCATCCAGAGCGCCGAGGGCACAAGGACCAGGGCATAGAGCCAGGGGAAAAGCCCGTATGAAAAATGACCGGCGATCGTGGCCCCGTCCGGGTTCAGGCGGAACATGATAAAATACGTAAAGGCAAGGTATCCGGCCGCAGCGGTGAACATCGAGATGGTGTATACGGGCATGATAGCGCGGGGAACTTCGCCCCAGAGGGCGCCGCGTGTTTCAGGGTGGTTCATGATGCCGATCACATAGCTGGCAAGCACGGCCGCGCCGCCGACCAGGTTTATCAGCAACAGGTAGAGCTTGTGCGGATGCATGTTCATAGGTTCCTCCCGGATTTAGTGCTCACCAATTAAAAAAGTATGGTATCGGTTATATCAATCTAATATACAACACTATCTGCCCGTCGTGTATAGCGCAAAAAAATTATTAATTACTGCATAATGATGGCTTCGCCCTCAACCCAAATAAAAGGAGCAGGGAGCCCTGCGGGGCTTTTAAGGGGCTGCGCCCCTTAGAACCCGAAAAAATTTACGCGAAATACGCAGAAAAAAAAGAGTATTACTATAATACCCTGGAACACTGCCCGGAAGACGTTGACATCCATAACTAAAATGAATATCTTTATCACATGAAAAACAAACGCTTAAAGAATCCGCTCACACTAATCGCATCGTCCATACTGCTGCTCGCCGGGTGCAGCGCTGCGCCCCCCACGCTCGGGACCGTTCCCGGCGTGGACATCAAGCGCTTCATGGGCGACTGGTACGTGATCGCGAACATACCGACCTTTCTGGAAAAGGAGGCCCACAACGCGGTCGAGTCCTACAAGCTTGATGCCGACGGCACGATCGCAACGACCTTCGCCTTCCGCAAGGGCAGTTTCGACGGTCCGGTCAAGACCTATCATCCGCGCGGTTTTATCCGCGATACCGGGTCAAACTCGGTATGGGACATGCAGTTCCTCTGGCCCTTCAAGTCCGAGTTCCTGATAATCTATCTGAAGAACGACTACTCGGTTACGGTGATCGGCCGCAGCAAGCGCGATTACGTCTGGATCATGGCCCGCACCCCCGCGATCCCCGGGGCCGATTATCAGAAGATACTCACCCTCCTGAAGGGTGCGGGGTATGACACAGAAAAGATCCGGAAAGTGCCCCAGAAATGGGGCGCGCCCTGATTCATCCCGGTTCGCACGACGATAATAATATCCATCTTTTGGCGCAGACCCGCCCCTGCCGCGACTTTGGAGCATAGAGGCCGTGCGGTAGCCCGCTAGTCCTCGGAAGAAGAGTCCGCAAGGTTCGGCTGTTTATCCCGGAAAATGCCGCTGCACAATCAGAAGGCGTAGAGGCGCTGGCCGGCTATGATCATGACACCCTGCCTGAAATCGATATCTTTTCCCCTGCCGGCGACTCCGCAGCCGCCCATTTCCACGAAAAAGGTCCAGTGCTTCATGACATAGATTTCAATGGCACCGAAGAAACGGGAGGCGAAGAACGGGCCGCGCTTGCGCGTGATGTCGTACACGATGCCGCCCGTGACGCCGATGTAGAGCCTGCTCTGAAGGTAGATGGGCGTCTTCCACAGGATCCCCGCGGAAGGCATAACCGCGGTACTCCAGTGACGCGACTTCATCATACCGGTTGATGATTGACGAAAATAATACTGATTGGTAATGACCGGCGAGTCGAGGCGGATGGCGAAGCCTTTACCCAGAAAGATATGAAAATCGAGACCGTACATCGGGTCTTCGTTATACAGGCCCACGGGGATCCCGATACCGAAGCGCTGATTATAAATCGGCTCTTCCCCCGGTTTGATCGGCTGAGCCACGGCGGTTGTAGCCACCGCAATGAAGAGAAAAAAAAGCAATGCACACACGCGAAAAACCATACCGTTACCTCCTCGTTAAAAAAAGGAATTCGTTCAAATAAGCCCTTATCATTGATCGCATACAGCGACAGTGTTTTCTTGAACATTTTTTCCCGTCTTGAGGAACTACTTGAACTTTCATACCTGCGTCCTGTTAAAGGATAAAGCATCAATATTGCAAACATGCCTTTGCCAACACAAATCCCGTGGAACAATAAGCAATGCACTGTGAAATCAGTATGGCTTCTGGTAAAACATTTAGAAGACCCCTCTATGCCTCTGAGGGGGCATTATGTTCAGGAGAATTGACAAAAATAGAGAATTACTGCCTTCTATTAAAGTCGACCAAAAATTTATATTAGGAAGAAGGCAACCACATGAAAAGAATACAGGATTATATTTTGAAAGGTCAAGAAATATTTGTAGGATTGGAAGATTCCAAGAAGACATGAAAGGTTTGTGTCCGCAGCAGCGGCAGGGGGGCGTGTATTTGAATTTATGTTGACTTTATTACCATAAAAACTATTAAATCAATACATTGTTGGCAATTTATTCTTATAATAAAATTATCACGAGGCAACCAATGGATGCTGAAAAATGGTGGAGCACCTGGGCCCCGGTATGGGACCATATAGAAGACAGGCATTTCGGCACCACGACCACCGAATCTCTTATGGAGCATATTAAACCCGATGTCCTGGTAGTCGGCGCAGGTCAAGGACTCATTGTACGGCATTTAATGAACAAAGGCATCAGCGCAACGGGCCTTGATATAAATCCGAACATGGTTAAAGTCGCGAAAGAAAAATATAATCTCGACATAGTTGAAGGAGATGCCGGAAAACTTCCCTTCAGTGATGATTCATACTCCACGGTCATCATTTCCTCAGGCGTGGTCGATTACGGCGCCGATGAGGCGGCCATTGCGACCTTCATAAACGAGGCGAAACGAGTATGCCGCAGGGGCGGCAAGGTCCTGGTTGCTTTTTATAAAATCAAGGAACGCATTGAAAGGATATACAGGAAGATCGGCGTCATCGACTCAGACAGCAACTACCGCATGCGGAGGATCTTCGAGATAAACGAAATTGCCGAGAAATTCCCCCCCCTCTGCGCCATCCCGATACAGAAATGGACGGGCAAAAGCATGGCGCGGGTCAATTTCGAATGGCTCATTGTCGGCCTGACGCAGCCGAAGGAATTCAGGACCGAAAGAAAATGGATCAATGCCCTGTTTAAAAACGCCAAAGAAAAAGGCCTTGATAAAAAAGTCATGATCGACAGCGTCCCGGGATCTATCCCCTACCGCGATACGGCACAGGTCAAGGAATTAATGGATAAGATCCGCGAGGGGTACAGTGAAATACAAAAATATGATGATTCCTCGGTTGTGATCATCGAAAAATAGAATCACAGCTTCTCGCCGAAGGCTTTCCGGATCAGGTCGCGGCGCCGCGGCCTGTAGGTGCCCAGGGCCATCTCCCGTTCCGCCACCTTCTTGATGAGCTTGTACATCTTCACCTGCTGCGGCTCGTCCTGGTAGAAGCGCTCCCAGGCAAAGTAATAGAGCTCCTGGAGGCGTTCCGGACTCATCAGCTTCGGCTGAAACACCACCTTCCCGGCGTTGTAGTCATTCCAGTCATGGCTTATAAGCCGCTTCTCCTTGCGCATGTCGTCGTAGGCCTTGGTGTGGGGGAAGGGCGTGAGGACCGTGAATTCCGCCAGGTCCAGTTCTATTTCCAGGAGGAAATCGATGAAGCGCTTGATGTACTCCTCGTCATGGTTGTCCATGCCCAGAAGGATGGTCCCTTCCACGGCAATGTCGTGGTCATGGTAGCGTTTGATGCGCTCCCTGATAAAATCCGAGGTGTCGAACACGGCCTGGTACACATACCAGGCGCCGGCCTGGCGCGCCAGGTCGAGGACCTCCGGCTTGTCCTCTATGGTATGGCTGCACCAGTTCTTTTTCAGCGGTATCATCTCGCGGAAAAGGTCCATCTCCCACTGCGTGTCCTGGGCAAGGGAATTATCCACCACGAAGAGGCGGTTGTTGTCCGTGAGGGCCATTTCTTCAATGGCCCTGTCTATGGGCCGGGGGCGGAATTTCCTGCCGCCCAGGTAGGCCACCGCGCAGGGGTAGCAGTTGAACCGGCATCCCCGCGACGCGTGCACCAGGTCCACCATCTGCACGCCCTTGTAGTAATAGAGGTCGCGCTTGTAAATGCTCCGCCGGGCCGGACCCACGCTCTCTATGGGTGGGAGGTCAGCGAGATAGTTATAGACCTTCTTGAGGCTGCCCTTCCTGAAATCGGAAAACACCTCTTCCATGCGGCCTTCCGCCTCGCCCAGGAACACGGCATCGGCGTGCTCCATGGTCTCTTCGGCATGGAGCATGGCCGAAATGCCGCCGAACAAGACCTTCTTCCCGCGGCGCCGGTACTCGTCCGCTATCTCCCAGCCGCGCTTCACCTGGGTCGTGAGCATCATGGATATGCCCACAAAATCAACCGGGTCGTCGTAGCTGAAACGCTCGAGATTTTCGTCGATGAATTCAACCTCGACGTAATCCGGCAGCGCGGCGGCCATCACCGCCGGTCCGTGGGGCGGCAGGTTGAATGTTGTCTGTTCCGGGAGTTTCTCCCAGCGGGGATAGATAAGTCTGAATTTCATAAGGTGCTCCTCGCGCAGACAAAAGCTTCTCTGTACCGACCTGTCACTGTCAAGCATTTAACAATTTTATGCCACCGCCGCCGGTTCAATGGCAGAGGTTTGCATCCCGCTCTTCACTGTTTTATATTCACCAGACTTGAACATCCCGACAGGATCGGGCCAAGTTTTTAATTGAAATATATTATGGCTGTATATATTTTTAAAGAGCTGTCATTATCGAATGAATACACGTAGACACAGGGAATCCGAGTGAATGACCGGAAAAAAGGGAAAAACCATCCTTCTTGTTGACGATGAAGCCATCATTGCCATGGCTGAGGCCCGGATGCTGGAAAAGCACGGGTATGACGTCATTACCGCCTATACCGGCGAGCAGGCGATCAACACTGCTTCAGAAACCCCCTCCCTTGACCTCATATTAATGGACATAGATCTCGGTTCCGGCATGGACGGCACCCAGGCCGCTGACATTATTTTAAAAAACATGGATATCCCCGTGCTTTTTCTTTCGAGCCACACAGAGCCGGAGATGGTGGACAAAACCGAGAAAATCACCTCATACGGCTATGTGGTGAAAAATTCCGGCGAAACAGTGCTCCTCGCTTCCATCAGGATGGCCTTCAAGCTCCACGAGGCCCACCGTGAATTGAAGAACCGCGAAGAGGCCCTCGGCAAAAGCGAAAACAAGCTGGCTATAATATTTGAAAACACCCCCAACGCCATAACCATCACAGAAATGGAAACGGGGACCGTCGTTGACGCCAACAAGGGGATCGAATGGACCGGATGGACCAGGGAAGAAGTCATCGGTAAAAGTCCCGCCATGCTGCGGAGCTGGGTCAATCCCGACGAGGAAGAGATAATCACGACCACACTACGGTCCGAGGGAAAACTGTCCAACCACCGCGTCGACTTCCATAAAAAAGACGGCTCCGTGGCCCATGGCCTCATGAATTCAATTTTTATCGAGATGGATGGCAAGCACTACCTGCTGACAATAACCAATGACATGACAAGGCTCATTGACTCCGAATCCGAATTGCGCCATACCAAGGATGAACTTGAGAGAATAAACGAAGAGCTTAATGCCGCCATCGAGGAGCTCGAGGCAACCAATGAAGAACTGAAGGCGACCAACGAAGAGCTTGAGAAATCGAAAAACGATCTCGAGAACACGCTGGCTGAATCTCATTGTTGATCCCCAGGACACGATTGACAGTATGCGGCGCGCCATAGAAGAAAAGAGGGAAACCTTCGGGATTGAATACCAAATAAAAAGGCACCGTGATGGCGAACGAAGGTGGATGTACAGCATAGGGAAGCCTGTATTCGGCAGCAATGGCGAACTCAAAAGGATAATCGGAACCGTCCAGGACATCACCGACCGTAAAAATTTCGAGATGTCCCTCAGGCTCAGCGAGGAACGGTTCAGCGATCTTGTTCAGTTATTGCCTGAAACGGTGTTTGAGACCGACCGCACGGTCAGGATCACCTTTGTCAACCAGGCCGGCCTGCTGCGGTTCGGCTATTCCAGGGATGATGTTGACAGGGGAATACAGGTAATCCAGATCATCGCCCCCGAGGACCACCGGCGGGCCTTGGAGAACATCGAAAAAATCATGAACGGCGAAAGATCCGGCCTGAACGAGTACCTGGCCCTGAAAAAAGACGGCACCCCCTTTCCGGTGCTGGTGCATTCATCCCTCATTGTCCGGGACGGTAAACCTGAAGGGTTCCGGGGATTCCTGGTGGACATTTCCGAGCGCAAGCGTGCGGAACACCTCCTCCGGGAGACAAAAAACTGGTATCGCAGCATCATCACGTCTATCCCCATCGGGATGCACCTGTACCGTCTCGAACCTGACGGCCGCCTGATTTTTGACGGCGCAAATCCCGCGGCGGACAGGATCCTCGGCGTCGACAACAGCGTATTCATCGGCAGGACCATCGAAGAGGCCTTTCCGGCGCTGACGGAAACCGAAGTGCCCCGGCGCTACCGCGAGGTTGCCTCAACGGGGACCCCCTGGTTCACGGAGCAGGTCGACTATGACGAAAATTTTATACGGGGTGCCTTCGAAGTTCACGCCTTCCGGATCGGCAGCAACCGCATGGCAGCGGCCTTCACGGATATAACCGTGCGTAAAAGGGCGGAGGCGGCGTTGAGAGAAAGCGAAGACCGGTGGCATTTCGCCCTTGAGGGGGCCGGCGACGGCGTGTGGGACTGGAACGCGTCAACTGACAGGGTCTACTTCTCCCATCAGTGGAAAGCAATGCTCGGCTATGAAGATGATGAAATAGGCGACACTCTTTCAGAATGGGACTGCCGGGTTCATCCCGATGATCACGACCGTGTTTACGCGGAGCTGAACAGGCATTTTGAGGGGAAAACAGAGGTCTACACCAGTGAACACCGGATCAGGTGCAAGAACGGCGAATACAAGTGGATACTGGACCGCGGGAAAGTCATCGACCGAACCCCCGAGGGGAAGCCCCTCCGGGTCATCGGCACCCACACCGACATTTCAGAGCTCAAGCGGAATGCGGAGGTCCTCGGCAAAGCTATCACCGAGAAGGAGGCCCTTCTCAGGGAACTGCATCACCGGATGAAGAACAGCCTGGCCATGATATCCGGCATCATCAACCTGGAGCATGAGCGCGTCAGTGACAGCGGCCTGCGGGACGTCCTCGACAACATCAAGGCCAGGATAATACGTTCTCGGTACGGGCTCCTTTCACTACGGAAGCCTGATTTCGCACGGCACAACACTCTTTTCCGGGATCAACCGTCAGGTCAGATACGCCGGCTTTACCAGGGGAAATCCCTAGCGAATTTTTTCGGCTTCAATCAGGTCAAGGCGGAGCGAGTATCCTATCATACCCGCTGACTCGAGTTCAATTTTTTTCGGCAGAGTGTCGGGCTTGAGATCCATGAACCGCACCGTGCGCAGGAGCCGTGACGACCGGTCATAGGCCCGTAACTCAATGTCTCCCCCTTCCTTCATGATTATAAGAATATCACCTTCATCCGTCCTGAACCTTCCGGCATGGTTCCCGTTTTCCAGCGTGCCGGCTTCCGCCATTGCTCCCTTCGGGGCAAACAGAATAAGGCGTATGTCACGCATCATGCCCTTTACCAGGTCCTGGCGTCCCAGGGGACCTATGCCCCTGTTTATAACAAGGCGTGTCTCATATTCTGCGTCAAGAAGTACCAGTCCCTCGATGGACATGAGGGTGCTGTGGATCTTTCCCGTATCGGAAGAAGCCATGGTCACGCCGATCATGTCGGCCGTGGAGCCTCCGGGGAGAGTCCCCTGGATGGAATGGACAACCCGCCAGCTACCCTTCAGAAAGGGAGTCATTATCTTCTTGGTCAGATCCGCAGTATCTGATATTCCGGCAGGATGTATTCGCGGAAGACCGGCACAGGAAAGGATACAGGCGCTCATCGCCACAATCGCGGTGGCTCTCATTGCAGGCTCTTAAAGAGGGAATCGGGGATCTTTGCATTCATTTTTACGTTCGTGAAGTCAATTACGGTGTAAGATTTTTCATTCTCATAGATGCGGACTGCCTGGATTACACCGGGTCTTGGGGAAAGCTTCAGCTCGATACGCTGGATAATGGCCGCCATCGATTGTTCCTTCGGAGTGAGAACGATGATCCTGCCCGGCCTGAGCTCCGGTTTGAAGGCCGGGTTCGCGTCGAAATTTCCCTTCATCCACATGGTTATCTCCTGAAGCACTATCTGCATCGACTGGAGGCGGGCGGAGGAATCCTTTGTCACGGAGTCTCCTTTTTTTATGTAGCGCGTCACGGTCCCGTCGTGCATCAGCAGTATGCTGTTGACAGGCGACGTGTATTCCCAGCGGAGGGAACGGGGCGCCTGGAAATAAAGCGTTCCCTTCGAGACCAGGGGCTTAGCCAGGATCGCCATGTGCTTCTTCTGGACGAATTCAGCTTCAATGGATGCAATGTCCTTCGCCGTTTTCCTGATCTGGTCCCAGGTGTCTCCCCAGGATATGAGGCATAACGAAAGCGTAAGGATAATCGGATATTTCCATTTCATGATTATTGTACCTTCATTTTCTTTACCGTAGAGACCTCACCCTTCGGTCCCCCTCTCCTACAAGGAGAGGGGGGAGGTGAAGCAAAATAATTGTCTTGTAGCCCTCTCCCGCGGGAGAGGGCGCGCCGAAGGCGGGGCGAGGTCATGTCCTCTTCCGCTACATCATCCCGCCGTTGACCGATATCACCTGTCCGGTTATGTACGACGCGTCATCGGAGCAGAGGAACCGCACCACCTTCGCGACTTCATCGGGCTTTCCTATCCTTCCCATGGGGATGATGTTTTTTATCATCTCGACCGGCGCGTCCCTGATCATGTCGGTCTCGATGAGGCCCGGGGCCACGACGTTCACGCGGATGCCCTTCTTCGCGATTTCCGAGGCTATGGACCGGCTCGCGCCGATGAGGCCCGCCTTGGCCGCGGAATAGTTCGCCTGGCCCTTGTTGCCGATAATGCCCGCCACCGACGCGATGGAGACCACGGAACCCCGTTTCTGCCGCAGCATCTTCTTCAATACCGGCTTCGTCATGTTGTAGAACCCCTTCAGGGTCGTGGCGATGACCCTGTCCCAGTCGGCCTCGGGCATCATGAGGAACAGGTTGTCCGCGGTGATGCCGGCGTTGTTAACCAGGATGTCGATCACCGGAAAACGCCCCGCGATGTCGGTGACGGCTTTTTCCGTTTCGGCCGAATCAGCGACGTCGAATTTCATCACCTCGCCGTCGCCCCCCTCGGCCCTGACCATGGCGAGGGTTTCGGCCGCGGCTTTATCGTTTGACCGGTAGTTGACGATCACGTAGCAGCCGTCCCGCGCCAGCTCGACCGCTATGGCCCTGCCGATGCCCCGGCTCGCGCCGGTTACGATGGCCGTTTTCCTGCCCGATGGCTCACTCATGACGGTATCCCCCCAGTATGATGGTTATCTTTTTCGGGTCTGAACACCTGGAGCTCCACTTCGGCCGCCGGCTCTCCGTTTATCCGGACCCTTCCCGCGATTACCGCGTATGATTCTTCCCTTTTGCTTTCCTCGATGGCAACCATGATCCTCGTTCCCACCGGAATCCTGTCGAGGTAGAATTCAGCTTTCTTGATCCCGACGAGCCACCCGACCTTGCCCGACGGCCGGTCGCTGTGGCACTCCTGCCACCCGAAGTTCACGCCTGCCGTCTGGGCAACCAGCTCCACCAGGATGACGGGGTTGACGCTACCATTTTCACACGTGGGCCATCCGGGAAGGGCCGTTGAAACGGTAACGCAGCGGTTCCCGCCGACCTCGACAATCTCCTGCACGAGCATCATGCTTCCGCGGTGGGGGATCATTTGTTCTATCGTATACATGGCGTTATCAGCTATGGCAATGGCTTAATACCGTACCGGCACCGCGTGATTGATGTCAATAAAAATATCTTGACATAACGGCGCCTAAAGGCTGTATTCAATGTCGCCTTATCGGAAACCTGCGAGGATACAAGAGGATACACATGGAACAACTGATAAACGAATTGAAAGAAAAAATCATAGATACCCTTGATCTTATCGATATAACCCCGGAGGACTTTAAAGAGGACGACCCCCTCGTGGGAGGCAAGCTCGGCATCGATTCAATCGACATACTGGAGCTCGCCATGATGATAGACAAGGAATACGGCATAAAGATTGACAATAAAGAGCTGGGACAGAAGGTCTTCTCCACGCTCAGGACCCTCGCCGAACACATACATAAAAACCGCAAGGGGTAAGGTTATTGAAGGGCGATCGCGTTTTTATTACCGGGATGGGCATCGTCAGCTCACTGGGGAGCGGCGTGCAGGAGCATTACGATTCACTTAGAAATAACCGTTCCGGGATAAAGCCCCTCACCCTGTTCCCCCTTTCGGAGGGCAACCGCCATCCCGCCGGGGAAATAACCGGGTTTGAATGGGACCGGTCCGTTCCGCGGACCCACGGACTTGCCCTTGCCGCAGCGAAGGAGGCCCTCTCCGGCAGAAACACCGTCCCCGACGCCGTCATCATAGGCACCACCACCGGCGGCATGGCCCTTACCGAAGAGCTCCTCAGGAAAGGGGAGAAGCGGCCGGATTGCTACCGGTATCATTCAACATCATCCGTCGCCGAATACTGCGCTGCCGCCCTGCGCTGCCCCGGCCTCATCGTCACCGTGACCAACGCCTGCTCGTCGGGTTCGGCCGCGATCAAGCTCGCCCTTGAACTGCTCCGGACCGGAAAAGCCACATGCGTCCTTGCCGGCGGAGCCGACTCGCTCTGCCGCCTGACCTACTATGGGTTCAATTCACTTCAGCTCATAGACCCGGAGGGTTCACGGCCCCTGGACCGTTCGCGCCGCGGCATGTCCGTGGCCGAGGGCTCGGCCATGGTGCTCCTGGAGGCTTCCGCTTCCGCTCCTGAAGGCGCCATCGCCGAAGTGCTGGGAGGCGGCCTGAGCTGCGACGCCCATCATCCGGCGACGCCCCATCCGGAAGGAGCCGGAGCCCTGGCGGCCATGGGCCGGGCCATTGAAGACGCCGGAACAGCTTCGTCGGGCATCGAGTACATCAATCTCCACGGGACAGGAACAAAAGATAACGACCTGGCCGAGGCCGCGGCCATTCGGGCACTCTTCGGCGGAGCGGTCCCGCCCCTCTCGTCCATAAAGGGCGCCACGGGGCATTCCCTCGCCGCCGCCGGGGCCATTGAAGCGGTCGTCTGCTCCATGGTCATCCGCGACGGTTTCATCCCCGGCAACACCGGCTGTACGGACCCGGACCCCGAACTCAAGGTCAGCCCGGTCCTTAAGGCGCTGGATAAAAAAACCGGCACCGTGCTGTCAAATTCCTTCGGCTTCGGCGGCAACAACGCCTGCCTGGTGCTGGGCGACCCTGCGGCGCCGCGGAAAACACGGCCCCATGGAACCGCAGCGGTCTTTGAAATACTGGGAGGCGCCTGCGTGACCGGCGCCGGTGACCTGGCCCGGACGATCGCTTCCTTGCAGGAAGGCAAGAACTGCGGCGGGACGCTCCCGCTCCCGGACATCTCGAAAAATCTGCCGGCCCGGGAAGTGCGGCGCCTGAAGCGTCTTACCCGCCTGGCCCTGGCCCTGGCCCTGGACGCGCGCAACGCCGCGTCCCAGGACCCGGCCTCCATATTCTTCGGAACCGCCTGGGGCCCCCTGTCCGAAACCTACGATTTTCTGACGAAGCTCTACGAGTCGGACGAGCAGTTCACCAGCCCCACCGATTTCGTGGGTTCCGTCCATAACGCCCCGGCGGGCCAGATAGCCATCTGGCTGAAGGCGACCGGCGCGAACATTACCGCCACCGGCGGCGACTATTCCTTCGAGCAGTCCCTCTTCGCCGCGTCGCTGGCCGCCGGCAGCGGCGAGACCCTGCTGGTTATGGGCGCCGACGAGCATCATGAAGAGCTGTCGCCCCTGTTTGACGGATCGGTGCGGGCCGGCAAGGACCCCGCCGACGGCGGCGGCGCCCTTATACTCAAAAAAACAGAGTCTCCCGCAGGTCCCTGCATAGCCCCCCTCTTTTTCGAAAACTACGCCGCCAGCCCCGGCGCAATCGCCTCGCTGGTGCGTTCCCTGGGGGGCGCCGACGGCATCAACGCAACCTGCGCCGCCGTGTTCGCCGGCATGCCCGGCGGGGAAAAAGCATCCTGCCGGAAACAGCTGGACGAATTCCTTGACGCGACCGGCTACACCGGCCCGGTCATCGACTACCGGGCCCTCCTCGGCGAATTCGGGACCGTCACTGCCGCCGCCGCAGCCGTCGCCGCCCAGTGCGCAAAAGAGGGGATGGTGCCGGCGGCCCTTGCATCAGGAGCCGCGCTCCAGCTCAGGGGAAAGCGGCTCCTCATGGTGGGACTCGGTTCCTTCGTGACCGCCATGGAAATAACCGCCTGATACTGCCCGATCATGAAGATACTGCTCATATCAGCCAATACCGTGAGGGTGCCCTATTACGTTTATCCCCTGGGGCTTGACTACGTGGCCGGCGCCCTCGAGGGCCGGCACACGGTGAGGGTCGCCGATATCAATCTGTACAATAAAACCGCCCCGATCATTGACATCATCCGGGACTTCGGACCGGACGCAATCGGCCTCTCCCTCCGCAACATCGACAACACCGACGTTCATGACGCCAGGGGGTTCATACCCAAGTACCGGGAGCTCATCGCGTCGATACGGAGCGTCTCCGTCGCGCCGGTCATCCTCGGGGGGAGCGGCTTCACCATCTTTCCGCGGCTGCTGATGACCGAGCTCAAGGCGGACTACGGCATCATCGGCGAAGGGGAGCGTCTCCCCCTCCTCCTTGACGCCATCGAGAAAGGGGCGGATGCCTCCGGCATACCCGGGGTCATTACGGGAACGGGGGAGGAGAAAATCCCACCGCCCTTTGACGACACGTTCCGGCGTTCCTTCATCGGCGGCGACATCGCGCAGTTCTACACCGCCCGGGGCGGGATACTCAACCTGCAGACGAAGCGGGGCTGTTCCTACAACTGCATCTACTGCACCTATCCCCATATTGAAGGCTCAGCCCTGAGGCCCATACCCGCCGAAGAAGTCGCTGAGACCGCTGTCACCCTTGAAGCCATGGGGGGAAAATATTTCTTTATAACCGATTCGGCCTTCAACTGCGATTACGAACACAGCGCCGCAGTGGCCCGATCCTTTAAATCCAGGGGAGTGACCATTCCCTGGGGCGCCTTCCTTGCCCCCACGAAACCGCCGGCGGATTATTACCGACTGCTCAGCGACGCCGGCATGACCCACGCGGAGTTCGGGACCGAGTCCCTCTCCGACGCCATGCTCGCGTCGTACCGCAAGCCCTTCAACGTGCGGGACGCGATCGCGTCGCACCGGGCGGCCGTTGACGCCGGTCTGTACGTCGCCCACTATCTCCTGCTCGGCGGGCCCGGCGAGACGCGGGAAACCATCGAGGAAACCCTCCGGAACGCCGAGGGGTTGGACCGGACAGTCCTCTTTTTCTTCTGCGGCATAAGGATTTACCCCCACACCAGGATATACGATATAGCGCTCAGCGAAGGCCAGATATCCGAAGGCGACAACCTGCTGGAACCGGTCTTCTACCAGTCCCGCGGCATATCAAGCGATGAGATTCTCCGCGTCGTCGGGGAGCGCGCCCGGGGCCGTGAAAACTGGTTCGTCGGGTCCACCAGCGAACACACCACGCGCCTGGTCGCCCGCATGCACAGGCAGGGACACACCGGACCGTTGTGGGAGCACATGATACGATGAAAAACGGCCCCACACTGGCTCCCCTGGCGCCTGCCCATTTGGTCGGCCTGGGAGCCTTTCAGGCCGCTGCGGTCCTGGCCTGTATCGATATCCGTCTCGCCGCGATCCCTCTGGCAATCTTTCTCGTCCTGTGCCTGGCCGCGCCCTTCCTCCCCGGCTTCGGCTTCTTTCTTCCCATTGTTCACCGCGGGACCCCGGACAAGGGAGCGGCGGCACTGACCTTCGACGACGGGCCTGACCCGTCGACCACGGGCCGACTTCTGGACCTCCTTGGGGAGAAGGGAGTCACGGCGACTTTTTTTATCACCGGATCACGGGCAGCCGGGCACCGCGACCTGGTGCGTGAGATACTCGGCCGGGGCCACTCCATCGGGAACCACACCTGGCATCATGACCCGCTCCTGATGCTGAAAAGCGCCCGGCGGCTCCGCGAGGAAATTTCCGGTACCCAGTCCCTCCTTGCCGAGTTCGGCGTCCGGCCCCTCGCCTTCAGGCCCCCGGTGGGAATCACGAACCCGCGCCTCTGGCGCGTCCTGCTTGAAACGGGCATGTATTGTGTGAACTTCAGCCTGCGCCCCGGCGACGCGGGGAACCGGCGCATCGGCGGCCTCTCCCGGAAAACAGTGAAAAAGGCAAAGGCCGGGGACATCATCCTCCTCCATGACGTGTCGCCGGGACCGGGTTTCGATGTGGATCACTGGCTCGGCGAAATCAGATCAATCATTGACGGTCTTAAGGTAAAAAACATCGGCATCCTCCCCCTCGCCGATATCATAGGCCGGCCGGTCATGGTGCCGGGCGCCGTACCGGACGGCCCGGCAAATCCTGCCGCAGCCTTTTACGATTTCATTGCCGATTCCTACGACAGGGAGCGGAACGCCCGCCGCCTGTCACCGGCCGCTGCCGCCGAAAGCGCCCTCTTTGAAAAGAATTATCTCCCGCTCATATCCCCGGATCACCGGGTCCTCGAGATCGGAGCGGGCACCGGCATCTACACGATCCCCCTTGCCCGCCGCTGCCGGGAGGTCACGGCCATTGAGCCGTCAGGGAACATGCTGGCCGCTCTGAAGAGCAAGGCCTCCCGCGGGGGGCTGTCCAACATCATATGCGTAAACCGGGACATTTCCGGTTTTTCGCCGGAAGGACTCTATGACAGCGTCTGCGCCTTTTCCTCTTTCGAGTACATCCCGGACCTGGAGAACTTGATCAGGAAGGTAGCGGCGTCCATCAGGCCCGGCGGCACCGTCTACTTCACCACGGCCCGCCGCTCCTTCTTCAGGTTCTTCACCCAGATCGGTAACGCCCTGCGCCAGGGCCTGTGGCTCCATGCCCGGAGCGAACGCGAGGTCAGGAAAGTCCTTTCAGGTTCGGGGTTCGACCAGATTACCATATCCTCCCATGCCATGAAATGCCCCCTCCTGGGGGGGATTCTGCTGGAGGCACGGGCGGTAAAAACCTCCAGGGACCGGTAGGCTTTTTTTTCTTGACACCCTTCAAGCTATTTATTCTATTAATACCGCTGTAAACAGACCCCTGAATTCAATCAAAATTCCCATACATTTAGATCATTATGATTGAGATCAGAAAAAATGAGTTTTGTTAACTAATGCACAACACGTGGCACTTTTTGAAAAACCTTAAGGAGACGGACTCTCTCGAAATCTCTGCCGAAGCAACACTGGAACCTGACTCGTTATGGTTTGACGGCCATTTCCCCGGCACCCCGATACTTCCCGGAATCGCCCAGCTCACCCTGGCCTTCGACGCGATACAGGAGCACTCGAAACGGAACGGCCGTCAACTGGCTCTGTCAGGATTATCCCGGGTGCGCTTCAGGCAGTTCATAAAGCCCGGCGACACGGTACTGGTAACGGCGGTTCCGGAAAAGGACGATCCCGCCCAGTACAAGTTCAGGGTGACCGTTGGCGGCCAGGTGGCCTGCAGCGGATCCATGAAGACGGCGCCGGTCAATAGTTGACACGTGCCGAATTACATGCAGCCTTGCATTATCCAATTGAGGAGGAAGATAGATGGCCGACAAAAAAACACTGCTCCGCGTGGCTGAAATTCTCATAGACGAGCTGAAGCTCGAAGATGTTACGCCGGAAACCTTTGATCCCGAGGTCGATCTGATCGACGAACTGGGCATCGACAGCATGGACCTGACCACGGTGGTGCTTGTCCTTCAGGACGAGTACGGCATCACCATCGACGAGGATGATTATCCCAAACTGAAAAATGTGAAATTAATAGCCGACTACATCGAGCAAAAGCTGAAAGAAAAATAATTTGCACTGGCGCACCTGTCTTCGGCGGCAGGGCGGCAGGCAGGTACATTCATACAATCAACCAACACAAGGGAAGCACCCATGAATGTAAAACACGCGAAAAAAGAAACAGCGGACACGGGAAAAGGCGGGATGAAATTTTCCGATATCATCGCCGACCCTGTCGTCAGGGAGCGGTGGGAAAAGGTCCGGCGCTGGTTTTTCCTCAGGGAATCGACCTATGACATGACCAACCGCTGCAACATCCGCTGCGACGGGTGCTATTACTATGAAGGTGAAAAACAGTTCGCCAGGGAAAACAACAATCCCGACGACTGGCGCGCCCTCATGGAATCCGAAAAAAAGCGGGGCATCACCTATGTCGTCCTCGCCGGGGCGGAACCCTCCCTGGTCCCGGAGCTGTGCCAGGCCTGTTACGACGTCATCCCCCTGGGAAGCATCGCCTCCAACGGGTTTAAAAGGATTCCCGAATCTGTCGGCTACAAGATCCATATCTCCGTCTGGGGAAACGACGAGTCAAGCCTGCGGATACGCAACGCGAAAAACCTTCTGGCAAAACAGATTGAAAATTACCGGAACGATCCCCGGGCGGTATGGGTCTATACCTTCACGCGGGAAAACATCGGCGAAATATACGAAGTGATGGAGATGCTGTCGAAAAACGGCTGCCGGGCGACCTTCAACATGTTCTCGGCCCCCGTTGGCTACACCGGCACCCTGCGCCACGACGGGGAAACCCTGGCCCGCACCCGGAAGACCATGATGGACATCCTCGCGAAATACCCGGACAATGTCCTCTATTCGCCCTACAACGTGGTGGCCCACACGCATCGCCTGGGACTGCATGACCTGTACGCGTGCTCGTATCCGCGGATGAACCCGTCCACGGACATCGGCCTCGGCAGGTCCTTCCGCCAGTACCACGCGGACCTTTCCTGGGACCGCAGCATATCCTGCTGCGTGCCGGACACGGACTGTGTTGACTGCCGTCACTACGCCTCGGGCAGCGCCGTTGTCACGGCGCGGCTCTACCGCCACGCCACGGACCCGACAGCATTCAAGGCCTGGCTCGACTACGTCGACACCTACCTCGCGGTCTGGGTCATGGGTTACGAAAAGGGAAAAAATCTTCTGGATCAGATGACACCGCCGCCGGGGCACGAGCTATAGGCGGCCAAAGGCTATCTTCACGCATCACGGAACCAGGAAACTGTTAGGAGTACATCATGAATACCGTCAGCTCACTGCTCGATAAAGAATGGTATGAACGATACAAGAAAATATCGCAGCTCAACATACGGAGCTCCATATACGACGTGACCAACAACTGCAACCTTCGCTGCAAGGGATGCTTCTTTTTCTCCTCCGACGAGCACAAGAAATCGCCGGACGAGCCGGACATCAAAAAATGGGAGGCCTTCGTAGACAAGGAGAAGGAGCGGGGCGTCAACCTGGCCATCCTCATCGGCGGCGAGCCCACCCTCTACCTGGACCGGGTCGAGGCCTTCTACAAGCGCCTTCCCACCTACTGCGCCACCAACGGCATCATCAAGGTGCCGCGGGACCGCTTCCCCGACATGATGGTGGGCATTTCCCTCTGGGGCGACGAGGAGGACGAGAAGACCCTGCGCGGACGCGATGTATTCTCGATCTCCCGCAAGAACTACGAGGGCGACCAGTACACCTACTATCTCTACACCATAACGCCCAAGCAAATCGGCAAGGTCGAGACGATCATTAAGAAGATCCGCGACGCGGGTCTGAAGGTGCACATGCAGCTCCTCTCCAACGACGAGGGTGTTGACGGCTTCTCCTGGACAGAGAACGAGCTTGCCGCCATACGCGCCGAAATGGACGATATGCTGGACAGGTATCCTGACACGGTCATATCCTCGAAATATTACCATGAGATCATAACCACCGGGAAGATGCTGGGCCGTCCCTTCGGCTGGAACGAGTGCCCCTCGGTGACGAAGCCCCTGGATAAGCGGAACCCGCAGCCGAAGCGCCTCATCGAGTTCATCCGCTGGGCCGCCGACCTCCAGACCATGCACCGCTGCTGCACCTCGGAGACCCGGGACTGCTCCACCTGCAAGGACGGCGCCGCCCACATGAGCTGGGTCATGGTGAACAAGAGGGCCCACCTCCGATCCGCGAAAGACCTCCAGAACTGGATCGAGGTCTACGAGATGTTCGCCAAGCTGTACAAGTTCATCCCCTGGTAAAAGATGGATCCGAAACAAGCGGTTATCGTCGGATACGACATGGTCTCCCCCCTGGGCACCGACCTGGAGACCCAGTGGAGCCGCGCCCGTGCCGGCGAAAGCGGCATCGGCAGGTTGACCCGGTTTCCCTATAGCGACGATTTCCCTGTGCAGATAGCAGGCCAGGTGGAGGATATAGACGTCACACCCTACCCCTTCCTGTCGCCGCGGGAAATGGCCCACTGGACCTCGCCGATTTTCAGGAATTCATTGCTGGTGGTCCACCGCGCCCTGACAGCAAGCGGCATCGAGATCACGCCGGAACTGGCGCCCCGCACGGGCATCACCTTCAGCACCGCCGTGGGCGGCCTGGACGCGGTCATAGCCGCCGACCGCCTGATGGTGAAGGACAACAGGCTCCCCAACCCCTTCACAAACCCCAACTCCTGCATCAACATGGTGGGAGGAAAGGTCTCGATCCTGACCGGCGCGACCGGGCCCATCACCGCCACCATAACCGCCTGCGCCACCGGCGCCACCTCCCTGATCATCGGATCGATGTTCCTCAGACAGGGGCTTGCCGACGTGGTCATCTGCGGCGCCGTTGACTGTCCCCTGGTCGAGCCCATCGTGGCGGGCTTTGCCACCATGAACGGCGCCTTCAAGGAGAAGAAGGACAGGCCGGAAAACCCGCGCTCAGCGAGCCGGCCCTTCTCGGCGGGCCGGCGCGGCTTCGTCGTGTCAGAGGGAGCGGCCAGCATCATTATCACGACAAAAGAATTCGCCGATGCCCACGGCCTGAAATACGAACTGACCATAGCCGGCTATGCCATGACATCGGACGCGTACCATTTCGTTGCCCCCAACCCGGACACGGTAACGCGCTGCATCGCCGAGAGCATCGCCTCTGCCGGGCTCAAGGCGGAGGATATCGACGCGGTAAACGCCCACGGGACCTCCACAAAAATCGGCGACAAGGTTGAGTTCGACGCCCTGACGAAAATCTTCGGCAGTGCCATCCCTCCGGTATCGGCGAACAAGTCCCAGATCGGCCACGCCATGGGCGCCTCCAGCGGCATAGAGTCGGTCTTCGCCATGGAGGGGATGCTGAAAGGGATGGTTCTTCCCACCATCAACTACAACGCCGACCCGGAAATCACCCTGGACTGCGTCCCAGAAGGGGCCCGTAAGCTCGACCAGGAGTTCGTCCTTAAAAACGCCTTCGGCTTCGGCGGGTGCAACTCCTGCATCGTGTTCCGGCGGTTGCGGTAACCAGGTTTTGCGGCGCGAAGGGCCACTACCACTTTCATCGTTTGCACAAAAGGCATGAGCCATGGTCTGCATATCCGACATACACTTCGGGGCCAACACTTCAGCCCATATTGCGCGGTTCATCGAAACCGCCTGCGACCCGGCCCTGAACCCGGACAGGATCGTGATCATTGCGGGCGACATGACCCAGCATGCCACGGAACCGGAATACCGTGACGCGGCGGAGCTGTTGCGAAAGCTTCTTGACGCCGGTCTCCGCGTCGTGCTCACGCCGGGGAACCATGACTTCGGCGACTGGATCGGGGAATATCTCTACACCAACCACGCGGCGAGGAACCGGTACCGCTCCCTCACGGAGCCGGTCTTCAACCAGAAAGAAATAATAGCTGTCGAGGATTACGACTCCATCATGCGCTGCGGGAGCAACATCTTCGTATCCCTCCGGAGTACCCACCGGGGCAAGGCCCACTCCCTGGGAATCATCGGCATAAACCGCATTCGGGAAAAACAGGTGGCATGGGCCGCGTCACAGCTTAAGTCGATGGACGCGACGGGAGCGATGCTTCACCTGGTGACGCACCGGAGCCTCTGGAAGGAGTCCGGGGACCGCCACAAGGGCCTGTACCGGCCGGATTACATTGAAAGGAACCTGCTTGAAAGATTCAGGTTTCACTCGGTCATCCACGGACACAACCACCGCTATCTCTTTGCCTGCACGTCAACGCCGCGCCTGGGGATCCCGGTGATACGGCTGTCCCTGCCGACCATCTCCGGCAGGAACAGGAAAAACCGCATCGGCTTTGTACGGTGGAACGCCCCCTACCGGGAGATCCCGGAATTCGTCATGTTATAGCGATTATCCGCATCAGGCCTTCTGCCTTCGACCGAGGGACGATTCAAGGCATATCATGCAGATATCATCCTTGAAGGTCTCGCTCTCCCTGAACTTCACCAGTTCCGCGTATATTGATTGTATGAATTCCCTGCTGGGCTTGTTCGCGTTTTTCATCACCACCCTGCCAAGGACCGATGAAAACTCGGCCTGCGGCCTCGAAATGCTTCTCGCCTCGATCAGCCCGTCGGTGAAGAGCAGCAGCTTTGCATTGGCCGGCAGAACGTCCCTCTGGTTCCTGATGGGGTGGTGGAATTTTGTCATCTCCGCGGACCTGAACACCGCGAGGGGGAGCGCCGTCACCGCCTTGAGGGTGCGCACGGTCTTGTCGCTGACGACCAGGGGCAGGTGATGACCCGCATTGGCATAGGTGATCTTCCGCGTATGGTAATCGTAGACACCGTAAAAAGCGGTGATGTAATTTTCCCCGGTTTTATCGTTCAGGAAATCGTTCAAATGATGCAGCAGCTTTGCCGGATCGTTTTTCAGCCTGCTCGATTCAAGAATGAGGACTTTCATCATGGCGGTTATCAGGGCCGAGGGCATGCCGTGGCCGGAGACGTCGCTGATGAATATGCCTATCTTGTGCGGCTCCCTGAACCTTATGAAATCGTAAAAATCGCCGCCCACGGCCTCCATCGGCCGGTACAGAGAAGATATTCCGCTCACGGGCGCTTCCCGCGGAACAAGCTGCTGCTGTATGACCCTGGTCATGGCCAGCTCCGTGGTCATGGTTTCGTTCCTGTCGAGCAGCTCTTTCCATTCCTCCTCAATCTTCTTCTGCTTGGTGGCGATCAATAACCGTTGCAGAAAGTCCTTCCGGGAAAATGCCTCGATATAATAGTTCGCCATCATCCCCAGAATATTTGCGGATATGAATATAAAATTTTTGTTGAGAAGGTTCCTCGTCATCATGCAGTTCTGCCAGAGCAGGTCACCGGCAGAATACACCGCGACCATGGCCCAGCAGGCCGCCACCGCGTACCTGAACCGCAGCCGCACCAGGGCATAGCTCCAGAAAATGACAAGAATGAAGCCGGCGTAATAATACAACCTGGCTTCACTGTCTATCGTGACAATGATCATGGCCAGCATGCCCAAACCGGCGGCGAGGACAGCGCAGCATATAACCGGCTGGTTGATTTTCTTGAACACCGACATGAACGACAATGAAAAGGCGAGGACCATCACCGGGCAGACAACGGCATACCTGATGATCCATAATGTGAACAGGGAGGGCGGGGCGAGAAAAAAATCGAGTATGCCGAAGGCGGCGTACAGCACCAGCCCCACCAGCAGTGCGGCCCGTATGGTGCCGATCGATTTCTGAAAATAGTCGTCTTTGAACAGCAATTCGAAGTCGCGCGAAAACATGAGGGGGGTCCGTTTCAGGTAGCGATTAATTTTCTCTTCCCATTGGTTCATCATCCGGTCCCCTGTATTCACCCGAAGTTTTTTAAAATCGATTCTCTGACCTTGAGGAAAAAACGCACTCTGAGACGGATCTTCTTTGCATAGGATATCGGAGATTAGGTAAACAATCAAGAAAATAATTAATTATCGGCTGATCCGGTCTGTTGATCCGGCTCTTTCCCCGCAAAACGCCGCGGTCAGGCTGTATAAAAAATTGTAGTTGTTAAATATTCCCGCCTTGCCTATTAATGACATACTTTTTATTGCAAAGGAATAACCGGCCGGTTATACAGAAAAACTTATGAAAGCGCCGAAAAACAGACGGGTCTATGTCATCGGATATGGGGCCGCCACCCCACTTGGCAGCACCTTCGAATCGTCCTGGGAGCGCGCCGTGCGCGGAGAGGCGGGGTTCAGGACCGTGACCCGCTGCCATGTCCAGACCGCCTGCAACGTGGTGGGAGAGATCCCCGACTGGGACCCCAGAACGCTTGATTTCACCGACGAGAAAGAGATATACAACTGGAACGCGGACTTCGTGCTCCTCACCATGGCGGTCTGTCAGGAAGCGCTGCGGGACGCCCGGCTGGAAATTAATGCCGAAACCGGCCCCCGCACCGCCTGCCTCATCGGCTCGGCCCTGAACGGCTCCGACGCCTACCGCGTGGCCATGGAAAACTACATAAACCACGGCCCCCTGAAGATCAGCCCCTACCTTCTGCCTAACCTGTGCGCGAACCTTCCCTCCGGCAAGGCGGGGATGCTCCTCGGCTTCACCGGGCCCATATTCTCGCCCGAGGGGGCGTGCGCCTCCGGCAACTATGCCATAGGCGTCGGCTCCCGGATGATACGGGACGGCGACGTCGATTTCGTGCTGGCGGGCGGCGTCGACACCTGCATCATTCCGGAAATCATCCACGGCTTTGAGAACATGAACGCCACCATCAAGATCAAGCACGGCGACCGCGCCTTCGATGACCCCTCAAAGGCGTCGAGGCCCTTCAGCGCCGACCGCAGGGGCTTCGTGCTTTCCGAGGGAGCGGGCGTCCTTGTCCTGGCCGCCGACGAGATGATCGACCACTACGGGCTCACGCCGAAGGCCGAGGTGCTGGGGATCGGCTGGAACTCCGACGCCCATCACATCACCCGCCCCAACAAGGAAACCATCGTGCGCTGCATGCGCATGGCCGTCGACGACGCGGGACTGGAGACCCGGGACATACAGTACGTCAACGCCCACGGCACGTCAACGCCCAAGGGCGACATCACGGAAGTTGAATGCCTCAGGGAAGTGTTCGGCAAGCACCTGGAAAAGATGCCGGTGTCGTCCAACAAGTCCCAGATCGGCCACACCCTGGGCGGCGCTGCGGCCATCGAGGCGTCCTTCGCCATAGAGGGAATGCGCCGCGGCATCATTCTTCCCACGGTGAACCATATCCCCGACCCGGAGATGGACGGCATCGACGTGGTGCCCAACGAGGCGCGGCGGCAGAACCATGAGCTGATCCTTTCCAACTCATTCGGCTTCGGCGGCACCAACTGCTGCGTCGTATTCAGAGGCAAGTGACATGAAACCGAAACCCTTCATTCCGGAACAGCATGACGGCGCCGGCCCTTTCGTGCGGGACAGGGTAAGCGGCCAGGTGTGGCACCGGTGCCAGCACCGGACCCTGTACGCGGACACGGACCGCTCCGAGGTGGTGTACCATTCCAATTACCTGCGCTATTTCGAGCTCGGCAGGGCGTCCCTCATGCGCGATGTGGCCTATCCCTACCGTGAAATCGAGGACAGCGGCTTTGTGTACCCCATCATCGACCTGGGCATCACCTTTTACAAACCCCTCTACTACGACGACCTCATCTGGATTCACACCCGGCCCATCGAACTTGAGCGGGTCAAGCTGAAGTTCGACTACCTCATCACCCACGCCGAGACCGGCGAGCTTATCTGCCGCGGCTTCACCAAACACTGCGCCCTGAACAAGGCGGGCATGCCGGTGGCGGTGGACGCGAAAACGGTCCACCTATGGAAGACCTTCCCAAAATAGGTGAAAAAAAAAGGCTCCCCCTCTCGCTGTCGGTGAAGGATTACCTCCGCGACCATGTGTTCAACGGCAGGGCCGTGTTCCCCGCGGTGGAGGCCATGCAGGTCCTTGCCGGATCGGCCCGTGACACGGTCCCGGGGCTTGATGTGAACGTCATCGCCGCCGCCGACTTCAACAAGTTTCTGGTTATCGATCCGGCCATGGCCGTGCTTGAGGCCTTCAACGAGCTCGAAAGAGACGGAACCGGTGATATAATCTCCAGGCTGGTCACGGTCAGGAAGCAGGGCACGACCTCCATCACCCGCGCCGTCGACCATGTGACTCTCCGCTTTCCCGGAGCCCGTCCTTCCATCACCGTTCCGCCCCTGGACGACACCCTCGGCCTTGAAGGGATATGCCTTCATCCAGGCAAGGATGATGTCTACCGAGATCTGGTGCCGTTCCAGCCGGCCTACCGGAACATCGAAACCCTGCATGTGTCAGAGCAGGGCGCCCTGGCCCTGGTGAACGGCGGCACAGCGGAGGCCCCCGCGGAGCCCCTTGGATCCCCCTTCCCCCTGGACGCGGCCTTTCACGCGGCCTGCGTGTGGGGACAGCGCCATGCGGGCATCGTGGGCTTTCCGGTCCATATTGACGAAAGATATATCCTGAAAAAGACAGGGGCCGGCGCGACCTATATCACCCGGGTGACCCCCCGGTCGGCCGACGGCGCTCTCCTGGTTTTCGACCTCTGGATCTACGACGGCTCCGGAGACCTGTGCGAATCGGTGCGGGGCCTCCACATGAGGGACGTGAGCGGCGGAAAACTGCATCCGCCGCACTGGATCCGCTCCGGCGCCGGCGACCCGCTGGAGAAGATCCGGGCACGGTGCCATGACATGGCCATAATTGAGCTTGATACGATCACCGCTCCGTGCGAAAAAATATTCTCGGTGCCTGAACGGGAGCGATCAGCCTCCATGAGGGAAAAGCGGCGCCTCACCTTCTGCTCCGCACGCCTTGCCCTGAAGAAGCTATCCCGGAGAATGGCGGGCAGCGACATGACTGCGCCCCCTGAAACCATAACCACCATCCATCCCGACGGCCGCCCCCGCTGTCCCGGCACGGACGGAGCAGAAACAATGCGCTGCACCGCGTCCCACGACTCGCGCTTCGCCGTGGCCGCCCTGTCGGAACATCCCATCGGGATTGACGTTGAGGAGATCACTCCCAGGGTCCTCAAAGGCCGGGAGCACTACATGAATCCCGATGAAATCGCCCTGGTAAAGGGCCATCCCCTGGGCGAGATGGAGGCGTGCCTGCGGGTCTGGTCCGCCAAGGAAGCGGTTTCCAAGGCATCGGGACTCCACCTGGTGGAAACCTGGCGGAAATCAACGGTTAAAGAGATCGGAGCAAACCAGAGTATAATTGCAATTGAGGGGAAAAACCATAAAGCCCTCCACGGGATCGTGGAGGGCCATATGGTTACGCTGGTTGTGTTGTAACGTATATACCTTTTGCCACTGGACCATATTACTCAACAGCATTCATAAACTCTTTTACTTTCTTGATACTGCTTTCGCCCAGCATGAAGGTCATGGGCGTTGTTCCGAAGTAGAGCCTCACGGCAACGGTTTTACTAGTTTTGATCGCGTCCTCAATGACCTTGTTCAGTATCATCTTCGTAGACCATTCTTCATGCTCCGAGCTGGACAACTGGGTCCCGCCGGTGGCATAATTCGGCTGCGAGGAAATCGTTGTTACATTTACGGCTGATGTGTCGCCAAGGATCACATCATATGATTTGTCATTGACTTTAACAACAGCTTTTTTCTCCAGGTCCTGGTTTCCGGCAAGATAAACCAATTTTGCCTTTGTGATATGCAAACCTATTGTAACAGGAGACATTTTATTATTCTGTATATCGCGGGAATAAGAAAATATGGCGTAACCCCCGCCCTTTAACATTGACTCTTCAGAGCCTTCCCTGAGCTGCATGGTGACTACTTTTGCATTTTTAAAATCGTCTTTTACAACCTTGATTTTACCCATGCATGAAACCAGCAGCACCGGAAACAAAAACGAAGCTTTTTCATTAAACTCTCCCTAATATTTAATAAATGAATAATAAGATTAAATTTTGAATTATTATTGATAAAAAACAATAATAATTTACTACTTAACGAAATAATAGTGTCATCAAAGCTCAAATAATAACAATTTTTTTCATATTACTTGAATATGATTGATAAAAAAAGAGATTATGATATTCATATGATACTAAACCGTGTTTCAACTGTATGCGGCCGCTCTGACACACAATAACCAGTACATACTTTGAATGTAATAATGAAATTTCTGATACTAATAATACTTTTCTACCTTGCCGGTTCCGTAAACTTTTCCATCCTCCTGTTCAGGTTCCTCGGCAAGGGGGACCCGCGGAAAAGCCACAGCGGCAATGCCGGCGTCACCAACGTGTACCGGATAGCGGGGCCCGCGTGGGCAGCGGCGGTGCTCATACTCGATGTGGGAAGGGCGGTCGTGATCGGCCTGCTGGCGGGATACGCCCTGAGCCCCGGGCAGACACCCTGGGCCGGCCTCGCCCTGGTCATCGGCAACCGGTATCCCTGCTTCCACCAGTTCCGGGGCGGCAAGGGCGTGGCCAATTACCTGGGCTTTACCGCCGCCGTCACCCCGGCAGGGGCAGCGGTGTCAGCCATAACCTGGGTGCTGGTTTACCTGGTGAAGCGGGCGCCCTTCATCGCGTCTTTCGCCATGATCGCGGTCCTTGCCCTGGGGACCATCGTCGCCTGCGGCTACAGGCCCGGGGCAGTGACAGGCGCCATCATCACGGTCCTGTTTATCATCTTCAACCACCGGAAGAACATAGAGGAATTTCTGGGTAAAAAAGAAGAGGTAGCGCCCCCCGACAGGGACGAGGGGTAACTCAACCCTCCCTGAGGAGCTTCTCGCCGTTTTGTATCTTCTGTTCCTTCACGATACGTTTCACCAGGCCGGAAAGAACCGTGCCCGGTCCGGATTCGACAAAGAGAGCGGCGCCGGCATCGCAGGCGGCGAGGACCGACTTTTCCCACTGCACCGGCTTCGACAGCTGTTCCACCAGCTTTTTTTTAATCCTCTCCGGGTCGTTTTCCATGGCGCCGGTGACGTTATCGATGAATTCCAGCCGGGGTCTGTTGAAGGTGAAATCCGCGAGGAACTTCTCGAATTCTTCAGCCACCGGCTTCATCAGTGAGGAGTGGAACGGCGCCGACACGTTGAGTTCCACCGCCTTGCCGGAGCCGCCCTCGTTTATCATCCCCACCGCCCGGGTGACCGTCGCCGTCTCGCCGGAAAGGACCACCTGCTGCGGCGAGTTGAAGTTGGTTATCTCGATCACGCCGTCCTTTGAACATTCGGACAGAATTTCCAGGAGCTTTGCCCGTTCGGTGCCGATGACGGCCGCCATCTTTCCCGGCGTGTTCTTTACCGCCTTTTCCATCAATTCGCCCCTGCGGCGCACGATCCTGACCGCGTCGTTGAATTCGATGACGCCGCAGTGCACCAGGGCCGTGTACTCGCCCAGGGAATGCCCCATGACGATGTCAGCTTTAAATCCCCGGGCATCAAGGGCCATGGCGAAGGCGGTGCCCATGACCAGCAGGGCCGGCTGGGTGTTGGGGGTGCGGGTCAGTTCCCCGTCCGGACCCTCGTCTATCAGCGCGCTCAGGGGAAACCCGAGGAGGTAGTCCGCGGCGCTGAACAGCTCCTTCTGTTCCGAGGTGAGGGTCCCGAGCTTGCTTCGCATCCCCACCGACTGGGACCCCTGCCCGGGAAACATGTATACCGTTTTCTGACCCATAGCTCCTCCCTTCATCCCTGATCAATGTCAAAATATCTCATGATGGATTCGCGGTCGTACTTGCCGGTCGACGTGGACGGCATTTTTTCCACGATCCGTATCCGCCGCGGCATCGCGTACCGCTCCAGGGTCCCGGACAGCAGCTCGCGCACCATGTCCTCGTCCAGGTCGGTTTCGATGACGGCGGCAATGTCCGTTCCCCGGCCTCTCCTGCCGCTCATGGAAATCACGAAGACGTCACGGATCCCCGAGACCTCCTTTATCCTGTCCTGGACTTCATTCAGATCAACCCTTTTCCCCCCGACCTTGACCACGCCGTCGGCCCTGCCGAGGAGCGTGAAGCGCCCGGGGCCCGCTGGCGCGGCCCGGTCGCCCGTCGTAAAGAATCCCCTGCCGTCCGTCGGGAGGTCCGGGGACACGAAGGGGGACCTGACGCAGAGGCGGTCGTGGCTGATTTTCCATTCGAGGCACTCGAAGGGCTCGAGTTCGACGCGGCCCGTAGCGGAGGACTTGCAGGCTATTCCTCCCGTTTCGGTGGAGCCGTAGATCTCCTCGGGACCGACGCCGGTCTGCCGGTAGAAGGCGGCGGCGTCGTCCCTGTCGAGGGGGCCGGCGGAGGAAAAGGCAAGCCTGAGTTTCGGCGCGGCAATTTCCATCCCTTTCATCAACCGGTAGTGCACCGGCACGCTCACCAGGATGGTGACCGGCTTTTCCTTCAGGATTGCCGCTATCTCGCCGGGAAACACGTATGTCCCGGGAAGTACCGTGGCCGACGCGAGAAAGGGCGCCATAACGGTATACAGAAGACCGTAAATGTGATAGGGCGGAACCGTCGCCGCCACCAGGTCGTTCCCGGTAAAGGCGTATTTTTCAGCCTGGTAGGCCGCCTCGGCGAAGAGATTCACCGCTGTCTTCGGCCACACCTTCGGCTTCCCCGTGGAACCGCCGGTGAAGAGCTGCATGAACACCGCCTCAGCCTCCTTCGGCCGGGTCGCCGGAGGCCACTGGCCCGGTTCGGGGAGGATCCCCACCACGCCGTCCGGCAGTTCACAGGGGCTGTCCACGATGGCATGGCGGAACCCCATGATGTCGCGCATCTCTGAAAGGACCTGCGGCGACAGAGAATAGGGGAGAATGCAGACAGGTCCGCCGGCCAGGGACGAGAGCATGGCGGAGGCGATGATGCCGCGGTCCTCGGTGCAGATACAGACCGGCTCCCCGTCCGATTCCAGGGTGGCAAAGCGGTCAACGAAGCCGGCGGCATGGCTGTAGCATTCGCGATAGGTGCAGCCCGCCGCAACGAATTCCCTGTCCGGTTCCGCCGGCCCTGAAAGGAGGCGGCGGATCAGTGCTGTCAAATCAGTCATAGGGTGTATTGATGCGGATATGTTTGATAATAGCAAGGAAAAAATTTCAGGACCGGGTCCTGTTCCGGGCCGTACCGTTAAAGCAGGGATCCGAAAACGCGTCCTCCCATCGGGCCAGTTATTTTCCCGGTTCGAAGTTCTTCCGGGCCGCGGCAAAGGACGGCAGGTGCCTGACCAGGTACCAGAGGCTCCACCGGTGCTGCCAGAGGCGCTTCGCGAATCTCCGGCGCCAGGCGCGGTCGGAGTAGAAGCGCTTCACATGCTCGTTGTAGAGATGGTCAAGGCGCTCCCGCGAGGATATCCCCTTCGGAACGAACACGAAGTTGAGGCAGTTCATCTGCTGCCAGTCGTTCTCCAGAGTCCCCTCCTTTTCAATGCCGGCCCAGATGGGGGCGCCGGGAAAGGGGGTGAACTTGGCCATGTTCATATCGTCCAGGCCCAGGGACATGACAAAGTCGCTGGTGGCCCTGATCGATTCCTCGGTCTCGCCCGGGAGGCCCATCATGAAGAGCCCCTTGGCGCGGAGCCCGTTCTTCTGTATCCTCGCCACGGTTTCGCGCACCGCCTCGAGCTTCACCCCCGCCTTGTGGCGCTTCAGCATCGCGGGGTCGGCCGATTCGATGCCCAGGGAAACCATGAGGCACCCGGCCTTTTTCAGAAGGGCCAGGAGAGCGTCATCGGCATGGCCCACGCGGACCGCGCAGTTGAAATTCATCCCCAGCGGCCGCGTGATCAGAAGTCTGCACAGCTCCTCGATGCGCTCGCGGTTCATGGTAAAGAGGTCATCGTAGATGTTGACGTGGCGCACGGCGAAACCGGTCCGGAGGTGCTTCATGTGCTCGTAAATGTACCCCGCGGAGTTGTAGCGGAACCCCCGCCTGAACACGGAGCGGTCGCAGTAGGAACACTGGTAGGGGCACCCGCGGCTGGTGATCATGGTCGCCCCCGGTGTCCTGGTATAGCTGAAAAGCGGCAGGTTGTAGCCCCGGGGAAAGCCCGCCAGCTTGCCGTAGGCCGGGAAGGGGAGCGAGTCCAGGTCCGCAATATGGGCCCGCGGCGGATTGACCCGCACCGTGCCGCCTTCCCTCCATGCCAGGCCGCCGATCCCTTTCGGGTCCCTGCCGTCGGCCAGTTCCGCCATGGTGACCTCGCCCTCGCCGAGGCAGAGATAATCAATGTCACCGTAGTTCTGCAGCAGGGAACCCCCCAGAGCGGAAATATGTACCCCGCCGAAAACCGCGGCAATGCCGGGCAGTTTCTTTTTCACCAGGGCAGCAAGGCGGTAGCCGTCAAGGAACCCGGAGGTCGTGGCGGATACCCCGATCATGTCCGGCCTGAGGGAGGCCACGGCCGCGGCATTTTGCTCCGTGCCGGGAAGAGCGCCGGGGCCCAGGCAGTCATGGACAAAGACCTCGTGGCCGGACTTCTCCAGGTAGGAGGCTATGGAAAGAAGGCCGAGGGGCGCCATCCGGTTCGCCACGGCGGCAAGGTCTTTTTTTCCCTTGATCCAGTTTGACCCGGCGGGATGTACCAGCACAATTCTCATGGGGACATGAGATGGGCCCGAAGCGGAATAATGTCAAGGACTATACCGGCAGGGAGCGGCAGTCCCGGAAGAATGATCAGGAATGGAAGCCCGGCACAGGACCGGTCACTCTATATTGAGCCTCGATTTAAGATAGGCCGCGTATTTCCTTCCGACCGGGAGAACACTTTCGTCGTCATCCTTGAGGTGGGCGATGTACTGTCCCCCGATATAATATTCCATTTCGGTTATGAATTGTATATTGACAATGTGCTGCTTGTGGATCCTGACAAAGAGCTCTGCGGGAATTTTTATTTCCAGGTCCTTCAGCATCAGGGGGACCTCCAGGGCCCCTGATACCGTATGGAGCACAGAGTTTTTTCCCCGCGAGCACGCGTACACGATCTCGCCGTAGGGTACGATGCGATGCCTGCCCCCGTCACGGTATGCCAGGCCGATGCCTGGAGCGTGCCTCTCCGCCCGGTTCCTTCCTGCCGAGGCGTCCTGAAGGCTTAAAAACTTCTCCACGGACCTGTTAAAGCGCTTCATGTCAAAGGGCTTGAGAAGAAAGTCCACGGCGCCCACGTCAAAGGCGCGGATCGCATAGGTATCGTACGCCGTGGTGAATATCACATAAGGGACGCTCTTCAGGCGCTCCAGCACGTCGATCCCCGACATGCGGGGAAGGTTGATGTCCATGAACACCAGATCGTAGTCCTGGCCGGAGAGCTTCACCAGGGCCTCCTCGCCGTTCCTGGCGATGCCGGCCAGCTGCAGTTCCGGGCGCGTCACCAAGTAATCCACCAGGAGTTC
Source organism: uncultured Spirochaetota bacterium (assembly GCA_937872225.1). Taxonomy (GTDB): domain Bacteria; phylum Spirochaetota; class UBA4802; order UBA4802; family UBA5550; genus RBG-16-49-21. The sequence continues at coordinate 90,440 of CALMRZ010000024.1, forward strand.
CCTCGCGGGGACTTCATCCTCGGCGATGAACACCGAGAATATTCTTTCGCTGCTTCCGTTCATGTCAATCCTCCGTTGTTTTCCGATATCTTTCCCCCGTCGCAGAAAAACGCGAGATGCACCCTCGCGCCACCCTCCGCGGCGGTTTCAAGGCTCATCTCCACGTCATGAAAATAATAGTTCAGGCGATTGCGTATGTTCCCCAGGGAACGGGAAAAAAGGTCGCCGGAGCCGGGCCCGGGACCGTTATCGGCCACGGTGATCCGTATACGGCCGTTTTCCTCCCCGGCATCTATCCTGATCCTTCCCCGGGACCCCCTCCGCCTCAACCCGTGCTTCAGGGCGTTTTCCACCAGGGGCTGAATGGTGAGGGGCGGGATGCGTATTGATGAAAAATCGCCCCGGCGCTCCAGGGCATAGGTCATGGTGTCCCTGAACCGGAGTTTCTCCAGTTCCAAGTAGTTTTCCACGAATTTCCACTCGGCATCAAAGGGTATAAGGGAAAGAAAGGAATAATCGATCAGGAAGCGGTAATTATCGGCCAGCATGATGACGGCTCGGTCCGCCAGCTGGCGGTCCCTGCCGATAAGGGCATGGACCGTGTTGAGGGCATTGAACAGGAAATGCGGATTCATCCTCTCCTGGAGAAGCTTGTACTTCGCCTCGTCACGGTCTCGGACCGTTTTCTTCAGGGAGACCAGCGTCCTCACCCTGGCGAGAAGCTCTTCGCGGCGGACCGGCTTTGAGATGTAATCATTGGCGCCGCATTCAAACCCGGCGACCAGGTCCGTTATGCCGTAACGCGCCGTGAGGATTATGACCGGAAGTTCGACAAGGGTAAAGCGCTTCCTCGCCTCAGCGCACAGTTCGAGGCCCGACATCCCCGGCATCATGAGGTCAAGAACCATGAGGTCGAAAACTTCCTGCCGCAGCGCCTCAAGAGCCGCCGTGCCGCTCGAAGCGGCCTGAACGGCATATCCGTCGCAGGACAGGTGGCTCTTCATCACCTGCAGGTTGACGATGTCATCATCCACCACGAGTATGCGCCCCCGGCCCCTGCCCTCCGCCCCGGCGATGACCGAGCCCTCCCCTTGGAGGGCGAGGCGTTCCGGCGTCCTGCTGCCGTCCCGAACTGCACCGGCACATGCCCATTCATCCCTCCCGGCCGGACTGAGCGGCAGGGTGAAGGTGAACACCGCCCCCCCTCCGGGGGCCTGCCCGGCCCCAATCGACCCCCCGTGCAGTTCCACCATCTTCCGGGTTACGGAAAGACCGATACCGGCGCTCCCCTGCAGGCCGGGGCGGCCCTTTTCCTGCACATCCCGGCATTCAAAAATGCTGGATAGTTTATCGGGATGGATGCCGGGCCCCGTGTCCGAAACAGATATTTCCACCCACCCTTTCCTGGGGGACGGCCCTGCCTCGATGACCACGCTTCCCGAAAGAGTGTACTTGACCGCGTTGCCCACCAGGTTGTACAGCACCTGCTGCAGCCGGTTCTCATCGGCAAATACGGGGGGGAAGCCCGCGGGGATCGCATTGATGAGGGCAAGGCTCTTGGCTCCCGCCAGGGGCCTCACAAAGGCCAGAACAACATCGGCGAGGGCCTTCATGTCCACCGGCCCCCGGTTCAGGACAATATCGCAATTCTTGAGCAGGGCAAAATCGAGCAGGTCGTTCACCAGCGAGGACAGGCGCCGGGCGCTGGCGATGACCAGTCCCAGGTTGAACCTCGACTCGAGGCTCAGCATACCGGAGCGACCGTCGACCATGGATTCCGCTATGCCGATGATGCCGTTCAGCGGCGTCCTGAGCTCATGGGACACTGTCGCAAGAAAATCATTCTTCATGGTATCCATTGCCTCAAGCCTCCTGTTTTTCCGCTCCAGCTCGACGGTGAGATCCTCAACGGCGCTCACTGTCCGGGAAAACCGTCGGGAGAGGAGAAACGCCTGCAGGATGATGAAGAACAAAAGACCGCAGGGTACCAGGTACCCGGTCCGGATGATCATGTTGTTGTGAAGGAAATCATTGAGGACCGCGGCAAACATGACGATGAACCCGCCGGTAAAGGGCACGGCCCCCTCCCGCCTTCGGGCAACGGACTTCGCCAGGACCGCGAGACCGTACAGGCATATGACAGCCGAGAGCACCTGGTACGGGACCATGGAATGGGTATAGCACCCTGGTTCTAATGCAATAACGGCACAGCTGAAAAGTATCCCCGCTGCAACAATGCCCGCCAGGACCCTGCGCGACAATTCATCCGGGAAGAGGGTATGGACAAAAAGAAAAAAAACCGGGACGCCGGCATAAAACGAAAGGTATTCCATTTTCAGGATCCCCTCCCAGGGAATCCAGGGCGCCATGCGCACAGCATAATATTCTCCCGTCACCAGGACCCTCGTGGCAATGAGCATGCAGAAAATCGCGAAATACAGATATGACCGGTCTTTTTTCCTCAGGCTGAAGAGAAGCAGGTGATAGGCGCCCATAAGAAAAATGGCCCCGAAAAGAAAAAAATCCCTGGCAAGGTTTTGCTCCCTCATGTCATGGAGATACGGCAGGGGCCCCAGCACTATGGGTTCCCACGCCCCTCCCTTGCGGTGATGGTAATTTGAAACATGCAGCAGGATATTCATTTGCCCGGGGCCCGCATCAACCTCAAATACGCCGGGACGGTATCCCGGCGACGCCTGTTCCGGCGATTCTCCCACAACGCCGCCGGACCCGATCGGCCTTCCGTTTATATACAGCGCATAGGCAGTGCCCATGTCCTGTACCTTGACGCCCAGCGTAACGTCCCCGGCGCCGCAGGCCTTTTCCGGGAGAAACACCTTCAGCAGGTAGGAGGCGCAGCCGTAGGCAGGGATCGAATGCCCTGACACTATTCGTCCGTTCCATATCCCCGGCACCTCCATGTATTCTTCACATGGTTCGCCGGCATCACCTTCCCGGGGGCCGAGCAGCCTGTTCCAGGCGAATCTCCAGTCGCCCGAGAGAGATACCGGGCCATCCCTGCCGAAGTCCCAATCCCGGAGATCCATCGTTCCCTTCACGGCCGCAGGCCGTTCCCTGCCGGAAAAATTCCCCGAGCATGACACCGACGTCAGAAGCATGAATACCAGGGCCGCTGCCTGAAGGGTCATCACAACCGTTCCCGGAATCCTCATGCCGAAACCGCCATTAATTGCGCCGTCACCGTTACTGCCCCCCTGCATGATAGTAGCGGCGGGGACATCAATCAGGACAAAATTTTTCCGGATACGGAGGAATGGAGCGGGGGACGACAGACAAAAAAAAACACTTCTGTCGATAAATACTTGAAATAATATTCAATATTTGCAATATTTCGCACTATTAATCAGGATGGTGCCGGCACGCTGAAATGCCGCCGCTGTTTTTAAAAAACCCGGGTATGGCAACTGTTTCGGTTCCACTCACCGGGAGAAAGCATTCACCGCAACTACCGGATTAAGGGAGACGCCTTGTTTTATCTTGAGATTATCCTGGCATGGGGAGCGGCAACACTCCTGCTGGTCATCGGCACGTATAATATTTTCAAGAAACTGCGCACTGCCGCCAATAGTGTCCTTGCCGCCCTATCCCTTCTGACGTCTGTACTGGCCGGCATGATTGGAACAAACCTCCTTGACCCGGGAATCATCCCGGCCGGCCTGATGCACCGCATAATTCTTGCGCTGCTGCTCCTCGCCGCGACGCTGTTCATGAGTTTTTTTTTCATATACCCGTACCCGAAGAAAAACCGTCCGGTTCTCGCCTTGGCGGCAAGCCTGCCCGGTTATGTCTTGAGCGCCATCATCATTGCCACTGATACTGTTTTATCGAGATCGGCTGACGACCCCGCCGCCAGCGCCCTGGGAGAGGGGTATCCGGTCTACCTGGCGGTCATAACCGGCTATCTCATCGTTTCTATACTGGTGATAGTGATAAAATCCGGCCGGAATGAAAACCGCGCCCAGAAGAACGACCTGGTCTACCTGATCATCAGCCTCGGCATTCTCTTTTCATCGTTTCTCGCGGTATCTCTTTACCTGCCCTATTTCCATGGCTTTAACCATCTGAGCACCCTCGGCATTCTCATCACCTACCCTTTCGCCCTGGCGATCCTGAACTACGCCGCCATCGACATACAGACTAAAGACCTGAGGGTTTTCTTTGCAACGGCTTTCTACTGGGTCATCCTGTTGACCCTCCTCTGCGTGCCGGTTACCCTGGTACTCAAGTTCAACACCGGGGAATACCTGCAGGAACCGGTGCCGCCCCTGGGAATCGCCCTGATAGTATTTTTATACCTGTTCCTGGTATTCAAATATCTGAGCCCGCGGATCGAAAAACTACCCACCCGTGGGCACCGGTCCAAAGTGGCCAGGGTCGACGAGCTGTTCAGCGAACAGCTGTCACCGGAGGCCAGGGAAGGAAAATCATGGGAAGACCTCCTGATGGCCCTGGTCGACGGTCTGGTTAAAAAATTCGACATCAGCCACGCCCACTTCTACCTGTATAACAGCCGGGACAAGAAGCTCGCGGTCATCCACAATTCCGTGAACGCCGTCCCCGACACTGAAATGGCCATGAACAGTCCCCTCGTTGAAGCGCTGGGCCGCAACCCCGTCATTCTCTACAAGCCGGCCGTATACTGGGGTGCCGAATTCAGCGAGCACCGTGACGACATTCTCGATTACCTGGAGCGGAACCGCATTGAGGTCATACTGCCCTTTCTGGACCGGGAGCGGCAGATCATCGGGCTCCTCGCCCTTGGCTCCCTCAGGAACAACATGATATACTCGAAAAGCCTTATTTCCGTCCTGGAGCTGTATCGGATACAGCTCCAGCAGCACCTGGCCAACTCGCTCATGCTCGAGCAGGTCCGGGCCACGCAGGTCATCGAGCACGACCAGATGGTCGTCAGCGCCGTTAAAAAGAAAATCATCCCGCAGAAGATCAGCCAGACGGCACGGTGCCGGGTCAGCTCGTTCTATATCAACAACTCGACCTACGGCGGGGATTACTTCGATTCAATACTGCTTGGCGAGGACAGGATCGTCCTCTTTATTTCGGATTCGTCGTATTCCGGCGTTGATTCCGCCATCATTTCCCTTGAACTTTACACGGTCCTGCACACGCCGACGAAGGTTCTCGATACGCCGGACAGGATCCTCGGCACCATGAACTGGGTCCTTTCCACGTCCCGGTTTTCCAGCAAGCACGCGACGGCGTACTGCGCCATCGTATCGTCAAACGGCGACCTTTCGTATTCCGGCGCGGCCTTTAACCCGATGATGGTCTACAGCCCCGCCGGCGACACCTTCACCTCCTGCGATGCCGGCGGCGTCCCCGTGGGCGCGGACAGGGCCTCGAAGTATGCCGCGAAGACGATGCGGCTGGTTCCCGGCACCATCGGCATACTTTACTCCGACGGCCTGGTGTCGGCGATGAACGACCGCGGCGACGTCTATGGTTTCACCAGGGTCAAGGAAATCATCAGGTCCGGGAAGGGCAAATCGCCGTCAGACCTTGCCCACCTGGTTTTCGATGATTACACAGCGTTCATAGCCGGCAGGAAACAGATCAACGATGTCAGCGTGATAATCTTCAAGTACCAGTGAGAAGAGCTGTGAAAGCTTCCTCAAAAGCACTTGCGGCGTCCATAGCAAGATACCGGAACATCCTGATAGTCATCAAGGGCTCCCCCGATCCGGATGCCATCGCCTCATCCTATGCCATGAGCGCCGTGTGTCGCTCCCTGAACGTATCCTGTTCAATGATCGCGACAAAGAAAATTTCACTTCCGGAAAACCGCGCCTTTGTCGACATCCTCGGCATACCCCTCGGCATCTCGCCCCATGCGCCGGACACGAGGGAGTTCGACGCCTATATCATCACCGACCACCCGTCCCTTGCCGCCAGAGAACTGGTCGGGGACCTGCCCTGCGCCGTTTATATCGACCACCATGAACCGGCCGAGGAAAAACCGAAGGCTGATTTCATCCTGAGAGACGTCGAGGCGGGCTCGACATGCACCCTCGTGGCTCTCCTCATCAGGGAACTGGAAAAGGGCCTTGAACCGGGCATCATGACGTCGGTGGCCACCGCCCTTCTCTACGGGATTTATACCGATACCGACAAATACTCCCATGCCGGACGGCTTGATTATGAAGCCCTGGACTACCTTTCCCGGTACGCGGACCATGATACCTTCAACAGGATAAGCAGCACCCCCCTTTCCCGGGAGACACTGCGGCTGCTGAAAAACGCCATTGAGAACAAGACGCCCTACAAGGACTGGCTCATAGCCGGGGTCGGGTTCGTGGACTCGGGCGAACGGGACAGCATCGCCATCATCGCCGATTTCCTCCTCAAGCGCGAGCAGTTCAGCACGGTCATCGTCTTCGCCGCCGTTGAGGATCCCGAATGGGGCCACCTGACCATTGACGCCTCGTTCCGTTCATCCAGCGAACTATTGAACCTGGACGGCATAATAAAGCAGATATCCCCCGATGGAGGGGCGCGCAGGTTCAAGGGCGCATACCAGGTCGATATTGATTATTTCCTTCATTGTCCGGACCGGCACAAGCTCTGGGACGTCATCCAGCTTTCCACCGTTGAACTGCTGAAAAAGAGCAGGGAGGACATGTACATCACCGAACTGAAGGGCTTTTACCAAAAGATCAGGAACCGATTCCGCAATTACTTCAAGTGAACGTCGGCGCCCCAGCCGGTGTATCGCCAGGGGGATGTCCTAAATGCCCCTGAGTCCCCCGGAGGGGGACTTGTTTGATAAGAATCAGAAATTCACTTCACAAAACCGGCCCTGAAACACTGTCAGAAGAGAAGCGTGAAATTTGCTCCTACTTCATATGAGAATACTTCCCTCTTCAGGTCGCTCGCCTTTACGTTGTAATAATTAAGGTTTTTCCTGTTCCGGTACTGTTCCAGTATAAAACGCGCGTTCAAGCCTCCCTGGATGTTTTTATGGAGATCAAGGGTCAGTTTGCTTTTGATCATGTGAACATCCACGGGCTGAGGCGACGTGGTCAGCAGGTAATTATAACGGTTCATTTTAAGGGAATACTCGAGATTGAATATCGGCATGGCGGTGAGCCGGTAGAAGAGCGAAAAAAATTTGTATATCCACAGCACGTCCGTTTCAAAAAGGGCGGTGAAGGTATACGCGGTGTCCGTGTCCTTGTAAAAAACATTGAAGGGCATGTTGTGATAATAGACATAATCCCTGGCCGAAAGTTTCAGGGGATTCCACGGGATGTAGTACTTGCTGTTTTTATATTTAAGCCCCATGCCGAACTCAAGGGTCAGGCTGGCCCTGTCGCGCTTGAAGCTCAGGCCCACGTTCGGCGTGTGGACCTGTTCCTCGATATTCTGGGTGATCATCATGTTCATGTCGAATTTGTATCCCACGGTCATAAAAGCGGCATGGTAGGGGATCCCCTCGCGGTTGGGCCTGAAGAACCAGAAATGCAGGAGCTTCATCAGGTCAAAATTCACGTTTATGTCAAAGCTGGCATTGACCGTTTGGTTCGGCACCCCCATCAGGTCCTGCCGCTCGCATATCTGGTGGAGACCGGAATTCGAGGTAATGGTCACCTTGTCAAGGTCGACCGACCAGGTGACGGAAAAATTATCAAGGAGACGGAGGTTATTGTTGTACTCCGATGCGGTCGTGCCGTTCTTATACGCAATGGGGGCGTTCATGGTGGTGTAAATGTAATCCCTGCCCCGGGCGTAGTTGTTCCTGCCGACAAAAAAACAGAAGGGATAATACTGGAAGATGTTGAAGCCCGCACCGGCCAGTCTGCTGACCGTGCGGGTTATGCCATACTTTTCATCCAGGGGATCCTTCCGCTCCCCCTCATAGGGAACATTGGTCTCGCTCAGGAAAAGCGAGCGGTTGTAATTGACAGAAAAGGTCCTGATGAACTTGAGGACGGCGATCTTATACAGGTATAAGGGAACATCGATGCTTGTGCCGACAAGGGTCTGTGCGTCCTTGGCCCTTTTGTATCCATATTGCGAAGCGGATTCCAGGTTAAAATCGCGGAACCGGTTTTCAAAATACTGTATGTCCACCTTGTACCCGACGGCAGCGTAGCTGAAATCGGTCAGCCCCGCCGTAACGCTGAAGTTCTTGTTCCGCTCGACATACCGGCAGTTCCGGTTGTAGACAAAGGGGACGTGGTAATCGCCCTTGAAATTATAGAGGAGATCCGTCCTGTTTGTCTGGGATTTCCCGACCCATGCCACCACCTCCTCCGAGCCGGCCTGTATCGTGGGCCTGAAATAAAATATGCGGTGGGTATAATCCATGTTGTATTTGATATCGCTGCGCTGTCTCTTTTCGAACTCCAGAATGGAAGTCTTGCTGTTCAGGTCCTCAAGGGTCATCTCATAGGAACTCCTCTTCGACTGCTCTTTCTTAAAGAACATGGACATAAGAAGTTCATTGGTCAGCCGCCCCCAGAGAAATTTATCTATGGACTGGCGATACAGCAGGACCGGCGCGTGGTTCAGCTGTTTCTTTATCCGTTTGACGCTCCGGCCTGTTATGGTTTCGTTCATCGTGTTATCATAGTCGTTGTACCTGTACATCAGCTTGATGCTGGGTACCCAGTTTTTATCCGACACATAATCGGTGACAGCCACCATGGTGTTTTTCATGGTTTTACCCCGCTGGGTCACGTCCACTTCCTCATTGAGGCTGTCGGTATCGGACTTCTCCTTGATATAGTCAACCCTGGTGTTCCAGTTCGGCAGTATGGCGAAGGATGAAAAAACCTGCTGGTATTCCTCCGACATGTCGAGATCCTTCTTGCCGATGGTGCTGAATTTGGCGCCGTGTCCCTTCTGTATATATTTGACGCTTATATCGGACATGATCGGGACACCTCCTTTCGTCACATACATCGGCTTAGTTGCTTTTATTTCGCCCTCATACCAGTGGGCCGTGTCCTCCTCGACCTCCGGTTCGGAAAGGTAGATCTCGTCCAGCCACAAGGCTCCGACGCTGGGCGGCGCCGATGAATAGACGACGATCTTCATCATGGTGATGCGCTTCAGGTCGGGCCGGCCGGACATCGAGGTCGGGATCAGGTAGCCGCCCGATTTTTCCTTCAGACGCATCTGCAGTTCCTGCCATACCCGCGGAAATTTCATTTCCATCCGGTACACCAGGTAGTCCGTGTCCGATGAACCGAAGATGATGCCGATTTGATCTCCCGGTGTGAAGGCGCGGACGTTGACCCATGCGGTGAGGGTCTTGTAGCTCCGGAAGTCCATGGGCTTCGGAAAGCGCCGGGTCACCGAAACATTCTGCGCCCCGGCGGGAATGGCGTACTCGAGCTTCAGGGAGGATTCCTTGTCTTTCAGCAGCTCGGTATTGTTCTTCACTCCGTACATGGCCTTGTACACGTCCCGCATCACCATGGAGAACGCTTCCCAGCGGTATTCACCGTCGTCGAAGTTGTTTATAGTCGAGACCTTCAGATGGTCCGGCGATGCCGGCGCGGTGCCGAGGCTCGCCTCCCGCCATTTCGATGAAACGAACTTGATCGAATCGATATAGACGCGCCCGGTGGCGCCGGGGTTCTTGCGTATGAAGAGACGGACCGATTCAACTTCCCTCAATAGGTTCGTCTCGGACTGGGTCAAGGTGGAGCGGTCTACGAAGATTCGCGCCACCTGCCAGCTGCCGTTCGACGACTGAAGGGAGACGTGCTGCCCCTGGAAGGAATAGACATTTTCAAACGTGTCGAGGGTCCCGTTTCCGTTCAGATCCTCGCTGGTCAGGACCCCGTCCCCCACGGTGAGCCTGCTGTAGCCGGCACCGCCGCCGATCCTTGTCGCGGGATGGCCCGCCTCCTGGAACTGGTAGCCGATATCCTCGGTTATGCCCCTGGCGGGGTCCGAATCCAGGATTCCGTTGAGGTTCAGGTCTTCGGTTTGCATCACTCCGTTGCCGTCGGAGTCCTCGTTTATCTTCCCGATGTCAAGATAGAGGTCGGCGTCAGCGGATCCGTCATACCGGTACGATATCTCGACGCACTGCATGGCGGAGAGGTCCACGGCGGTATTTGAAAAATCCCGCGTCACGACCGCCACGTAATTGCCGGCGCCTTCAAAGTCCATCACCAGTGACCGCTGGGCCGTCAGGCTCATGACGGTGCTCACCACGTGGCCCGTGGCGACATTGTAGGGCCCCGCCTTTCTCGCATAGGGTATTTTCGGGGCCAGGGGCGTATATTCGATCCCCTTCAGGACGGCGGGATTGGAGGGATCCCTGAAGTAATAATAATTCAGAATGCCCCGCACGCCGGCGGGCAGCGATGAGGGGCGCGACGAGTATATCCAGTCCCGTTCATTCAGGGACAGCACCACCACGTCTTCCGACGCCTCCATGTTGTCTATCAGCGCCTTCCCGAAGGTGTTGACGTTCTTGTAGCTCTTTGCGTATTCCGCATATCCGTTAATTTCGAGGGGGATCTCCTTTCTTTTGTCGCGCGTGAACATATTGGTGAACTGCGCCAGCCGCCGGCCGTCCAGGTGAAGCGCCACGTCGCCTTCGAGAAAAACAGTCTGCGTCGGCTCGCTGCCTATGACCGGGACCTTTTCATCATTACCGGTGCGTGAATAGAGCATGCTCCCTCCCACCTTGAGGTCCCTGCTGAATTCATATTCAGTCCTGATCCCGCCCACGAAAGACTGTTCCTGGGAATTCAGGGGGAGATATTCGTATCGTATTTCAATCAGCGTCTCGGGGCCGATCAGGGGATTGTTCGGGCAGTTGAAGGTAATGTATCCCGCCGTATAATCCACCGTGTAAAGGGTCTCCGAAACCGTCCTCTGGTCTATCTTCACGACCACGCTGTCCGGTATGATGTTGAGATGATTGAGCTGGAAGCTCCGGGCATCCTTGAAATAGTCAATCTTGATCCGGTAGCGCGAATAATCGTAGACATTCGCCGGCTGGTGCTCCACGTAGATCTGCCCGGCCGCCCCGCTGGCAAGCAGGAGCTGTTTGTACGGCTCGCGGTACACGAACTGGATGACGCCCCTGGTGTAATCAACCGTGTAGTTTCCAAGGCTCGCGATGTCGTTCTGGCTCATGACGCCGTTTTCCTGGAAGAAACTCAGGCTGAAATTATTCGGCAGGATATACCTGTCGCCTATGGTATAGAAAGACCGCACCTCGTACACGTCCGGCGCGGGGTGGTTCGGAGCCGGGACCGGGTCGTTGCTCAGGGAATATCCGTACTTTAAGAAGACGAAAATTTTTCCCGAGAAGCCGCCCCCGGGATGCCGCGGGTCGCCCGGCAGGAGCGCCGAGGGGTCCGTTGAGGTTCCGAGGAGATTGTATACCGCGAACACCCGCGCCTTGTCCGGCACCGGCCTCATGAACTGGACGAGGCCGGTTGTACAGTTGATCTTGTAATCGGTCCCGGCCTGCATCTTCCGGTAATAGCCGCCGTACCGGGGGAGCTCGATGATGTTCTGCTTGTTGTAGGGGTCCTGGTCGTCGACGTATATCTCGAAGCCGTAGGGGTTCAGGTTGACCGGTTTCAGCGTGTAGTTGGACGGATGGGGGGGATCGATGTTGTTGTTATACCTGATATAGGGTTCGATCTGGTAATACACGCCCTTTACGTACTGGAACTCCGAGAGCTTCATGTTGCCGGGCATGGAATTGCCCCGGAACACCTCTGTTTCCGTGTTGCCGCGGGTAACGCTGCCGAAGGCCTTCAGCTTGAACTTGTTCTTCTGGAGGGTCAGGTCGACCCCGAGTCCCTTGGCGGTATTGTTGTCATACACGGCATACTTCGAACCCTGGAAATTGATATCGATCTCGCCGGCGTTCAGTTCACGGATCAGCTCATCGTCCCTGAGGGCCCGGTACTTCAGGACATAACGGTTGTCCTTTTTCCGGCTGTCGTGATCAATGTAGACATTCATGCGGTCGCCGACGGTCCCCTCGACATGTATCTGGATATCCTGCGTGGCGTTGAAGCCGTCCGGCACCAGCTGCGAGACGGCCTTGTCCTGGTCATACTCCTGGTACCGCTTGCGGGTGAACATCGACTGCCCGTACTTGAGGTCAAGGCTCAGCGTCCCGTATGTTTCTATGCGCACGTCATCGCCGCGGTACAGTGCGGTGCGTTTCTGCCTGCCCTCGAGGTCGTTGTAGCGCGGGGCGATGATGTAATCTTCCCAGTCGCCGGAGCGGTAGGAAAACATGTCATACCTGTCGTCAAGGGATGATGATTCGGAGGGATCGAGTGTGCGGACGGTTACTTCACCGGTGACGGCATTGTCGTCGATGTAATCAAGCAGCTTTTCCCTGAAGCCCTGTCCCCTGGAATTGGCGATAACAGCGGCCGTCAGCGCACCGGCCACCGCCGCGAACCAGATATAGTGGGACAGCTGTTTCAGCATACAGTGTTGGAGAAGCCATTGTTTTGTTTACCATATCCTGCTCATGTATGGATATGGGTTGATAGGTATATCGCCCAGCCTGATTTCATAGTGGCAGTGATTGCCGGTGGCATTTCCCGTCTGGCCCACGTAGCCGATGACATCGCCCTTCTTGACGGTCTGGCCGGCGTTCACGTTCGCCCGCTGGCAGTGGCCATAGAGGGATTCAAACCCGTACTTGTGCTTGATGCGGATCATGCATCCGTATCCTCCGCTCCACCCCGCAGCGATGACGCTGCCCGGCGCAGTCGCCCGGATTTCCGTTCCCGGAGGCGCCGCAATGTCGATGCCGGAATGAAAATCCCTTCCATGTCCGAAGGGGGAACGGCGCCAGCCGAAAAGCGAGGTGATATGGCCGGGGTTCGGCACGATCGAAGGAGTGTCGCGCACCACCTTGCTCCGTACATCGACGAAATTTTTAACGGTCTTAATGGTATTGGTGGTGCAGATGATGTCCTTCTGGATGTCCTTGATGGTGAAGATCTCTTCGGGGAGTACATGCTGGAGCTTCCGCAGCTCTTCGTAATCCTTTTTATCCATCTGGTCCAGGTCCCAGATCGTTCCGATCTCTTCCGGCCCGGCGGTGAGTTCGTACAGCTCCTCGACATCCGGCTTCATCTCCTCGACCAGCTCGGCCACGCTGTTCGTCAGCTTTTCAAAGCGGAGGAGGTGTGAACGGATATCCTCGTAGGTCATAAGGAGACGCTGCTCCTCCCGCTTGACCGCCGCGTGCTTGATCACGGCATACGACGAGGTCACCAGGACAACCAGGAAGAGCAGGAAAAAAAACGATATGGTGAATTTGGAGATCTGGAAATTGAATATTTTCCGCTCGTTATGGGGGATGAACATCACGGTCATTTTCTCATGGCCCTTTTCGACAAACCGGTCCCACATTTTCAGGAATTTCTTCCTGAAAACATAGTAGTTCTCGAAAAATTTGAGACGGAATTTCCCGTGATATTGTTTTATCTTAACTTTCATATTTGTCTAACGACCGGAATAATCATCAATTAAACATTTTACCATTTTTTACAAGAATTTTTTACAACGGAAGGGTGCTCTTCACCTTCACTTCCCATCCCTCCTGTCAGGAACCGCTGAAGTTCGGTTTCCGCTTCTGGCTGAAGGCGGTTACCGCCTCAAACAGGTCGTTGTTCGGAAGAATCGCGGCACTCAGGATCGCGTTGTACGCCAGGTTCTCCTTTACCTGGGAAGAGACGAGCTGGTTCAGCACTATTTTTGTCCCCTTGACCGCGACGGGGGAATTGTCCGCTATTTCCCGGGCAAGCTGTTCAGCTGCCTTCATCAACTCATCCTGCCCGGCATAGGTTTCATTGATCAGGTGGATTTCCTTTGCCCGCTTCGCCGTTATATTCCTTGCGGTGAAGGCCAGTTCCCTGGTTATCCCCTGCCCGCATATGTTCGACAGTCTCTGCAGCACGCCCATGTCGGCCGTGATGCCCACCGCTGCCTCGCGCAGAGAGAACTCCGCGTCATCCGTGCAAAGACGGATGTCGCAGGCGGTGATCATGTCCAGCCCGGCTCCGATGCACTTGCCGTGTACGGCGGCCACGACCGGCTTCCGGCACGATTCAATGCAGGAAAGCCCGTCCTGCATGCGGAGTATCTTCCTGTACAGGCTCTGCTTGGTCCCGCCCTTCTGTTCTTTTTCAACAAGCTCCGGCAGCTCGGGGATCATCCCCATCAGATCGATGCCGGAGCTGAACATGGTTCCCTTGCCGGCAAGAATGATGGCGCGCACCTGGTCATCGCCGTCAAGGTCTTCCATGATGGGGATGAGTTCGTACCATGCCGGCGCATTCATGGCATTCTTTTTTTCAGGCCTGTTTAAATACACCCACGCCAGGGGAGGCTTTTTTTCCACCATATAAAATTTATATTCCATTGGCAACACTCCTGTTTTTGCGCTTTCATCGCGATAGCATCAATGTCAGTCCGAATAAAGCCGTTACTTGTATCATCGGTACTGATCGAGTTGAAACTAAAAAGAACAACAAAATATGCAATAAAAAAACGGTACAATGTTCAAAATTGTCAATTTATCCACAAAGTTATCCACATTATCCACATAAAAATGAAAAATTCCGAGGAGGACATAAAAAAAAAACGATGATTCCCGGCATAGCATTCATCACCTATCTCTCAATAAATGAGACATAATGGATATCTTCTGGAAAAATCAAGGGTTAGGTTAATAAAAAAATTCAGGAGCATAATAATTAAAAAAAATATTAATACCGGTTCCGCGCTACAGAATTTCAGAAGATACAGGACATATAACAGCCATTATTGTGGATAAGTCAGGATAGGCAAATCCCTGAGTACCGGCGAATCAGGCATTATTAAAAAATATTTCGTATATCGTCGGAGAAGCAGCGCAGGATAGTTATTAGTGAGACCATTCCTCTGCCGTATATTATTATCAACGGGCAATAAAATGTAATTGATAAAATATCCCGCATATGTCACATACGTAAGAGCATCGGAACTGGTATCGGAGAGCAACGTGAAAATCGGCATAGCATCGGACCATGGCGGTTATAGGTTAAAAGAAGCGATAAAGAGGCATTTCGGCGCCTTAGAGTTTGACGATGCGGGCACGTTCAGCGAGGACTCATGCGATTATCCCGACTACGTCGCCGCATTGTGCCGCAACATCCAGAACGGCGCCATTGAAAGCGGAATCGTCATCTGCGGAACCGGCATCGGGGCATCCATAACCGCCAACAAAATGAAGGGCATCAGGGCGGCGCTCTGCTGCAACGAATTCATGGCCGAGATGTCGAAACGGCACAACGACGCCAATGTGCTGGCCCTGGGGGCGCGGGTCATCGGCGATGAACTGGCCTTCAGGATCGTGGACCGGTGGCTCAACGCGACCTTTGAGGGGGGCCGCCACCGGAAGCGGCTTGATAAAATAGAAGAACTCGAAAAAGCCCGTTGGGAAAAACGATAACGAACCCGTTCCGCAGAAACATATCCCGGGAAAAAGAAATGCCTTTGAGAAGATCGCGACTGTTACTGCTGCTCCCCCTGTGCGGGATGTTGCTCTCCCCGCGTCCCGACGCGGGCGGCACCGTTGAGTTTTCTTCCATTCCGAAGCAGTATCTTCACAACGTGAGGGCCGTGCAGCTCGACGACGGAAAAACGGCCTATACCGTTAAAGACCTCACCTACCGGAAGTCCAGCGATCCCCTCATCACCGATATCGTTCTTTCATTCAACACACCTTCACGCAGGCTTGCCCGGGACGACACCCGTCACTACCGCATCACCGCCAGCGATTACAACTTCAAAACCGGCGGCGGCGCTCTCGGAAAGGGCTGCGCGCAATTCTTCAAGAAAGAGCACGGCGTGACCATCGAGACCGTGAAGGGCGCCTGGCTCGGAACCTGCGACGATCTCGGCTCCTTCACCGTCGAGTTCAGGTTCATGCCCTACGAGCTACGCGACGGGAGCGTCCTCTTTTCCCGCGTCGGGTATTTTTCCGGCACAAAACGGGGAATAGAAATATCCATCTCGAACGGCGCCGTCATCGCCGCCCTCTACGGCGTTTTCGACAGGCCTGACCGGAAGGTCTACGATGTCGTGATGCGGCGCGGCACCCCCCTGACCAGGCTGAAATGGCACCACTTCGGCCTCAGCTTTGACCGCCTCAGCGGAAAGCTGGTTAAGTACCTTGACGGAGAGGAGGACGAGGTACTCTACGTCACCGAAAGCGGCGAGGCGTACAACGGCGTGTACGCGCCGTCTTTCGGCTACCGCTCGCCCGAGGGGAAGCTGCAGTGCCTTGATTCGCCTCCGGCATACATCGGAAAGGGTTACGCGGGCCTGATGGATGAGTTCAGGATATCGTACCGCCATTTTGAAGACCTGGAAAAGGTCACGGAGCTTGCCTACCGCAATTACCGCTCAGTCGGCAGGATCGGGCGCATCCCCTACAACGTAGAAGGCGTCATCACGAGCCCGGTTTACCGGTTTTCCGGGACCGGGACCAAGGTCCAGGAATTCAAGTGGAAGGAGGACGCCCCGGAAGACACCTTCATCTGGATGGAGTTCAGGATATCCGACCGCAGTTTCAGGGCGAACGACGTCGACATCAAGTGGTACCGGATCGGCAACAACCAGAAAAAAATATTCCTGGCGAAACAGGAGGACGGCGAATACCTCAGGGGAAAATACTACCAGTGGCGGGCGCATCTCGTCGCCTCCCCCGACGGCAAGCGCGCCCCGCGCCTGTCGGACATTGTTCTTGAATACCGCCTTGATTATCCTCCCAATCCGCCCCTCTTCCTCGAGGCCGTGGCCGCCGGCGACCGGAGCGTCACTCTCAGGTGGAAGAAAAACGTAGACCATGACATCCTCGGCTATAAGATCTATTACGGGATAACGCCGGGCCGCTATGACGGCATACTGACGACCGTCAACGGCGCCAGGATCACCAACGGCACCGGGGCCGGGAACTATATCCAGGTCAGGATAACCAACGATGTCATAGATGAAAACCGGGCCCATGACAGGTTTGACAAACTGCACTATCCCTTATTACAGAACACGGTTCTCTACTACTTCTCGGTGAGCGCGTACGACTCCTATAAGCCTGACACCGCCTACAACCATGAATCGGAGCCTTCAAAACCGGTAACGGCGCGCCCCTATCAGGGGTCAGAGATTAAATAACCGCGCTGCCGGAGGCCCCGGAAAAATCCATTGACTAATATCGGCCCTGATACTTAACTGCCCCTTGGTGCGGTACTGCCCGTTGTCGCAGGACCCTATTCTACATTACCGGTAAGTCCCTCCCATGGAGAAGATGAATCTCGACATAGCCATTCCGGAAAACGTCAGGCCAGCGATCCTGAAGGTCATTAAAAAGTTCCGGAACGCCGGGTTTGAGTGTTATCTCATCGGCGGGTCAGTTCGCGACCTCATCCTCGGGAATGACATTTACGATTATGACTTCGCCACCAACGCGCGCCCCGATGAAACAGTGAAGCTCTTCCGCAAAACGATCCCCACGGGGATCAAGCACGGGACGGTCTCGGTCATCATCGACGAATGGCAGTTCGAAATAACGACATACCGCGCCGACGGCAAGTACTTCGACGGCCGCCACCCGGAATCGGTCTCCTTTTCACAAGACCTCAGGGTCGACATCGACCGTCGCGACTTCACCATAAACGGCCTGGCGTACGATCCCGAGAGCGGCGAGCTTATCGACTACGTTGACGGCGTGAAGGACATCAGGGACAGGATCATCAGGACTATCGGGGATCCCGTGATGCGGTTCACCGAAGACGGCCTCCGGCCCATACGGGCATGCCGGTTCGCTTCAAAACTTAATTTCATCATAGAGGAAAAGACCCTCCGGGCGATACCGGAGACCCTTGACGTGGTCCGCAACGTCTCCCGGGAAAGGATCCGGGACGAGTTTCTCAAGATCCTCGAAACTGAAAAACCGTCCGTGGGCATCGAATATCTGAGAGAGACGGGTCTCCTGGAGCTGTTCCTTCCCGAGCTGTCCGAGTGCTACAACGTATCGCAGAACCGGTACCATATTTACGACGTCTACTATCACAGCATCTATTCCTGCGACGCCGCTCCCCGGGAACATCCCATGATACGCCTTTCAGCCCTGCTTCACGATATCGGGAAACTACCGACGCGGCAGCCCGGTGAGGACGGCGATTTCACCTTTTACAACCATGAAGTGATCGGCGCCAAAATGGTGAAGAAGATCATGAAGCGCCTCAAGTTCTCCAACGAGCAGACAGAGACCGTCAACAACCTGATCCTGAACCACATGTTCCACTACACTGACGAATGGACCGACGGCGCCGTCCGCCGTTTTATCCGCAAGGTCGGTCTGGACAATATCGAGGATCTGTTCACTCTTCGCATGGCCGACCGGAAAGGCAATGGCGCCCGAAGGGGGCTTCCGGCCCCCATTGAACGCCTGAAGAAGCGCATTGACCATGTGATCGAACAGGAAAACGCCTTCTCTGTCCGCGACCTGAACATAAACGGCACCATACTCATGGAAGAATTCGGGCTAACCCCCGGCCCCATAATAGGCATCGTTCTCAACCATCTTCTCGAGGCCGTTCTGGACAACCCGGAGCTGAATGAAAAAGAAAAGCTGATAGCCCTTTCCCGGGAGATACTTGAACGGGAACCAGACGGCGCATAGCACCTCCCCCATTTATTACTTGACGCTACCGATTCCGCGCCATAGTATGCTTGGGCGGATGAAGACCTCTCCCATCCGGAATCTTATCACAAAAAATCGCCGATATGGTTGATATTACCAACAGAAAGATAATATCTTCTAAAATAGAAAAGGGGGAACCTCTCAAGCTGTCGTTTAAGTACGTCAACGAAAAGGTCCTCATGGTCCTCAACAGCGTCCTGGCGCGGCTCCTGTCGAAAAACGACCAGATCTATCTTCTCAATTCGGTCATAACCATCCTGCGCGAGCTCATCATCAACGCCCTCAAGGCGAACGCCAAGCGCACCTTCTTTCTCAAGACCGATCTCGATATCAATGACGAGTCCCAGTATCAGAAGGGTATGGAGAAGTTCAAGAAGGAGATCGTGGGCGATTTCGACTCTATCGAAGCCGACCTGAAGCGGAGCGATTTCTACGTCCAGATATCCTTCGAACAGGCCTCCAACACGATCAAGATCACGGTGGCGAACAATTCCCCGATCCTGCCGGTAGAACTGGACCGCATCAACTACCGGATACAGAAAGCGATCCAGTACAACGACTTTTCCGAGGCATACAGCGAAATCGAGGACGACACCGAGGGCGCCGGCCTGGGTATCGTTCTCACCATACTGCTCCTGAAAAACATGGGCATCGACGCGCGCAACTACAAGATTGAAGCGGCGGGAAAGACCACGGTGACGTCCCTCACGATACCCTCGGTCCTGAAAGCGAATGAAATAACCACCCGGGTGAAGGAGCATATCCTTAACGAGATAGAAGGGATCCCCACCTTCCCGGAGAACATCCTGCAGCTCCAGAGGCTCTGCCACGATCCCGATTCATCCATGGACCACATCGTCAAACGGCTCAAGATAGACCCGGCCCTCAGCTCCGATGTGATCAAGCTGTCCAACTCGGCCGGCATCGTTCCGGGCAAGCGCATCGAGGACATCAAGACCGCGGTGGTAACGATCGGCCTAAAGAACCTTGACGCGATCCTGGTGGCGAGCAACGCCCGGCGCATACTGAACGAGCGGTACAGCAGCTTCGAGATGATATGGGACCATTGCAACCGGGTGGCGTTTTACGCGCGGAACATCGCCATGTCATTGCGCATGACCGGCATCGTTGAAAACGTGTACATGGCCGGACTCCTACACGACCTCGGAAAGATCGTGCTCCTGGCGACGGACAAAAAGCTCGTCAAGCGGATCGCGGACATCGTCAATAACCGTAAAATCACCACGACCACCATGGAGGAAATATCCATCGGCATCAGCCATTCCACCATCGGCTCACTGATATCAAAAAACTGGAACTTCCCGG
>CALMRZ010000025.1 GCA_937872225.1 uncultured Spirochaetota bacterium
TTCCGATCCCGGCAGGGCCAGGTTCTTCATGAAGACCCTTCTCAATACGTGCCACGTGTGGCGCGAGGACGGGCCGGCGATGAAAAAGCTGAAGGACACCATCGGGGCATTGCGCGGGAAGGTGTAACTATGCTACGGGGTCACGTGACCCCGTCATCAATTCTTATTTTTTCCTTATAAGGATAACGGTGAGATCGTCGATGATTTCACGCGGGGCGATGTAATTGAAGAAATCGCCGATGATGTTGTTTAGCATGTCCTGGGCCGTGCCGCCCTTCGCGTTCTGCAACGATTTCATCAGCATGGTCTCGCCGTAGGACTTTCCCTCCTGGTTCGTCGATTCCAGCATTGAATCGGTATACAGGAGCAGGGTGTCGCCCTGCTTGAGCTTGAAGGATACCTCCTCGAAGCTTGAAAAATCCCTTGAGCCCTGCGCGTCTATGCCGAGGATGGGCCCGCTGATCCGCTTCCCGCTCCTGTCAAGGACCTTGCCGGTCCTGTCGATTTCGACCTTTTTGCAGATCACGTCCGGGTGGGCGCAGTTGATGTACTCGATGCGGTCTTCCACAAACCTCAATAACACCCCGGTCAGGTAGTTGTCCACGTCCTTAATCTCGGAGATGAGCTTCCTGTTGATGCTTTCCACGACGGCCGTCAGGCTCTCCTTCCGGTGCTCCGTGAAGCTCGCGGAGACGATCGATTTCGCCATGAGGGTGAGGAGCCCCGGCGCGATGCCGTGACCGGAGACGTCGAAAATTCCCACGCCGGCCACCCGGTCATTGTCCATGTAGAAATCATAGAAGTCGCCGGACACGCCCGACTTGGGGAGGAACAGCAGGGCGAACTCATACAGGTCGGATGGCGGTGGCTTCTTCGGCAGCAGCGACGACTGGAGGTAGGCGGCCATGTTCATGTCCTTCCGGTACATCATCTGCGAGTCCTCGAGCTCCCGGTTGGTCTGGATGAGCTGGTCGTTGATTGCCTCGAGCTCCTCCATGGTTGCCTCGATCTCGGTCTTGGCCTGGGTCAACTGCTTGGTCCGCTCCTCGACCTTGTTCTCGAGGTTGACGTTCATCTCTTCGAGGTTGTTCTTTAAAATGTTCACGCGGTCGGCGAGACCGAGGGAGAAAAGCGCGATGGAAAAGACGGTCCCTATCTGGAACCCCCACAGCGTTACGACGTTGTTGGGCAGCAGGCCGAAGCGGTTGCCCACGGTGGCGATGACCCCGGCGAACAGAAAGGACCACGCGATGGTGTACCAGTTTGCCTCGCGCCTTTTTTTCAGGATCAGGGTGACCGACAGCACGGTCACGAGGGTGATACCGGGCAGATAGGCGGCGGCACCGATCATGATGCTCAGGTGATAGGGCATGGCAAGCGATGCCAGCAGGAACGCCGAGATGATCCCGATGTATACCAGGAGTAGTATCCTGAAATAGTTATTAAGAAGCTTGTATTCTATGTACATCATCGAAAAGACGGTCAGGGTCAGGTTCGTCGCGAAGAGGAAGAAGGGAATCATGTCGTTCATCCACATCCTGTTGGGCCAGATGTACTGGAAGCCGTAGCCGTTGAGCTCCAGGGACACGACCCCCAGCGCGGCGATGAATACCGCGTAGGACAGGTAGGTGAGGTCCCTCATGGATATGGCAAGGAGCAGGTTGTAGACCAGTATGATCAGCAGGGCGCCGTAGAAGAGCCCGAACACGGTTTTCTGTATGTTGATTTCCGAGATGACGTTCTTGAGGGAATGTATCGTCATGGGAATGTTCATGGAGCTGTCGGTCTGGAACCGGAGATAGTAGGTATAGGTCCCCGGGTCGGAATTGAGGCGGATAAGGAAATTATGATGGTCGATGTCCCGCCGGTCGAAGGGGAGCTTGTTCCCGAAACGCTTCGCGGTGTAGTTGTGGTCGTCCACGGGGATGTAGATGTCAATGGTGTTCAGCAACGGATACCCGATCTCGAGGAACCATTCGGTATCATTGCCCTCCGGTATGGTAACGGTGAAGCGGGCCCAGATGACGTCCCTGATGAAGCCGAAGGCGCGCTGGTCGGTCTTTTCGAATCGCGTCGAATACCGCGCATCCTCGAATTTCAGCGTTCCCTTGCTGTCCCGCAGGACTTCGATGGGCACTGCGTAGCTGTCGCCCGTCCCCAAGGTGAGGGAATCCGCGCGCAGGGGCGCCGCAAGGATTGCGGCAAGGGCCAGGATGCAGTAGATCAATTGTTTCATGGACCGGGGCCGTCCCGCGCGGCGCGCGGAACGGCCTTGTTCCTCCGTTATTCTCCCTTGAATTGCGGTTCCCGTTTCTGCGCGAAGGCGGTCATGCCTTCCATCATGTCCTTGGTGGTGAAGAGCTTCGCCAGCTCCTCCCGCTCGACCTTCAGGTGTAGGTCGGGTGACACGTACGGGCTCATGGCCGTGACCTTCAGGATGGACCTGACCGACAGCGGCGGCCGCTTCGCCAGCTCATTGGCGAAGGCGAGTGCGTCATCGAGGGTCTTTCCTTCCTCGCAGAGGCGGTCGACGAGCCCGAGGGCCAGGGCCTCTTCAGCCTCGACCTGCTTGCCCAGGAACATCATTTCCAGGGCCTTGGATCTGCCGACCACGCGCGGCAGCCTCAACGATCCGCCGTATCCCGGCATGATGCCCAGGTTGGTCTCGGTGAGTCCGACGCGGGCGCCCTTTTTCAGGAAGCGGAAATGGCACGCCAGGGCGAGCTCAAATCCTCCGCCCAGTGCGTGGCCGTTCATGGCCGCGATTATCGGCTTCTGGAAAAATTCAACCTTGTTCCAAACGTCCTGTCCACGTTTCAGAAAATCGACGGCGCTGAAATCGCCGAATCCGCTGGACAGGTCCGCGCCGGCGCTGAATATCTTGTCGCCCGAACCGGTGATGACCACGGCCAGGGTGTTCTTGTCCATCTCGATGGGATCCAGGTACTTGCGGATCGTTTCAAAAACCTCGCCGCTCAGCTGGTTCGCCTTCGGTTTGTTTATGGTCAATATCGCGACTTTGTCTCTTTGTTCAAGTAATACTGCATCTGCCATTGTGTGCCTCCTTTATAGTGCGACCGGGCGCATCCGTCAAGCAGGATACGCCCGGCGGCGAATTATCTTCCCATGGTCTTGAATGATCCGTCAACGATTTCCGGTTCCGGCTTCAGGATGTCGAGCTTGAACCGGGTGGCGAGCATGTTCAACGCGTCGGCGAGCTGCTGGGGCTGCATGCCGGCCGCCAGGGTGAAGGGCCCGGCAAAGGCGTTCATGCCGAATTTCACGCCGTCGTCGATGTCCTGTATCGATTTCGCAAGGCCTTCCTTCCATACCTTGACGGCCTCGTTGATCTGGACGGCCAGGAGGTGAATCGGGGTGAGGTCTTCCGATGTCTTGGAAATGTCGATCACTGCTTTGCCGTCCTTCCATTCGTATATTCCCTTGCCTGACTTCATGCCCAGCTCTTTTTTCGCCACCTTGTCGGTCAGGTACTTGCCCGGCTTGTACTGCGGGGAAAGGGTCTTGGCGTAATAGTCCAGGGTATGGCAGAAGACGTCGAGGCCGACGAAATCCGCGGTTTCGAAGGGGGCCATCTTGGCGCCCATCTTTTTCATGGTCGCGTCCAGCTCCTGGGGCTTCGTCTTCCCCTCGTCGAGGATGGCGGAGAGGAGGGCCTGGTTCGGGGCGCTTATCCGGTTGACGATGAAGCCGGGGCGGTCCTTGAGGACCTTGATCGGGATCTTGTCGATCTTCTTGGTGATTTCGCACATCAGGTCGGCGGTCGCGTCGCTGGTCTTGTCCCCGTAAATGACTTCGACGAGCTTCATCCGGTTGACCGGGTTGAAGAAATGCAGGCCAACGAAGCGGGCGGGGTTTTTCACCACGCTGCCGATCTCGGATATGCTCATCGTCGAGGTGTTGGTGGCCAGGATGGCGTCTTCCTTGCAGGCGTCGGAAACTTCTTTGAATACCGTTTTTTTCAGGTCCATGATTTCAGGCACAGCCTCGATGACGATCTGCGCGTCGGCCACGGCTTCCTTGGTGTCGAGGGTCGTTGTCAGCAGCGACATCGCCTTGTCTTTTGCCGCCGCGTCCATTTTCCCCTTGCTGACGAGAAAATCAAGGCTCTCCTTGATTTTCGCCACGCCGTTGTCAAGAAATTCCTGCTTGATGTCGCGCATGACCACGGCCATCCCGGCCTGGATGCACACCTGGGCGATGCCGTGCCCCATGGCTCCGGAACCGAGGACCGCGATTTTCTTTACATCATTGATGTTCATACTAGTGCTCCTTGTGTTTGGTTTGTATTAACTGCCGAAGCCGCCCTGTGGCTCACCCCCCCCTCACCACCCTGAGGGGGCTTTAGAGACTGGACCATACAAGTCCCCCTTCGGGGGATTCCGGGGGCTTATAGGACAGTCCCCCGGGGGGGTGTTCCGGGACGGCCCCGGACAAATGTTACTTGAGCTGTTTGCTGGAAAAATCAAGGACGTTCCGCGCAACGATCAGGTGCTGGATCTGGCCGGTGCCCTCGAAGATGTCCATGATCTTGCTGTCCCTCATCCATTTCTCGGCGAGATGGTCCTGGGTGTACCCGAGGGGACCCAGGAGGTCGCAGCATTTCTGCGTTATCAGGGTGCCCCACCGTCCGGCCTTTGCCTTGGACATGGAGGCCTCCAGGTTGTTGAACTCGCCGTTGTCGGCCATCCAGGCCGCCCGCCAGGTGAGGAGCCGCATCGCCTCGAGGTTGGCTTCCATAAGGTAGAAGTCCTTTTCCAGGCTGCTGACGTTGTTCAGGTTTTTCTCGTAGTCGAGCGTGATGCCGCTTTCCTCCATTTTTTCCCGGGTGAAGTCAAGGGACGCCCGGGTGATCCCGAGGGCCATGGAGGCGACCAGGGGCCTGGTGTTGTCGAAGGTCTTCATGACGCCCTTGAAGCCCTCGGTGGCGGTCTTCACCTCTTCGCTTCCCAGGAGGTTGGACCGGGGTATGCGGCAGTCGGAGAGGACGAAGGTGCCGGTGTCCGAGGCGCGTATGCCGAGCTTATGCTCGAGCTTCTCCAGCTTGAAGCCGGGGCGGTCCTTTTCGACGACGAAGGACTTGATCCCCGACTTGCCCGCCTTCTTGTCCACCGTGGCCCACACGACGACCACGTCGCAGCGGTCCGCGCAGGTGACGAAGATCTTCTCCCCGTTCAGCACCCACTCGTCTCCCTCGAGCCTGGCCGTCGCCGTGATGGACCCGGAATCTGAACCGGAGCCGGGTTCGGTGATGGCCATGGCGGCCCACTTGTTGCCGAAGCGCTCCATCTGCTCGTCCGTGGCGACCGCGGCGATGGCGGCGTTGCCCAGGCCGGCGTTCGGCAGCGATAGGAGCAGGCCCGCGTCGCCCCAGCACATTTCCTCGATGCTTATGACCGTGGAGAGGTTGGTGCCCAGCTTCTTAGGGGCCGGCTTGTCGCTTTTCGGGGCATCGTCCCCTTCTTTCTTTTTCTTCTTGCCGCCCATGATTTTTATGGAACGGAACATTTCAAGCTCTTTCGGGTATTCGTGCTCGTTGACATCATATTTGCGCGCGATCGGCCGGAGCACGCCCTTGGCCAGGTTGTTGATGCTGTTGCGGACTTCGATCATTTTCCGGGTTGGTTCTATGTTAATCATTGTCATTCCTCCATGTATCCTTACACCGTTGCCATGCCTTCAAGGATGGCGATGCCCCGTCCGTTGCGGTAATACCGCTCAACCGGATGGTCCCGTATGAAGCCGTGACCGCCCAGTATCTGGACGCCGTAGTCGGTTATCTTCATGGTCGCGTCGCCGGCGAAGATCTTCGCCAGGTATGATTCGCGCTTCGCGTCTTTTCCCGCTTCGAGGGCCGACGCGGCTTTCCAGGTGAGGAGGCGCATCCCGTCGACCTCGTAGGCCATCTCGGCTATCATGAAGGCGATGGACTGCCGGCTCGCGATGGGCTCGCCGAACTGCACGCGCTCTTTCGAATAGTCCCTGGCGTATTCAAAGGAGGCCCGGGACACGCCGGTGCCTATGGCGGAGAGGGCTATCCGCGACTTCTGAAGAAATTTCGCGTAGTCGCATCCGCCGGAACCGCCTAGCCGGTCGGCTTCCGGGACCTCGCAGTTTTCAAAGGTTACCGGATAGGTCTCCAGGGCGTACAGTCCCAGGTTCTTTTCCCGCTCTCCGATGGTAACGCCGGGATTGTCCTTTGAAACAATGAAGAGCTGTCCCTTTCCGTCCAGGTCCGCGGCGACGAGCATGTGCCCCGAATCTTTCGCCATGGGAACAAAGCATTTTTCCCCGGTGATGACGTATGAGCCGCCCTTCTTTACGGCCTTCGTTTCCAGGGAAACCGCGTCGAATTTGAAACGGGGCTCGTTGATCGCGACCGTGCACGGCCTGTAGGTCCCGTCGCAGTAGGGCGGGATATACTTTTTCTTCTGCTCGTCCGTTCCCATTTCCAGGATCGGGTAGAGGAATGAAGAAGGCAGTGTCGCGGCGATGGCCAGGGCCATGTCGCCGGCGGCGAGCTCCTCGAGGATGATCGTGTTCATGATGGGCGAGTATTCCATGCCGTACCCGCCGTATTCCTCGGGTATCGGCGATATCGTGGCGCCCAGTTCCCAAACCTTCTGGATGAATTCCGACGGGATGGCCTTCTTTTCGTCCATGTCGTGGGCATTGTCCGTGACGACGCCCTTCACAAGCCGCGCGATGGTTTCTTTCATCGTGCGCTGTTCTTCGCACATTCCAAAACTGAAATCTCTTTCTTCCATAATCGCTTCTCCTGCATGTGGATCGTAGAATTAGACTGACATGTCAGTTCAATTACTTGCGGCGCCCCGGCCAGTCAACTATTTTTTTAACGGTCGTCACAAAACAATCTTGTATGATACCGTGCGGCCGGCATGACGGGCGCACGGACTCCACCCGGGGTTTTTCATTCCCGCGTGCCGTTGAGAGTTTTTTTTATGAAAATAGCGGGAGCGAAGACGGCCACGATCTCGCCGGTCATCTTGTTTATTTCTTCCTCGTCGCGCCTGTTTTTTTTGTTGCCGAAATGATTGAGGGCGACCCGGAGGAGCGCACCGGTGATCAGGTTTCCCGTCATCTCGATGTCGATGTCCTTCCTCACGTTGTTGTTCCGTATGCCGAGCTCCAGGTCGCCGACGATAAGGTTCTTGATTTTTTTTTCAAAACGTTTGATGCTGGTCTCGAGTTCACCGCTCAGGCCTATCCCCATCCTGAGGACGATGTTGCAGAGGTCGGCGTCGTTGGCCAGGAACTGGAGCGTGTGCTTGACCCTGAAGGCGAGGTAGTCCACGGGAGTTATGGTCTTCAGGTCCACCTTGTGCATTTCAAGCGAAACGTACCGCTCCCAGTCATTGTAGTAATTTTTTATCAGCGTGATGAAAATGTCATCTTTGTTCTTGAAATACTGGTATACAGTACCCCTGGCTATTTTAGCGTCGTCGACAATGTCCGAAATCTGGGTGTTGTAGTATCCTTTCTGGGAAAACAGGTGTTTTGCCCGCTCCAGGATCAATTGCTTGCGCTCATTGGCTTTCATATGGCATGGTCCACTCCGTGCATCGGCCGCCAGGGGCCTGTATGCGTCCGGTTTTAAAGAAAAACCGACACCGCGTTCAATTTGCCGTGTTTTACTCCGCGGACGGAAAAATAGTATTGACATTATTCCGTACGATGATAAAACTGACATGTCAGTCTAAAATAAAATACCCGGTCTGTTTTGTCAATGGAATTTATTGTTTTTTGACGGCAATAAAAAAAATTCGTTGACGTAATTTACCGTATGGTAAAACTGACGTGTCAGTTTTACTGAAACTATTCACACAATCCTAAGGAGGATGCTTTATGGCTTCAATACCAACTATTCCTGCTGACACCAGCGTTGAAAAACTTCTGTCCGAGATAATGCCGAGCGTATCAAAGGATATGCTGGCCAACTCGAACGCGGCCACCGAACTCGCGGGAACGGAAATCACCATGGTCGTCGATGTGTCCGGAGATCTGTACAGCTATACCCTGAAGAACGGCGCCAACGTTGAGTTCAAAAAGGGCGACATCGCGAACCCGAAGCTCCGGCTGAAAGTAAGCAAAGACGACATGGAAAAAATGATCAAGACCCAGAACCTCGACATGATCCTGGGGATCCAGAACGACCTGAACAAGGCCAAGTACAACGCCCTCAATTCGCTCAAGGGAAGCTTCGTGGCCGAAATCACCAACGATGACGGCAGCATAGTCAAGCTCCAGGCCATCCTGAACGGCGCCATTGACCCGAGCTCCGTCTTCAAGATGAGCGCCAAGGACACCAGCGCCCTCATGAGAAAAGAGACGAACCCGGTGAACCTGTTCATGTCCGGGGCGATGAAGATTGAAGGCGACATGGCCTTCGCGATGGGAACGCAGCCGTTGTTCAGCTAAAACCGGATCGGTCGCGTCCCAGAGACTCGCTGCCGTGCACTGACCAATTCCAGATACACTGTTTAGTCTGATAGTTATCGGGGGGATCAGGAGCTCCCGCCATGAAACCGGATGGACGGCTATGTGGCGGGAGTGAATGACCCCCTTGATACTTTTTCTATTTAAAAGGTTCGGGGGGTATCATCATGAAACAACAATCGCTGCCCTGGCACAAGGAGTACAAGGTTACCGGCATTCCGGTTACGCTGAAGCCCTATCCGGACAAGCCGGTCCACGAGCTGCTCTACGCTGCAGCAAAAAAATTCAAGAAAAACGGACTCATACAATTCAATCATAAAGTAACCTACGCGGAACTGAAGGACAAGGTCGACCGGTTCGCTACGGCCTTTTGCAATCTCGGCCTGAAAAAGGGCGACCGGGTCGCCGCTATCCTGCCAACGTCGATCCAGTTTGTCCTGACCGATTACGCGATATCACGGGCCGGGCTGGTGCACATTCCCAGCAGTTCCCTGGACTCGATCGACTCCCTGGAGCATAAGTTCAGGGAGGGCACTCCGCGGGCCCTGGTGACGCTGGCTGAGTATGCCGGTGTGGCGGCCCAGCTTCTCAAGAAATGCAAGATAGAATACCTGATCCTCTGCGATCTCCACGATTTTTCGAAACAACCGGGCGCGTCGTCGCCGGCAAGGGGGAAGGATGTTCCCGCCGGTTCCCTGTGGATGACCGATCTTATCGATACAACGCCGCCTTCGCCGCCCGATATCGTCTTTGATGTCGAGAACGACATCGAGACCCTCATGTTCACCGGGGGAACGACGGGGCTCGCGAAGGGGTGCATGCTGACGCACCGGAACATTTACGCCAACAGCATGCAGGGCATGTACGCCTTCGGACTCCAGGCCATGCTCCTCAAGGGGGCCATCACGGTCCTGATGGGCCTGCCGTTCTTTCATACCTACGGCCACTCGGTCATGCACAACATGACCTTGCTGGGCTTCAACCAGATACTGGTGCCGGACCCGCGGGACACCGACGGCATGATCCAGATGATAAAGGAGCACTGCCCCCTGATGCAGTTCGGGGTGCCGACCCAGTTCATGAAGCTTTCCGAGGAACTCGACGGCTACGCGATGCTCGGGGTCTCAGGTTCGGCGGCGCTGCCGACCAACGTGCAGGACAAGTTCGAAAGCAAGGCCGGCGGCGGCATCATGGAGGGGTACGGCCTGTCCGAGATGTCCCCGACGACTCACCTCAACACGTCGTTTCTCGTCCGCCTCTTCGGGGGCCGGACTTCCATGAAGATCAACACCCTGGTATTGAGCATACCGGGCAACCTGTTACTTCTTAATTCCCTGCTGCGGCTCATCGGCACCCGTAATGTCGGGTTCATGATCACCAAGGCCTTTGCCCTCATGGCGAAGCTGACCAGCAAGAAGCCCGACTCGGCGAAAAAGAAGGGCGCCGGAGCGGCGGAAAAACGCGGCACCATCGGCATCCCCTATCCAGACGTGGAAGTGAAGTTCCTTTCGGTTGAGACCGGGAACGAGATTTCCATCGAGGACATGATGAAGGGCGAGCGGGGCGAGATGCTCCTGCGCGGGCCGAACCGCATGATGGGCTACTGGCCCGACCGCGGCAGCGGCATCGACGAGGACGGCTTCATCCACACCAGCGACGTGGTAAGGCTCGACGAGAACGGGTTCTTCTACATCGTCGACCGGACGAAGGACATGATCATCGTGTCCGGCTACAAGGTCTATTCCCGCGAGGTGGACGACATCCTGTACCGCCATCCGAAGGTCGAGATGGCCGCGACCGTCGGCGTCCCCGACCCCGAGCGGGAGGGAAGCGAGCGCGTCGCCGTGTACATCCAGCCGCGGGAGAAGTACCGGAACGACATAACCGAGGAAGAGATCATTGATTATCTGAAACAGAAGGTGGCGAAATACGCGGTGCCGCGGGCTGTCATGATAATCGACAGCATGCCCCTCACGGAAGTGCACAAGGTCAACAAGAAGCTCCTCCGCGAAATGGCGAAAAAGGACGCGGCTAACCCGGCGGATGCAGGGAAAGGCAAAAAGGAAAAAGCGAGGGCGTAGCGCGGTGCCGCTGTTGAGGCCGCACCCCGCGCCCCTGGCGGATTGCATTTATTTCGATTGGTGTGATCGATTAATAAAAAATCTTCCCGTACCCCGGCAGGGCCGGGAAGAAGGATAAACACTTACAGGCACAGGAGAATGCATTATGGAAGAAGCTGTATTTATCGACGGCGTGCGCACCCCGAACGGACGGGCGCACAAGGACAAGGGCTGGTTCAGGAACTTGAGGCCCGATGAACTGCTGACCTATGTTTACCAGGGCATCTTTGAAAGAAACAAGAAAGTCAAGCCGGAGGACCTTGACGGAGTGCTGGTGGGATGCGCGAACATATCCGGCATGCAGAACGATATCGGACGGCTGGGATGGCTCGCGTCGGGGCTCCCGGTGACGGTGGGGACCAACACGATAACGAACCAGTGCCCCTCCGGCATGTCCGCCACCATGCACGCGGCGCGGGCGATCATGACCGGCCAGGCCGACATCATGCTTGCCGCCGGCGTCGAGGACATGGAGAAGGTCCCCATGGGCGCGAACATGAATTTTCCCCCGAGGATCCTCAAGTACTGGAACGGCGCCGACCTCCCCATGGGCCCCACGGCGGAGAAGGTGGCGGAAGTGTACAAGATAGCCCGGGAAGACATGGAAAACATGGCCATATGGTCGAATAAAAAAGCCTACGAGGCCCAGCAGGCCGGCAAGTTCAAGAACGAGATAATCCCGGTCAAGGGCGTCGACGACAACGGCGCCGAGATGCTGGTGGACAAGGACCAGTGGGTCCGGTCAAAATCAGAGCCGGAAAAGATGAAAGCGATGACGTCTTCTTTCAAGCCGAACGGCGTGGTCACCGCCGCCACATCGTCGCCCCTCACCCAGGGAGCGGCGGCCCTCCTGCTCATGAGCCGGAAGAAAGCTGACCAGCTGGGACTCGAGTACCACTACAAGTTCAGCTACGGCGTCCTTGCCGGGTGCGACCCGACGGTCATGGGCATCGGCCCCGTACCGGCCTGCCAGAAGCTGTTCCAGAAGACCGGCCTCTCCGCCGCGGACATCGGCCCGGTCGAACTGAACGAGGCCTTCGCGAGCCAGGCCCTCGCCTGCATCCGGGAACTGAAGCTGGACAACGAGAACGCCCCCTTCAAACGCGTCAACGTGTGGGGCGGCGCGCTGGCCCTCGGGCATCCGCTGGGACAGTCGGGCGCGCGCATCATCGTCACGCTGCTGAACGTGCTGAAGACCGACTTCCCGAACGAGAAGTACGGTCTCGCGTCGCTGTGCGGCGCCTTCGGCAACGCCGCGGCGCTGCTGGTGGAAAAAGTTAAATAGACCGAATCACGCATGCACTACCTGGCGGCGCGGGGGACATCCCTCGCGTCGCCATATTTTGGGAACCGCCCCCCCCATCCCCCCGGAGGGGGGCTTTTGAACAATTGTGATTTCCATTGAAGTCCCCCTCAGGGGGATTTAGGGGGTGAAAAATAAATTACACACAAGAGGTTCAATCACATGAAAAAAATATTTGCTGCAATGATCATTGCCGTGACTGCCTTCTGTGCCGCCGACGCGAAAGTCGTGAAGGGTGTAAACATACCGGACAGCTTCAAGGCCGGCGGGACGGCGCTGGTGCTGAACGGAACCGGCATCAGGACCAAGTTCATGATGGACATCTATATCGGCGCCCTCTACCTGAAGGCAAAGAGCGTCGACAGCGCAAAGATCTGCGGCGCCGACGAGCCGATGTCGGTGCGTCTCCACATCGTTTCCGGCCTGATCACGCCTGAACGCATGGCTGAGAACACCCGGGAAGGTTTCAAGGAATCCGCCGGCGGTAACACCGCTCCCTACCAGGCCGGCATTGACAAGTTCATCGGCACTTTCAAGGACGGCATAAAGGCGGGCGATTATTTTGACATCGTGTATCTGCCCGGGAAGGGTACACAGGTTTTTAAAAACGGCGTGCCCAAATCACTGGTGGAGGGCCTGGCCTTCAAGAAGGTGCTCTACGGCATCTGGATCGGCGGGAACGCGATACAGGCTGATCTCAGGAGCGGGATGCTGGGGCTGTAAATTTAGTACCCCCCACCCCCCCGGTGGGGGGCTTATTAATAAACAATGGTTATACCTGTCCCCCTTCGGTGGATTGAGGGGGGCATTCTAAAGAAAGGTTCACAATATCTTTTTCACCCTTCCCACTTCGCCGCTCTGCAGGCGCACCTTGATGCCGTGGGGGTGCGTCGGCGAACCGGTGAGGATTTCTTTCACGGTACCATCGGTAAGCTTCCCGGTGCGCTGGTCTTTCTTTGAAACTATGGCGACCTTCATGCCGGGCCGTATGCCCGATCGAATGGTCCCGGCCCTCATCTCGCCGGCGTCAACAGAGCCATCGGGCAGGTGTATCGTGACGTCCAATATGGCTTCCTCCTTCCGGTTGACCGGGACCGTTACCTGGTTACCCGCTATGACGCACTGTAGATTGCCGTCGCCTTGACCGGCCCCGCTCCGCCCGGGAGGATGACTTTTACGGTATCAATCAGTGCTGTTTTACCGGTACAGGACCTCCAGAGGAGCCTGGAGCCGGACCCCCCGGGGGAGCACCATGCCGGTCGCGGTGTAGTCCAGGGTGAAGACGTGGCGGCCCGTTACCTTTTTGTCCTTGTATCCGAGTTCAAAGTAATTCATCCCGTAGTCGTTGGGCACCTAGGAGGCATATCCCTGGGGAGAGGTGACCTTCGATATGGCCAGCTCATTGTGCAGGTACTCTTTATGCATCTGCCGGGCTATGCCCTGCTGCTCCTTGTTTAACGTCACGTCGAAAGTCTCGGTGACGCTGGCCGTGCCGTCGTTGTTCACCTTCAGGGCCGCGGAATAGGAGTTGATATCATAATTGATGTCATACTCCTTGCTGTACTGCACCAGGGGCGCCGATGACCCGGAGCCGCTGGGGGCCGTGGACCTGTACGACGGCGTCAGGCGGCCGGACCTGTCATGGTAATCGCGTGACGAGCCGGAGCCTGAGCTCGAACTGGAGCTTGAGCTCGACGACCGGTAGCTGTCGCCGCGGCCGGCGCGGCCCTGGGCGTCTTGGTGGGTAATCGCCGCGTCACCGATGAACACCAGAAACAATACAGCCGCGGTCGTGGCGCGGATGGAGCGGGGAAACAGGTTCATGGATAATGCCTCCAGTGTGATTATCGGTATCGAATCATGGCGTTGCCGCAGTCTCAGTTCTTCTCGTCGACCCGGTCCAGGAGCCAGTCGCTGTTCGTCTTCTGTAACGCGCTGCCGCAGTAGGAGCAGGTGGCCGCGTCGCTCTCGGGAAGGGGCGCCCCGCAGGTGTCACAGCCGTGGTCCGCGAAGCCGTACGGGTTC
Organism: uncultured Spirochaetota bacterium; assembly: GCA_937872225.1. GTDB lineage: Bacteria > Spirochaetota > UBA4802 > UBA4802 > UBA5550 > RBG-16-49-21. The sequence goes on from CALMRZ010000025.1 coordinate 13,924, forward strand.
TTCATCTGCAGAGGCAGGGTAAGGGTAAGGATGTGCTCGCGGTGTTCCGGTTCCTTCCCCTTCGCAAAGGAAGCGCTCCAGAGGACAAGGACCGTGGCCCACGCTTCGTCGCCGGATCTCGATACTTCCTGCAGGTCCGCCGCGCCGACGGCGGTCTCCGCAAAGTACCCGGCGGCCGGCTTGAAACCTTGAAGGAATTTTACCGTGGCGTCCCGGCCCAGGGCCGCGGCGCTCCCGGTCGCCTGTCCGGCGATCCAGCGCCAGAAGAGGTATGACGCGCGGTCCTCGATCACCTGCCGGTTGATCGAAAGATTTTCTTTTTCCAGAGCAGCAAGACCCCGGACCTCCCGCGCCGAATCATCATTCCACTCCATGCCCTGGGTTATCTCCGAAAGGACCCAGTCGAACTCGCCGGAGTTGTAGATGGTGCCGCAGGTTTTGCACTTGTTGGATTCGCCGGCCGCGTCCGCGATGTTGCCGCAGTTGGGGCACTGGCCGGCAAGGAGGTTCTTCGCCGCGTCGGTCTTCGCGCCGCGCCTTCGCGTGAAGGAGTATATCTCGGTAAAAGAGGTCTTTTTCGCCTTGCCAAGGGCGCCCTTTTTCTCCTCCTCCGTCATGTCCACCGGGACCGTGGTGTCCCGCGCGCTCGCGTTCATCCGCACGTGGACGGTCTGGTATGCGTGGGAAAGAGAGGTGCCGATTATCGACAGGTCGTCCACCCCGAAATCGCCCACCAGGTTGTGGAGCTTTTCCTGTTCCCGCATGAGCTTCAGCTGGATGCGGAAGCGGTTGTACACGCCCTGGGACACCAGGTTGCGCACCGGGGCCATGTTCCCGTTGGACCAGGCCTCCTGGATTTTCCCGGCGATGGTGCCGCACCGTTCAAGGAAGGCCTCGGGCGAGAAGGCCGGGTCTTCGGTCCGCACCTCGGCTACGAACTTCTCCGATGCGGATGGCGAGGGCGGTTTTGTTGTCGCAGCCGTACCGGCCCCTTTTGTTCTCTTTCTGACAATGGGTACGACGACGGCGGCAAGGATGCAGGCGATAATGAAGGACACGATCAGGAATTTCTTCTTTTTGAAGTGCCAGGCGTTCGAAAGGGTGATCCGCGCGCTTTTAAAGCCGCCGACGTCTTTGAAACCCGCCGGGGGGAGGAAGACCCGGGCGATCAGGAACTGCTCGTCGATGAGCCCGGCCGGGTATTCGCAGATCAGCCTGTTACCGTTCCACCTGCTGGTGAAATCAGCTTCATGGAGGAGTATCTCATCTTTTGTCTTATCGCTGTAGTCCCGCCATACTCCGTAGGTGTTGTTGCCGCTGAAGAAGCCGCTGATGAGATAGAGCTTAACCTGCACCTCGTCCTTTTTCACGAAAGGGGGAAGGGCGATATCGAAGCTGACGCGGTCGCTCCTTTTTACGTGCGCCGAGGGGATGCGCAATTCAAAGAAGAAGGGATCTTTCGGGTTGTAGTTACCCAGTGTCGAATAATTGAGGCGGGCCGTGCCGCCCTTTTTCATCGGGACGCACACTAGGTCGCGGCCGTAGTCGTCGCCGCTGCACGATCCCTTGTCAAAGCCGTAAAAATAATGGTCTCCCGTCGCCAGGAGCGAGGGGTCGGTGCCAGGTTTCGCTTCCCGTATCAATACGGAATAGAACCGCGGACGGCTCCTCATGATGGTCTGGTCAGCCCCGCTTTCCGGAGCCACTGAGTATGTTTCCTTCCTGTCAACGGTCCGGTCTTCGTTAATGGTGATATCGGCCCGGTATTCCCGGACCGAGGGAAGCTGTTTGTCTTTCAGGGCCTTTTCAAGCCCAGCAACTGCCGCGGCGGTGTCAATCACGCCCGCGGGCAGGTCAACGGTGAGGTCCAGCATGGTTTCAGTCGGGTATTCATAGGTATAGGTATAGGGGAAGGTTATCACGTTTCCCGCGACAGTGCAGGGGAGCTCCTTCTCCTCGCCGGGCATTTCCAGGCGGCGGTACAGTGAGGATGATTTAAGCTTGATACCCAGCAATTTTGTCCGAAGCGGTGTTGCCCCGTCGGGGAGGATGATCCTGACCGTGGCCCCTTGCAGGGACCTTTTCAGAAGGGGCCGCCACTGGAGACGGGTGCCGTTCACGGCCGGCACGATCAGGCCGGTAACGCGGTAATTCAGCAGAAAGTTTTGCTTCCCCGTAACACTCTTTTCATTGAATCCGAACTGGATGGTGCCGTCCTTGTATTCCGCATATCCCTGGGGGCACTTCAGATCGGTCACCATCAATGTGTTGTACTGTAAGCTTTCATACTGAAATATCTGGTCCAGGGGCCGGAGAAGGCCTTTCTGATATTCTGTCAGCGTCACATCATAGGTTTCGGCAACGTCAACCGAGCCGTCGCGGTTGACGGTGAGGACCGTGGACCAGGCGTTAAGGGTGTAGTAATCATCGTAGTCCTTGACAACCTTCGGTGCCGGTGTATATGACCCGGAGCTCGATGAGCTTGATGTCGAAGATGTCGATGAAGAGCTTGATGCCGATGAGGTGGAGCTCGATGACGAGGACGATCTGCTCCGGTACCAGGACGACGAGCCGCGGGAACTGCTCGAGCGCCACGAGGAGCCCGAGCTCGAGCTGGAACTGGAGCTCGACGAGCGGTAGCTGTCGCCGCGGCCGGCGCGGCCAAGGGCGTCGCGGAGCGTTATCGACGCGTCGCCTATAAGTATCAGGAAAAATAATGCTGCAGTGATCGTACGGGTTGATCGTGGAAAGGGTTTCATCTGCTGTACCTCCACGGGGAGGATAACGCGCCGCAGGGGCATGTCAAATAATATTTCTGGTATTTTCGGGACACTGGAGCAGTCTTTAATTGGGGGGGGTAGTGAGCTATCCCGCTCGTCCGCCTCGTATAACGTCCGTGTGGACTCGGCGGAATCGGCGACATCCATGTCGCCTTCTCGCTGGATAGCTCACTACCCGTAGAATTAAACTGCTGCCTCAAGACCGCGCCTGGCTGCCGGCACTAGTTATTTTTTGTCAATGGAAGGGGAAACCGGGACGCGATCCTTCTGGATTAATTTCTCATATTCCGCGGGCCAGTATCGCTTCAGCGCCGCAGGGTCGAGGGGCCGGTAGAGGGGTATCATGGCGGTGATCGTGACCACTGCTATCGACAGCGTTAAGCGGTAAAAATCGCGGTTCGTTTCAATCCGCTCGGTCATGTAGTACCCGATGCGGAGCGGGACATACATTATCAGGAAGAAGAGCATGGCCATGGCCGTGTACAGGACAAGGAGGGGGATGTTCGACAGGTGTTGGTGGAGGTTCGATCCCGGCGTTGCGCTGATCACGTCCCATCCGGTGGAAAAACCTATGCAGTAGAAATACAGGATGCAGGTGTCTGCGAAAATCCCCTGGGACATGGAGATCCGCGCAGGCGTTTCGTTCCAGAGGATCCCCAGGAGGGCCAGCTCCTTGATGATATTGGCGAACAGGGCAATTCCTGACGCCGTGCCCATCGGCTCAATGGATGCGCCGAAGGCCCTGCAGGCGGTCATCACCATGATGGTGGTCACAGCTGTGTGGAGCGTCCAGAGGAAGAATCCGCCCCCTCCTTTTAACGATCCCGCGGCGGCGCGTTTCTTCAGAAGGATGCCGGCGAACTCCGCGGCGACGGCCGCGGTTACGATCGCGCCCAGGACCGGGTCCGCTTTCCCGCCGTAAATAACGTTCCGTGTCGCATCTACAAGGCTGCTACCCGTCAGGCGTATATACAGGGTATTAAAGGCAAACTCGTAGATGACGATAAAAAGAGCGAAGAGGTAATTGACGATGGTGCCGTTTTTATTCATGGTTTACAATCACGGCATGTCCTTCAGCCTGCCTCCGTTGATTACCTTCATGTAGCCGTGCTTTTCCAGGATCGCCCTGGCCTTGCCGCTCCTGTTCCCCGATCTGCAGTAGACCACTATGAGGCGGTTCCTGTTGCCGAACATCGCGAAGCTGTTCTCTATGTCGGCAAGGGGGACGTTGATGGCGTTCCGGTAGTGCCCCGTGCCGAATTCGGCGGGGGTCCGCACATCAACGATGAGCGCTCCATTGTCGATCCATTTCTTTACCTGCTCTTTCGGCGCTATGTCGCTGAAGCATGAAACGGATATCATGGCGGCCATGATGACGGCCGCGGCAGGGATAGTTCCCGGCTTTCTCGCTGTTGTCATCCCGGATTTCCTCCTTGTGGTGAAGTTATATCCGCATCGGGGTTCGCGGGCAGATCAGAAATCGTCCAGGGCGCCGATGTCTGCAAGGTGCGACACGTCTCCCCATGTTTCCACTTTCCACGCGTCCCCCTCGACGGAAAGGACATTCATGCTCGCGTTCATCAGGGAAAAATTCCTGGACCTGGTCAGCGGTATCTCCAGCGCATGCCTGAACAGGCTGTCCAGGCCGCCCCCATGGATAACCAGGATGATCCTCCTGTCCCTGTTGGCGCCGATTATCTTTTGCACCGCATTGATGGTGCGCTCGTATCGCTGCCGCACGCTTTCCCCGCCGGGGATGACATAATCCGGATCGGCGGAGATGAACCGCGCGTGCTGGTTCATGTAGTAGATCAGCCTGGTCATGATGAACCTGCCGAAATATTCCCGGGCGGCGCTGTTGTTCTTGATAAGGCTTTCAAGGTCCTTGATCCGGATGAATCCGATAATGGAGTCCTCGATAGCCTCGATGAACAGCCTGCTGGGCGTTTGGGTCATCGCGCTTTCGAAAGAGGACACCACCTGTGTTTCAATGAAGAATTGAGATGTAATCTCAGCGCCCGTGTCTTTCACGAAATACGTGCGTAGGCAGCCCCTGATCACCAGGTTCAGCTTTGACGCGATCTCTCCTTCGTGGAGCAGTATCGTTCCGGCGGGGACCTCCCGGACCGTTATGATATCCAGGATTTTCTTCAGATTATTATCGTTCAGGTGGAATGTTTTTTTAACGACGTCCTCAAATTATTTTTTCACTGTCCGGTTGCTCCTCCCGGTTAGTTCGCCTTGCTTATGGCTGCGCGGCTATTCATGGATACCACAATCGGGAAAAGATTGCAAGTCAATTTGCGGTTGCCGAGCGTAGTCGAGGCATGGTTGCCGCCCTTCGACTCGGCTCAGGGGCTGCGAGGCGAGGCATGGTTGCCGCCCTTCGACTCAGCTCAGGGGCTGCGAGACGAGGCATGTTTTTTCCTTGACATCGATCATCGCCTGAAAATAGTAATGAGAGCTTGAACCCGGACACATCCCGAACCGGTCGTATGCGATGTGTCCGCGCATCACCTCCTTCTGGCATGTAAACGGAAATGGCATTTATATCTATACAGTTCGTCGTTTTTTTTATGACCGTCGCGGTCCTGTATTACGCCGTGCCCCACCGCTTCAGGTGGGGGCTCCTCCTCTGCTCGGGCCTGGTGTTTTACGGCTCATCCGCGCCCTGGTGTCTGCTGCTCCTCGCGGCCGTCACGGTCATCGCCTATGCCGGCGGCGTCGCCCTGGAGCGGTACGGGGAGGGGAAGACCAGGACCGGAAAAATCATACTGGCCGCCGCGATCACGCTGCTCCTCGGCATCCTCGGCGGGTTCAAGTATCTCAATTTTTTCAATTCCGTGATAAGCGATGTCGCCGTCCTGGCGGGTCTGAAATACCCCGCGCAGGTGCTGAATATCATACTCCCGTTGGGGATATCATTCTATATTTTCCAGGCCATCGCATACCTGGTAGACGTCTACCGGGGCACCTATGAGGCTGAACGACATTTCGGAATTTTCGCGGTGTACCAGTCGTTTTTCCCGCAGATCCTGGCCGGTCCGATACCCCGTCCGTCCCAGCTTCTCCCGCAGTTCAGGGAGGAACACGGGCTTGATCCCGACTCCGTAGCAGAAGGCCTGAAACGGATGGCCTGGGGATTCTTCAAGAAAGCGGTCATCGCCGACCGGGCCGCTATCATCGTGAATGCCGTCTTCGACCATCCCCATGAGTACAGCGGCATCTACCTGATCCTTGCGATGCTCCTGTTCACGCTTCAGATTTATTGCGATTTTTCAGGGTATTCCGATATAGCGATCGGGGCGGGGCGCGTCCTCGGCTTCCGGCTCATGGAGAACTTCAGGCGTCCCTATATGTCCATGAGCATGACGGAATTCTGGCGCCGGTGGCACATATCCCTCTCCACCTGGTTCCGGGATTATCTCTATATACCGCTCGGTGGAAACCGCGTCAGGCCTGTCAGGAGACAGCTGAATCTTCTCATCACCTTCCTGATGAGCGGTTTGTGGCATGGTGCCGGATGGAATTTCATCGTCTGGGGGGCCCTGCACGGACTGTTCATCGTGATTGGTATTTGGACGGCCCGGGTGCGCGATGTTGCAGCGCGTGTTCTGGGCCTGAAGCGCTTTCCCGCGCTGCATGACCGGTGCAGGCAGGCCGTCACCTTCCTCCTTGCCGCTTTCGCCTGGATTTTTTTCCGTGCCAACAGCCTGGGGGACGCCGTCTATATCGTCACGCACCTCGGGAGCGGCGTCGGGTCCCTCATCGCGAATATCGTTGCCGGGAACCGGGCCGCAGTGCGCGCGGCAACCGATATCAGTCGCAACGGCATGACCCTCGGGTTTGCGAAGGAGAGCTACAATCCTGAAATGCTTATCCTGGTGGTGGCAATCCTGGTGCTCTGGCTCGTGGATGCCGTTGAAGAACGCTCCGGCAATGCCCCCGTGGTGAGCTCGAAGCCGTCACTGGTGCGGCTGGGGCTCTATTATCTCCTGGTATGCTGCATTATCTTTTTCGGGATGTTTTCCAGCCAGCAGTTCATATATTTCAGGTTCTAGGTGACCCATGGCACGATTTATTGAAAAGAGAATAAAAAAAGGCCGGCTCTTTCAGCCGGCCTTTCCGTGTTAACCGGGTCAGTCC
>CALMRZ010000026.1 GCA_937872225.1 uncultured Spirochaetota bacterium
GCGCTATAAATATATGGACAGTGATATCACGGCATATTTTTTCCACTATTCTTTTATTCTTTGCGCACCTGCGTTGCTGCGAGAATGATTATCTTTATGGTCAATGGAGTTTGATTTGGAATATTGATATTCCGTGACCCGGTATCTTTCGCGGAACATCAGTGTTAATTTTGAGAAAAATGTTAAATAATTTCTGGACAATTCAAGGCTAATCCTTTAGCTGTTCCACATCCGAGGATTGTACATGATAAGCGCCAGGTACCGCATTGAAGTGTTTCACAAAACTATCGACCCCCGCTGCGAGGTGGTGCGCAAAAAGCTGGCGGGTCTCGGCTTCCCCGTCCGCGCCGTCCATATATCCGATAACTATCTGATCAACGCGGACATCGATGACAGCATGGCCGCGGCGGTGTCTCGCCTTCTGGTGCAGCCGGTCATCCAGGACTGTCTGGTAAACCGGCCGTACACGCCGGAGGGATTCGACCATGCCGTGGAGATCGGCTACCTGCCCGGGGTTACCGACAATATCGCCCACACGGTGCGCGAATCCATCGAAGACCTCCTTCGGACGCGCCTTGACATGGAAAAATCAGTATTTACGACCATTACATATTTTTTCACCGGTGGGCTGTCCAACAGCCAGATTGAGCAGATCAGCGCGGAGCTGTACAATCCCCTGATACAGAGGAGAAAGATCCTTTCCTCCGCCGACTATGTGCGTGAAGGCGGCATGGGGATGGACCTGCCGGTGGTCTGCATCCACGAGCGGCCCGATGCCGATGTCGTGGACCTGGACGTTCCCGACGATGAGCTCATGAGGATGGCCAGGGACGGGATCCCGGAGGGGGACGGGTCACGGCGGGGCCCCCTGGCCCTTGACATGGCGTCCATGCAGGCGATACGGGATTACTTCTCCGGGTCGGAGAAAAGGAACCCCACCGACGTGGAGCTGGAATCGATAGCCCAGACCTGGAGCGAGCACTGCAAGCATACCATATTTGCCGCTGAAATAGATGACGATATCCCTGAAGGGATATTCAAGAGCTATATCAGGGAGGCGACCGTCAGGATACGGCGCGAGCTGGGGGACAGGGACTTCTGCGTTTCGGTGTTCGAGGACAATGCCGGCGGCATCGAGTTCGACGAGAATTACATCGTCTCCGATAAAGTCGAGACGCACAATAGCCCGAGCGCCCTGGACCCCTTCGGCGGGGCCATAACCGGCATCGTGGGGGTCAACCGCGACGCCATCGGCTTCGGCATGGGTTCCCGGCCGGTGGCCAACCGCTACGGCTACTGCTTCGCCGATCCCTTCGACACCAGGCCCCTGTACAAGAGCAAGGACACGGCGAGCAAGATGCTCTCACCGCGGCGCATCCTGGAGGGCGTCGTGCACGGCGTGAATGCCGGCGGGAACACCTCGGGCATACCGACGCCCCAGGGCTTCGTCTATTTCGACGACCGGTACAAGGGCAAGCCCCTGGTCTTCGTGGGAACCGTGGGCCTCATCCCGAAGTTCGTCAACGGCAGGTCATCCTGTCTCAAGCGCGCCATGGCGGGAGACAATATCGTCATGATCGGGGGACGCGTGGGGCGCGACGGCATCCACGGCGCCACGTTTTCCTCCGAGGCCCTGTCGTCCGGCAGTCCCGCCACGGCGGTGCAGATCGGCGATCCCATCACCCAGAAAAAGCTCTCCGACGCCATAGTGAAGGAGGCCCGCGACCGCGGTCTGTACAACTCCATAACCGATAACGGCGCCGGCGGGCTCTCCTGTTCGGTGGCCGAGATGGCCCGGGAGTGCGGCGGATTCGAGGTGGACCTGGACCGGGTGCCGTTGAAATACCCGGGCCTCGCCCCGTGGCAGATATGGGTCAGCGAATCGCAGGAGCGGATGACCGCGGCCGTCCCCGACGGCCATGTCGAGGAGTTCATCGGCCTCATGGAACGCCGAGGCGTAGAGGCCACGGTGATCGGGAAGTTCCGGGAAGGGAAGAGGGGCGTCGTGCGCTACGGCGGGAAGGTCATCTTCGACCTGGACATGACCTTTCTCCACGAGGGGCTTCCCCGGAAAAAGCTCAAGACCAGCTACGCGAAGTCCAAGCACCCCTATCCGGCGTTTGCCGATCCGGAAGAGATGACGGACATATTCCGCGCCATGGCCTCGCGTCTGAACACCGCGAGCTTTGAATTCATATCGACCCAGTACGATCACGAGGTGCAGGCCAATTCCGTGATCAAGCCGCTGCAGGGCAGGGGGAGCGTGAACGGCAACGCCACGGTCATACGGCCGGTCCTCGATTCATACCGCGGCGTGGTCCTTTCCCAGGGGCTCTACCCGTCGTACAGCGACATCGATACCTACCGGATGGCGGCATGCTCAATTGACACGGCGATCCGCAACGCCATATCCGCGGGCGGGAGCCTGGACAGGCTGGCCATCCTGGACAATTTCTGCTGGTGCGATTCCAATAACCCGGAGCGCCTCGGGCAGCTCCGCGAAGCGGCGCGGGCGTGCCGTGATTACGCCATAGCCTACCGCACGCCCTTCATCTCCGGGAAGGACAGCATGTTCAATGACTTCCGCGGATACGACGAAAATTTCCGCGAGGAGATGATATCCATACCGCCCACGCTCCTGGTTTCCTCCATAGGCGTGGTCGACGACATCCGGAAGTGCCAGACCATTGACTTCAAATTGCCCGGCGACCTGATATACCTGGTCGGCGCGACCCGCGACGAAGTCGGCGGGAGCGAGTACCTTGCCTTCATGGGCGAGAAGGTCTCCGGCCGGCGTTACATAGGCGACTCGGCGCCCGCTGTCCCGGCCGAAGGCTTTGTGAAGACCTACCGGGCCCTGGAAGCCGCCATTGAACGGAGCCTCGTGGCCTCATGCCTGAGCGTTGAGCGGGGCGGCCTCGGTGTGGCCCTGGCGCGGTCGGCCCTGGCGGGAATGCTCGGCTTTTCCGTTGACCTGGCCATGGTGCCGGCGGAAGCCGATAGAAACGACGCGATCCTCTACTCGGAATCGCAGGGGAGGGTGCTGGTTTCGGTCAATCCAGACAGGAAGGCGGAATTCGAGAAGGTGTTTGCCGGGCTCCCCCTGGGCCTGGTAGGCACGGTCAGCGGATCCGCCGATATGGAAATATTCGGTTTGAAAAAGAAAAAGATTGTTCAAATCAGCATAGATGATCTCATGAAGGCATATAAGGGTTTGTTTAAGGATTTTTGACCCCCCCGTCCCCCGGGGGGGCGTGAAAGAAAAATGCCCCCTCAGGGGTGTCAGGGGGCATACAGGGAAAAGAAATTGAATGAGCAAAAGATATTGTAAACGCAAAGTATAATATATGGCAAAACCCAGAGTAATAGTCCTGACCGGGTATGGCATCAACTGCGATGACGAAACCGCCTTCGCCTTCCGCAAAGCAGGCGCAGACGCGGACATCGTCCACATAAACGACCTGATTGCCAACCGGTCTCTCCTCGACCGGTACCAGGTCTTTGCCTTTCCCGGCGGATTTTCCTACGGGGACGACACGGGAAGCGGCAAGGCCCTGGCCAACCGGATCAAAAACAACCTCATGGAAGAGGTGCGGCGTTTCATCGACCGCGACACCCTGATGCTGGGCATCTGCAACGGGTTCCAGGTCATGGTGAACATCGGGGTCATCCCGGCCCTGGACGGCTTCACCGGGGAGGCCGAGGCCGCCCTGGAGCATAACAGGACCTTCCGGTACCAGTGCCGGTGGGTCGACCTGGCGGTTGAAACATCATCGCCGTCAGTCTTTACCCGCGGCCTTTCCAGGCTCCATATACCGGTGGCCCACGGAGAAGGGAACTTTTATGCCCCGGCCGATACGCTGCGGCGCGTGGAGGAAGGCCGCCTGGTGACGATGCGGTATGTGAAGCCGGACGGCAAGCCGGCAGGGGGAGAATTCCCCCATAACCCGAACGGCGCGATGAACGATATTGCGTCGATCTGCGACAGGTCCGGAAGGATCATGGGCATGATGCCGCATCCCGAGCGGGGCATGTTTTTCACGCAGCGCGACGACTGGACGAATATACGGGAACTGGCAATACGGGAAGGAACGGAGATGCCTGAGATGTCTGACGGTTTTGCAATATTTAAGAATGCAGTGGAGTACTTTAGTTAGTATAACCGGAACGCTCGGCATGTGAGAAAATATACCATACGCGGTCATGCTGAGCATGTCAAAGCATGGCCCGTGGCGGAAGGGGTCACCTTTGACAGGCTCGGGGTGGCCCCGTCCTTTATCATCAGGAGGAACTATCATGAGTCTGAATTACATTCGCAAGTACCCGTCGCCGGGGGAAATACTGGAGAGCAACCCGCTGCCGGTAGCGCTGCAGGAAGTGAAGAAGAAGCGGGACGAACTGATCCGGAACGTGTTTACCGGCAGCGACAGCCGCATGCTGGTCCTTATCGGACCCTGCTCGGCCCACCACGCCGAGGCGGTGTATGAATATGTGTCGAGGCTTTCAAAGCTCCAGGAGCGCGTGAAGGACAAACTGGTGCTCATGCCCCGTATCTACACCAACAAGCCCCGCACCACGGGGAAGGGATACAAGGGGATGCTGCACCAGCCGGACCATCGCGAAAAGCCGGACATGACCAAGGGGCTCCTGGCGATCCGTGAGATGCACATCAAGGCCCTGGAGATTTCCCACCTGCCTGCGGCGGACGAAATGCTCTATCCGGGCAACTATCCGTACCTGGCCGATATCCTTTCCTACGTGGCGGTGGGGGCGCGCTCGGTGGAGAACCAGGAACACCGCCTTACCGTGAGCGGACTGGATGTGCCGGTGGGGCTGAAGAACCCCACCTCGGGCGACCTGCGCGTCATGATCGACTCGATCTACGCGGCCCAGCAGGCCCATACCTTTGTCTATAACGGCTGGGAGGTGACCACGAGCGGAAACCCCTTGGCCCATGGCGTGGTGCGCGGCTCCGTGGACCGGTACGGCAACCACTTCCCCAATTACCACTACGAGGACCTTATCGTCCTTACCGAAATGTACCTTGACCGGTCCCTCGACAACCCGTCTATCATCATCGACGCGAACCATTCCAACTCGGGCAAGAAGTACCGGGAACAGCCCCGCATCATCATGGAGGTGATGCGGAGCGTCAGGTATTCCGAACTGCTGCGCAAGATGGTGAAGGGCTTCATGGTGGAGAGCTACCTCCTGGAAGGGGCGCAGGACCCCTCGGGGGACGAGTTCGGAAAGTCCATCACCGACCCTTGCCTCGGGTGGGAGGATTCGGAGCGGTTCCTCCTGGAGCTGGCGGATTTCCTGTAGGAACAGTAGACCCCCCTGACCCCCGGAGGGGGCACGTAATAATTATTTTCAAGCCTGCCGTTTTACGTGCGCAGGGTTACTTTTTATTTTGGTAAAGATTTCTCGTCCCTTTGGGGTTCGAAATGACAGGGGTATATGATTTTTCTAAATAAGAAGTAATGCGATTTTCGTCAATGCCATGAGACATGCCCCCCTCCGGGGAGCAGGGGGGCTTATCCCAGCAGCCCGACGATCTCCCGGAAAATTACCTCCGTGTCGCGCTCGCCGTTAATCGTGCGGAGGAGGCCCGCGCTGTTGTAAAAATCAAGCACCGGCCGCGTTTCATCGTTGTACACGCGGATCCGGTTCACGACTGTTTCCTCGTTGTCGTCAGGCCGGTGATACAGCGGGCTGCCGCACGCATCGCACCGGTCCGCCGTTTTCGGCGGGTTTGTTTTTACATGGAAGATTCTGTTGCAGTTCCGGCAGATGCGGCGGCCGGTTATGCGCGAGGTGATCTCCTTCTCCGACACATCGATGAAGAGGGCCGCGTCGATCCGGTGCTGTCCTGAGAGCTTGTCCGCCTGGTAGAGGGTGCGGGGAAAGCCGTCAAGGATGAATCCGCCGGGGCAGTTTTCCCCCAGGTGATGGAGGATCACCTCGGTGATCAGCTCCGCCGGCCCGATTTCGCCGCGGTCCATGTAAACCTTGATCTTTTTGCCGAATTCGGTCCCCGCGGCCACCTGGGCGCGCAGGACATCCCCTGATGAGAGGTGGGGTATGCCGTATTGTTCCTTCAATTTAAGCGCCTGGGTCCCCTTGCCTGAACCCGGCGGTCCGATAAGCACAAGTTTCATGGCCGCTTAATTGAATAGTTTCTCGGTCACTTTGCCGGTCTTGTCGTAAAATGTCCACTTGCCGGTCTTCACGTCGTTGGTGTACATGCCCCTCGCTTCGAGCATCCCCATTTCCCGGTCGAAATGGTCCCACAGCCCGTTTTTCTTTCCGGCGATATAGCGGCCCATGGCTTCGCGCTTGCCGTTGTAATAGAAGGTGGTTGACATGCCGTCGCGCAGGTCGTTCTGGTAGTAGGCGTTCTCCTTCGTGTTGCCGTTATCGTAGTATTCAAAGGATTTGCCGTTCTTCTTACCGTCCCTGTAGTATGCCTCGACCTTGCCGATGCCGGATTCATAGTACGACATGTACCTCCCGTTGAGTACGCCCATCTTGTATTCGGACTCGACCATCAGTTTCCCTGAAGGAAAGAACTCCTTCATCTTGCCGTCAAGAAGATCGTCCTTGAAGGTGACTTCGGCCATGACCGACGTGCCGTTGGTGCCCTTGAAGTAGAGCTTCCAGGGTCCGTTCTTCTTGTTGCCGACAACCGGTCCCTCGGCCATCAGGGACTTGTCAGGCCAGAATGCCTTGTATGTTTTACCGGCAGGGCCGGTTATGGTAATGCTTTTTGCCAGATCAAGCGTACCGCGCTTGATATTCTCATTGCCCCCCGCGCATCCGATCGCCAGAAGAAGGCAGCATGATAATGTGCTGATAATCTTTTGTACCATAATGTCATGTCTCCTGAGTATGTTTTTTGTATAAAAAATGCGTTTTCCCGGATAATCAATACACCTGTCGCCGATACCGCTCTGTGATCGTTTTTACTCCCGCACCCTGCAGCCTGGGGGGTAAATAGGAGTTATGGGTATATTTGCATCACGTTATTGCGACCGCCATAATCGAAAATAGTGATTTTTTATCCAAAAAATCGTATTTTCCGGGAGTTTTTTATCCGAAAATAAAAAGAGAGTTAGATTGGGCTATCGTTTGTAAGAATTAATTATAAGTCAAATGTTTTTTTACGATCGGCCGGTTTGAAACGGCACACTAATTCCTCACAGGGGTGAACAACTATGATGAGATCATTGTGGACAGCAGCGTCAGGCATGGTGGGACAGCAGTTCCATATCGATACCATATCGAACAACCTTGCCAACGTGAATACCACCGGCTTTAAAAAGATGAGGGCCGAGTTCGAGGATCTCATCTACCAGACCCTGCTCATGGCGGGAACGCCGGCGACGGAGGTTTCGGAGGTGCCGACGGGGATCCAGGTGGGCCACGGCGTAAAGGTCGCGGCCACGCAGAAGATGTTCTCCCAGGGAAGCCTCCAGAGCACGGAAAACAAGCTCGACCTCGCCCTCGAGGGCGAGGGCTTCTTTAAGATCCAGCTGTATGACGGGACCTTCGCCTACACCCGCGACGGCTCCTTCAAGATAGATTCGAACCGCCAGGTGGTTACCGCCAACGGCTATCTCCTGGAGCCCCCCCTGGTCCTCCCGGAAAACTTCATCGCCGAGAGCCTGGCCATCAGCCAGACCGGCAAGGTGACGGTGAAAGTCATCGGCGAGGAGGACCCGGTCGAGGTGGGGCAGATGGAAATTTACCGCTTCATCAATCCCGCCGGCCTCCAGAGCATAGGCGGCAACCTTTACAAGACAACGCCGGCCTCGGGCGAGGAGATCGCCGGGATGCCGGGCATAGACGGCATGGCCAAGACCCACCAGGGATTCCTGGAGATGTCCAACGTCAAGATCGTCGAGGAAATGGTCAACATGATCGTGGCCCAGAGGGCCTACGAGGTGAATTCCAAGGCGATCCAGACCTCGGATTCCATGCTGGGAACCGCGATAGGACTGAAGAGATAATGAGGATTTTCGGCTTCATGATGATCTTCCTGCTGGCCGCAGCGGCATCGTACGCGGACGTTTCGATCTATCTCTTCCCGCGGGTTGAACGCGGCAGGACACCCCTCAGCGTGTCCGATCTCGGCACCATTGACGGGGACGCCGAAGCGGCCGCGGTGAGGTCCCTTGCCGTTGATGACGCTCTTTTTGCCGACGGGTATGTCGACCGTAAAGAGCTTGCCGACCTCGTCAGGCCCCGTGTCAGCGGCCGTGTCAGCATATACGGAAGCGGCGTCAAGGTGAGCGTGGCTGAAAATGGCGCCGCGAAGGAAGAACCCCGGATCGTCATCCGCAAGGGAAACCCGGTGAGGTTCCAGGTCGTCAATTCCAGCATACGCGTGGAGCAGAACGGCACCGCTCTTCAAGATGGCGCTGTCGGCGAGGAGATCCAGGTAAAGCTCAAGGGTTCCGCCGTTTCCCGCGGCAGGATAGTGAATGAGCGGGTGGTTGAGCTGACATTATGAAAAAGGCACTGATGGCATACATCGTAATAGTACTCTTCGGGTGCATCCTGAACGCGAGGACCATCTGGAAGGACCGCAATCCCTACTCGTCTGAAGGGGACGTCAAGGTGGGCACCGTCGTGGTGGTCAACGTCTACGACATCTCCGACATGAAGTTCACCCTGTCCATGAGCGACAAGAGCAATTCCATGGTATCGTCAAACCCGGACATGAGCATCACGGGGTTTCTGCCGAAAGTGGCGATGCAGAAGAAAATAACCAATGACGACACGACCCAGTTCCAGGCCAAGGGCAAGCTCGCCTTTTCCGTTGCGACCCGGGTCCTGAACAAGGTGGGGCCCATGCTGAACGTCGCCGGGAGCCGCACCTACACGCTGAACGGCGTCACCAATATCATAACCGTTACCGGCCTGGTGGACCCGGCGATGATGAAGGGCCGGTCCGTAGACTCGAGCAGCGTCGCCGATTTCACCCTGGAGATCCGGGGCATCAAGCAGGGGATCAACATACAGCGGCCGCCCCTCAAGAAGGACGAGACGGCCAGCAGCAACCTGACCGAACAGGAAAAGCAGACCATAATAATAGATTACCTGAGGAAAATGCTGGGAGAGCTCACGCGGTAATGCCATGATAAAAAGGATTTTTTTCATAAGCGCGGTCGTGCTCCTGGCCGCCGTATCGGGCCGGGCCGAGGTCTCGGTCAAGGTCAAGGACATATCCTATATCGACGGCCTCAAGGAGAACCAGATATTCGGCTACGGCCTGGTCGTCGGGCTCCCGGGCACCGGCGATACGCGCAAGTCGCCATTGACCAAATCGTCGCTGAAGAACCTCCTCAAGAACCTCGGCATGGAGGGGGACGATATCACCTCCGCCAACACCGCCGCGGTCCTCGTCACCGGCAGGCTGCCTGCCTTCGTGCGCGTGGGCGACCGCATTGACGTGACGGTTTCCTCCATCGGCGACGCCAAGTCGCTCGAGGGTGGCATCCTGGTGCAGTCGCCGCTGCGGGGCAACGACGGCGCCGTCTACGCCGTGGCCCAGGGGACCCTCGCGGTGCCCCGGATAAAAAACGAGCGCAGGACCGTTCGCACCGTCGCCCAGATCGACGGCGGCGCCGTGGTTGAGCGCGAGATCTATCCCGAGATCGTGTTCCGCGACAAGGATGACAAGGAGGACGAGAACAAGATCTTCATCGTCCTCAGGGAATGGGACTACACGGTGGGGAACAGCATCATAAAAGCGGTGGCGAACAAGTACCCCGAATCGAAACCGGTGATGGCCCCAGGGGGCAGGATACAGGTCACCCTGGTCAAGAACATCAGCATCCCGGAATTCATATCCACCATTGAGAACATCGAGGTAGCCCCGGCGTACCGCGCCAAGGTGGTGGTCAATGAGCGCGACGGCACCATCGTCACCGGCGGCGAGGTGAAGATATCGGCCGCCCTGGTGAGCAGGGAAGGGCTCACGGTGGAGATCAAGGAGACCGGCAAGAAGGTTTCCGCGTCAGAGATGAAGGACTCCGCGACCGTGAAGGAGCTTGTCGATTCGCTGAACGCGACCGGCGCCACCACGGTTGACATTATATCCATACTGAAGGCGCTGGAGGCCTCCGGAGCACTCCATGCCGAATTGATCGTGAGGTAGCCTATGATAGCCCAGGGAACAACGCCCCTTGCCGGCCTGCAGGTCAGAGACGAGGACATCGTGTCAAAACTGGTGAGGGTCCCCGCGAAAGCGGCGTCGGCCGAAGATGAAAAGGTCGGGGCCTCCTTCAGCAGCGTCCTTTCCAAGTCGGTCAGGGAGGGCGGCAGCGGACCGGCGGCGGTGAAGCCGAAACGCGCAGCCCAGGAGAAGCGCCTCTGGGACGCCTGTATAGAGATGGAATCCCTCCTGGTCGGAAAGATGCTCAAGGAAATGCGCAAGACCGTGCAGAAGACCGGATGGATGAACGGCGGCTTCGCCGAGGAGATCTTCGAGGACATGCTGTACGATGAATACGCAATGAGCCTGTCCCGCAATTCCAACCTGGGCATGGCGAAGATGCTCTATGACGAGCTGAAACGGAACGTGTAGCGAAAAAACCGCGGCACCGGCGCGGCAGTGTGACACGCCGCAGGGAATAACCAGAGCGACGATATCCATCGTCGCTTTCGTTTTTTACCGGCAGGGATGGCCGTGCTTTTTTATCGTCCGCGGGCAGTACTGTTCCAGCTCGGCGCCTTCCAGCGGGTGCAGATACACTGCCCTGGCAGTGCCTTCACCGCGGTACCTTTCAGTGACCACCTTCTTATCCTGATCGCATTGAATCCTCTCCAGTGTGATGGCGGTTTCGGCCTCCGCCTGGGCGGCTTCAAGGGGTGTCAGCCTGCCGTTTTTCGTTGCCTGGCGGTATTTTCCCGGGTCTGAATACTCGCAGGCGGTGATTTCTTCAAGGTTGTGCTCGGTCTGGCACATGTACAGCTTTATTACCTGGTCGAGGGAAAGGACCGGCGCGGCCATGAGCAGGAGAAGGCCGAGATGGCAGAGCATCAGATTGATGACCAGCTTTTTCATTATTGTCTCTTCAGGTCCGGCATTACAGTGATGTGCCGACTTATTGTGCAATCAGCACGTCTACGAATAGTGCCAGGTCGCCGCTTCCGGTCCTGATCACATAATTATCATATATGCTGTTGTCGTCCCGCACGGCAATTGAGGCCAGGGTCGGCAGGTTCGAAGGATCCTGCCCTTCTTTCAGGGAAATGGCCCGGCACCGGACGATCACCTTGTCGATGGATTTCTTTTTGATAAGGGCTATTACCTGTCTGCCCGTGATGCTTCCCCCGCCGGAGGGGGATTTCGAGGCGGTTATGGTGCCGCTATTCCTGAAGGCTGTCCTGATGTCCAGGGGATTCATGGCGGCCGGAACATAGCGCCAGAATATCTTTATCTTAGCCTTTGCAGGAATGGCTACATCGGGAAAAACGGTGGGAGGGAATGTAATGATCAGGGCAAGGATAAGGGATATGATTATATGAGTAAGTTTCATGTGTTCCCTTTTTTAGATATATCCGTTCCCTGGATTTTATGTAGTATGATGTTCCCGCTATCCTGAATGGCGGTTGAATGAATTGTTTTTTATATAAAATAGGATGTTTTTGGCGTGGTGTCAAGGGTATTTTACTCCAATGCCCCCCGTACTGTGACCGATAACTATCGTTTTAAGACCGGCCGAGGCAGGATACCACGTAACATTCTGTACTCTGACACCGGGATATTCGCGGCATCCATGCCGCCGCCGGGACTTCGGCATCCTGCTTGAGCATCTATACGTGGTAATTTGCTCTGACCCCGCGGGTTGGTTCCGATAGACAATTATCGTTATTACAGGCTTTGCTCTGACCCCAATCCATGTAAGACGTAAAAAAAGATTACCCAATGACAAAATTCTGGACATATAGCGGCGCGTTGTGTTTACTATGGCAGAATTACAAGAATTGAATCACTCTGAACAATTACCCGGGGGCTGATAAGAATGGGCATATTTGATGGAATGTTTAAAAAAAAGATCATAATCTGCATCCATGGGCTTGCCAATAAGCCGCCGAAGGAAGTCCTGGAACGGTGGTGCAGGGCATCAATCCGTGAAGGCTTTAAAACAATACAAAAGAAAGGGACACCCTTTACCCTGAAGCTTGTCTACTGGGCCGATCTCATGCATGAACAGCCCCAGGACATGCACGAGACCGATAAAAGGAAAGACACCTATTTTGACGATCCGTACCTTCCGGGTAACCCGGACGCTTACAAGGCCTTCAAGCCGAGCAACATGAAGAAAAAGGTCCTCGATAAGATTGAAAAGAAACTGGATGAGATGTACTTCAAGGAAGACAGTTTCATCAATTTCGACAAGTTTGCCAATATCCTTGTCCGCAATCTCTTCAAGGACCTGGACCTCTACTACCACAGGGACTGCCCGGTGACCCGTTATCGCGGCCTCCTGGCCCGTGATGCCATCAGGATGAGGCTGGCTGAAGCCCTGCGCAAGTACAGCAGGAGAGACATTCTGCTGATCGCCCATTCAATGGGTACCATCATATCCTACGACGTGCTCACCCAGACCACGCCGGACGTCTCCATTAATACCCTGATCACCATCGGGTCCCCCCTGGCAATGCCGCTGATATTAAAGAAGATCCTGATCGAGCAGGGCAGGGACTACAAGAAAGAGCAGAAACCGGTAACGCCTGAAAACGTGCTCAAGGGCTGGTATAATTTTTCCGATCTCGATGATCCCGTTGCCATAAATTACAGCCTTGGCGATGATTACCGGCCCAATTCCCATGGCGTTGCGCCGAAGGACACCATCATTTACAATAATTATGAAATAAACGGCGACCGGTCCCCCCACAAGCTGTACGGATATCTCCGGGCGCCGGAAGTGGCCCGCGCCATTTACGATTTCTGCGCTTCGGGCAGGTCCCCGGTTTTACTGTCGCTGAGACAGTTCTTCGGCAGGATCATGGGAAGATAGAAGGGCTCCGGCCTGTCGCCGGCATCACCGGAGCTTTTCCAGGCCCCCGGCAAGGGCCTCGATACTTCTGTCGAAACGCCCACCCGTGGCCATGACCTCCGGTATGGTGATGATGATTTCGATGGTGTCTCCATGGCCTGCCAGCACGATTGAGTAAGGATAGAGCTCCGACCCCGGGGGGATGGCCCAGAAGGCCGTCGCGTTGAAGCCGCCGCCTGAAAAATCCCCCAGGTCCTTTTTCCCGAGATTCGATATGAGCGCCGTCGTGTTGTACAAACCCCGGCCGTGGTTCCTCCGTATCCTTCTGTTTACCATCAGCCGGATCAACCAGAGGGGCATGTAGCGTATCAATTCGTCCCCGGGATACAGCATCCCGTCACGGCCTTCCTCCAGCTGCCGCCGGATGTCGCCGTCGATATCGTCATGGGTGTCGCCGGGATTGACGTCTACGTATATGAAGTTGGTCAGGTTGCTGGTCGACCGTAGGCCGTTCCGGCGGGGACGGAGGTCGACGGGTATGCCGATGCGCACCGGCCCCGATGAATGGGTGCGGGCTTCCCGGGCAAGGACGACCGACACCTGGGAAACAATCTTCTTATAGGTGCCTTTGACCTGGAACCGCTGCCAGCGCATTACCCTACCGGAGCCATCGGCCCTTCCGGTCGGCGCGATGTGGACGGCCGGCGAGGCCGGCCGTCGTCCACGCTGGAAGCTGCGCGCCAGCTCCTGCTCGACGGTACGGCATTCCGACCCGATGAGCGGCTCTCCCCGGAGGGCTCGGAACACGTCCTCGGCGAGGGTCTGGGTGCCCCGCCCGTCCATCACCGCGTGATGGGTGCGGAAAACCACCCGCAGCGGGCTGCCGTGGATAAGGAGTATTTCGCACCCACGGCCCGTCCGCGGGAAGAGCGGCGTTGCGAGAAAAGGCGCTCCGTCCGAACTCATGCCCGGCCACCGGCTGCCGTCGATTTCCCGCACCGGTGGAGGGCTCCCTGAATCGACCCACCGTGAACGGTTCAGGACTCCCCTCAGGGAGAGACGGCAGCCGGGATTGGCCTCCGCGGCTTTTTTCACGGCCGCGCGCCAGAGACCGGCGTCGAGAACGCCGTCGCCTTCCCAGAAATACTGGTTCGCGAAGGGGGGATACAGGCCGCCGAGGACCAGGTAGGCCCGTTCGGTGGATGATAGTATGCGCGTGTGGTCTCTGGTCATATCCGGATAGTCTCTCTGCCGCGGCGGACGCCTGTTATTTCAGCGATCCGATGATCCGCTCCAGCAGGCCGTCGATGCGGTTCCTGGTCGCCAGCCGCCTGGGCAGGGAAAGCACCATCTCGACGATGTCATCATATCCTCCAAGGCCGATGAAGAAGGGGATGTAGTCGTTGACGGGGGGGATACCCCAGAAGGCGGTCGGCTCGAACCCGCCGCCCCGGAAGTGTTGGAGTTTTATCCTTCCCACGTTGGAAACCAGGCCTGATAGGCTGTAGATGCCGGTCCTGTGCCGGTCTTCAATGATTTTTTTCGCCAGTTTACCGAGTATCCACATCGGCACATACCGAGCCATGTCGTCGCCCCGGGACAGCATTCCCTCCCGCTTTTCCCGGAGCTGGCGCGAAACGTCTTCGGCGATAGACTCAGGGGTGGATTCCTTTCTGATTTCAATGTAGATTGCGTAGGTGAGATTGGCCGTCGAAACCAGGCCCGGCATGCGCGGCCGCATGTCCACCGGGACACCGAGCCTTACCACGCCCTCGGAATGGCTCCAGGCTTCCCGCGCGATCTGCAGCGCCACCTGGGCCAGCAGGTTGTGATACCTGCCCCTGACACGGATGCGGCGGGTCAGCATCCCGCTTTCATTGCCTTCGGCCCTTCCGGTGGGAGCTATGTGCTCGGTGGGATATGGTTTTCTCATCTCTTTCTGGAAGCTGTGGGCCAGTTCCGTGTCGGTGATCGTGGCGCGCGATCCCACGCAGGGCTCTCCCCTGAGGGCCCGGAAAATATCGGTCACCCAGACAAAGGTGCCCATGCCGTCCATGAGGGCATGGTGGGTCCGGAAGATGACGCGCATGGTGTCTCCGCCGGCGATGACAACCTCACAGGTCGGGCCCAGCTCCGGGTAAAGCGGCCTGGTGAAATAGGGAACGGTCTCCGGTTTGTCCCATTCATAGTTCCCCTTTTCGGCAATGATGACCGGCGGCGTGATGCCGGAATCCACCCAGCGGCAGGTGTTCAGCACGCCCTTCAGGACCGCCCGGCTTCCCGGGTTTGCCTCGGATGCTGTTTCAACTGCCGAGCGCCAGCGTTCGATGTCGATGACGCCCGTACCCTCAAAGATGAACTGGTTCGCCAGGGGAGGATAGAGCCGGTCCGCCACGACGAAAATACGCTCATTAAAGGAAAGCTTCCTTGTGTATCTTTTTTGCATACTGATTTACATCCCAAAAAAACAGCCGCTGTCAAGCCTTAATTGGCTTTAATCGCTTTTCACAAGCCCGGCCGCGATTCTTTCAAGGGCCGCCTCAAGTCTGCCCCCGGTTGACATGTTGCGGGGCATCATGAGGAGCAGCTCAATCCGTTCGCCCAGGCCCGACAGGGTCATGCTGAAGGGAAGGATGGGGGCGCATACCGGAATGCCGATATAGGAAGTCGCGGTAAAGCTGCCGCATGAATAAAAGGCGCTTTCCAGGCGGCCCAGGTTGGAGACAAAGCCGGAGAAGCGGAAATGGCCGGTCTTCCGGTTGCGCGCCCCTTCGCTCCTGATGGCCATGGCGAGCAGTCTTACCGGCACATAGCCGATGATGAGGTCCTCCCAGGTGATTTCCCCGTCCTCGCGGAGCGAAAGCCGCCGGGCGATTTCGTCGGCTATCGACTCCACCGTGGCGTCCCGGTCAATATCGATATAGACGGCGTTTGCGAGATTGCTGGTTGAGCGGAGGCCTTCGCGGCGCGCCCGCAGATCGACGGGAATGCCGATCCGCACCCTGCCTTCTCCGTGGCGCCATGCTTCCCCGGCCGTCAGCAACAGCACCCTGGCGAGGAGCCTGGGATACTTGCCGAAGAGGGTTGCCCTCTTCCAGACCAGGTCTATCGCCGTGCCGTCTGCCTTTCCCGTCGGGGCAATATACCGGTGGGGGAGCGGCTTGCTCCGTTTGCCCCGGGTCAGGTTCAGGAGATCGTTTTCGACCATGACGTACTCCGACCCCAGCGGTTCTTCGCCCCGGAGGGCCCGGAAGATGTCCTCCGTCCAGGTCATGGCCCCGCGGCCGTCCATGATGGCGTGATGGCTCCGGAACGCGGCCCGGGGAGGGTCCCCGTGCATAAGCAGGACTTCGCTGCAGGGCCCTTTCCTCGGATCGAAATCTTTCTGGAGGAAAGGCGCTCCTTCGGATCCCATGCCGTCCCACGAGGAGCCGTCGACCTCACGGATCGGGGGTGTGACGCCGGAATCCACCCAGCGGCTTGACCCGAGCACGCCTTTCAGGACGAGGCGGGTCCCGGGATTGGCGGCCGAAGCTATGCGGACCGCCCTCCGCCACTCATCGGCGTTGAAATGTCCCGTACCTTCCACGATGACCTGGTTCGCGAAGGGCGGCGTGATGGTATTGGCGGCGATCCATAGCCGTGAAGCTATCGAGAGCGGCCTGGCGGGGGCGGGGGAGTTGTCTTCCGGTTTTTTACGGGGCATGGCTGCTCCTTATCAGGCAAGGTAGACCGGCATGTAGCCGGCGGGCACCAGTCCCGAAACGATCCGGTCAATGGCCGCGTTGAGCCTTCCCTGAGTCGCGAGGACCCGCGGCGCGGCATAGACCAGCTCGATCGTATCGTCGGTCCCGTAGAGCCAGAGCAGCAGCGGGACATATGAAAAATAGGGCGGTATGGAGAATATGGAGCGGCATTCAAAGCCGCCGCCGGAAAAATGCTTCGTATTGAGCCTGCCGACGTTGCTTATGAGGCCGGATATGCTGTACAGACCCCTGCTGTGGTGGTCCACGATCCTCCTGCTCCCTTCCTGGCCGAGGATGCTGATCGGGATGTACCGGTACAGAAAATCCCACCGGTCTATCATGCAGTCGCGTTTCTGCCTGAGCTGCCAGGCGATGTCCCATCCGATTTCATCGATCGTAGTTTCGGGCCTCACGTCGATGTAGATACCGATGGTGAGGTTGGCGGTTGACCGCAGGCCCTGGACGCGCGACCTGAGGTCGATGGGCACGGCGAAACGCACGTTTCCCTCTCCATGGCGGCGGGCCTCCTGCGCCGTCTGGTACGCCATCTGGGCAAGGACCTGCCGGAAGTGGCCGGGGATGCTCCGCCGGCCCCAGACGGTCCCCGCCTCGTTGCCTTCAGCCCTGCCGGTGACGGAGAGGTTGTCGTGGGGAAATGGCTTGCGGTATTGGCTCTGGATCGATCGGGCCACGTCCCAGTCGGTCGCCCGGGAATATGATCCGCGCAGCGGCTTACCCTGGAGCGCCCGGAATATCTCCTCGGCCCAGAAAATGATGCCATGGGTGTCCATGACCGCGTGGTGGGCCCGGAAGGCCGCGCGCGGCGGGTCACCGTGGATAAGGAGCACTTCGCAGGTGGGGCCGTCGATTACGTTGAAAGGTGTTTCCAGGAATGGCGCGCCCTCTGGGCTGTATCCGGACCAGGAGTTTCCATCGACTTCGCGCACGGGAGGCGCCGTTTCCGTGTCGATCCACCGGCAGGAATTGAGGCGGCCCTTCAGCTTCAGGCGGCTTCCGGGATTGGCCGCGCTGGCCAGTTCAACCGCTTTCCGCAAATCGCGGACATCAATGGCGCCGCTCCCCTCGCAGACCATCTGGATCGCGAAGGGAGTGTCTATCGTGTCGGCCGCAAGCCACAGCCGTTCATTAACCGAAAGGGCCCGGGAATAGGGCTTGTCCCATGTGTTCTGCAATCTCGCGCTCAAGGTGATCCTCTGAAATCTTTGCTCGGGAAATATTATGCTGCCCGGTATTCATCAAAGGCCGCATCGGCGTTTTTATCGGGCGTATTCCGCCTGGATGGCCATTCTCCGGTCTGCCACGCGCCTGTTTATCCCGGTGGCGTCACTGCCGGCATCATGGAGCCTGCGGTCGCCTTTCCGCCTGTCGTTGGGCTGCGCGTCGAAAAACTTGCCGTCTATGAGCCTGATCCGGGTCAGGTCGGGCCTGGTCTCGAGGTTCTTCTTGTTCCTGAGGAGGCCGAGTTTCCTGTGAAACAGCGTTTTCGTCCCGAAAAAGGCCAGGACCGTGGCGCGTATCGCGAAATATGACATCCGCTTGCTCGGTACGACCATGAAGACCCATGCGTCTCCGCGTCTGGCATGGTCAAATTCGGCGGGCATCCGTTTTTTCACCTCGTCCGCGAACTGGTTGTTCTTCTTGGTCCAGTCAAGCTGCTGCGATCCCGGGAAAAGGTTTTTCACGCAGAAGGGGTATTCGGGATCCACCAGCTCGAAGTTGTTTTTTGCGAGATAGGCGCGGTGAACGGCGATCAGGTTCTCCGACGGATAGAAGGAATTGTCCAGCGTCCTCGTGATATACTTGTTCTTGAAATACATGTTCACGACTTTCGGGTTGCTGGAAATCGACACGAGGACGCATTTTTTCACGGCCTTGTCGAGGTTGACGATCTTGAGGAACCACCAAAGCGTGGCGGTGACGATGTTGCGGGCTATGTTGTTTCCCTGGAACGCCCTCAGCACCATCGCTTCGTCAATGGTGTAGAAGCAGTACTCGTTGATCAGCATCAGCGAAACAAGGTTGAAGCCCACGATCCGTCCCTCCCTCTCGGCATAGACCAGTATGTCGCTTTTTCTGATATATTCAAAAAAATCCTCCTGGGCCTTCCACGTGTCGCTTTCGACGGCCTCGCATGCGGCGGTTATCTCCTCGAGGATTGAGAAGTCCGTATGCTTGAGGTCTATCACGTAATAGTTGAACCCCTTGTGCTCAAAAAGGAAATTGTCCCGGCAGGTAATGGCCACCTGGATTTTGTCTTCTCGTTCGACTGATCTGGCAATGGCTTCCTGTGCGAGTTTCATATGATCCCCCTTTTGTCTGTTAACGTTGGTTGTTTCATGTTCTTTTTCTGTGATCCTGTGTCTTGAACCCGTATGGGGCGGACCGCCTCCGCCTTCCTCTCAGGAAGAAACAGCCGCACCGCCTTTGAGAATATCCTGTAGTTTTCGTACAGGTAGTCAGCCCGGGGATACAGGCCCGGCCTGTTGCTGTTATGCCATGTTCTGAATGAGATCAGGCGGTACAGCCTCTGACGGCCTGCCGGTATGCCCGTGATATAGAACGGCAGCGTGTCCGCTCCTTTCTGGTTGGTCCTGTACATGAGGATGTCCGATGCCGCACCGGCCTGTTTCAGGTACCGTCCGTTGTTTCCGCGGAACATTTCATACAGGCGGTCGATCTGGCGCAGTGTCATGCGGCAGCCGGGGCCGGTCGGAGTGAAGGCGGCGCTGTCAATCGACAAACCGTAGGAACCCCTGAAGAGGAGGGAGTTTATCGCGTCATTCAGCTTCATCAGCATGAGGGGGATAATTGAAAAACTGCTTTCCCACCATGAACCGACCAGACGGACGAATATCTCGATCAAAAAAATAGGCCCGAATGAACGCTTCTGCGCGTATTCTCTCTGCAGCATCGCCATCCTGGCATACAATGACGAATCATTGGTGCCGATGGCGCCCCCCTCGAAATTCACCATTTTTTTCGTGAAACTCCACAGGGCGACATCGCCATAGGTCCCGAGCTGCCTGCCCCGGTAAGTCGAGAAGGGGGCGTGGGCGAGGTCCTCGATGACCGTGATCTCATGTTTTTTCGCTATGGCGCATATCCGTTCGATCTGCGCCGTCATGCCGTAGGTGTGCACCACGTAAATGGCCTTCGTGTTGCCGGTGATGGCATGGATGATTTTATCCGGGTCGATATTTATCCCATCGTCTTCCGCGTCCACGGGAACCGGGACGGGGCCGGCTTCGGAGATGGTGTGCCTGATCACCGGACAGGTGAAGGCCGGGATGATGATCTCGGCGCTCCCGTCCCATCGCATGGCCCTGATGAGAAGAAAGAGAGCGTTGCGCGTGTACCCGGTGGCGATAACATGCCGGAGCGGAACAAGCTCCGCCAGCTTCTCCTGAAGCCGTTCCGCCGCCTGGCCCTCTTTTGTTTTTTTCCTGTTCCCGGTCCCTGTCATGGCTAGTAGGTTACCACCGGCTGATAGTTGCTGTTGATCTGCACGTACACCCGGTTGACCTTGGTGATCTTCTTGTCTGTGACCGTCACTTCAAGGATCATGCCTTTTTTCGCGGCGTCATTATCGGGATAATTGACGAAGTTGCCCAGTGAATTGGCTATATATCCTTTCATGTATGCCATGACCGGCTGGATGACGCCGGCATGATGGCCGATGACGAGGCTCGCGCCCTGGTCGATGCAGTAATGGGAATATTTATCCTGGTAGAGGTTGGGAAGAGGGGCGCCGACTTTTCCCATGTGGAGCGATACGACGACGATATCCGCCAGTTTCTTCGCGCTGATGATGGCGGGCCCCACGTATTTCGTGTAGAACCAGGCCACGCCGGTCCTCGCGGTCAGGCCCTGAGACGGGTCGTTTTTCTGGGTCCGGACGCTGTATTCGTCGCCCAGGTTCGTAAAGGCGAGGTAGGCGATTTTGCATCCCTTGACCTCGATTATCTTCGCGGTGTAGGATTCTTCGAAGGACCCGCCGCCCACATAGGCGATCCCCGCGCCGCTAAGGTTCCGCAGACTGCTGTCAAATCCGGCCCTGCCGTAATCAAAGGCATGGTCATTGGCGACCGATACGATATCGATCCCGGCGTAGGTCAGTCCGCTTATCGCGGCCGGGTCGGCGCGGAGGGAGGAATCGCCGGAGGCGGATCCCTGGTCGGTTATGATGCTTTCAAGGTTCAGGAACGCCACGTCGGCTGTTTTCAGGTACGGTGCCGCGTACTGGAAGGGATACTGGTAGCTGCCGGCCCCGTAGCTGATCACGGCATCCTTGACCTTGCCGCCCAGTATGGTGTCACCGGCGAAAACGAGTTTGAGGACAACTGGATTTGGCGGCGGCGGGGGAGTCACTGTGCCCGGGCCGTTCCCGTCATCGGGTATGACGGTGCCGTACCCTCCGTCGTCGGCCCCGTTGTTGGCCGGTGCCTTGGAGTTTTTCTTTGCCAGTTCCGTAATAACGTCTTCCACCGGCGCCTGGTTGCATCCGAGAGCCAGCAGGGTAAGGACCGATGCCGCTATTGACATGATTAAGATTTTTTTCATGAAACTTCTCCTCTCAGCAAGCTTGCTTTGTATTTATATGACACTCTTCTGGTGATGATTCCGTAATAACAGGCGCCTATGATGCCCCTGAAGATGATTATGGACGCCGAGTAGGTGAGGCTGAAGGCCAGTATCTGCGCCGGGGTGCCGTAATGCTTGAACAGGAGAAGCATCGCCGCCTGCGAGGTCCCCAGGCCGAAGGCCGATATGGGAATGCTGATGACGAGCAGTATGACCGGCACAAAGGCGACCATTTCAAAGAACGGGATGTCCATGTTGAAGGCCTTTACCGCCACATAGAAGAACATGATGAAGGTGAAATAGAAGCCGCACCGGTACAGGGTGTTCACGATATAGGTGCTCAGCGGGCTTTCGATGAAGATCTGCATGATCTCACTGTGTCTGATCTTCTTCATGAAAGACCTGTCCGGAAGCATCTTCATGAGAATAATCGTGATGACGGCAAGGGCCAGGAGCGCGGTGAAGACCAGCGCGATGTCCGAAAGAACCGGCGTAAGCGTTCCTGCCGCGGCCGCCATCAGGCTTCCCGCGATTGACAGGATCAGCAGGGACACGTGGGTGGTGTAATTCAAAAACAGCATGGAACCGGTCCCGCGCGCCAGGGGGACATTCTTGTATTTCTTCAGGTAATAGACGATGCTCCCCATTCCCAGCGTATAGTCGATGATCATCAGCAGGTATGAGGCGCCCCGTATGATCATGCTGTCGCGGAACGGAATGGGGCTCCGGGCGTATTTCAGGAGGGCGTTCAGGTTCTGCGTGTCGGCGAGGAAATTCACCAGGATGAAAGCGGTGAGTACCGGCGCGTACAGCGTCGGGTCCGCGTGGGTGAGGGCGGTGAACAGCGGCGTCACCTCTATGCGCCATACCAGGTACGCCAGTATGGCGGCCCCGACGATCCACGGGAGCATCCTCTTGACAAACTGCTTTGCCGATCCAACGGCGGGCATGATGCCCGCTTCGGTGGCCCGGGGGTCCGCAGGGCCGGCCGTGTTCTTCGGCCGGTCGTCATCATGGTTGAATTTCAGCGCTGGAATCATCTCTTCCTGTTTCCGTTCCCGGTTACCTGGCGAACCATTTGACGAGGCCGCTTGCCAGGCTCGTATCCTGCCCGCCGCTTATCGACAGCCCGGGGGCCACGGCGGTCAGGCCGTCATTCTCAAATCCGCCCCTGGTGTAGCCGACCCAGGTCGGGCTCCATGGCTTTTCGAAGGTCCATGCGTAGAGGTCGGAATCACCTTCGTTGTAATTGGCGTACACGTAGGCTGCGCAGTAATTCGAAAAGTTCCTCAGGTTCTGCCGGGTAAGATATGAAGGATTGACGGTCATGTCGGCCAGAAGCTCCTCGTCCTTCTGGAATATGAAATCCTCGATCGGCTGGGTCCAAGTCTGGACCTTCATCAGCTCGGTCTTGTTCATGGTCTTGTCTTCCATTCCCCACAGCGCGTCGCCGTTGTTGGAATCGTAAATGAGGTTTTCATATATTTCGCGGCGGTTGGCGGCCCTGGCCAGCATCGAGGCGTCGGTCAGGTCGTACTGGTTGCCGTCGATGTCGATGTCGTCCACCCAGGCGAGCCAGGATACCTCGCCCGCGTAAACGTAGTAGGGGATGAATACGGACGTGGACGGTTCGCCCAGTGCGCACCAGAAGGTGCTCAGACGGGGATCGCCGCCGGGGGCTACGCCGTCGACCACCATGCCGAGGCGCGTTGCGGCGCGGCTGATGCAGTAGGTCGAGCTGTAGTCCTCCTGGCGGCTGGCCTGGTCGACCTCGTTGCCGTATCCGTCAATCTGCTTGCCGTAGATGTCCTTGGCCACCTCGGTCATGCAGTTCCGGTAGTTGAGCCTTCCCGACGCGGCCAGCTGGCCAAGCAGTTCTTCGGCCCTCCAGCGGCGTTCTTCCCCGTAGTTCCAGGGGATGTACGTGTTGGCGTTGGCCCGGTTGACAAAGCCGATGAATCTGTCGCCGTCGCCCCGGTCCCTGGTGTAGGTGTAGAGCCCGTTATACTCAACGACCCTGCCGTTGTTTGCGTCGTATTTCCGGTACATGACCGGACGGAGCAGGCCGAAAAGATTGCCGGTGAAACATTCGTACAGGGCCGCTCCGCCCCTGGCGTCTATGGCGACGAAATTCCCGCTGATGATCTTGCCGAAGTGGCCGTTTTTAAATCGCTTGAGGAGCGCGTCGAAATCCTCGAGGGTGGCGCACTCTTGAAGGGCGTGGCGTATGAGATCGGTGTTTATGTTGAACAGTTCATGGAGCGGGTTAAACTCCTCATAGACCGACGTGCAGGATATGGCGAATCCGGCCTCGTTCACGCCGCCCGAGGGATTGACCGGCGTCCCGTTGTTCAATTCGGCCACGTCGTCAAAACCTATGACCATGATGTACGCCCCGGCCCTCTCGGTGACCGCGTTGAAGTATTTGATCTCCTGGTGCCAGCTGGCGGAGCAGTCCCTGTTTTTCCATATGAAAGGCCTGCCCGTCGAGGAGACCCGGGCTGAAACAACGGCCACGTCGCAGGGATATCCATCGGTGTAAACGAGACTTGCGATTATTGCAGCCAATCCTAGTAAAATCACTTTTGACTTGAACATTATTTTTATCTCCTCCGTTTCACTTGGATCAATGATATATGCCGTTCGGGCCCGTTATACTGCCGATGTCAGGGCCGGTTCTTTTTCTTTGACGGACACCCGGGATTCAATGGCCTTCCGTTTTATGCCGTTGTTCATCGATATATGGTCCACCATCTCCACGTTTATGGTGACCGGCTCGCCGAATAGTTCATGCAGGCTGTCCGTCAGCTCCTTGAACCGGCTGTCGCTGTACTCCTTCCCCCTGACGAGCTCGATGACGATATACCCCCGGTCCTTCTGGATGATCTTGAATTCCTCCATGAGGTGGAGGTATTTCTTGATGAACCTGGTGAAGGTGTTCAATATCTTCAGGGATGAAATGTACGTGCCGCTGGGCAGGATGAAGGAGTCATCGGCCCTTCCGTCAAAGGCCTCGAGAAGGGGATAGCCGAGGCCGCAGGGGCACTTCTTGTCGCTGTACCGGCCGATATCGCCGATGCGATAGCGGATAAAGGGCATCGCGTCGCTCCGTGATGTCGTGAGGACCATTTCGCCCTCTTCGCCGGGCTTCACGCTGTTGCCGTACCTGTCGAGAAATTCGACCCACACGTTGTCGATGTACAGGTGGTAGTTCCCGTGACCGCACTGGGAGGCTATCATCCATGTTTCCTCGGTCGAGTATTCGTCGTACACCGGACAGCCGAAGACCGAGGATATGAAATCGCGCTGGTGCTTGGTCGAGAGTTCGGAGTTGATTCCGATGAATCTGGGCCTGATAAGCTTCAGGTCCTCCGGGGTCACCTTCTGGGCTATCTCGAAGATGATGGAAGCGTATCCCAGAAGCAGGTCCGGTTTCATCCTCCGCAGCATGGCGATCTGTTCGGCGGCGGGGATGGTGGACGGGATGTGCTCGGTCCTGAAGAAGGGACCGAAGCGGGGATAGTTGATCCTGGTGTACTTGATGTAGACCAGTTTGTGCCAGGGCCGGTAGCCGATCATCGTGTACATGCGGAGGCCGGTTGCTATGTAGAAGGCGTAGGCTGACTGGCTGAAAACAAAGGGGAGGGACCTGCCGGTGGACCCGGTCGTGGCCGAATAATGGCAATCCTCAACCTTGTATTTTGACGATACGATTTCAGAGGGGAAATGGTCACGGATCTCATCCTTGGTGATGAAGGGGAGTTTTTTCAGATCATCAAGGGTCTTGATCTCGTTAATGTTGACGCCGTATTCATCATAAAGCCGCTTGTAGTAGGGGACGTTGTCATACGCCTTTCGGACCATGCGGATGATTCTGCGCTCGGTGTTCTTCCTTAATTTTTCACCGGAAAGGAAATTATTCCAGTGGACTTTGATAACTGATATTCCCAGATATAATAAAAACCTGATCATATTTTATATCCATAACCGTGGAGATTCTTGTGATTCTTTATAATAAATAAGGTAAAGATATAAACCGTCCAGTCGGTAGTGATATTTTTATAATAATTAAACATTATGAGTTTCTTGAAAAACATTTAAATTTTTGCTCTATAATCTTTCAGTTTTCAGTCTTTTGAATTACGTGGCTTGTAAGTATTATAGAATATATATAATATTAATTTCTAATTGTCTCGCCATAGTCTGATATATCAAGAATTGTCCAAATTTAAATAACGCGCTATCAAATTGGATACCGACCAGTCAGTTTTTTAGTAAGTCAAAAACAGATTAATCTGTTTTTGACCAGTCATTATGGTGCAAAGATTCATGAATCTGTACTTTTAAGGTGTTAATCTTGAAAAATGACATTGCGTCACTATTATTAAAATGATAGGGGGTCAGAGTGAGATGTGATAATAGGAATTATTGGTTGCATTGTAATACATCCATATAAATCAGGATCTCAATGAATGTCTATTGTATACAATTATGTGTAGTTGTACTTGGATTAATAACTGAGAAAGCCATATTCCTGATATTATAATAGAGAAAGGCATTGTCATGATACCATACAATGCCTTCAAAACGATTATAAATAATAATGAATATTTATAATTATATATGAAACGCAAAGGGGGAAAGACTATTTGTTACCGCGGATTTTTCCCCATATACGGGGTAAATAGGCTCCAACCAGGATCATTATCAGCCCTATTATCGTCAGAACGGTCACGTACTCGATTTCCTGGTAGGTTTTGATCCTGGTCCTCACTCCGACGTCAACGATGCTGAGATACCAGCCTCCGATCATCAGGCAAAAGCCTATTAAATTGGGGACAATGAAATTCCATACTTTATCCATCATAAACTCCACGTTATTGATGATTGCAGCATCCTGTCCGGATCTGCCTTTAAACTATGTCTCTGGTAAGTATTTATAGCAAGTAGATTTTATCACATTCCCAAAAAAGTGATTTAAAAAATGCAGTTGTCTGTCATATATAACCCCTGAACGGATGACGTGCTTTTCCACCGGCGTCCGGGGAAATGCAAGGGATAAAAATTCCGATTAGACTTTGCCGGGACAGCATCTCCCGACAGGCAGCGGTACACCATAATGCACCTGAAAAAAAAATGTGTTCCATTGTTCCTGACGGCGATGGTTTTTATGGCCGGTTGCGATACGATGAGCGGCCGCGTAAGCCTTCTTGTCGGCGATGATTCCCTGAAGGACTATTATTCAATAGAATCCGGTTCGGTGGCCATGTACGCTTCGCCTGAAGACAGGAATTCGGGTAAGGTGGAATGCAGGGTCTACAGCGGAGAGTATGATGTCTTCGTCAAGATGTTCCGCGTCCTAGACGATGACGCGATACGGGAAGCGTACCGCGCCAAGGGCGGTGCGCCCTTCAGCGATGCATTTGCCGCCCGGATACGGACCATGGAGGAAAACAGGTTCCGCTACCGGCCGGGATCCGCTCTGCCGCTGGAAGGCCTTCGCGTCGCCGTCGATCCCGGCCACAGCGCGGGGTCCATGGAGGAGGCCATCCGCGAGAGCAAGTACATGTGGCTCTTCGACAGGGACGGACGGCGCCTCAAGTTCCATGAATCGCGCCTCAACCTGGCCACGGCCTTGGAGCTGAAAGAGCTGCTCGAAAAGGAGGGGGCGCGGGTGATGCTCACCAGGAACGCCAATCGTCAGGTCTACCCGGTCCCGTATGACGCCTGGGCGCCGCGCAACTTCCGGCGCGCGGTGCTGGAGAAGCAGCGCGAAAAATTCATCACCGACGGCGAGGCGGCCATGCTCCTCACCCGTGCCGGTGACAAACGGCGCCTCAAGTTTTTCAACAGCGAATACGAGATGCCGTACCGGGCGAAGCTCATCAACGCCTTCCACCCCCACATAACGGTCCTCGTGCATTACGATTCCAACGGCGAATACGGCGGGTACCGCGAAAAGTATGCGCGCGTCCTGGACATCCTGTCGAAGAATTACGGATCCCGGGCGGCCCTGATGACGGATTACTCCGAGGTCATGCGGTCAACGGCGGAAACGGACCGCGATTTCTCCACGGTCTTCGTGCCCGGGTGCTTCCTCCGCGGCGAGCTTGACGCCATGGAGGCGCGCATCGAGTTCCTGCGCCTGGTCCTTTCCCCGGACCTGAATAACTCCATCAGGTATTCGGTTTACGTGATGAAAAACTTCAGGAAGATGCTCGACCTGCCGCCGGCCGACATGGCGCTGCCCGGCGGCAAAAAGACCGGCCTGTGCCGGAAGGGTGTGTATGCGCGCAATTTCCGGATGACGCGTCTGGTGCGCGGCACCCTCTGCCTCGGCGAGCCGCTCCAGCAGAACAATCTGCGCGAGGCCCGGGAACTTGCGGTGATCAGCGAAGGGAAGGTCCCCCGGCGGGTGAAAACCGTGGCCCGGGCCTATTATGAGGCGATTCGCACCTACGCGGCACAGCATATGAATGATTAAATGGGTGGCGGGGACCGCTCCCGCTCACCCGCCAAAAAAGTACGTCCTGGTACGATGGCGGGCGGGAACATCCTGTTCCCTGAGAGCGTGAGCGGCACCCGCCACCGAAGAAATAAATAGCCTACTCCTCGATGAACCCGTCGTCCCTATTCATATTAATTTCGCGTTCTATCCCTTCCATCTGCCGGATATGCCGTCTCATGTGTTGCAATAAGAAGTAGATATACTGGTAGACATCGAGTTTCCCGATGGAGCGGACCGACAGGGAGGTCTTATGCAGCACACCTTCGCCGTTTTTCAGCATTGCGAGACAATCCATCAGCCGTGCTTTCTGGCTTGTCAGTTCTTCCCGGACCTGTTCCGGCGGGCGTACACCGGTCGGGACCATATGGCGGGGGCTCTTCCACTCAAAGGAATCGTTAATGCCGATATCCTCCAGCAGGGGAGTGGAGAGTTCGTAATGCTCCAGTTCCTGTTCTATCTTTTTTCTATCGGCCCTTGTGATGGCCTTCCGTGCTCCCTTGCCGATGAGGATGAGGAGGTAGTGATTAACCAGTGAAACATGTTCCACTATTTGGTCGATGGTCCACTCGTCACGGGCCGGACGGAACGAGCGTATCCGCGCGTCCTTGTCGAACCATGTGTCAATCTCAGAAAAGACGTTTGTTGTGGTTTCCCGCAGTTGAGCGGTGATCTGTTCCGCTTTGCCCGGGATGACGCTCATTTCTTTTTCTTGACCGCCGACTTCTTCCCGCTTTTTTTTACGGGCCTTCTGGCCGGTTTCACTCCGGCCTTTTTGACTGCCGCGGCTTTTACCGATAAATCAATCCCTTTTTCCTTCGCTACCTGGGCCGGAGTTTTACCTTCATTGTTTATCTGGGTCGTGGAGGCACCGGCGGCGACGAGGATCCGCGCGACCTTTTCATGGCCTTCCACCAGGGCCTTGTGAAGCGGCGTGTTCCTCCTGTTGTCCTTGGGATCGATGGCCGCTCCTGCCTTGAGCAGGTACTGGACGACCGCCTCGTGCCCCTCGTCCGCAGCTTCATGGAGCGGCGTCTCGCCGTGGATGTCTGCCAGGTTGATGTCGGCCTTGTGGCGCACCATCAGCTTGACCAGCTCCAGATTGCCCGTTTCAACCGCTTCCTTGAGGGCGGGCTCTCCCTCGGAATCGCGCGCGTTGGGGTTCGCACCCCGGGCAAGGGCGCTCCTGGCAGCCTTGAGGTCCCCGTTGTCGCAGGCAATGACCAGGTCCCGGTCGGGGTTCAGTTCGATGATGCCGGCGGAGGCGGCATTGATCCTCACGGAATCGATGCCCTTGATGCAGCTTTCCTTGGATGCGTACCCCTCGCTGACCGCGATTACTTCACCGTTGGACGCCCTCAGCCGGAACCGGAATTCGCCCCTGTTATCTTTATATATTTCGAATGTCGATGCCATGATGCCCTCCTTGTTTATATTGTTTAACCACTTCTTTCAGCACAGGCATTTGAAGTTATCGAAAGAAATTCAATACTGGATACATTGGTCATTGCGAGAAGTCCCGATGCAATCGGGACGACGAACCAATCTTGGTTTTAACATGGAAATTTGCACATGAAAAACATTATTATAGTATCTTCATTTTGATCACTAGCAGGATCGCTTCGGTTTTCCCGCGATGACCAGCGAGTCAAGGGGTATCATCCATAGTTACAATAATCAAATATATTTTATTTTCGCAGGGCATTAATTAGCATTATAATTGCATTTTTAAAAAAATTCCCTGATTTCTTTTGCTATGACAATATTTGTCATGGGTACTCTGTTATGTTACACAAAAGTGCGCATTTTGTTCAGGCAATTCGTTAATTTTTTTAATTATGTCATATTTTAATTGAATTAATATCCTGCTGATATTCGTATACAACTATACCACCACGGAGGACTTTCGATGAATGTCGTGACAATTCTGCTTATCCTGACGGCGGCTGTCATCGTCCTGCTGCTCGTCAATACGTACCTGTCATACCAGGCCTCGAAGGCCAGCAATGAAAACCTTCTGGGCCAGTTCCAGTCGGCCCTTGACTATTTCGAAAAGTGCATCAAGGGGATCGAGACGTCCCTGAAAAATGAGATTTCCCAGAACAGGCTTGAATCGGGAAAAAGCTCCAAGGAGGCCCGGGAGGAGCTGATGAACGCCTTCAGGGTTTTCAGCGATACCCTGGTGAAGCGGATGGCGGACGCCTTCGGGAACAACCGTGACATGCTCGATTCCTTTTCAAAACAGCTGGTGAACCTAACCGAAACCAACGACAAGAAGATGGAATTTATGCGGCGCACCATCGAGGAGCGCATCAAGCATCTCCAGGACGAGAACTCGAAAAAGCTCGACCAGATGCGCATGACCGTGGACGAAAAGCTCCAGTCAACGCTGGAGAAACGGCTGGGCGAGTCCTTCAAGCTCGTAAGCGACCGCCTGGAGATGGTCCACAAGGGCCTCGGGGAGATGCAGACCCTGGCCGCGAGCGTGGGCGACCTGAAGCAGGTCCTCACCAAGGTCAAGCCGCGCGGTATCTGGGGAGAGATACAGCTCGGGATCCTCCTCGAGCAGGTCCTCGCGCCGGAACAGTACGCGGAGAACGTGGCCACCAAGAAACGGAGCGGCGACCGGGTCGAGTTCGCCATCAGGCTGCCGGGGCGCACCGGGGATCGCGACGACACGGTGTGGCTCCCCATCGACGCGAAATTTCCCCAGGAGGACTACCAGCGCCTGGTCGAGGCGCAAGAGAAGGCCAATCCCGCCCTTGCCGAAGAGGCGGCGAAGCGCCTTGAGGCCGTGATAAAGAACGAGGCGAAGACGATCCGGGAAAAATATGTCGATCCGCCGGAGACCACGGATTTCGCCATCATGTACCTTCCGACGGAAGGGCTCTACGCGGAGATCATCCGCAGGGCCGGTCTCTGCGAGTATCTGCAGAGGGAATGCCGCGTCGTGGTCGCCGGGCCGACGACGCTGGCGGCCCTTCTGAACAGCCTCCAGATGGGCTTCCGCACGCTGGCGATCGAGAAGCGCTCCAGCGAGGTATGGAAGCTCCTGGGCGCCATCAAGACCGAGTTCGGCAGGTTCGGCGCGCTCCTGGACAAGGCGAAAAAAAAGATCGACGAGGCGGGGAACACCATCGGCGACGCGTCCCGGAAGTCACGCACCATAGAGCGGAAGCTGAAGAAGGTCGAAGAGCTCCCTGCCGCGGACGCGGCGGACATGATGGAATTCGAGGATGACCTCGAAGAGGAGAGGGACGAGAGGCTTTTGAGCGAAGCAGACAGGGCGCAGGTTCCTGAAAACTGAGGCGTGACAGACTCCGGGGAGGCGGGCCATGAAGATCGTTTTCCATGAAAAGTATTATAATTCAGAATATGCCGGGGACCCGGCGGCGGCGCCGGGCCGCCTTGACGGCATCATGGAGATCATATCGGGCAACAGGGAACGGTACGAGGTCATCAGGCCGGAACCGGCCCTGGAGGAGGACATCCTCCGCGCCCACACCGGTTCCCACGTTCAGCGCATACAGGGGAATCGCCTGCTGTATGAAATGTCCCTGCTAGCCGCCGGCGGCGCCATCCTGGCGGCGGAGCGGGCCTACGGCGGCAACCCGTCCTTCGCGGTGATACGGCCGCCGGGGCACCACGCCTCCGCCGATTCCTGCTGGGGCTTCTGCTTCTTCAATAATATCAGCGTCAGCCTGCTCCGCCTATGGGCTGAGGGGAAGATCAAGTCGGCCTTCGTGCTCGATTTCGACCTGCATACCGGCGACGGCAACATCAACATCCTTCTGAACAGGAGGGACGGTTTCAAGGTCTCTATCCTTAACCCGATGTCCCATGACCGCGGCGATTACCTCCGGGAGGTCAGGGAGTACATGGATGACCTGAAGAACATCGACATCTTCGTGGCGTCGGCCGGCTTTGACCAGGGGATCGACGACTGGGGAAATCTACTCTACCCCGAGGATTATACCGAATTGGGCCGCCTCATGGGGGAGTACTCGGAGAAGCTCTGCGGCGGCCGGCGGTACGCCCTCCTTGAAGGAGGGTACAACCATGACATCCTGGGGATCAATGTCGATGCCTTCTGCAAAGGGTTTGCATGATTGGTGTGAAAGTGGAAAGTGTAATTCAGCTTCGGGATTATACCGGTTATTTACCGCTGTGATGCTATACGGCCTGGATCGAAAAAGAAATTGCCGCAGCACCTCACCCCGTTCCCCGGCCAAACCCCAATCACCGCTTATAAAATGATTGCAATTTTTCCATGTTAATCAAATTTTTGCATATACAGAAAAAAGATTGTGGGGGGACATCATGAAAAAGAACGCTTCGTCATTTCTTTCCGCTTTTGTCGTTTTTTTTATCGCCGCATGGGCAGTATGCGCCATGGCTGTTTCCGCCGGAGCGGCCGATGTCGGCTACCGCGGGCTCATGCTGGGTGACGGCCGGGAAAAGGTCAGGGACATTGTTAAAAAAAATTTCGAAGGCGAATACAGGGTCGCCAACGAGGCTGAAAACGCGCTGGTCCTGAGGAAGATGGCTGTCGATAAAACGGTCCTTCTCGTCGAATTGATATTTGACCATAAATCAGTCCTGTACAAGATCAATGTCAAGATAAGGAAGATACCGGGAAACCCCGGGCCGGACGAGGTGATGAAGGTGATTGAAGAAAAGTATGGGGCGCCTTCCAAACGGGAGATAACCAAAACCCTGGACCTTATCGCCCACTGGTATCCGGACAACGGCCGCTACGAAATATTTTTCCATAATATCACATCCTGGGACAAGTTTGACGTGCAGTATACCGATACCGTTCTGCAGAAGCAGAAGGACCGGTA
Source organism: uncultured Spirochaetota bacterium (assembly GCA_937872225.1). Taxonomy (GTDB): domain Bacteria; phylum Spirochaetota; class UBA4802; order UBA4802; family UBA5550; genus RBG-16-49-21. Next base: position 32,711 of record CALMRZ010000026.1, read on the forward strand.
TGACAAAGAGATGAACAGAAAGCCGGTGAAGAAGGAACTTGACTTCTAGACGTGACAATGACCTGATTGCGGCCGGTGAAAGCCTTTTGAGCGTTGTGGACGGCATGCAGTTGAATTCCCTATATGCGAGAAAGATTGTGAGCGCCCCTGTCGAAACTGACCTGACCATGATGCAGCTGTATCCCCATGCGAAAAAGCCGCTGCATTTCATCATGGGGCTGATGACCCTGTTTTGTATTATACCGTCAGGATATATCGCCTTCATTATGCTCCTGGCGCTGAAAGCAGCCCTCTATACGCCGCTGTATGTCCTGATGTCGCTGTCCGGACCCGCTGCCGCGGGGCGGATCTGGGACCTGAAAAACAGGGCGCTGTCGCCTGTCCATTACGTCATTTATAAGCTGTATTACATCCACATCGGCCTCTGGCTTTCCTGCTTCAATGATTATGACGATTACTGGTACGGCCTTGACACGGCGCGGTACCGGGACCATGCCGATTTCCTCTCATCCTACCGGGATTCCAGGGTCAGGTGGAGGTTTAAGAAAAAATTGAAGACCTACCGGTCATGCGGCATCACCGAGGAAGTTCTGCCGGACCGCGCTGTTTTCTTCAGGGCCCTTTTTTCACTCAGGTATTTCATCCTGATCTGCAGGTCCAATTTCAGGAAAAACCGCGGATACGCCTTTCTCTTCGGCCATTATCTTGTCATGAGGGATTATTTCATCCTTCTCTTCCTGCCCGTGCGGATGCATGTTTATTCGAAGGATGGAAGGGCGGTGGGGATCGCCACCTACCTGAAGCGGGGCAACACCCTGGTCATGTGCCAGCACATTATCGCCGATGAGTACATACGGTCGGGTATCTTCTACGACCAGATGAACACCTGCATCGGTTATGCCTTCAGTGACCCCGATGTGCGATACGTGTCATGCTCGATAACCACGAAGCAGGCAAAAGAGACCTGCGGCTGTTATCCTATCAATTATTTATTGACGGATGAGTTCAGGTATTTACCATTTACACAATTGGGCGCGCCATGACCGGTTCTGGTTTGCCCTGCAGAGGCTGGAAAGCACGACATTTTAACGAGGAGGCAGTCGCCATGGCGTTCGATTTCAATGCGGACGATGTTTATAACATAGCCGAACAGATCGAAGAAAACGGGGCGGCTTTTTATCATAAGGCCGCTGAAACCATTAATGATCCATATTATCAGAAATTCCTCCTGGACCTTTCCACCATGGAAGTTTTTCACAGGAAGACCTTTGCCGACATGAGGGCGCAGCTTTCAGATAAGGAAAAAAAGCCGACCGTGTTTGATCCGAACGATGAATCGGTGCTCTACCTGAAGTCCCTGGCGGACCTGCGGGTCTTCTACCAGAAGGAAATGGACACGTCAACTATTGAAGGGATCCTCAAGGCGGCCATAGCGGCGGAAAAGGATTCCATTGTTTTCTATGTCGGCATGAAGGACCTGGTCCCGGAAAAGCTCGGCAAGGACAAGATCGATGTCATTATCAATGAAGAAAAGAAGCATATCGTGATGCTCAGCAAAGAGCTCCTTTCCCTGAAAAAATAGAAAAATCCCGCTCTTCTGCCCGGTGATTGCCGGAAGGCAACTCACTTGCCGGCATATATGCCAAAATAAGATCGATCTGCCTTTGGCGTATGTGCCGGCCAGCGCCAGCTCCACATCTTGCGGCCCCGAATTGCCAAAACAAGCACCAATCTGCTCATGGCGAGACAGTCGTACAGTATTATGGGTATATTCAGCGTATAAAGAATAAAGCCGTCTGGTTGGTTTTGCTTATTATCACATTCAGATGCAGGAGAAATCCTATGATGCGCAAAATGGTTATCTTTTTTACATGTTGCCTCTGCTTCGGTCTGGTGCTCGCGTGCGAAACAAAAGATGATAAGAATTCACTGATGGACAGCCTCGTGTCCGGCGGATCTATGGGGACCGGTGATAACGGAGACTCCGGATGCTCCGGTGATACGGGTAATAATGCCGGCGACGGTTCTTCCGGCAGCGTTGACAGGACCGACTGGCCGGTTAGCCCTCTCGATGGCGTTGTTGTCATCCCTGAGACCGAAAGGGTCGTGGTGAAGGATAAGCGCTATCCGGTGATCCTTGTTCCCGGGTGGGCAGGCACCGAGAAGTTCATGAACAGCATAGACTACTTCTGGCAGCTCAAGGGAGCGCTGTCCGACGCGGGCAGGGAGACCTACGTGGCGGACCTTAACTGCTTTTCCACGCACCATGTGCGCGCCGCGGAACTCAGGGATTTCATGTACGAGCTGCTGTACCGCAAGGTCCGCGAAATAGCCGCGGCCCGGGGGATCGCGTCGCGGGACGTGGACATGTCGGACCTGAAGTTCAACCTCCTGTGCCATTCCCAGGGAGGGATCAACGCCCGCTACATGGTGAAGGTCCTCAGCATGGCGGACCCGCGGTATGATGATGCCTCCATGGCGCCGCTCATCCCCGCTTCGCGTTTCGTGGCGTCCATAGTCATGATCAGCACGCCGAACAACGGCACCTATCTGGCCCAGTGGGCGGTGGAAACGAAGCCCCTTGACGCGATCGGTAAATGGGTGTTTGAGAATATCTGGGCCGGGCTTCTGGCGGGCCAGAGCGGCAGCGATTACATAGCGGCGACGACAAACTGCTCCGAGCCCTACATGAGCGAGACATTCAATCCCCTCCTGGAAAAGATCGGCCGCGGGACGCCCCACATCAGGGTTTACACCTACTCGGCGACCGTTCCCGCCGCGTCGGTCAACCTGAACGCCCTCATAATATTCCCGCTCTGGTCCATCATCAACAGCGATCCCAAATACCATGGGAGCAATCCCAGCGACGGCGTAACGCCCCGGCAGAGCGCCGAGTGGGCGCCCGGGAGCGGCGAACAGTATGGAACGTGGCGCTTCGTCGAGCACCTCCAGGGATACCTCCCCATCATAGGGAAAGTCGGCGTTGACCACTGGATGCTGGTAAACCAGCTGATGGGGTTCCATCCCGGTTTTGACGCCAAAAAGTTTTACCGGGACATCGTGACCATGCTCGAAACTGAAGGCATGTAGGCATTAAATAACAACTTCTGATTGTAGCAGGCGCATGAGTCATCATGCGCTTTTTTTGGGGGAAAAAGCCGCAGGCAGGGGAGGGGGCTGTCACTCGGTCCCGGCCGCTGGTTTGCCTGAGCCGCCGTAAAGCCTGTCGTGGAGTTCCCTTATCCTGCGCCTTTTTTCCTGTTCTGACAGGCTGCTGTCGTCAAGGATTTCCCTGCTGAGCCTGGAGTATTCGCGGTCCCTGTCCCTGAGAAATTTGAGCTGGCTGCCGGCGCTGTCCATGCGCGCGGCTTCTTCAGGAGTGAAGATCTCACGGCGGAATTCCCTCAGTTTCCGCTCCCGCTCCTCTTCGCCCATCGCGGCAAGGTCCGCCTGGTAGATTTTAAGCTTTTCATCATAGCGGTCCCGGGGAGAGTCGGCGCCGTCAATGGTGTCGGCCTGATCGCCCCACATTTCGCGGCGCAATGCGGCGAGCCGCTCCTCCTTCTCCTTCCCGCTCATGGCGGCATTGCCGATAACTATCTGCTTCCGCAGGGCGTACTCGTTGCTTTTTACCTCTACGCCGAAGATGGAGTCCGCGGCGTCCTCCCCGAAGCGGCGGCGCCTGAAATCCTGGATCTTCCGCAGGTTTTCCAGCATTTCTTCCGGGGTCCCGCCGGGGGCCCAGCGGTCCCGGTCCATGTACAGCTCTTTCTGGTACTCAGTGTATCTGGCGTACAGCTCATACATCTCATCGGCCCTTTCCCGGGGCTTGATTGTTTCAAGCAGATAGTCCCGGACCGCCTTCATGTGGTCGGCATATTCCATGTCCTTGAAACTGTCCTGGAGAAAGCTGAAAAAATCGAGGGTATGCTTGTTTGCCGCGCCCTGTCTGAAATAGTCTCCGGCGGCGCTGCTGTCGAATTTTTTACCGGCATGAAGCGAATTCAGGTAATCCTGCCGGGTAATGCGGTATTTTTTATCAATGATGCCGGCCGGTTCATCGGTGCGGTCGCTTCTCAGCAGAAAAATCATGAGAACCATCGCTGCCGTGAAGGATGCGGCAATGAATACTGTCTTGGACCTTTTGTTCATGATCTTACTTGTCATCACCACTGAATATTACCGTGGTTTGACGGTTTTCCGTGTTTGATCTGTTTTAAGAGCCGTTATATAAGAACTTTGTGGCATCCCCCCGCTTCCCAGGGGGCTTTTCAAACCGATAAGGTTAAAAAGTCCCCCTCCGGGGGATTCAGGGGGCTTCAGGGAAAAATCCCGGGAAGATGATGCTAAGCTAATTTTTCTTGTACACTATGATCCTGCCGTCCTTGTCCCGTTTCATGGTTATCGACGATTCGTCGCCCGATGTGATGGTGAACACGGTGACCTGGCCATTGACATTTGTGGTCAGCTTGTCCCCTTCCACTTTGTATGTCCCCGCCATGGTGAGGTCGCCCATTTTCTGGACCAGGGACCCGTCGCCCTTGAATTCCACGGTGGCCATGAAGCCGCCGCCAAGGTCAAAGCTCCAGGTGCCAACGATTGTTTTGCCGTAATCGGCCTTGCCGAAAGCCATGGTGAAAGCCAGCAGGCCGGCCAGTAGCGCGAAGAGAACGTGTGCTTTTTTCATGGTATATCTCCCTGTGGTATGGAAATGAAATGCCGGAAAATGCAACCGTGCATAATCTGGAAATATAAAGAATGTTTACAAGATGTCAATATTTTTATTGCCGGGGCGGGCTTATCGGGCTCGCCGAAGAAAAAATCCGTGCCAGCCGTCACGTTCTGTGTGGCCAACCAGTTCCAGGCCCGATTCCCCGAAGCGGTTTCGCACGTCGTCATGCCTCCCGGCGCTCACGCCGCTTGCTATGATCGTTCCCCCGGGCCTGGTGAGCCGTATGAGCGCTTCCAGGTTCGCGATGATGACATCGGAAACCAGGTTGGCCATGACGATGTCATAGGTCCGTCCACGGTCGAAGGCGCCGATGTCCGATACGTGGAGCCGTATCCATCCGCAGTCGTTGAGGGCGCGGTTGCTCTCCGCGCACCGGACCGCGTGGTGGTAGATGTCAATGGCGTCGATGTCCCTGATCCCGAGCTTCGCCGCGGTAATGGCAAGAACGCCGGTGCCGGTGCCGGCGTCGAGCAGCGACAGTCCGGCGCGCCCTTCCCGCTGGATGCCGGCCAGGCGCTCCACCAGGTATTTGACGCAGAGCCATGTGGTGGCGTGGCGTCCGTCCCCGAAGGAATGGCCCGGGTCGATGGTGACCGTCAGGGGGTAGGCTTCGCGGGCGCCGATTGCCTGCCGCTCTGTTTTTTCGGCGATTTCGATCGCTTCAACATCGGGGGAATCATCGTTGAAGAGGGGCATCAAGGGCACGGCCGGCGTCATCCCGTCGACCGAGAAGAGCTGGCGCAGGTAATCCTGCGGGGGAGTATGATACCTGACCGGGCCTTCCTCTTCGTTTTCTCCCCCCGTGCTGATGATGTTGATGACGATCTGGTCAAGCATTGGGCTGTCGTTACTGCCTGATATAGACTATGGTGCGCCCGTCTTTGTCGCGCTTTATGGTAAGTTCCCTGTCGGCCAGGGACACCAGGGTATACATCGTGGTGCGGCCCCTGTCGATGGTTTTCAGCTTGTTTCCTTTTATCCAGTAGGTCCCGCCGATTATCAATTCATCGACCACCTGCTGGAAGGTCCCGTCTTTCCGGTATTCAATGGTGGCCATGATACCGGCGCCCATGTCAAACTTCCATATGCCGACGATGGCCGAGCTGTAGTCGGTCTGGCCGTGCGCCAGGGATGCCAGGATCATACCGGCAATGACGACTGTCATGATCTGTATCTTTTTCATATATCCTCCATATGCTGCGTTGTGCCCCTCCCCGGGGGAAGGTCCTGTCCCATTCCGCAAAATATGGTTGAACCCGTCAGGATTTTGTCAATACATTTCAAGTCAATTCCCCGGGACCGCGCCGGCGCAGTGGACCGGGGCCTAATTGGGCAGGCCGTTCCCCAGCAGGGATAAACGCCCGGTTTCCCTGAAGACAATGATGATTTCATCAAGGCGTTGCCCGGTCAGCCGGTGATAGGCCGTCTCGTCCCGCTGTCGGTTGTCGATGACCATGTCCGGGTTCGCCCATGGTACGATTATGATCAAAAAATATTCAAGCGGAGACGTGATATCCTGCTATATGCACTGATCTGTAATTTTGGTATGGCGGAAATTACAGACTGTAATAATGGCAAGGCGGGCCCGGGCGGGCGGAATGCAGATAGTTGACTTTCATAAAGGATGATAATATATTAGTACCAATCATCCTTGTTGCTCTGACCCCGTAACAGGGCCGGGAAGACGATTCTGATGGTCAGTACTGAACCTGGATTTATTAATTTCTTCTCTAATAAGGAGTTGGCTTATGACCCAAAAAAAGCCGAAGCAGGAAAACTGGTGGCAATGCTCGATGTGCGGCTATACGATGCAGGCTCCGGTGCCGCCGGGAGCATGTCCCTCCTGTAAAGAAACCTGCGCCTTTACCGATGTGACCTGCTATACGCCGGAATGCGGCGGCGAAGGCAATATTGATAACCGCCTGGCCGGCGGAAATAAAAAATAATCAGAATTATTGACTTACTCTGACCCCCCCATAGGATTTACGTTTGAGCCAGAATCCGATTCTTCCCATGTGCTTTTACTGCTGGAATATTTTTTGAAAATTCTGCCGGTCTCCGCGCCAAAATTGGATTTTATCCGAACTTGGCCAGACAGTGGCAATGGTTATGATGTATATAAAAACCGTCTGGATGGTAAATCCGGCACGGTATCAAATAATAATTTCAAACGATCCAAATGGGGGGTTCTCAGATGAAAGACCTGTCTCGAAAAGAATTTTTACGGATGACGGCCAGATCAACGGCATCAGCGATGGCCGCGACGGCTATCGGTCCCTATGTCGTCTCCGGCCTTACCGGGTGTACGTCAACCAGCCTGGTGAGGGACATGCCGAAGGTTGACTACCGGAAGGAAATCAGGCTCGTCAACTGCCGCATCGTTGATGTCAACGCCGGAAGGATAATCAACAACGGCACGATACGCGTCAATAACGGTAGGATCACCGCCGTGAGCGACCGGACCCTGCCGGAAAACAGGGACGCGGAAGTTTTTGATGTGAAGAACCGGTACGTGATGCCGGGCCTCATCAACGGCCATTGCCATCTCACCATTCCGGCGGGCAGTTACCTGGTCAGCATGGCCAAGGCCCTTGACCTGCTGACGCAGATGAAATTGAATTTTTCCCTGAATATCGAACATGGCATAACGACCGTGCGCGACATGGGGGGATACCCGGGACTCATCAAAGACTACATCGCCCAGAGCGAACGGGGCAATTTCCCGGGGCCCCGGGTCATGTACAGCAACGCCTTCCTCTCCGTCAAGGGCGGGTACATCGAGATCGACGAGAAGGACCTTCATCCCCTCGGATCGCTCTTCGTGTCCCTCATGGGGGCGGGGAGCATTTCGACAAAGGTCACCGGCATGAAAGACCTTCAGGAAAAAATCCGCGCGAACATCAGGAACGCCGGGCTGATAAAGGTGTCCAGCCTGGACGCCAAGCCCCTTATCGCGGGAAAGAAGTCCGTGCTGCCGGTGTTCAACGACGAAGAGCTGGCCTATATTTTCGACTACGCCCAGAAGAACAATCTGCCGTGCGCCCTGCACAACATGACGATGCAGGCCTTCAGGCGGGCCATCCGGTATCCCTTCCATTCCCTGGAGCATGTCGTGGTCGACGGGTACATCAGCGATGCCGACATCAATACCATGAAGAAGAGGAACATGGCCATCGTTCCCACGGTGATACTGGGCAACCTCTATGCCTGCACCTCGTCCTTCGGCGAGTTCCCGAAGGAGTTCAGGACCGACTTCATCATGAACGAGATCAAGATACGCGAGTCGTACTGGAATTCCGTCACCTCCAGCGATGTTGTCCCGAGCATACATGAAAGCAACGTCAAGGCGATGGACTGGTTCAGGCAGTACAACTATGATTATGAAAAGATGTTCAGGAGCAACAAGCTTGCAGTGGATCCGTTTCCCTTCTTCAATTACATGATCTACGGCGTGAAAAACGTCCAGAGGATGAGGAGCGCCGGGATCCTTATCGGGTGCGGCACCGATTCCGGCGTGCCCTGGAACTACCACGGGACCCTCTGGAGGGAGATGGAGATGTATTCCCGGATCGGATTCACCAACGCCGAGATCGTGCGGTGCGCGACCATGAACAACGCGAAGATCCTGGGCATGGACAGGGAGATCGGCTCGATTGAAAAGGGCAAGCTGGCCGATATCATCGTGATGAAGGACAATCCCCTTGCCGATATCAGGGCCGTCAGGGACATCCGGCTGGTGTTCCTGGGAGGGAAGGTCGTCGCCCAGAAATGCGGCCTCGTCAAGGGCGATACCGGCATCGCCGTAGGGTAGACATTATTGAACCGCACTGCCGCCGGAATAACCGGCGGAAGTGCGGTTCCATGGTAATAGTAAGCAGGCCGGGAGCTATCCCGCTCGTCCGCCTTGTATAACATCCATGTGGACTCGGCGGAATCGGCGACATCCATGTCGCCTGCTCGGTGGGACGGCTCCCAGCCTGGAAAAGCATATTTACCATAAGAATATTTCATTTTTCCGCACATTACTTGACAAACACGCCCCATCTGCATGAATCTCCTTCGTCGCATCATGAATGGCAATACTATCATCCATCCGGGGCAGGAACATGGAAAAGAAAAAGAAAAAAGCCGCTGATAAAACTCAGGGAAAGCTGGTGCGGGCGGCCTGGTGCAGACTGGATGATTTCGACAGGCTGGACCGGGAAAAAACGCTTTTTATTCTCCCGGTAAGCTCCCTCGAGGTGCACGGCTACCATCTGCCCAACGACACGGACATGACTTCCTCCATGGTCCTGGCGGAGGAGACCGGCGCCCTGTTCGCGCGGAAGCACCGGGACTGGGCGGTGGTGGTCCTGCCGCTGCTGAATATCGGCACCGACGAGCTTCCCCTGCCGGGGAGCATCGAGTTCTCGCGAACTACCGTGTACCGCGCCCTGAGGGAATATGCCTGGTCCCTGCGGCGCTTCGGGTTCACGAACCTTGCCCTTGCCAACGGCCATGGCGGCCTGATGCACAATATTGCCCTTGACGACGCCTGCAGAACGTGCAACCGGAAATACAGGATGAAAATGATCTCCCCCAGCGTCCGCGTTTTCCAGGACTTTATCTTCGGCAAGAAGTTCCCCCTCGTCGAACGCCATCTGCGCAGGAAGCTGACGGACCGGGAGAAGGAAGGTCTCACCGACCTGGAGCACGCCGGCGGTTGGGAAACGTCGATCGTCCTCGCTGAAAGTCCGTCCCTTGTTTCAAAAGATTTCCGCAAGTACGGCTCGTCCATGCTGCGGATGAGTGAAAGCACGAAGAAGTGGGCCCGCATCCTGGAGCCGATTTTCTGGAAGCTCCCGGTCCTGAAGGGTATCATGAAGGTACTCGGCGTTCCCCTGGCGGAAGGATTCAGGATAAAGGCAACGGCGGATAAGATGTACGACCAGAAGAAGGAGCGGTACACCTACAGCGGCGACCCCAGCGTGGCAACGGCCGACATCGGCAGGGCCTGGAAAGCGGCCATGGCCGATGAGATTGCAGCCCTCATGGAGCAGGTGTATATAACCGGCACGAAACGGCCGTCGGAAATCGTCTCGAACTATTCGGCTTTCCTGGTGCTGCGGAGGGATTTCATGGTCGCTGCGTCATGGATACTCTGCATCCTTCTTTTTTGTCTGGCCCTGGCAATCAGGGTGGGATTGCTGGGCTGATATCCGCAAACTTATAAAATAATTGACAAAATTTAACAGTTGTAAAACTGATAGGTCAGTTCCGCCGGAGGCGTGCCCGGAGGGGTTTGCCGGCGCTGTCGATGGGATGCTACTGGCCATGACCGTACGGAAAAACGAGCTGTTCAATTCTCTGACCCACTGCGCCGGCGCCGTCGCCAGCGTTATCCTCACCCTCGTGTTTTATTTCACCGCCATTGACCATGAGGGAAGCCTGGCCGTCGCGGTATGCTTCACGGCCGTCTCCTATGTGTTTCTCTTCGTCTCAAGCTCGCTCTATCATGCGACCAAAATCGATGAAGACGACCGGAGCCTCTGGCTTAAGCTGGACCACTGCGCCATTTTCGTCATGATCGCGGGATCGTATGTCGGCCCCCTCTACATCTACGCCCCGGGCGGGATCCGGTGGGCCGTGCTCGCGTCAGTGTGGCTCTGTGCCCTCCTGGGGGTAATCCTCAAGCTCAGGTACCTGATAGCGCCCAACTGGGTCAACGTGGCCGTCTACGCGCCCCTCGGCGTCATATCCATCGTGCCGATGGCCCTTCTCTGGACATCGGTCGACGCCATTCCCCCGCAAACGGTCCCCATTTCCTTTCTCAAGGGGCTCCTGGTGGCCGGCCTGGCGATCTATGGCGTCGGCGGCGCCGTGTATGCCCTGAAGAGGCCCGATCCGAAGCCGGGAGTTATCGGTTTTCACGGCGTCTTCCATGTATTGATACTCATGGGAGCCGGCCTCCACGCAGCAGCCCTCTATTACTCGATCAGGGCCTATCCGGTTATCAGGCAATTTCAGACTCTGGCATCATACCTGTGGTAGCATTTTCTAAGCCCCCCAACCACCCGGAGGGGGGCTTTGGGAATTGATTAATTATAGTGATCATGCTAAATAAGTCCCCCTCAGGGGGATTTAGGGGGTGGGGTAGAGAAATTATGTGGACAGGATTAATTGGACATGTATAGTATTCATTAAATCTGTCATTGCGAGGAGCGCAGCGACGAAGCAATCTTGTCTTTATCACATCGAATACCAGGTAAGAGTCTTGAAATTATATTGTATCATCAATGCTGGTAAATGCAAGATCGCTTCGCTTTGCTCGCGATGACATATTTATAAGTGCAATACAGTGCGGCAATTTCAATGCCGCCACCATAATCCAGGAACAATCAATGCCCGGTCTGTTCATCAACACCTTCATAAAATTCTTTTTCCTTCTCACGCCGTTTTTTCTTTTATCGACGTTCCTTTCGATGACCAAGGACATGGACGGAGGGAAGAAGAGGAAGATCGCGGTCAAGTCGACCTTCTCGATAGTCATCGTGTGCATCATCCTCTTCCTCATCGGGAACCAGATCTTCACGGTCTTCGGCATCACGCTGAATTCCTTCCGCATCGGCACCGGCCTTTTACTGTTCTTTTCCGCCATCACCCTTGTCCAGGGGCCGAAGGGCGAACAGCAGCAGAAGGACACGGACGACATCGCCGTGGTGCCCCTGGCGATCCCGGTGGCTGTGGGCCCGGCCACGACCGGCGCCCTCCTGGTCATGGGGGGCGAACTGGGCGATGTCACGGGGAAAATCGTGGGCATATCGGCCATTATAGCCGCAGTTATCTGCACGGGGATTTTCCTTTTCATCAGCGGCTCCATCGAGAAGGTGGTCGGGAAGCAGGGCCTGTCGATCCTCAGCAAGATCACGGGCCTGATACTGGCGGCCCTGGCGGCGCAGATGATCATGACCGGCGCGGTCGGTTTCCTGGGGCGGTGACGGCCGAGCGCGGCCCGCTTGCCCGCGGCGGACTTCCCGATAAAAAATTAACTATTGTACTTTCAGGACCACTGTTCCGTTATGGTCCAATCATAAAAAAGGAAGTAATAATGGAACTTGAAAAATTCAGGGCCCTGGGCCTTTCGGAAGAAACCCTGAAGGAGCTTCAGAAGAAGGGCTTCGAGGAGCCGACGGAGATACAGGAGAAGACCATCCCCCTACTTCTCGGGGAAAAGAACGATATCGTCGGACAGGCCCAGACCGGCACCGGCAAGACCGCCGCCTTCGGCCTGCCCATACTGGAAAAACTTGAGCCGGATGCTGACCGGATCCAGGCCATCGTGCTGGTGCCCACCAGGGAACTGGCGATACAGGTCGCGGAGGAGATAAGCTCCTTCAGGGGGAACAGGAAGTGCCATATCATCCCGATCTACGGCGGCCAGTCCATCGTCGACCAGCTCCAGCGCCTGAAACGGGGCGTTGACATCGTCGTCGGCACTCCCGGCAGGGTCCTCGACCACCTGAGAAGGAAGAGCATCGTCCTTGACCGCGTGTCATGGGTGGTGCTGGACGAGGCTGACGAGATGCTCAACATGGGCTTCATCGACGAGGTGAAGGAAATCCTGGACCAGACGAACCCTGACCGGCGGACGCTCCTTTTTTCCGCGACCATGCCCGACCGCATCATGGACATAGCCCGGAGCTACATGCGCAAGTACCGGGTCCTGACCGTGAAAAAGGGCCAGCTCACCGTTGACCAGACCGACCAGATTTACTTCGAAGTGGCGCCTAATGACCGGTTCGAGTCCCTCTGCCGGATCATCGACATGGAAAAGGAATTCTACGGCCTGGTGTTCTGCCGCACCAAGGTGGCCGTGGACGAGCTGACGAACAGGCTCATCGACCGCGGCTATGACGCGGAGGGCCTTCACGGGGACCTGCCCCAGAACCAGCGGGAGCGCATCCTGGAAAAGTTCCGGAAGCGCCAGGTTACCGTCCTCGCCGCCACGGACGTTGCGGCGAGGGGCATAGACGTGGCGGACCTGACCCACGTGATAAATTTTTCCCTGCCCCAGGACGCGGAGGCCTACATCCACCGCATCGGCCGCACCGGCAGGGCGGGCAAGAAGGGCGTCGCCATCACCTTCACCACCCCGGACGAATACCGGAAGCTCATGTACATCACGCGGGTTACGAAAAAGGAGATCAGGAAGGAAAAGGTCCCCCGGGCCTCGGAGATCGTCACGGCCAAGAAATCGAGAATACTGGCTGAGCTGAACGAGATCATAGAGGCCGGCGAGCACCGGGACTACCTGACCACGGCCCTCCAGATGGTCCATGACCATGATCCGGAGGAGGTCGTGGCGGCTCTTCTCAAGTATACCCTCGAGGACGAGCTGAGCGAGGGACGGTACCGGGACATCAGGGAATACGCGGAGGAGCCGGCCGAGGAACGGGGCAGGGCGCGGCTTTTTATCTCCCTGGGGAAGAAGGACGGCCTTACGCCGAGGAAGCTCCTCAAGCTGATCAATAACGAAACCAGGATACCGGCCGGGAAGGTGAGTGAAATAAAGGTAATGGACAGCTATTCGTTTCTTTCGGTGCCCTTTAAGGAGGCAGAGGTGCTCCTGAAGGCCTTCAAGGAAAAGAAGGGCTCCCACAAGGCGATTGTGAAGAGGGCGGATGTGAAGAAGAAGAAAAAGAAGTAGACCCCCCCGTCCCCCTGAGGGGGCGTGATGGATTTTATTTTTCTGTAATATTATAGCGAAAACCCGAAATAATAATTAGCTCCACTATCCATGAAAAAAAATTGATTGGATGAAAAAAGGAAAAGGATTTTGTTGTATAATATAGAGTAGATGTCTTCCTGCTGAATTAATCATATCTTTACAAATTCTTCTTGCAAACTCCAGCTTTTAATTTAAGGCTAGGTAAATTCATGTTGAGATGGTTTGAACAGAATGGATAATCAAAAACCCATGAAGCGCGAAGACACGCGTAAAATAGAGGAGTTCATCAAGTCCCTGGGCGAGGATGACCTCCGCTACATGAATCGCCTGATCATCGAACGGTTGAAGCTCCTCTATCAGCATCGGAGCACCACACAGATGCAGCGTTTCAATGTAGGCGAAAAGGTCCGCTTCACCGATCCGGACGGAACGGTGAGAACAGCCACGATAATCCGGCTTAATAAAAAAACCGTGTCGCTCGTCACTACCGGCGGAGAGCAATGGAATGTTGCGCCTGGTTTGCTCAAGCATGATTAATAGAAAACAGGCTTAATTCTAATATTGCCACCCCGCGCGCTTCGGTGACGAACGCAGGATCGGCCTTCTGGTGGGACCTTGCTATATAACTGGTTCTTTTGATGGAAGATGGCCGGGCAGGACGACGCGTGGTCCGATGACTGGAAAAAGCATATCGATCTTCTTATGCCGCTGAACATTGAGGCGCGTTATCCGGATGAAAAACGCGAAATTATGAAAATGGATGTGAAAAAGAATAAGAAGGATAAATTTAAAGGCAAGAAAAAGTAGTACCCCACCCCGTCCCCCTGAGGGGGCATGACAAATCTGACCATCATATAAACAAACACATTATTATCTTTATGTCAGTTTTCTGCAGAAAATTGATTTCTTACCATAGGCCAATTATACACAGTGTTGTGTGGTAATTGGGAAAATATCTCTTTACTTTTTTTAGTAATGTTTATTACAATATTTGTTGGGTAAAACGTTCATATTTATGCTAAACATATGTTGATGTCAGTATTTGTCATTGATGATAATGTATAATAGTAATAAATCTTCTCAAAATGTGATAAGAGAAGAAATGGGATAATACTCAAATCATATTATATGGTCGAAAACCGTATTGGTTGACTTATAATGATCAAGTATATAATTTGAGGATTTATTACAGAACTTATAAAGAGTGTTTCTTAATAGTTTGACACGCGTCGGGAAAAAGCCTCGCGGTCTGCGGAACTCGGACAAAGAAATGAAGACTCAGACAGTCCTCGTCCGCTCAGTTCCTTTTCCCGACGCTTAATTATCCTATTGCGATAGACATTTTATTAAACAATACTGTGTGAATTATTAATTGTACCTAATATGATTTACTACGCACATACTATCGAGAATAAACCTGAAAACGAATGGCATAGGCTTGCTATACATTTGAAAGAGACAGCGGACTTGGCTGCATCGTTTGCTCATTCGGCCAGTTACGCAGATATATTTCGCCTCGCAGGATATCTACATGATCTGGGGAAGTATCAACCGGCTTTCCAGAAATACCTGAAAGAGGGCGGCAGGCGGGGGAGCGTTCCTCATGCCTCATGGGGTGCCGCCTATTCACTTTTTCTAAAGATACAGGAAATTGCTTTTGTAATTGATGGACATCACAAAGGGTTGCCCGACAGGTCCGATGTGAAAACGGTTTTGGAGCCTTTTAGGAAGGGAGATGTACCTTGTTTCAATGAAGTTGTTGAAGCTTTTCATAATGATACTCTCATGCAAGATAAACAACTCCAAGTTGTGATGCCTGTTTTGACTAATTTTAATCGGGAAATGTTGATCAGATATATGTTCAGTTCATTGACGGATGCGGACTGGCTGAATACTGAAAAAGCATGCAATCCGATGCTATCATCCAGACGGGAGCATAAACGTCTCGATTATGATGAATGTATTGCTGCTATTGCAGCGTACCTTGAAAATAAGTCCAGGGAAGGTGAACTTAATGAATTAAGATCTAAAGCCCGTGATTTTGCATTGTCCAGGACGCATATGCCTATTGGATTTTTTTCAATGAACCTGCCGACCGGGATGGGAAAAACATTGACATCTTTATCATGGGCATTGGAACACTCAAAACATAATAAATTGAAAAGAATTATTATCGTCCTACCTTTTATCAATATTATAGACCAAACAGCAAGTATCCTGAAAGATATATTTGGTGAAGAATATATTCTTGAACATCATTCGGGAAATAATGACGAAATCACAATCAATGAAGACATACACGACCACGACTCTTGGAAAAGGCTGGCGTGTGAAAATTGGGATTACCCGATAATCATAACCACTACCGTTCAGTTTTTTGAATCGATTTTCAGTAACAAGCCAGGGAAATGCAGGAAGATCCACAACATTGCTGAATCAGTTGTAATTTTTGACGAAGTGCAGTCATTACCCAAAGAAATCATCATACCGACCTTAACGATACTTGGGAATATGCTTTCCGTAATGAATACCTCTTTCCTTTTTTGTACGGCAACACTTCCAGCATTTGAGAAAAGAGAATTCTTTAATGGTATTGAGTCAATAATCCCACTCGTGGAAAATCCAGAGATATTGTTTCATAAAACGCGCCGTGTAGA
>CALMRZ010000027.1 GCA_937872225.1 uncultured Spirochaetota bacterium
AATTTGTCAATAAATTCGGAAAGATCAAGAAAATTGTTAACTTCCTTCATTTCATCGCAATATTCGCGGTATAAATAGGCTATGCTGTCGGCCCAGTTCCAGAGGTGTTTGCGGTCAGGGTTTAGCCAGAGAAGATTTCTTGAGCGCTCTCGGATCCTGATGAAAGAATCAAGGCCCGGGTCCTGGTGGTTGTTCCTGCCGTCTCCCAGGACGAGGACCGTGGTTTTCCTGGTAAGGGAGTCGCTGTAGTCCTTCATGAAGTTGTCAAAACAGCGGCCGTAATTGCTTCCCCAGCCGTAGGTGAAATTGGTGTCCTCGAATATCGAGTTGAGGGCCCGTTCGGGGTCCATCTCCATGAAGAGGGGGGTTATCTCGACAATGTTGCTGATGAAGGCGAAGGAACGGACCTTGGAAAAAAGGCTCTGCAGGGTATAGGCCAGGAGGAGCATGAAGCGCGAATACTGGTTTACCGAACCCGATATGTCGCACATGACCACCAGCTGGGGCCGGTCTATCCTCCGGTCCTTGCGGAAGATCTTGAACGGAACGCCGCCGTACTGCAGGCTGGTCCGCAGGGTCCGCTTGATGTCGATGCCGCCGTGCTTGACGCGTTTTTTTCTGAGGCTGATGCGGTTCTTGAGCTTCTGGCCGAACCGCTTGATGAGCTCCCGCATCTCCCTTATTTCTTCCGGCTTGATCTGATAAATCGGCTTGTTGAGGAGGTAATCCTCCCGGTCGCGGATCTGGGTCCCTATTTTTTTTGATGATTGCCGCCTGTTGACCAGCGCCGAAAGGGCGTTAACGATATCCGCCATGTCGTCCGGCCCTTCCTCGGCGCGCTGGCCGCTTCCCGCGGCGGCGCGGTTGCGGTTGCGGACGTTGAACAGCATCTGGCCCAGGCCGCCGGACGATTCGGCCTGCGCGAGCTCGTCGATCATGAGATTCAGGATCTCCTCGGGGCTCCGTTCGAACAGGATTTCATCCGGCAGGCGGTCGATGAAGTCGGCAAGGGCCTCCTCGATTCCTGCCATCTCCTCCGGCGTCATGCCGCCACGTTCCCGCACCGTGTCCCGGGCGTGCATTTCGCGGAAGGCGTTCACCACGTCAATCTGCGGGTCTCCGCCCCCGGAGAAGAATTCGTCAAAGCACCGGTCGAAGATCGGGATGTCGGTATAGTCCTTTACGAGGGTTGTTTTCAGAGTCTGCCTGAAAACTGATTTGTCCAGCAGGGAAATGTGGGACAGCGCATGGAAGAGCGACAGCACCTCGTCGGAAGAGATATTGATGGAGGCGTCCCTGAGCACGTCCATGAACTCATAAATCTTGGTCTGGATTGCCGATGCGTCATGAGCTGCTGCCATGGCTTGACGTCCCGTCAGTGGACAAAAATATTCTTCGAATGCTTTTTGGCGTGATCGATGTCTTTTTCGTACTTCAGTATAAAGTTGAGGGTTTCCACCGCCACGTCGTGGGTCAGGTCATTGATGCCGAGGATGACGAGGGCCTGGGCCCAGTCAAGGGTCTCGCTGATGCTGGGCTCTTTTTTAAGCTGCAGCTCCCTGATCTTGTGAACGGCACGCACCACGTCCGTCCGCAGTTTTTCGCCGCACTGGGGAACCTTGAGCGACACGATCCGCTCTTCCAGCTCGCGCGACGGGTAGTCGATGTACAGGTGCAGGCAGCGGCGCTTCAGGGCGTCGGACATCTCCCGGGCGTTGTTGGAGGTGAGAAACACCACCGGCTTGGTGTCCGCCCGTATCGTGCCGATCTCCGGTATGCTCACCTGGAAATCGGAGAGGACTTCCAGCAGAAAGGCCTCGAACTCAGAATCTGATTTGTCGATTTCGTCGAGGAGGAGGAGGGTCCTGTTCGGGCTGGTGATGGCTTTCAGGATCGGCCGGGGGAGCAGGAACTTGTTGGAGAAGAACACGTCGTCCTCCTGCGAGAGCCGCTCCACCGCTTTGGCCATGGTGGTTTCATGCTGCATGATGGCAGAGAGTTTGTCTTTCAATATCTGCGTGTAGAGGAGCTGCTTGGCGTATTCCCACTCGTACAGGGCCTTCGACTCGTCAAGGCCCTCGTAGCACTGGAGGCGTATCAGGTCCATGTTGAGCGCCGCTGCTATGCATTTGCCGAGCTCGGTTTTGCCGACGCCGGCCGGTCCTTCCACCAGGATCGGCTTTTCCATCTTCAGCGCCAGGTAAACCGTGGTGGCTATTTCCTCTGAAGCGATATATTTCTGGGCCGCCAGCCCTTCTATGGTGCTTTTTACGCTGTCAAACATGGGGATATTGTTGCGGTGTGACCCGTTATTGGCAAGGAATTAATTGGATTATGGTCATTTTTCCAGGGTCTTGCCGGACGGATTTTCATGCCTGATAACGTCGGGTGGCCGATATCGGTTATGTCTGGTCCTTCTTGTTGATCCTTTTCTTAACCCTGCCCCATGTGCCGGCGAAAGTTTCAGTTTCCCCTTTATGGTATTATGAATAACAGCCGGGCGTCCCCCTCTCACTCCGATTCCATGAGGGGAACGATCCTTTACGCGCCGGCGACGGGGGCCGGTAAGATCAAGTTGCAAAAAAAATCAGCGGCGCAGTTGCTGGAATGATCCATCCGGTGTCGAGGCATGGGTGCTGCATGATGAGGAATACACGGGTGTTCGCGGCGTTTGATGCCGTCACCGGTGAGTTGGCTTTTTAACTTGTCAATTTTTTACCCGGGTGGTATCTTTTCCTGTATGTGGCATAACGATTTACGAGGAGAAAATCATGAAAAAAATAACGGCGCTGGTTGCTGTTGCCTTGATTGGCGTGATGTCATTTTCGGCTTTCGCCATGAACGCAGTGAGGAACGTAACCCGGCGACCTGTATTCTTGAGGCTGAATAGCGGTAAGACCGTGAGGCTGCAGCCCGGGAAATCGGTCGCCGTGAGCGAGCAGGACCTGAAAAATCCCGTCATCGCCGAACTGATAAAGATCGGAGATGTTGTCCTGGAAAAAGACAAGGGCGGGAAATAGCCGGCATCGGTCCGGAAGAATGCCCGGCGCTTGCGTCTTGTCGCTCCCTTCTCATCAATCAGTAATAGCTTTGACCGGGAAAATCATCTGCAGCAGGCCATGACACGCATGCAATGGCGCTGTGGGGATACGTTTGTATTGTTTGCGTCAATAAAAAAGGCGATGTCCGTGAACATCGCCTTTCCTGTTTGTACGTGTTATCGGTATCGGCTGTTATTTTCTTTTCTTGCCCAGCAGGGCCTCGACGCGGAGCGGGAGGCCGAAGATCCTGAGGAAGCCGGTGGCGTCCTTCTGGTCATAGAGAGCGCTCGCGTCGAAGGTGGCGATGTCCGGCTCGTACAGGGTGACGGGCGATTTCCGTCCCACCGCCATGCAGCTCCCCTTGTAAAGCTTGACCCGCACGGTGCCGGTGACGTTCTTCTGGGTTTCCTCGATGAAGGCGTCCAGGGCCTCGCGCTTTTTCGTGAACCAGAGACCGTAGTAGACCAGCTCAGCGTATTCGTGGGCCAGCCTGTCTTTCAGGTGCTGGGTCTCGCGGTCGAGGCAGATGGCCTCCAGGTCGCGGTGCGCGGCGTGGAGCACGGTGCCGGCCGGTGTCTCGTACACCCCGCGGGACTTGATGCCCACCAGCCTGTTCTCGACGATGTCGACCCGTCCCACGCCGTTTTCACCGGCCAATTTATTGAGGCTCTTCATGAGCTCGACGGGGCCAAGCTTCTTTCCGTCAAGGGAGACCGGGGTGCCCTTCTCAAAGCCGATCTCCACATAGGTCGGCTTGTCCGGGGCCTTTTCCGGCGATTTCGTCAGGATGAACATGTTTTCGTTGGGCTCGTTGAAGGGGTCTTCCAGTATCCCCCCTTCGTAGGATATGTGCAGGATGTTGCGGTCCATGCTGTAGGGCTTGTCCTTGGACACGGGAACCGGGATATTGTGCTTTTCAGCGTAGTCGAAGAGCTTCGAACGCGAATCAAGGTCCCATATCCGCCAGGGGGCGATGATCTTCAACTCCGGGGCCAGGGCCATGTAGGTCATCTCGAAGCGCACCTGGTCGTTCCCCTTGCCGGTGGCGCCGTGGCACACGGCGTCGGCCTTTTCCTTCAGGGCGATTTCAACCTGGCGCTGGGCGATGATTGGCCGGGCCAGGGATGTCCCCATGAGGTACCGGTTTTCGTATATGGCGTTGGCCTTGATGGCCTTGAACACGTATCCGGACACGAATTCCTCTTTGAGGTCTTCGATGTAGCATTTGCTCGCGCCGGTCTTTATGGCTTTTTCCTCCAGGCCGTCCAGCTCCTCCTCCTGGCCCACGTCGCCGACCACGCAGACGACCTCGCAGCCGTAGGTTTCAATGAGCCACTTGACGAGTATTGAGGTATCGAGCCCTCCTGAATAGGCAAGAACGACTTTTTTAATATCCATAGTACACCTCTATTGTTAATTGGCATTTACCATGAGTGTTTCACATCCTAATAATTTCAATGAAAAAAATTGGTATTTCAAGAAACAGGTGTTTGGCCCACCTGACATGCTTGGATCCGCGTTATCCGATCCGTGCGGGAGGAAGTTATTTAGCCGGGAAAGTTCTGTAATTTCTTGACAAATTTATATACGGGTTTTTGTATAGAGCAGGGAATGGAGCGATCCCCCGTGTAACATAAATATAAAAAATCAACTGTTAAACGTTGTCCTTCCATATGCTGGTATTTGAGAAGACCATCCCAAGCACGCGAGAAGCGTCGAGGTCCCTGATTCGCGAGGCCCTGGAATTTTTTTCCCTTCTCAAGAGAAAGGGATACGCCTCCGGCGTTTCGGAGTTCACCATGCGTCTGGTCATGGATGAGGCGCTGGAAAACGCGATCCGCCATGGCAATCGATACAATGAAGAAAAAATAATACTGTTCAGGTTGATGGGAAACAAAAAAAAGGTTAGCGTTACCGTACAGGACCAGGGGGGCGGTTTTCATCCCGACCGGCTGCCGGACCCGCTCCATGGGAACAACCGGTTTGCCCCGGGCGGACGCGGCCTTCTCCTGATGTCGAACATCGGCATTGTCACGTGGAATGCCGAGGGAAACTGCGTTTCGATAGAATTGCCCCGGTAATCCTTATCATTTTTCGCGGTATCCTTGCCTCTTTTTCCGGCATAATTAATCTTGATTTTTGGATTTACCTGCCCAATAATGGCCGTTGAAATGTAAAAAATTCCGTGCGCGGGGTGCGGGCATTGTGTTGTCGCTACAACATGCATGTCATGGTACCGCGGGGGATGGCGCGATGAAAAAGATTGTCATACGTGTAATTATTGGCGCCCTTTTTCTGTCATTTTCATGCAAAGGTGAAAAGACCGGCGAGATCAGGGTGGGCGGCATCTTCGACCTCACCGGGCCCACCTCCGAGACCGGGAGCATGTTCGCCAATGGCGTGAAGGGCTATATTGACTACATCAACGAAAAGGGCGGCATCAACGGCAGGAAGGTCAGGCTTATATCGATCGATACCGCCTACATCCTGGCCCGGGACCTCGCGGCCTATGACCGCCTGGTTAACGGGGAAAAGGTCCATCTGATCATCGGATGGAGCACGGGGTCCACGGAAAAGCTCGCCCCCCGGCTGGCAGAGGACAGGATTCCCTTTACGAGCGTTTCCTACTCGAGGAAGCTTGCCGATGTGGAGCGGGCGCCCTATAATTTCATCATGGGCCCGACCTATTCCGACCAGATGAAAATAGCGCTGAAATACATCAAAGACAACTGGAAGGTCCCCGCGCGGAATCCCCGCGTCGCCTTCCTTTATAACGACAAGGAGTACGGACGGTCCCCGATATCCGACGGCAGGGCCTACGCACAAAAGACAGGCGTCGACCTGGTGGCCGAGGAGATCGTTTTCCTGGACGCCCGGGAGGCGCGCGAGCAGATATTGAAGCTCAGGGAAAAGAAGCCGGATTACGTCATCATCAACAACACCGCCTGGCCCACCTACGTGGTCCTCCGCGACGCGAAAATGCTGGGCCTTGACGCGAAGTTTATAGGCCTTATCTGGAGCAGCGATGAAAAGATCATCACCCTCGCCGGCAGGGACGCGGAGGGCTTTATCGGCACCACGCCCTTTGTCGCCATGGACCCCCGGCTGCCCGGTGTAAGGGAAATAATTGATTTCAACAGGCGCAGAAACGGCCGGTCGGACAGCGTCATGTTCCTCTACGCGAACGGCTGGACGACGGCGAAAGTTATGCTGGAGGGGGCCCGGCGGGCGGGGGACGACCTGTCCGGGGAGAGGATAAGGAAGGAGCTGGAGGGCTTGAGCAGTTTCAGCACCGGGGGCATCACCGATGTCTACTCCTTCAGCGAAAACAATCATGTGGGCCTGCGCAGGCTCAGGTTGTGCCAGGTCACCGCCGGGAAATGGCGGCCCATCACAGACTTTGTCGGGGCGGAATAATCGGTGTCACTTAAAAACAGCCCGGCGCTGCATTCCATAATGACCAAGATCACCGGCGGCTTTGCGATCCTCATCATCGCCATCGCCGTCATAGGGTTCTATTCCTATAACAGCCTGAATTCCGTCGGCGGTATCGCCCGGCAGCTGATGGACCGGGACAATTCCCGCTCCCTGGTCAAGGACATCATCATCAAGAGCAAGAATATTGACAGCCATGTTGAAAAGTACCTGCGGTCTGTCGATGCCCAGGACAGGGAAAACCTCCGTTACATCATCATCGATGAGCTGAGGATCATCAAGGAATTCCTCAACCAGGTCCATTCCCGGGAGCTCATTCCCGAGGAGCACGATATGCACATGAAGCTGGAGGAGGTCTTCGTCAGCTATAACGGCGCGATCCGGGAGCTTTTCGCCGGACGGTTTGACCGGGAGAATTTTTATTACCTGAACAACAGGTTCATAACCCGGATAATCCATTTTGACACCAGGGAAACGGAGCTGATGTACGAATCCTGGGACCATGCCGGCGACCGTATCGGGATGATCAAGTTCTTCATCATTGTCTCCATCACCATCGCCCTGGCGATAGGCGCCTTGCTCATCGTCATGAGCTACCGGACGATCGCCCTTCCGATCAAGAGGGTCGGGGCGATACTTGACCGGTATGGCGCCGGCGACTTTACCGTGAGGGCCCCGGTCACGGGAAAGGACGAGATCGGCAATTTCGCGCGCCGTTTCAACGATATGCTGGGACAGATCGGCGATTACGCCCGGCACATAGAGGAAACCAACCGCTTCCTCCAGCAGAAAAACCGGGAAATCCTCAACACGCGCCACCATCTCCAGAACATGATCGATTCAATGCCCTCGGTGATGATCGGGATAGACGGCAGCGGCGCGGTCACCCACTGGAACCTCGTCGCGGAGCGTACCACGGGGATATCCCGGGAAAGGGCCGAGGGTATGCCCATTGAAACGATGTTCCCGGAGATTACCCCCCACATGGAGCGTGTCCGCCGCGCCATGGCCGAGCGGACGCCCCAGGTGGCGGAAAAGGTGCTCCACTCCAGGGGCGGCGAGGCGGTCTATTCCGACTACACGTTTTATCCCCTCGTCACCGACGGCGTCGAGGGGGCGGTCATCCGCGTCGATGACGTCACCTCCCGGGTCCGGATCGAGGACATCATGGTCCAGACGGAAAAGATGCTGAGCGTCGGCGGCCTCGCGGCGGGCATGGCCCATGAGATCAACAACCCCCTGGGCGGGATACTGATGGGCGTCAACAACATCCTCCGGCGCGTTTCCCCGGACCTCCAGAAGAACAGGGAGGTTGCCCTCGAGTGCGGCATCGATCTGGAACGGCTCGGCCAATACCTGGAGAAGCGCGAGGTCCAGAAAATGATCGAAGGGATCAGGGAACTGGCGGTGCGGGCCACGGGGATTGTCGGCGACATGCTCAGCTTCAGCAGGGCCAGTTCATCGCGGTTCGAAACGGTCTCCCTTGCGGACATCGTCGAAAAGACCGTGTCCCTGGCGGCCCACGACTATGACCTAAAGAACAATTATGATTTCCGCAAGATAGAGATCATACGCGAATTTGACCCGGACCTTCCCCCGGTCCCCTGCGTGGCCGTTGAGATCGAGCAGGTGCTGTTCAATGTATTGAAGAACGCCGCCCAGGCCATTGCCCCGAAAAAGTAGGCGGATGAAAAGCCCCGCATCATACTGCGGCTTGGGCGGGAGTGGAGCATGGCGCGCATCGAGGTCGAGGACAACGGGCCGGGCATGGACCAGGACACGGCAAAGAGGATCTTCGAACCCTTCTTCACCACCAAGCCGGTGGGGCAGGGAACAGGTCTGGGACTTTCGGTGTCCTATTTCATCGTCACCCGCAACCATCACGGCATGATGAGCGTCGAGACCGTGAAGGATAAAGGAACGAAATTCATCATATCCCTGCCCCTGACCAGAGAGGAATGAGCGGGGGAGGGCAGGAGGTACCGGCTTATGAAACGAACACTTGTGGCAATTCTGGGCATCCTTGCGGTCTCCTGCGCAGTAACGGCAAAGGAGGACCCGCGCGTCGAGCATATCCGGCGTCTCTACCAGGATGCCCTGAGGATGGAGGCCGCGGACGCCCCCATGCCCGTCCATGAGGTGAAATTCGAGAGCAATCTGGCGGCCATCGGGAACCAGACGACGCGGGTGACCTTCGTATACACCTCCTGGCAGGCCGATCCGGAACGGGACCCCTACCTGATGGGCCACCGGCTCCTCAAGGTGAATGTCAGGTATAACATCGCGGCGATGAGCGGGTTTCTCGTGGAGTACCTCTACGATGAAAAGGAGCGGCCGGTATTTTATTATGCCCGGGAGGAAACGGAAACCTACAAAGGCAGGGACTCGAAGATCGTGAATGAGCGGCGGTATTATTTTGACAACGGCTCCCTCATCATGGCCATGGTAAATTCAACGGATGACGACGGCAAAAAGGAAAAATACAGCGCCACGGGGCCATTCAATAAGAAGGACACGACCCAGGGCAGGATCGCCTGCCAGAACGCGGAACGGTACCTGAAGTTTTTCAGGCACATGGTGGAAATCGAGAGGCTGAAATAGAAAAAAATAAGCCCCGGTCGATTTTTTTATCTTTTATGTGACATAATATCCTTATTTTTGCAAGATATGGCTTCTTTTTGACTATTTTAGAATATTAATTGTGACATTAAAATTGACATAATGAGGTATAATATATAATTTCTAATTGTATGCCGTTTGTGGATACATTATACAATTAGATGTTCCTTCATGAAAGGATTAGGCTTCGGTTCTATATATGATTAAAAGAAAACCGGGAATATTACTGATAATTCTTCTTTCATCATTATTCTTTGTTCAGTGCGCGAGGAACAGCCTCGAAACAAATTCCACTGATGCAACATCCCTATTCGGCATGGGCTTTTTGTTCGCCACGTCGCCGATAACTATCCAGGCCGGAGGTCTGGATTACCGGACCAACGGCACCTATAATTTCGGCACCGTCACCACGGGGTCCACGGGCCAGCTGATAACCTTTTCCATTCAGAATACCGGGAATGAAAACATATTATTCCCGAGCCCTCCCGTTGCGGTCGGCGGAGATAATGCCGCCGATTTCACCGTCACGGACCCCGGCATCACGAACCTGGCGCCCGGGGCAACCGCAACCTTTACGGTCATTTTTACCCCCGGCGGTGATGGCCCCCGCAATGGCGTTATCACCATTATGAACAGTGATAATGAAGTAATTTACACCCTGAACCTGACCGGTACCGGGTCAGCGACTCCTGTTCCGGACATCTATCTTGAGACCGGCGGAACGTATTACGCGTCCGGGAGCGGCTATGATTTCGGCTCCGTTTCGTTGGGATTTTCCTCATCTGTGATAACCTTCACCATTGGGAACTCGGGGCAGTCGTCCCTTGCACTCACCGGTTCGCCCACCGTGGCGACGGGAGGCGCTGACGCGTCTGATTTTACCGTAAGCGGCCCTGCCGGAACAGCCATCGCGGCAGGCGCGACCGACACCTTTACCGTGACCTTCACGCCTTCCTCCCTTGGCCAGTGCAGAGCGACCATTACTGTCCAGTCGGACGACCCGGACATCGGGACCTATACCATAAATCTCACCGGCACCGGTATAGCGCTTCCGACCATCTCGCCGGTTACGATTGCGTCGAACAACGCAAACACATCCTTCGCGCGGCCGGGCGATACGGTAACGCTGTCATTCACGGCGGACGTGGCGATCCAGACGCCGACCGTGACCATTGCCGGCAACGCGGCAGCGGTCACGGGAGGCCCGACGTCGTGGACCGCGACCTACACCATGACCGCGGTTGACGCGGAAGGCACCGTGCCGTTCGTCATATCCAATATCATGAACCTTGCCGGGGCCCCCGTTGCGGACGTTACCGCCACGACCGACGGGTCAGGCGTGACCTTTGATCGAACCGTTCCCGCTGGCTATACGGCAGCCATTGACCAGGCGATGATAAATACCGCCAACCAGGCCGCATGCTCCTTCACTTTTAACGGTGCGGAAATCGGCACGACCTATGATTTCACGATAACGAGCAGCGGCGGCGGGACAGCCGTTACCGGCAGCGGCACGGTCGCCGCGGCCGGGGAAACGATTACCGGCATCGATGTTTCCGGCCTCGGTGATGGCACCCTGACCCTGAGCGTCACCCTGACCGACGCGGCCGGGAACGCGGGAGCGGCGGCGACCGACACGGTGGCGAAAGACGCAGCCGTCCCATCTGGCTATAACGTTAGCATCGATCAGCCATATATCAACAACGGCAATGTGGGGGCCTTCTCCTTTACGTTCGCCGGCGCCGAAGTGGGCGCAACCTATAACTACACGATCTCCAGCTCCGGCGGCGGCACGAATGCCACCGGCAGCGGTACGGTCGCCGCAATCAATGAGACTATTACAGGAATTAACGTCTCCGGCCCGAATGACGGCACCCTGACCCTGAGCGTCACCCTGACCGACGCGGCCGGGAACGCGGGAGCGGCGGCGACCGACACGGTGGCGAAAGACGCAGCCGTCCCATCTGGCTATAACGTTAGCATCGATCAGCCATATATCAACAACGGCAATGTGGGGGCCTTCTCCTTTACGTTCGCCGGCGCCGAAGTGGGCGCAACCTATAACTATACGATATCCAGCTCCGGGGGCGGCACGAACGCCACCGGCAGCGGCATGGTCACTTTAGCCAATGAGATTATTACCGGGATAAACGTCTCCGGTCCGAATGACGG
The DNA here is from genome assembly GCA_937872225.1 of uncultured Spirochaetota bacterium. Lineage (GTDB taxonomy): Bacteria > Spirochaetota > UBA4802 > UBA4802 > UBA5550 > RBG-16-49-21. The sequence goes on from CALMRZ010000027.1 coordinate 11,268, forward strand.
CACCCTGACGTTGAGCGTCACCCTGACAGATACGGGCGGCAATACCGGAATAGCGGCGACGGACACGGTGGTGAAAGATGTAGTCGTGCCGACGGTATCTTTTACATCGACCCCGGCCATCACCGCGGCAAACGCATCAAGTTATAACGTAACCGGGACCTGTTCGGACAGCGGGCGGATGGTTATTGTGAGCATCAACGGAACTCCGAACGTGGGACCGCCCTGCCTGGGCGGGACATTCAGCGCCACGGCCATGGACGTCAGCGGCGAGCCTGACGGTACGGTGGTCGTAACGGCCGACCACAGCGATGAAGCGGGAAATAACGCTGTCCAGGCCTCTTCCTCGGTTTCGAAAGACGCGTTGCCGCCCTCGGGATATAGCGTGAGCATCGACCAGGCCGCGATCAACAGCGGCAACGTGGCGGCGTTCTCGTTTACGTTCGCCGGCGCCGAGGTTGGCGCAACCTATAACTATACGATCTCCAGCTCCGGCGGCGGTACGAACGCCACCGGCAGCGGCACGGTAACCGCGGCCAATGAGAACATTTCGGGTATCAATGTTTCCGGTCCGAACGACGGAACCCTCACATTGAGCGTCACCTTGACCGACACGGGCGGGAACACCGGAATAGCGGCGACAGACACGGTGGCGAAAGACGCGGCCGCGCCATCCGGTTATTTCGTGAGCTTTGGGCCGTCAGCTGTCAATAGCCTGAATGTGTCCAATATCTCCTTCGCATTCACCGGCGCCGAAGTGGGCGCAACCTATAACTACACGATTTCCAGCTCCGGCGGGGGCACGAACGCCACCGGCAGCGGCACAGTTACTTTAGCCAATGAGGTCATTACCGGGATAAATGCCTCCGGGCCAAACGACGGCACCCTGACGTTGAGCGTGACTCTGACGGATACAGCCGGTAACGCGGGAACAGCTGCGACCGATACGGTGGATAAGGACGTGGTCGCACCGGCAGGTTATTCAGTATTCATTAATCCGGCATATATCAACAGCGGCAACGTGGCCGGATTCTCTTTTACCTTCACCGGCGCCGAAACAGGCACTATCTGCAATTACACGATTTCCAGCTCCGGCGGCGGAACCAACGCCACGGGCAGCGTCGGGATCATCGACGCCAATCAGACCATTTCAGGCATCGATGTCTCCGGTCCGAGCGACGGCACCCTGACATTGAGCGTTGTCCTGATGGATTCGCTCGGCAACACGGGGTCTGCCGCGACCGACACGGTAGCGAAAGACGTGATTGCGCCGACGGTGGCCATCGGCGCGCCTTCACCGGCTGTAATTAATAATTCCGGCAGCGTGGACTTCGGCATAACCTATGCCGGTGCGGATTCGGTAAGCCTGGGCGGTGGGGATGTTACCCTAACGACGACCTCTGGCACCGCATCATGCTCCACGGTCAACGTCACCTTTGGCACTACACCGAATCCAAAGGTAAAGATTTCCGGCTGCGTCGGCAATGGCACGATAAACATTACCATTGCCGCGGGCCGGTCATCCGACCTGGCGGGAAACACTGACCTCGGGGCGGGCCCCAGCACCGATTTCACGGTGGACAACCTGAACCCGTCGTTATCCTTCAATTCAGTGCCGCCGATAAACGCGGCGAACGCGGGTGCCTATGTGGTATCCGGCTTCTGTACCGAGGAGGGAAGGGCGGTGAACGTCACCGTCGGCGGATCGGTCTCCAATTCGCCGGTCTGCACCGGTGGCATGTACACGACCGATGACATGGATGTAAGCGGCATTTCAGATGGCGGCTCTGTAAGCGTGGCCGCAAACCATAGCGACGGAGCCGGCAACACGGAAAATATCTCCACCAATGTGGTGAAGGACACGGTGATACCGACCCTGACGATGTCCCCCGTGCCGGGTACTATAACCTATGCGAACCAGAATGCCTATGCCGTGTCGGGAGTATGCTCCGAGGAAGGGCAAATGGTCACTGTCACGGTAATCGATGATGAAAGCTCGTCGGTCTCCCAGGGGCCGATCTGCTCCAGCGGGTGGTACACCACGACCCTTGATGTAAGCGGACTATCGGATGGAGTTGGAAGATTGACGATAACACATACTGACGGTGCGGGAAATACCAGTCAGACCGGAATCGATCCCCTGGCCAAGGACACCGCATATCCGGCAATGAATGTACGCATCAATGGCACAAGCCAGCCGACCAGCAGTATGTATAGCTTCGGGACCGTTGAGACCGGGACCACCAAGGCTGTCACAGTGGATATTTACAATACGGGCACCGGTACCCTGATTCTCCCGATATCGCCGGTAGCCTTCACCGGAGCAAACTTTAATGAATTCACAACGGCCGATCTTGAGTCCGGGGCGATATCGATCAATCCGGGCGACATGGCCACGTTCATTCTGAATTTCACCCCCACGGATGTTGTGAATCCCAGGGACGCATTAATGTCGATAACGTCAAACGATCCGAATACCCCCGTATATACTATCACGCTCCAGGGCAACGGTTCTGCCTCGAACACGCCAGATATCAATGTAAAGGTCAATGGCCTTAGCCTAAATCCCGGAGGCGAATTTGATTTCGGCACGGTCAGCACGGGGACCACCAAGACCGCCAGGGTGGATGTGTATAATAATGGATCGGCAAACCTGACCCTTCCCAATGCGGGGCCGATCTGGCTCACCGGCGTCAATCCGAGCGAATTCCTTGTAAACGGCGCCATTAAGGGACCGATAACTATCCCGGCGGGCGGCAGCTTCTCGTTCATGGCATCTTTCGCGCCTACACAGGCGCTCGTCAGGTCAGCGCAGCTTGTTATAACCTCCGACGATCCGGACGTGGGGTCATTTGTCGTCACCCTTCTCGGCACGGGCACTGCCGCCACGACGCAGGACATCAGCCTGAAGATCAATAACCTGGAAGTGGCGAATACCGGCACCTTTGATTTCGGGCAGGTGCTGACGACCCTCTCCAAGACCGTGGCGGTGGAAATCGCCAACAAGGGTACTGCGGACCTGACTCTTTCATCTTCTGGAGGTCCGGTTTATCTCACCGGCACCAATTTCCCGGATTGGGAACACCTGACCGGGGCGCCCGGCCTCGGAACGGTCATAGCTGCCGGGACGTCCGTCACCTTTACCATGGATTTTATTCCCCCTGTGGACGGGCTCCGTTTCGCACAGCTGAGGGTCCTTTCCGACGATCCGGATACCGGGACTTATGTGGTCAACCTGAAGGGGTCCGGGAGCCTGGCACCGGTGCCGGATATAGACATAGAACTTGACGGCCTGCCATACTCGTCGGCGAGCACCTTTAATTTCGGCGCTGAACTTGTTGATACGCCCATATCAGTGAATGTTGATATTTTTAATGGCGGTTCGGATATCCTGAACATTTCCGGCGGGACCGTGGTCAGCATAAGCGGCCCCGACTCTGCTGATTTTGCTGTTATCGGCAGTGGCGCCTGGCCGGCGCCCGAGTCGGTGCCGGCCGGCAGCTCCCTGGTTATCAGCAGCGGCACAGGATCCACCGTGGAATTTACTCCATCCGGTCCCGGCGTCCGCAGGGCCCAGATGACCGTTGTTTCCGACGATCCGGACACGGGGACCTATGTCGTGAACCTCCATGGCATCGGCGTGATGCCGCGGGTGATGGTTTGCGGCGGCGGCACAAGCGATACGGCGATCTATAACCCGATGACGGGCGTCTTCTCTGCGGGCAACCCCACCGGTGGGCTGACAGTCAATGCCGGCGGCCACAGCTTCAAGATGCAGGACGGGTCGAATCGGCACGTGCTCATTTACGGCGCTAATCCGCAATGGGCCATTTTTGACCCGACGTCTAAAACATTCACGACTCAATCCAGCTTTGGAACGAATGCCAATCCAGGCGCCAACAGCTTCCCGGTCATTGGCGGAAATTATGACAAAAACTATATAACTCTTCTCGCAAACGGAACGGTAACAAAACGTTGCACTCTCTCCCCTTCAATGGTGACGTATAACACTCTAAGCAGTATCGCTAACGGGTCATTCTCTTTCCCGATTCCTTCAGGCGGCGGGCAGATGATGATAATTCACGGCGGTTTCAGCACCACGCTGACGGTTTTCGATCCGCTCGGCAATGCCGGCAACGGCAGTTTCACGACCATCGGCAATACATTGACCAGCGGCGCGCAGTACGGCGCGCACTCGATCATGATAGACGCTCTGGACAGCCCATACAACGGTTCGGTGTTGGTGATTCTCGGCGGCGGCTCAAATGGGGTCAATCTGTACTCCGGCGGTTCATTCAATAATTTCGGCGGGAAAACACTTTCCGGTTCAGCCGGAGATGGAGCGAGCAGTGTGCCCATATTGACCGGCCTGCACAGGGGGAAATGGCTGATCATTCATGCAGGCACCTCGCCGGGTACTCCCACTACCACGCTCTTCAATCCCCTGGTGGATGATGCGACGACCTTCACCCCGGGTCCAAACCTGTACAACAACTACAATGCAAGTTATGGGTCATTCTCCTTCGTGGTCGAGCATGGCCCCAACGCCGGTCTTATCGTGGTAGTGCACGGCGGGTCGTCTTTCAGAACATCGGTATGCGATCCTAAGATTGAACCCCTGCAGTTTAATGCGGGTCCGAACCTGCCAAATGCGGGATATCAATACACGGCCGGAAACGGCGCGCACAGTTTCCCGCTCAAGTGATAACTGTTTAAATGGCCTGGCACGCCCCCTGTTTCTCCAGAGCAGGGGGCTTTTTTATATGGCATCTATGCTTTAATAATTACGTGGAATCTCCATACTATACATTACACTAAATATTATGATGATACGCATTAAACCATACCCGATAGTTGTCGCCATTGTCCTCACCCTCATCCCCGCCTGCGGCGGCTGGGTCGGGAACAGGGCGGTCATGAGACAATATGCCACGGAAGACGTTGACATCTCCCCGGACCTGGTGAAAACCAATATCGCCACCACGGATTACTCGGCCATCGTGCATATCACGAGGGGCAGGGTGAAGGAGAATTCGCCCCTGCGCCGCCTCGGCGGATACGTGAACCATATCTACCAGGCTAGGGTGATCGAGAACCTGCGCGGGCCGCGTTACGAAACAATCACCTTCTCCGTCATGGCCGACAGCGACATCGACCCCATCCTGCCGGACCACCCGGTCATTGTGAGCCTCTGCGGTAAATCGGGCGACGCAATGTATGTTCCCGACAACGGCTACGAGCTTCCGGCGACCCCGGCGCTGACAGCCGCGGCCCGGGACGCCGCACGCAGGCTGAAAGCATCATCGCACCTCAGGAGTGTCTGCACGGAATAGCAGCAATACGGAATTCTCCCGCTTGCCTTCCGGCCATTGAATCTTGATAAAGATGGAGCTGTCCTCCGGACGCCGCACTGCCTGTGCAGAGCGAAATCGAAGAAAGCCTGTCGAAGTGGGATTTAGGAGGCTTCCAGGACGGCCGCGGGCTACTTCCGGGCCATGAGGGCGCACATCACCGCCTTCTGCACGTGGAGCCTGTTCTCAGCCTCGTCGAAGACGATGGAGCGGCCGGAATCAAGGACGTCTCCCTCGATCTCTTCCTCCCGATGGGCCGGGAGGCAGTGCATCACCTTTGAGTCGGCGCGTCCCTTGCTGAGCAGCTCTTTGGTTATCTTGTATTTCGCCAGGGCCTTTTTCTTGACAGCGGCCTTTTTTTCCTCGCCCATGCTGATCCACACGTCGGTGTAGATGTAATTCGCGTTCTTGACCGCCGCTTCCGGGTCCCTGGTTATGACGACCTCGGAGCCGGCCCGGGCCGCGACTTTCCGGGCGTCGTCCACCACGTACTGGTCGGGCTCGTACTGCTTCGGGCATGCGACGTGCATGTTCACCCCCAGGATGGCGGCGCACTGGATCAGGGAATTGGCGACATTGTTGCCGTCTCCGATGTAGGCCATCTGTATTCCCTTGAAGCCGCCTTCACGCTCGTAGATGGTGAAGAAATCCGCCAGGGCCTGGCAGGGATGGTGCTCGTCGCTGAGGCCGTTGATGACCGGCACGGTGGCGCTCTTGGCCAGCTCCACGACGTTGTCGTGGGAGAAGGTCCGAATCATGATGCCGTCGACGTACCGGGAAAGGACCTTCGCCGTGTCGACGATCGATTCTCCCCGCTTTATCTGTATGTCGTTGCCGTCGAGGAACAGGGCGTGCCCGCCGAGCTGGGTGACGCCGGTCTCGAAGGAGACCCTGGTCCTGGTTGAGCTTTTTTCGAATATCATGGCGAGCGACTTCTTCATTAAAAAGTCGGGGTGCCGTTCCCGGGCGGCCTCCTTCTTGAGGTTGGCCGTCAGGTTGAAGATGTCCATGATCTCGCCCCTGTCGAGGTCGCTCACGGTGATAAGGTCTTTGGTTTTGACTTTCGGTATTCTCACTGTTTTCCCCCCGCTTCAATGAATAGGCGTTCAAGGATCTTCATCCCTTCCCGCGCCGTCTTCAGGGTGATGTTCAGGGGCGGCATTATCCTGATGACCCTTTCCGCGGTGCAGTTGATCACCAGGCCCATTTCCAGGGCCCGGGGCACCAGGGACGCTCCGGCCATGGAAAGCTCGATGCCGATGTGCAGGCCCATGCCGCGCACTTCTGTGATGAAGTCCACTTTCTTCTTCAGGCCGTTCAGGGCGTCGAAAAAAAAGGCGCCCACGGCGTTCACGTTGTCAAGAAAGGCCTTGGCGCGCACCTGCTTCAGCACCGCCGCGACCCCGGCGCAGGCGAGGTGGTTGCCGCCGAAGGTGCTGCCGTGGGTTCCCTTCGGCAGGAATTCCGGCAGGAAGTTCTTCGCGTGTATCGCGCCGACCGGGATGCCGCCGGCCAGGCCCTTGGCCATGGTGATGATGTCCGGCACGACGCCGAACTGCTGGTAGGCGAACATGGTGCCGGTCCTGCCGATGCCGGTCTGCACCTCGTCCACGATGGTGAGGATGCCGTTCTTGTTGCAGAGGCGGAAGAGCTCCTTGACGTAGCCCCGGTCTGCGACCTGGATGCCGCCTTCTCCCTGTATCAGCTCTATCATGACCGCGCAGACGCCCCGGTTCTTCTTTATTTCCTTTTCAAAGGCCCTGATGTCGTTCCCCGGAAGGTAGATGAAGCCGGGCACCAGGGGCCCGAAGCCGTCATGGATCTTTTTCTGGGCCGTGGCGGTCATGCCGCCGAAGGTCCTTCCGTGGAACGAGTTGTCAAAGGTTATGATATGGTACCGGTCTTTCCCCTGGCTCAGGCCGTAGCGGCGCGCGAGCTTGATGGCGGCCTCGCTGGCCTCGGTCCCGCTGTTGACAAAAAGGGTCTTCCCCGGGAAGGACACCTCGTTCAGGAGCCTGCCGGCCTCGTTCTGCTCCCTGTTGTAAAAATGGTTGGAGCTGTGGATAATGCTGTCCACCTGGCGGTGCAGGGCCTTCGAGAGGGCCCTGTTGCCGTATCCCAGGCTGGAAACGGCTATGCCGGAGAAGAAATCGACGTACTTCTTGTTGTCCTGGTCATAGAGGTAGCTGTTCTGGCCCCTGACGAAGCACACCTTCTGCCTGTCCCCGTAATTCTGGAACAGGTTGTTCTTGTCTTCGGCCATGATTTTTTTCAACTTTGCTGAGCCCATAATTATATCCCGGTATAATAGTTACTATCATTCATAACAAGATAGCTTCCGAGTATAGCCCCCCAAACCCCCCTCAGGGGGGCTTTCTATCCAGTCGATGTGGATGAACCACCTGATGATAAAGTCCCCCTCCGGGGGATTTAGGGGGGATAGAAGGATACTCAGACCCCCCCAAAAAAAACAAAATCGGGAACGATCCCGATTACCAGATAAAAGTCATGAATGAAATGATTAATTATCGTAACGTAAAGCGTAAAATATAACTTCTTTATGTCAAGAAATTAATGAAGGAAAACGATAAATTGGGCCCGCGTAAGGAAATGCCGCCTGCTACAGATGGAACCCTATGCCGAAGAAGATGGTGATGAGCGAAAGCGATTTGCCCCTGAAAAATGCCGATTTGTATCCTCCGCCGACATGGATCTCCACCGGCTTGAACTGGAGGTTGAACGAGGCTGCCATGTTCAGGTAGGGATCGGTGGACTTCTTCTCCGGTCTCAGGCCGATAAGGGGATTGTCAGATGTGCTCATGGTGATCTTCCCCGTTGAGGCGCCGAACCCGGCGGAGAACCTCACCCCGAAGTGCTCGAAGAACAGGTAAGAGAAATCGGCATTGAGGGTGATGCCCCACATCTGCAGCGATGAGGGTTGGAAGACATTTATGGTGCCGTTCTCGGCGGCGAGGTAGTCAGCCTCCGCCGTGAGGCCGAACCAGGCCAGTATGCCGTACGAGAGGTAGGGCGTGTAGTAGGTCGAGTCCTCGTATACCTTCGAGAAGGGGCCCTTGATGAAGAACCTGCCCGTCTTCACGCCGAAGGAAAGGCCGCTCAGGGCCCGGTATGCCTTCAGGAACGGCGATGGTCCGATCGGCTGCTGCTTTCCGCGGCCTCCGCGGCCTTTGCCGCCTTCCCTGGCCTCCTTCCGGTACACGCCCAGCTTCTGCTCGATGGTTTTCGATATGTCGCTGATGGTGGTCCGCAGCTCCGCCCCGGTCTCGAAGCTGTCTTTGAATATGCCGATGAAGTCCCGCGTCCCGATGTTGACCAGGGCGAGCTCCAGGGAGAGCTTCCTTCCCCTGACCGTCGCCCGGCCGCCGATGATGTACTGGGCCCCGTACCGGTCGCCGATCATCTTCATGTCGTCGTAGAATGCGTCGCTGCCGATGTCCTTTAACGGCATCTCGCCGTCGAGTTTCACGGCCTGTATCCTGCCCGCGGTGTTCAGGTCCTGCGTTATGGTATGGGGGATGATGTAGGAGAAATGACCGAACTGGTCGTCGCTGGGCTTCCGGCGCTCGTCGACGAAGATGCTCTTTTCATAGGCTATGGAGATATTGTATATAAGGACCTTCTCCTTCCGCGCCTGGGCGGAAGCGGCCGTTGACAGCGCCAGGGCCAGAATGGCCGTTATGAAAATTCGCTTGGGCATCATACATTGATTATGGGTGCGTCCACTGGTTTTTTTACTGTAGCCGCTGTCGGCGTTATTGTCAACTGAAATTGTTTACACGGTGTAAGGATGGAATGATGTAGAGTAGCCGGAGAATAGCGTTATCCCATGGATCGGGATATGCGTTTAATGCAGATTACAACTAGTCCTTTTAATGCTTTTTGTGTTGAAAATAACTGAATAATGTATCATCCTGACCGGCACCAAGCCTGTATGCACATGCAATAAGCAAGCGGTAGAGGGTCTGTTCTGCCGGATTATACTATGCAGACCAAATTTGGGAATACATTGTAAAGGAGACAATATGCTTCACAAGATAGCGGTGCTTTGTGTCATTGCGGCATTTCTATTCGGCTATGTCGGAATTTCACACTCGCAGGAGCTGGACAAGTCAGCCGGAGCGGAAAATGAGGATCGCCGGGTGAAATGTGTGGTCGCATTCACTGCTTATTACGCCAACTGGGCGCCGGTATGGAAAAAGTACCGATATACGTTGCCTAAGTATTCCGAAGGGGATTTTTCCCTCCCTAAAGGCACCTTCATGTATGGTCCGTCCCTGTCGATAACAATAGACCGCTGGCAGATCTCGGGAAACTTTTTATATGGCGAATTTGAGGGGAATCTCGTTGCCTATGATTTCCTGCCAGTTTTTTCCGCGAGCGGCTTTGGCTATATTATTCCATACAGTAAGAAGATGGACGTTAAAAAATATGATTGCGATCTTCTTGTCAGCTATCAAATTAATAGTTTTTTCAAAATTTTCTTCGGGCCCAAGTACCAGGGCTATCAATATAAAACAACAACTTCACTAAGCGTGCCATCGACAGAAGATATTGAGCACCATTCCGGCGGACTGGGCGTCGGCATCGGGTGCACGCTGCCCATTGCCGGCGACTTCTACCTGATGATGAATTTTTCCGGCGTGGTGCTTGTCGGCATGCAGAAGGGAAGCGAGGACGAGGGCGACCGGATCTCCATTGCCTATGGCGGGAATGAAACGATCGCACTTACCTATTACATCAGGGCGGCCCATATCGTCATTTCCGCAGGGGGAAGGCTCCAGTATCTCTATTTCCATACAACCCCCAGTAAATATTATCTCTCCAAGCATGACATTTTTTTACGGCATCAACCTGTTGGCGGGCGCCTCGTTCTGAACAGGGACCCGGTCAGGCCCCGGAGCCGCTCTGTCCCGCGGAATGATGCGGGATAAGACGCGGATTTCTGGAAAATAAATCAAGGTAAGGACCATGTTTGAAAAGATAGGATATTATTCCGTACGGTTCAGATATTTCGTTATCGCCTTCTGGGTCACCGCGGTCGCCCTGGCCACGCTGCTGGCGCCCAACCTGTCGGAATTGAGCATATCGGACCAGTCGGCGTATTTAAGCGCGAAGGAGCCCAGCATCCAGGCCCAGAAAATGATCAGGAAATATTTCCCCAGGGAGGTTTTTTCCAATTCGGCAATCCTGGTGCTTGAATCGGTAAAAGGTTCTTTGAGAAGCGCGGAAGGTGCGGCCGCCATAAGGGATCTCACCGGGTGGATACAGTCTCTCCGGGACCCGAAAATCTCGGAGAATATCCTTTCCCCCGCGGATCCCAACCTCGCGGAACGGCTGATAAGCGCGGACGGACGCGTGGCCATCATCTTCGTGGGAATAAACGGCGCCCCGGACGACAAGGCCGTTGAGAAGACCATGGGCAGGTTGATGGAACACATGCGGCACGTCCCCGCCGGCTACAGGGGCCATGTCACCGGGGACGTGCCCATTACCAACGCCTACAAGATCTGCACCATCGAGAGCGCGGAAAAAACCATCGTCATCACCATCGGTCTCGTCATCGTATGCCTGCTGCTGATCTACCGCTCGCCGATCCTCCCCTTCGTGCCGCTGATCATCATCGGCGTCGCCTACGGGATAGCCCGGGGCATCGTGGCTTTGCTCGCGCTGCACGGCCTGGTTATCTCATCCATGACGGACCTGTTCATGGTTGTGCTCCTTTTCGGCGCCGGCACCGATTACTGCCTCTTCATCATCAGCAGGTTCAAGGAATACATGGCCGACGGCATGGCCGGACCTGACGCGGCCGTCAGCACGATGACGCGCGTGGGCGAGACGATCACCAGCAGCGCGGGCACGCTCATCGTGGCCGACATCGCCCTCAGCTTCGTTTCCGTGAAGCTCTTCTCCAGCACCGGCCCGAGCCTGGCGATAGCCCTGGTGATCGCCCTGTGCGCGGTGATGACCCTCACGCCCGCCATGCTGGCGATCATCGGCAGGCGCGCCTTCTGGCCCGGCAGGCCGAGGCACGCCCATGACGCGACGGTGTGGGGCCGCCTGGGAGACTGGATCACGCGCATGCCCTGGGCCCCCCTGGTGCTGGCCCTCGGGGTCATGGTCCCCCTCGCGGTGTTCGGCCAGGGCCAGAAGCAGACCTTCGACATGCTGGCGGACCTGCCGAAGGACAACATGGCGCGGGTCGGCTACAATATCCTCGCCGAAACGTTCGGCGTGGGGGAGATGCTCCCGGTGGACGTGCTGGTGACCGGCGTGAAGGATACGCGCACGCCGGAGGGCATCGCGAAGATAACGAAGACCACGGAGAAAATGCGGAAGATCCCCGGCGTGACCGGCGTGCGCAGCCTGACCAGCCCCACCGGGAAGGCCGACGCCTTCACGTCCCGGGTGCTCCGGGTCGATTTCCAGCTGGCCATGATAGCGGGCCAGGTGGACGCGGTCGGCGCGGCGGTCAAGGATCCCCCGAAACTGAAAGCATATATTTACGGCGCCGGGGACATGTTCTCGATACTGAATGAATATTTTTCCGGCCTGGCCGGGTCGTTTCCCGGCCTTGCCTCGGACGCCGACTATGTCAGCGCGATGGCGTCGCTGAAGCGGGTGAAGGAGAAGTATGATTCGTCCGCCCGCCTGGTCAGGGTGCCGGCACAGCTGGCGGAGATCGATGTAATTCTCAAGAATTCAAAGGACACCGACCCGGCCCTCGTCGAACCGAAGCTCGAGATGCTGCGGCTCTATTTCGCGGGACTGGCCCGGGTCGCTCCGCAAATCAAGGAAATGAACGGATACGCCGGCGCGGTTTCTTCGCTCGATAGGCTGCACGAAAGATTTGCTCAATATAAGAAAATGCCGCTGGTGACGAGGATCGTCATCATGGTGCTGCAGTATGTCGAGCTGGAGAATCACAAAACGAGGCTTTCCGAAAACCTGCGCGTTCTGGCCGCTGAAGCCGGGAAGAAGATCCCGGAGGTCGTGTACGTGCCGCCGATCATCCCGGCGGAAATGAACTATATCCTATCGCCGATCCTGAATGACCTGAACGCGTTCCAGGCCTCGGTGCGCGGCCTTTCCGCGAAATTCGCCGGCCGCCCCGGCGGATACTACGCGCCGGTCGAGCTGGCCAGGCTCCCGGGCGGGGACGCCCTGATGATGCTTCTCGATACCTACACGACCCTGAAGGGCGACGCGGTCCGCTACCAGCTCCTGCTTAAGGATGAGCCCTTTTCCACGGCGGCCGTGGAAACCGTGAAGAGGATACGGGACATGGACCTGCCGGACAGGTTTTACGTGGGGGGGAACATCCCCGTGCTCTCCGACCTGCGCGACGCGATGAAGCGCGACACGGTGCTCATGTGGCTCCTGGTCTGCGGCGGCATCATGATCGTTCTCGTGTTCCTGCTGCGGAGCATCGTGGCGCCCGTCTATCTCCTGGGGACGATACTGCTGAGCTACAACGCCTGCATGGGGATCATGCGGCTTGTCTTTGAAGTTGTCCTGGGCAGGGAAATAGCCTGGTTCGTGCCGTTTTTCATGTTTGTCCTCCTCCTGGCCCTGGGCATGGACTACAATATATTCCTGATGGGGCGGGTGCGCGAGGAGGTCGCCGTCCACGGAACGAAAAAGGGCGTGCGGCTGGCCGTGCTCCATACCGGCGGCATCATCACCTCCGCCGGCATAATCATGGCCGGTACCTTCGCCGCCATGATGTCCTCCTCCATCCTTGGCCTGGTTCAGCTGAGCTTCGCCGTCACCGTCGGCGTTCTCCAGGACACCTTCATCACGCGCACCATCCTGGTCCCTTCCATATTCGTCCTGCTTGACCGGTGGAACTGGTGGCCGGGGCATCTGGTCCGCGGGGAGCGGGGCGGGAAGGACGCCCCGGCGGGGATCGGCACCGATGACTGACGGGGGCGCCCGCCGGAAACGGGAAGGGTACTGTTGCGTCATGAAAAAATAAGCATGGCTCTATACGGCGGTGATCGGCATGGTAACTTTTTGGCCGGCCGCTGAAGAATGTATTGACTCTTCCGGTCCCCCTGTTATCATATATACCATGGTGAGAAGCAATGTTTCGTAGGCAAAAAATATTCGGGAGGACCCATTGATGTTTAAGAAAATTATCGTGGCGATCGCGGCGCTCGCTTTCGTTGCGCCCCTGTACTCGCAGGAAAAGGGCAAGGAATCCGAGGTAAAAAAACCGGCGGGCAACGTGGTGACATGGCAGGAGATCGTGCTGGAGGATTTTGAAACGACCCCCTACACGAACAAGAACGTGAGCTTCCGGGTGTCTTCAGACCAGGACGCGTCTATCCAGATCAGGGACAATTTGCCGGCCACCTCCAGTTCAAAGAAATACCTGGGCCTTAAGGTGAAAACGCGGGGCAACGACTCCTTTGTCATAAAACCGGCAAAAGATATTGTCATCGACAAGTTCTGCAAATCGATATCGTTCTGGGTGTACGGCGGGAAAACGCATGGAGAGGTGTCCTTCATACTCCAGGACACGGAAAAAAACAACCACAGGCTTGTCGTCGTTCCGGTGATCAATTTCGTGGGCTGGAAACAGTTCACGGTCCCGCTGACCGGCAAGGTCGCCCAGGAAAAGGACTTCCTGAACCAGAAGAAGATAATGAAGATCCTGAACATCCAGTACCGGACCGTCGGAAACAGGGAGATACAGAAACCGGCCACATGGGAATATGTATACTTCGATGATATCACCGCGACGGTGCGGGAACCCAGGGCCGGCAAACAGGATGACCAGTGGTAAAACAGGAAAATCAGTGATGCATTAAAAAACGGCGATAGGTATCGTCGCTTTTTTTATGCCCGTCCTGCGTTATCGGGGCGGTAAAAGGATTGAAAAAAAGACGAATTGAAATATCCTGTGGATAACAATAAAGGAGAGGTGTGTATGGACAAGATTTCTATTCTCGTCGTCCTGCTGCTGGTTGCTGCGGGGCGGGAGGCTTTTTCCCAGCAATGCCTTAAGGGAGATTGTAAAAGCGGTTCCGGCACCATGACCTGGTCCACCGGAGACAGGTATGAAGGCCAGTTCAGAAACGGCACCATGGAAGGCAGGGGCACCATGACCTATAAGAACGGGGTCGTTTACAAGGGGCTGTGGGTAAGGGGAAAAATGCAGGGGAACGGAGTGATGACCTGGCCCAACGGCGACAGGTATGAAGGTACCTTCCTTAACAATACGATGAGCACCTTCGGCACCATGGCCTATGCCAACGGCACAAGGTACACCGGCATGTGGACAAACGGCCGGATGGATAAAATGGGGACCATGACATGGAAAAACGGGGATAAATATGAAGGCTCTTTCAGCAATGGAAAACGGGAAGGGCGGGGAACCATGACATGGAAGTCCGGGGACAAATACAGCGGACTGTGGAAGAACGACCTGATGGACGGCGAAGGCACCATGACCTATGCCGGTAAAAAAGTCGTCAAGGGTCTATGGAAAAACGGAAAGCTGGCCTCTGAGGAAAAACCCCAATCGGCCATCCCTGCCCCGAGCGGCACCTACGGGATGCACTGCCTCCTCAACCCCGGCGATTCACGGTACACGGAAAGCCCGGCATGGACCTTTACCTTCGCGGAGGGCGGAACCGGGACCTACCGGAGAGTCGGCAGCGAAACCGAGGTTTCGGGAAAGATCGCATGGAAACTGGAGGGGAAAACGCTGACGATGACTCTCCAGGGTATGGAAGACGGGCCGCAGAAGTACGATTATGATGGGGCCAAGAAATGGTTTGCGAAGAAGCCGGAACCGTACGGTCCCAACGGCACGGTGGTGAGCGTCTGTATAATCAAGAAGAAATAATCACTGGCAAACCCCTGGTCGCAGAGGGATTTTAAATCCAGGCGGAATGATTGGTATTTAAAAACGGCCGGTTACCTTGGAAACCGGCCGTTTTCGTTTTTATGCTGTTAATATCAACAGGGCCTTCGCACCGCGCCCGTCCCTTCATGTCGAGTACTCGGCGTTGATCCTCACATAGTCGAAGGATATGTCCGTGGTGAGCATGGACCACTCTGATTTCCCCAGGCCGATGTCCACGAATATCTCGAAGATGTTCTTTTTCATGATGCCGACCAGGCCCTCGCGGTCGAATTCCACCGGCGCCCCGTTGACCAGGAGGGGCATGTCGTCGAAGGACACGCAGAGCCTTGTCTCGTCAATGGCGGCGCCGGAGTAGCCGGCAGCGCAGGCTATCCTGCCCCAGTTCGGGTCGTTGCCGAAGAGGGCGGTCTTCACCAGGAGGGACTCCGCTATCGCCTTGGCGATCAGCCGGGCGTCGCCGTCGGAGGCGGCGTCCTTCACGGTGATCCTGACGCGCTTGGTCGTTCCCTCGCCGTCGTCAATGAGCATTTCCGAGATGCGCCCCAGCACGGCGCGGAGCGCGTCTTCGAAGGCGGCCAGGTCGCTCCCGCCGGTGAGGGGCTTCACGGAGCGGGGCGACAGCATGATGGCGGTGTCGTTGGTGGACATGTCGCCGTCGATGCTTATGGCGTTCAGCGTGGGGCCCACGGAGCGTTTGAAGATCGCGGTGAGGTCCGCGGCCGCCACCGGCGCGTCCGTTATGATGAAACAGAGGAGCGTCGCCATGTTGGGGGCTATCATGCCGGCGCCCTTGGCGGTGCCCGCCACGCGGAATTCCCCGGCCGAGGTCGTGAAAGAGACGCATGTCTCCTTGGGGACGGTGTCGGTGGTCATGATCGCGCGGGGTATGACGCGCCCCGCGTCGCGGCTGAGGCCCGCGACCAGGGCCGGATGGGCGGCCATCATCTTCTCCAGCGGCAGCTGGCGGCCGATGATGCCCGTGGAGGCCATCAGCACCGATTCAGGCCCGGACCCGAGGCGTGCCGCTATGTCGCCGGTGAGTGCCTCGGCCGTGCGCAGCCCCTGGTCCCCGGTGCAGGCATTGGCGTTGGTCGCGTTGACCAGGATGGCCCTGACGGGGCCGCTGATGCGCGCCCTGCATAATTTTACCGGCGCGGCATTGACCTTGTTGGTCGTGAAAACGCCGGCGGCATTGCACGGCGCGTCCGCGGCTATCAGGCAGTAATCGAGCCTGCCGGTGTACCTGATGCCGCATTCCACGGCGGAAAACGTATAGCCTTTGACCTGTTCAAGGCCCCCATCGATGAATTTCATGGCATTTTCCTTTCAAATGTTTTCATCTGGATAAAGAATTATGGCATGCCTGTCAATAGATTTGTCGGATGAACAGAATATTATATTGTTTTCCGGATTGAAGATCACCTTCCTTCCAACAATATATATTAAAACAGGGCAATATTTTGTTGACTATTGGTTCACTATGGTATTAGTATTGTATGTATCGTCGCAAAGGTCAACTATTTTGTTGTCGCTGGCCCGATTTATTAAGAGGGAAATGGCGGGATGAATATTTAACTTCCGAATCCGTCTGATAGAGGAGAATAACGTGGTATCAATCGAGATAGATGACCGGGGAGCAATAAAGATCATACGGATTAAAGGGGAGTTTTTCCTTGGCTACGTGCGCCAGGTGGAGGACACCTGGAACAAACTGGCGGCCATGTCGCCCGAAATAATAGCGATAGACTGCCACGACATGACCTTTGTCGACTCCTCGGCGATCGGCACCTTTGTCAAGTTCCTCCATAATTCCATGTCTAACAACATCAAGCTGATATTCTTTGACCTCAACGACTCGATTTCCCGCATATTCGGCAAGGCAAAACTCAACAAGATCTTCACCATCCTGAGCCGTGAGGAATTTGATAAACTGGCGCGCCAGTAGCCGTCTTGCAATCATTCAATTTACGGTTTTTAGGTTTCTGCCCGTTCAAATATCCCTGTAACGTGCCGATAATCATACCGGTATGAACCGCAGGATTATTTTGATTATCATGTTGCTCCTCACGGCGGCTTCCATGCCGGGGTGCGGATATTCATGGCACGGCCAGTTTTACGCCTATGGAGAGAGGGGCAGGATCGTGAGGACGGCGCAGCGGTACCTGGGGGTGCAGTACCGTCATGGCGGCGCATCGCCCCGGGGATTTGACTGCTCGGGCTATGTGATGTACGTGTACGAGAAGAACGGTATCCTGCTTCCTCGCTCGGTGCAGAGACAGTACCAGGCGGGGCGGCGTATCAGGTTCCGGCAGGCAAAGCCGGGGGACCTGGTCTTTTTCAGTACCTCCCGGGGTAAAAAGCTGTCGCATGTGGGAATTTACATGGGAGGGAAGAGGTTTATCCACGCTCCCCGGAGCGGCAAAAAGGTCTCCTATGCCGATATGGGCAAGCCGTACTGGAAAAAAAGGTATATCGGGGCGGTTTCGTTCATTTAATGGAGCGGGATGGGGGATTGTTGCCGATAACTGTCCATCGGTATTAATTTCGGGGTCAGAGTAAAACAAGAACCGATAACAATCGGGGTTGAGGTTATGCTTACCCAATATTCAAAGCTTTATTCTTTATTATATGGTAGCAGTTTAATTTTAGATGGAAATCAATAATAATAAAGTCTTGACAGAAATTAAGTACCTGTTAAAGTAGCTATGGCTGTGGAGTATTTGGATTATATATGCGAGTTGGGATTTATCCAGGATCCTTTGACCCTTTAACAAACGGACATCTTGATATTATCGAGAGGTCCAGGGGGATTTGCGATAAACTGGTAGTGGCAATAGCGATCAATCGCGAGAAACAACCTCTTTTCACTATAGACGAGAGGTTAGAGATCATAAATAACTACTACAAGGATGATAGCTCAGTCGAAGTCGTTTCTTTTGAGGGTTTATTAATAGAGTTTTGCAGGTCGAATGATATATACTATATAATCCGTGGTGTCAGGAACATAACGGATTTCGAATACGAAATGACCAATGCCTCCATCAACAGCAAACTTGCCCCCGAAATTGAAACCATATTTCTCATGACCAAGGGCGAATACGCCTTCATATCATCGAAAGCGGTCAAGGAAATAGCGAGCTACAACGGTGATCTCACCAGCCTGGTCCCCCAGTTCGTCATAAGTAGAATCCAGGAAAAATACTCCTCCTTGCGGTCCTGACCAGTCAGGGCCTCATCCAGCCTGCTGCAAGATATTTTGAAAACCGGTTTTGGTCCCGCGTATGCACGCGGAGGCCTCAACAGCGTTCCGGACTTTCACGGCCGCCAGGGGGGCCGGGAGGGCAGGATACCATCACAGGGGACCGGAGGATCTACATGACAATAGTAACGATACTACTGATAATTGCAATCCCGATCGTTGGAGTTCTGGGATATGCCTTCCGCGCGTATCTGGGCAAGATAAAATTGAGCTCGGCCGAAGCCAAGTCGCAGAGGATCGTGCAGGACGCCATCAAGGACGCCGAGAACAAGCGCAAGGAGCTGCTCCTTGAAGCCAAGGACCAGCTCTTGAAGGAAAAGAACGCCATGGAGAAGGAGGGCCGCGACAGGCGGCAGGAACTCCAGAACATCGAGAAGCGCCTCCAGCAGAAAGAGGAGGCGATAGACAAGCGCCTGGACCAGATCGACAAGCAGGAGAAGGTGCTGAAGGTTAAGGAACAGGAAAACATGGAGAAGGAGGAGGAGCTCCGCAAGGAGTTCGAGCGCCACAAGAAGGAACTCGAGCGCGTCGCCGGCATGACATCCGACGAGGCCAAGCAGGTCCTCCTGAAGAACCTGGAGAACGAGACGCGCTTCGAGGCCTCGAAGATCATCAACAAAATCGAGGAGGAGGCGAAGCGCGCCGCGGAGAAAAAGGCGAAGGAGATCATCATCACGGCGATCCAGCGCAACGCCTCCGATTACACGTCGGAGAGCACCATCACCACGGTGTCGCTGCCGTCCGATGAAATGAAGGGGCGGATCATCGGCCGCGAGGGCCGCAACATCCGCACCCTGGAGAACCTGACCGGCGTGGACATGATCATCGACGATACCCCCGAGGTCGTTGTCATATCCGGCTTCGACCCGGTACGCCGGGAGATAGCGCGCCTCTCGCTGGAAAGGCTGATCCAGAACGGCAGGATCCATCCCGCCCGGATCGAGGAAGTCGTGGAGAAGGTCACCACCGAGATCGAGGAAAACATGCTCGACGAGGGCGAAAAGGCGGCCTACCAGCTCGGCATCACGGGCCTTTCCAAGGAGGCCCTCTATAACCTGGGCAAGCTGAAGTACCGTTCAAGCTACGGGCAGAACGTACTGTCCCACAGTCTCGAGGTGGCCAACATGGCCGGCATCATGGCCGGCGAGCTCAAGCTTGACGTGCAGCTGGCCAAGCGTTCCGGGTTGCTCCATGACATCGGCAAGGGGAGCGTTGTGGAGGGCGAGGGCGCCCATGCCATCGTCGGCGCCGAGCTGGCCAAGAAGTTCGGCGAGAGCGACAAGTGCGTGAACGCCATCGCGTCGCACCACAATGACCGCGAGCCCGAGTCCTTTGAGGCCGTGCTGGTGCAGGTGGCCGACGCCATATCGGCGTCCCGGCCCGGCGCCCGCAAGGAGTCCCTCGAAACGTACCTGAAGCGCCTGGACAACCTCGAGCAGATAGCCCTGGGATTCAAGGGCGTTGAGAAGTGCTACGCCATACAGGCCGGCCGCGAGCTCCGCGTCATCGTCGACAATTCCATCGTCAGCGACGAGAAGGCCGAGGGCATCGCCCGTGAGGTGGCGACCAAGATAGAGTCGGAGCTGAAGTATCCCGGCATCGTGAAGGTGACGGTCATCCGGGAGACCCGGATCATAGAATACGCGAAATAATATTGGTGGCGGTTTTAACCGCCGCCAATAACAAAATATTGTTCTGATAAGCATCGGTTTTAGCCGATGCGTGATTAAGCGACGGTTTCAACCGTCGGAAATAGGCGGTTTTAACCGCCGCATGATGATGTGAAGCGATAACACAATGAGCGACACCATAAAAATTCTCGCCATCGGCGACGTCGTGGGACGCCCCGGGCGACAGGTCCTGAAGGACAAGCTCCAGGGGATCATCGATACCCACCGGATCGGCATGGTCATCGTCAACGGTGAGAACGCCGCCGGGGGCAAGTCGATCACGCCGGACATCGTGCAGGAGTTCCTTTCCGCCGGCGTGGACTGCATCACCACCGGGAACCACATCTGGGACAACCAGGAAGTCATGAAGATCATCGACTCCGAGCAGGCCCTGCTCAGGCCCGCCAATTATCCGGCGGGGGTGCGGGGGCACGGCTGGCACATCATCGAGCGGAAGGGCTTCAGCGTGTGCATCATCAACCTGCAGGGACGGCTCTTCATGGAGCCGATCGACTGCCCCTTCCAGAAGTTCGATGCGATCTATAAGGAAGTAAAGGATAAGGCCCCCATCATCATCGTCGATCTCCACGCCGAGGCCACCTCCGAAAAGAAGGCCTTCGGCTGGCACGTGGACGGCAGGGCTTCAGCTGTGTTCGGCACCCATACCCACGTCATGACCGCCGACGAGGACATCCTTCCCGGCGGGACCGGCTATATAACCGACATCGGCATGACCGGCTCCTTTGACTCGGTCATCGGCATAAACAAGGAGAACTCGGTGAAGCGGTTCCTGACCTTCACGAGGGTCAAGTTCGAGGTCGCGGAAAAGAATTGCAAAATCAATGCCGTTGTGTTTGAAATAACAAAGGCCGGAAAAACGGAAAAGGTCACGCGGGTCATTGCGTAAGGATTCACTGCTGGAACACCCCCCGGCCCCCCCTGAGGTGGCTTCAGCCTGGCATGCGCGGTTCTTGAATAATGGTAAAAAGAAAAGTCCCCCGTTGGGGGATTTAGGGGGTAAGATGAAAGGGGCGCCCGACTGGGTCTAGCATAATGTTACTTGAAAAGATCAACAGCGTCAAGGACCTGAGGAAACTGAAAGTTTCCGAGCTTGAAGGCCTGGCCGGAGAGGTGCGGGAATACATCCTTGATGTGATTTCGAAGAACGGGGGACACCTTGCCTCCTCCCTCGGCGTCGTGGAGCTCACCATCGCGCTCCATTATGTTTTTAACACTCCCTCGGACAAAATAATCTGGGACGTCGGCCACCAGAGCTACGCCCACAAGATCCTGACCGGCCGCCGTGAAGCGTTCCGCACTATCAGGCAGTTCGGCGGCATATCCGGGTTCCCCAAGATGCACGAATCGGCGTTCGACTCCTTCGATACCGGCCACAGCAGCACGAGCCTTACCCTTGCCTGCGGCTCCGCCATAGGAAGGGACATGACGGGGAAAAATAACAATGTGATCGCGGTGATCGGCGACGGTTCCCTCACCGGGGGCATGGCCTTCGAGGCGATCAACCAGATCGGCCACCTGGAACGGGACCTCATCATCATACTCAACGACAACGAGCATTCGATCAACGAAAACGTGGGGGCCCTTTCGAAGTACCTCACGCGCATCATATCGGGCTCGACCTACAACCGCATACGCCGAAAGTCGATGGACCTGGTCAAGAGGATCCCGCGGGTCGGCGGGCCGCTCTTCAATTTCATTTACCGCTCCATAGAAAGTTTTAAGAAAATGATCATACCGGGCCAGTTCTTCGAGGACATGGGGGTCCGCTATTTCGGGCCCATCGACGGCCATAACATCCAGCAGCTCATACACATCATGGAAAGGGTCAAGGCCATCCATTACGGGCCCAAGATCATCCATGTGCTCACCAAAAAGGGCAAGGGATACCTCCCGGCGGAGATGAATCCCGCCCGTTACCACGGCATCGGCCCCTTCGACCGGGCCACCGGCATCGCCCGGGGCGACGGCAGGCTCTCCTATTCGGAGATCGCAGGCAAGACCCTGGCCCACATCGCCAGGAAGGACAGGAAAATCGTCGCCATCACGGCGGCCATGAAGCTGGGCACCGGCCTGTACGAATTCGAGAAGAAGTGGCCCGACCGCTTCTTTGACGTCGGCATCGCCGAGCAGCACGCGGTCACCTTCGCCGGGGCCCTGACCGCAAGCGGGGTGAGGCCCTTCGTGTCGATCTATTCGACGTTCCTCCAGCGTGCCGTGGACCAGCTCATCCACGACATCGGCATCATGAACCTCCCGGTGAGGATCCTCGTGGACCGCGCCGGCGCCGTGGGCCAGGACGGCGAAACGCACCAGGGCCTCTTCGACATCGGCATCATCAAGAACATTCCGAATTTCATGATCCTCGCGCCGTCCAGCGGCGAGGAACTGCGGGACATGATATACTTCGCCGCGCGGCACGACAGCGGCCCCGTGGCGATCCGGTATCCCCGCGGCGGGATCGACCGGTGCGAATTTTCATACGATGAGGGGAAGGTCTTCGTCCCCGGCAAAATCAAGAAGCTGACCACCGGCAGGGACCTTGCCATCTTCACCTTCGGCGACATGGTGCCTGTGGCCCGCAGGGTGCGCGACCTGCTGGCGAAGCGCGGTGTCGGCACCGCGGTGGTCAATCTTCTCACCATCAAGCCCCTTGATGTCAGGGGCGTCGACCGGGTCCTGTCCGGCGTGCGGTACGCCATCACCCTGGAAAACGGCATGATCGCCGGGGGAGCCGGCGAGTATCTTCTCGCATCGGTCAAGGCCGCCAACCGGAAGAAGATACTCTTCTGCGCCGGATTTCCCGATGAATTCATCACTCACGGCAGAAACGCCGAGCTTTTTAAAAAGTACGGCATTGACCCCGAGTTCCTGGCGAAGCGATTGTTAACGATGATGAAGTAACGATAAGAAAGCTGCAGGCGGATGCGGCTGCCGGGGCTATGACCGGGAGTACTCGTTCAGCTTTTCCATCACCAGGTCCCTGATGGCGGCGTCAATGCCGCCGGAGCTTTCCACGAATTTGCTCATGACCATGTTGTAGGGAAATATCCCGTCGTCGACGAGGATCGGCGTGCCCGCGTAGCTCTGCGGGGACCGCGAGTTGTCGATCCTGTTATGGCTGAAGCCGGAGTCCCGGTGCCAGGTAAAGGCATGCTCGTTCCTGTTCTTGTCGTAGCAGAGCTGGAAGCCCGTTATCGTTTTGGTGTCAAGATCGTACCAGACGATCAGGTCGAAGTAATCGTCCTGGAACCAGCGCCTGAACACGTTTTCTTCCTTCTGGCTCACGTATGATTCATGAAGCATGGTGGGTCCTTTTCATGAATGAAAGAGTATGACGGCATGGCTGTTTTCATTGTAATGGTTGAATATGTCTATGACCGGGACCCCGTGGGCCTCTTCAAGCTTTTCAAAACGAATGTCCATGTCAATGCTCCGGTTCAAGGGCGTCGGATGAGCCTGGTACGGCCATCATGTAGCCCGGTCGGCGCTTTCTGTCAATTATATAATTATCTCTTCATATCCCCCTCCCTGGCGCGGTACATAGAGTGGACCATTGAAATTATTGTATTGACATTTGTGGAAATAATAATATGATAAAGAGAGGGGTTGCATCAGCCCCTTGTGAGACCGCAGCGTCACTGAAACTGTGCTGGAGGACTATGGTCACATGAAAAAATATTTTATTTTTCCGGTCATCATGGTTGTTCTGAAGTCAACCGCATCCTTCGCGTCGGTTGACCTGAGTATCGGCGGCACCGCCTGGTACGCCTGGTGGAAGCCTGCCTGGTCGGACGCAAAGACGACATCCTTCGTTCTCGCCGGAGAACCGACGGTATTCAGGGAGAATTCCCGGGATTTCACTATGCCATCGAATGCCATGGCGGGGCCGGTCGTGTCGATCGGGTTCCTGGACAGATGGTCGATCCAATCGGTGTTCGCCATGGGAAGGTTCAAGGCCTATTCACAGGGAATGGCGAACAGCATGATGCTGACGGTCCTGGGAGAAATGATGGCCTCCCTTTCGTATAAAAAATATTCCCGGGACATCCTCAAGTGGGACAGCGATACGTCTATCGCGTGCGCCGTGCACCGGATGGTGAAGATCTTTGCCGGCTTCAAGGCCCAGGGATACCGGTACGAGGAGCGTCTCGATGATCTCCTTTATCTCGGGAACCTCATGATTATACACAGGGTCCTTACTGATGACGTGAAAGCCTACGGCGGGGGCCTCGGGCTGGGCATTACCATTCCACTGGGCGCCGGTTTTTACCTCATGACGAACGTTTCAGGCCTCGCTCTCTGGTCCGTTGAAAAAATAAACATTAACTACAGGAAATCCTACACTATCTCCGATGCTGTCGAGCTCCTGCCGGTGTGGCTCAGGAAAGGAAGATATTTTTCATACGGTGGCAGCGCTGCGCTTTCTTTCGCTTATCATATCGAAAAAATCAGCACAACGATTTCGCTCGGCGGCAGGTATCAGATCCTGTTCAACCGTCAGCGGAACAATAATATTTTCTTTAACGACGTGGCCATGAACATCATTGACGGGAAATACGATCACTTTTTCGGCATCACCATGTCCGCCATATACACGTTCCATATCGGGAAGAGGGAAGGTTAGGTCGTGACGGGCCGCGGGTTGAGGCGATTCTTTTTCAGCGACAGGGAATGGTCCGGATACATCTTTATCCTGAAGGCTCTCGCCGCCTACATCGTCCTGGGGGCCGTCCTTACCCTTGCCCTGACGCATCCGTCAGCCCGGGCCTGCCTTGAATATCTCCCTGATGCCGCCGGCTTCCCCGTCTACGTGATGATCGCGGCGCTCCTCCTCGGCGTACCGGCCTTTAACCTGTGCCGAGCCGCGGTGGCGAAGCATAAAGCGAAAAGCAGGGGACTGCCCGCCGTCCTGGCCGTCATCGCGGCATTCGGCGCCTGCGTCATTATACCACAGTTGTTCCTGCCGCGGCTATTCCCGGTTTTTACTTCGGTCCTTGTGCTTCTCTTTATCAGCTTCTTCTTTCTCTGGGGCGTCTGGTTTGTCGTTACACGGGTCATTCAGGGCATTCGAAGGTCGCTGAGGAGCAGGTGAAGCCGTCCCTTCATTCTTCAGGCTGATTGTTAAACCCGTGCTCTACCCTGTGCGCCCGGTAGTCGAAATAGGTCTTGAACAGGATCAGCAGCGCGGCCGGCCGAGGGTTCCCATCCGCCGGCGGTCCTGGTCGGTGCTGTATTGTTTTTTTGACCATGAACTTGTATCAGCATGATAGACGTAACGCTTTTCATGGATCATGTGCCGTGTTTCGATTGAAACTTTGTCGTCGCGTCTTGAAACATCCGGTATTTACAGCCCGGGGTGCATTATTAATTGAATTCTTTTTATTTAAGAAGGCGACTTCAATTGGGTCACTAAAGAGTTTTTCATTTGACATCGATGTGTAATTGGAACACCTTTCATGTGAGCGGGTCCCCATGAAAAAAACACGCCTTGACATCTTCCTTGCCCGGAGCGGACTGTCACCGTCGCGGGAAAAGTCGAAGCGCGAGATCATGGCCGGGTGGGTGAAGGTGGACGGCGAAACCGTCACGGACCCGGCGAGGCAGGTGGCCGGAACGGAGCGCGTCACCGTGGAAAGGCCCGGCGGTCTTTACGTGAGCCGCGGGGGGCAGAAGCTCAAGTATGCCCTGGACCGGTTCGGCATCTCCCTCAGGGGAAAGACCGCCGTCGACCTCGGCGCCTCCACCGGCGGGTTCACCGACTGCATGCTGAAGGAGGGCGCCGCGAAGGTGTTCGCCGTTGACGTGGGTTACGGCCAGCTCGACTACTCCCTGAGGAAAGATCCCCGCGTCACGGTCATGGAAAAGACCAACGCCCGGAGCCTGACACGGGAACAGTTCAGCGGGCGGGTCGATTTTGTGACCGCGGACCTGTCCTTCATCTCCATCATAAAGGTCTTTGACACCATCCGGGACATCTTCGCCCCGGTCGAGGGGGTCATACTGGTGAAGCCCCAGTTCGAGGCGGAACCGGGAGAGCATAAAAAAGGCGTGGTCCGCAGGAAGGAGATCCATGTTGAGATCCTTTCGCGCGTTGTGGCGGCCCTGGAGGAAAAGGGGATGATCATGAAGGGGATCGCCCCTTCGCCGGTGACGGGCCCCAAGGGGAACATCGAATTTGTTGTGTATTTTGAATGCGGCACGGGGAACGCCGGCATGACGGAGCCGGCGCGGGACACGGCAATTGCCGAAGCGGTGTCCCGTGCCCATGAACAGTTCGGAACCATGGCCGGTAATGACGTTCCCGCCGATGACGAGCGGTGATGATAAATAATTCTTGACCGCGAGGGGAAATCGGGGTATCACCTCCCTGTATTCTAAATCAAAAACTTCGGGCCTGTGACATGCTGTCATGAAACGCGTTATTATATCACTTCTGGGAGTCTGCTGCATGGTGCTGTCCGCGACGGCGGCGCGCGCCTACAACACCGGCGGGATCATCGTGTGGCCGGTGCCCTTTTATCCGGGGAGCGGCATCGTGCAGGTGACCGACCTGCAGGCCCTGGCGCTGGAGGCCATGGGCTATCCCGGCGGGGCCCTGTTCAACAAGGTGAAGGTGAAGGTGTACACCCCGGAAGGAGAGGAGGTCAACTCGGGCATGTTCCCCGGCTACCCCGCGATCTGGAACGGCAGGGACCGCGGCGGCAACCGGGTTGAGCCCGGCATGTATATCATCAAGGTGGAGTCGGAGGACGTGCGAAGCGGCCTCCACGGCACCAGGACCGTGAAGGTCCTGGCGAACGGGAGGAGCAGGGGGACCTTCACCCGGGGCGGCTTCGTCGGCGGAAAGTACGTCGCCATGGGCAGGAACGGGGAGGTCACCGCAGACGACGTATACTCCATCTACTGGAACCCGGCGGGCCTGACCGAACTGCGCCATGCCCAGATCCTGACGGAAAAGGAGATAAAGGAGAAGGCCGAGAAAGGCAGGGTCGATGATATTAACGAAGCGGATCTGATACGGTTCTCCGAGGAGGAGAAGCGGTTCTCGGTGCAGGTGGCCGCCAGCGGGTCAATGCTGACCTACGGGGCCAGCACCGCCTTTTTCGGCATGGCCATCAACCTCCCCGCGGGGGTCCTCGGCATTGGCTCCTATACCATGTTTTCCGGGGGCGTGGGCCGGATGGATTATAACGGCGTGAGGACCGGCACCCTTGACTACCTGGCCACCGCCGGCTACATTTCCTACGGGGTTTCCCTGGGTGTCACGTCCCTGGGTTTCAGCGTCAAGGCGCTGTACGAGAAGATCGGGAACGATTATTACCTGGGGTGCGGCACCGATATCGGCACCCAGGTCTATCTCCTTCCCTTCCTCAAGATCGGCCTTATGGTGCAGGACCTGGGCACCGGCATGTACCCCATGGTGAAGAGGGCGGGCATCGACCAGTCATACGCCTTCGCCTATCCGACCCTGAAGCTGGGCATTGCCGTCATAACCAACCGGAACTTCACCCTGGCGGTGAGCGGCTACAAGAAGCTTGACGTGAAGACCTTCGGCTACAGCGTCGGGGCCCAGTATGACATCATGAAATGGGCGTCGATCCACATAGGCCTGAAGGACCTCGTTTTTTCCGCGGGCCTGACCTTCCACGTGGTGCGGTTTGACGTCTCCTACGCCTTCACCATGGACACGGTCACCAAGGGCTTCAACCATATCGCTTCCGCCACGGTCATGTTCTGAGGCGCCATGGACCGCGCAAGGATAATGGGCATAGTGAACGTCACGCCCGATTCATTTTACGACGGCGGCAGATACGCCGACGCCGGCCGGGCGGCCGAGCGGGCCTTCCTCCTGCGCGACGAGGGAGCGGACATCATCGATGTCGGCGGCGAATCGAGCCGTCCCGGCGCGAAGCCGGTATCGGCATGGGAGGAGATCGACCGGGTGTGCCCCGTCATCGAGAGGATCGCCGCCGGCATCGGCGTCCCGATTTCGGTCGACACGACCAAGTCCGCGGTGGCCCGTGCGGCCCTCGGGGCCGGGGCTTCCATCATAAACGACATCAGCGGCCTCTCCTTTGACGACGACATGGCCGCGGTCGCGGCGGAATCCGGCGCCTCCCTGGTTCTGATGCACATCCAGGGCACGCCGGAGACGATGCAGCGCGATCCGCGCTACGGCGACCTTGTCGGGGAGATAGGCGGCTTTCTGGCCGCGGCGGCGGAGAAGGCCGTCGCGCGCGGCGTCGGCCGGGAAAAAATTATCGTTGATCCGGGCATCGGTTTCGGAAAAACGCTTGAGGATAATTACCGGATAATAAAGAATCTCCATGAGTTCAGGAAGCTCGGCTTTCCGGTCCTCGTGGGGCTGTCGCGCAAGTCCCTCATCGGGAAGCTCTACCGGGGCGACGAGGACCGCCTGCCGGCGACCATCGCCCTGAACGCGGCATCGGTGCTGAACGGGGCGGACATCATCAGGGTCCATGACGTGAAAGAGCACCGGCTGGCCCTTGAAGCCATCGAAATGCTGAAGAGGATATCGTAGCGCAATGATAGAATTGGCAAACAGCGTGACACAGTATCTCAGGATATTCTGGGAATATTTCCGGAACGTGATCGATATCGTCCTGGTGGCGTTCATCTTCTACCTGGTGTACCGCTTCCTGGCCAACACCCGCGCCATCCAGCTCCTCAAGGGAGTCATGATCATCATCATCGTGGCGATACTGGCCAAGTTCCTCCACTTCGACACCCTGGACTGGCTCATCACGAACATTGCCTCGTCGGTGGTGATCGCGGTCATCATCCTGTTCCAGCCGGAGCTGCGGCGCCTCATCACGCAGTTCGGCCAGCGGAACTGGCTTGCCACCGAGGCGGGGAAGGAGCCCTTCCCCCTGGACGAGCTGGTCAACGCCGTGGTGTCGATGTCGGAGGAAAAGATCGGCTCCCTCATCGTCATCGAGCGGAACACGGGCCTCAGGAGCTATGCCGAAACCGGCGTCCTGGTCAACGCGGACATATCGGAGGAATTCATCCGCACCGTTTTTTTTCCGCTGACGCCGCTTCATGACGGGGCCATCATCATACAGGAGGGGCGGATAACGGCCGCGGCCTGCTACCTCCCGCTGAGCGATTCGAAGCAGCTGAAGAAGCAGCACGGCGCCCGCCACCGGGCCGCCCTGGGCATTGCCGAGGAGTCGGACGCCCTGGTGCTCCTCACTTCAGAGGAGACCGGCAGCATCTGCATCATGGTCAACGGCAGGCTCTTCTCCCGGGTACGTGCGCAGGACCTGAAGAACATGATCCTCTTCTTCATGAACCCGAAAACGGCGTACGAGGAACGCTTCCGCGTGCCGACACGGAAGGGCGCGGAGTGATTTTATGAAAGTTATAAAAGAAAGAATCATGTTTGTCGTTCGGGAGCGGGACTTCCTGGCAAAGGGCGTGTGCCTTCTCCTGGCGGTGATCCTGTGGGCCTTCATCATCAGCGGCAAGACGGAAAAACTCCGCTACAAGGTCCCCCTCGCCATCAAGAACCTCCCGGCGAACATGGCCGTGTCTGGCCTTTCCGGCAGGTCGGCGGTGGTCATCCTCGAGGGGAAGAAGGAGGAGCTGAAAAGCGTCAATATCAAGAACATACGGGCCACCGTCGATCTCGAGAAAGCCAGCCTTGGCGGGCCCCGGGACTATCCCGTGCAGGTGGAGAAGCAGGAGGTCCCCGAGGACATCTCCATATCGCTCGTCGACCGCGAGGTGACCCTGACCGTCGAGAAGAAGGAATACCGGTGGGTCAGGGTCGTCCCCCTCATCACCGGCGAGGTCGGCAAGGGGAAGATAATCATAGACAAACAGGTGGTGCCCGAGCAGGTCATGATATCCGGACCGCGGTCGGTCATCAATGATATCGATTCGATAGAAACCGAAGAGGTATCGGTGGAAAACGAGACCGGGGAGATGAAGCGGCAGGTGGGGCTGGATGCCGAAAAGTACAAGGACATCTCGTTCAGCGAAAAGAACTTCACCGTCAGGGTACTGGTCACCGACCTGAAGGACCTGGAGGTGATCACGGTGCCGGTGGTCGTTAAGAACGTCCCCCGGGAGTACGATTATGAAGTAAAAGACCGGGAGGTCGAGGTGTATATCCGCCTTGCGGAAAAACAGCCGGTGGCCCCCGGCGACATCGAGGCCTTTGTCGACGCCGGGAAGGTAAACGCCAGGTTCCTCCTGGCGAAAGAGCGGAAGGACACGGTGGTGAAAGAACTGCCCGTCGCGGTGGCGGGAAAGAACATGAACGCGACAGATATCATCTCGGTCATGCCGAAAAAGGTCATGGTGAAGATAACGCATAAACAGAACATGTAAGGGCACGGAAGACCATGGGGAAGGTTAAACTCTGCGTGAATATCGATCATATAGCGACGGTCCGCGAGGCCCGGGGGACTTCATACCCGGACCCCCTGGAAGGGGCGCGGCTCTGCGAGGAAAGCGGCGCCCACGGCATCACCGTGCACCTGCGCGAGGACCGGCGCCATATCCAGGACCGGGACGTGGTGGCCCTCAAGGACATAGTGAAGGGCACGTATAACCTTGAAATGGCCCTCTCCGATGAGATCACGGCCATCGCCCTCAGGGTAAAGCCGCACCAGGTGACCCTGGTGCCGGAAAAGCGCGAAGAGGTGACCACCGAAGGCGGCCTTGACGTGGCCGGGAGCTTCGAGCGGATAAAAACCGCGGTCAAAAAATTCCACGATGCTGGCATCATCGTCTCCCTCTTCGTCGAGCCGGAAGAGGACGTCGTGTACCGTTCGAAGGAGACCGGCGCCGATTATATCGAGATCCATACCGGGGCCTATTGCGTCGCGGCGGACGCCTTCGGCGGGGACCTGTACCGGGAGATGCCGGCCGACGTGAAGGGCGAGCTTGAGCGCATCTACCGCGCCGCGGAATATGCAGTCGAAATCGGCATCGGCGTCAACGCCGGGCACGGCCTGAACCGCTACAACCTGGGGCCCGTCCTGGCGGCGCGGGGCCTCGACGAGCTGAATATCGGACATTCCATTATCGCGCGCTCCATATTCGTGGGGCTCCCGGGGGCCGTGAAAGAGCTGCTTGACATAATTTCGCGGTAGGTTTCGAATGGCCCCCGCAGTGAAGGAACGACTTTCTGGAGTTATGCTTGATGTTTGCACAGTTGCTGAAAATCATCTTTATCGCGATAATCATATACGCGCTCGTAAGCCTGGTGCGGTTCCTGGTCGGGATCGGAAGGGCCGTAAACGTCGAGCGCGCCAAGGCTGAGGAGCAGGCGCGGCGGAATGTCCGCGAAGACGGCCCCCGGATGAGGCGGGACGGCAGGGGGACCATCGAGCTTGACAAGGACCAGTACAAGGTGGAATAATCTATACAGGATGTTGATTATGAAGATACGCCGGCTCGCCCGCATGGCCGTTTTCCTGGCCGTCGTCCTCGGGGCGGTTTCCTGCTCCATGGAGGGTACCTTCGGGTTCAAGAAATTCGGCCAGGACACCTACCATAAGTTTGAAGGGACGCCGGAGTTCGCCTCGGACGAACCCGTCGGCTGGGCCTTCGTGTTCAAAAAGAAATACGGTGAGCGCGTCATCGGCATCGTGTACCAGAAGAAGGAGCTGGTATGGGTGGAAGTCTTCACCAGGTCTGCCAGGATCGACAACTTCAACAAGGTCGTTTATGGAACCATCAAGGACCTGGAGCCCGGGCAATACCGGATCGTTATAACGGAGCTCGAAAAGGACAACAAGCTCATCGACAGCAAGGATTTTATAATTTACGAGAAAGAAACCGACGAGGAGTAGCTGCCTATCGGCCGCCCCTTGTGTTTTTCTGCCTGCCTGACTTTATCTCATCAAGCTTTCCATTCATGTGCTGTATCGCTTCCTGTTTCGTGCGGGGAACTTTCTGCCCCGTGTAGACCAGGTAGGCAGCGTAGAGCACCAGGAGCGCCAGGAAGAACACGGCGACCTTGACGAGTTTTTTCACGACGGAGAGAACGATCACGATGCTGATTATCACCGCGATGATGAGGATGATCTTGTGGGTTACCAGGAACGTTATTATGCTTTCCATACGCGGCGGCAAAAATGATTAGCGAGGGAGGGATTCGAACCCTCTACGCCGCGGGTATGAGCCGCGTGCTCTAACCAGCTGAGCTACCTCGCCATTGATTAGCGCGGGCAGGATTTGAACCTGCGACCTTTGGGTTATGAGCCCAACGAGCTACCAACTGCTCCACCGCGCGATCTGTCCGTCAAACTATAGCATACCCCGTAAGTGTCAACATATTTTTACGATTGCGATAGCCTGCATATATAATATACACAAGATGATCTCCCGTATCAAGTTAAAACGATTTCAGCACAGCCTGAATTGCTGCCTTTCTGCACAGGTCAATTATGACGAAATATGACATGCTGTATTAATATTGACAGTAACGAAGTGAGCGAATATCATGTTATGAACATGCTGGCTGCAGGTCCGGTGGCAGACGTATGCACATCAGGCTGTTCAGCACCAGTCTGTGTTAGAGAGCCGGAAACCTGCACCGCTCAGCAGCATATGCCTGTGAATACATCCAAGGAGGATTCCATAAACAAGAAGAAGATCGTTTTCTATTCCATGTGCGCAGGCCTGATTCTGATGCTGGGGATTTTACCGTCCTGCACAAGGGAAAGCGGCCGGACGATGATTACCTTCTTCATGGGTAAAGCGCAAGTGCTCCGCGCGGGAGTTACCCTGAAACCGGTTATAAAAATGCAGATCAATGACAGCGATGTTATAGCCACCGGGCCCGATTCTTTTGTCCTGCTCCAGGTCGCCGAGTCATCGGTCATCCGCATCACGGAAAATTCCAGGGTGGAGATGAAATCGCTCCTCAGCGCGAAGAACCGGGAGCTCATGGTGAAGCAGGGGAAGGCCCTCTCAGCTGTGAAGAAGCTCGGCAAGGGCGACGCCTTCACCGTAAAGACCGCAACCATAACAGCGTCGGTGCGCGGCACTGAGTTCAGCGTATCCTCGCAGCCGAAGGAATCGGTCGTGGCCGTGCGGAAGGGGAACGTTGAAGTGACCATCATCGCGTCGGGAAGCGGGGAAACGGTCAGCGAGGGGAAGTCCTTCGTGTACACGGACAGGGCGTCGACGCGGGCCATCACCGCCGACGAGGACAGGGAGCTCGAAATGATATCAGCCATACCGGCGATACCGGGGCTGGGGGAGAAGACCGAAAAGGAGATACGGGACATCATCCTGCCGCTCCTGGGCGACAGCGCGATGGCGGCGATGACCCTTGAAGAGGTGAAGGCGAAGCTCAGGCGAACCGACACTGTTGTGCTCTATGACGGCAGGGTTATTACCGGCGTGATCATATCCCGCGGGCCGGTCTACACGATCATGACCTCCACCGGCGTTGTGTCCGTTCCCGAGAAGAAGATCAGGAACACCCGGGTGACCCCGCTGCAGTAGTGTGCCCCTGATAAACCATGAACACTGCCGGGACAACGCCATGAATATGAAAAGCCATGCCAGATTCGCCGCCGCCGTGACCGCGGCGGCGCTCCTTGCCGGTGCGGGGGCCCCCATGGCCCGGGCCGAGGTGGTCTTTCTCCGCGACGGAAAGATAGTCGAGGGGAAGATACTGAATGATACGCCGGCTGCCCTGACCGTGAAGCAGAAGAACGGCGCCACGGTCGTTGTGGGGCGGAACAACGTGCTCCGCATCCTCTACACGCAGGTCTACATGGGGAAGGTCTACATCCACCGTACCGACGGCAAGGTGGTGGAGGCCTTCATCGTTGACGAGGACCAGGAATCGTACACGGTGCGCACCGACATCAATTCGCCGAAAGAGACGGTGATCAAGCGTCAGGACGTGCTCTTCATGGTGCGGAAGAACCCTTCGGCCCTGAAGGAGAAGGTGTCCCTGCGCCACGTGGACCTGTCCTGGCTCGCGCCCTTCAACCCGGTAAAGCATTACCGGGTCTACATCCGGCCCCGGGGAGGGGAATACCGCCTTGACGGCACGAGCTTATTCACCAGGTACCGCGCCACGGGCCTGTCGTGCAACACGGCCTATTCCGTTTATGTGACCGCCGTGGATCGGGACAACTACGAGTCCCTCCCGAGCAACGAGGTGCAGTTCACCACTCTCAAGGGAGAGCCGCAGCCGCCGGGCGGCGTGGTCATGACGGTTGATAAGCAGGACCCTAAAAAGCCCTTCGCTGCCCGCATCACCTGGGAAAAGACGAAGGACCCCTGCGGCGGCTCCATTGCCGATTACCGGCTCTACCGCAAGGGAGCCGGCGGATACGCCCTGGTGGCCGCTACCCGGACCACTGCCTGGGACCTGAAGAACCTTGACCCGCTGGACAAGCACCGCTTCGTGGTCCGCTCCGTCGACGACCGGGGGGCTGAATCGTCCAACAGCAGGGTGGTATCAGCAGACCCGATGCCCGGGGCCATCATCTCGGCACGGGGCGACTTCATCGTCCCGCTGCGCGATTACGGCAGGCTCTACCGGTACGGCTTCGGGGGCTCCCTGGCCCTGTACGGGAAAAACCTTATCACCCGGTGGGTCGATATCGGCGCCGAGTCTGGGTTCTATTATTTTTACGGGAAGGTCCGCCGGGTCAAGTCAGCCTGGCTTGTGCCCTTCATGGCAGCCCTGGGGTGCCGCATGCCCCTGGCCGGGTGGGTATCTCTGGGCCCCCGGGCGTCCTTCGGCGGCGTGTACGACCGCGTGAAGTACGTTCCGGAGATCGCCGGGCCCGCAGTCATGTTCCTCAAGCCGCCGTTCAGGGAGAAGAGCGCGGTGCAGATGATGTTCTCTCTCGGCATTAACTGCTCCTTCACTGTGAAGGACACCGCCCTGCTGGAGATCGGCGCGGATTACCGGGGCATCATCGAGAAGGGCGGCGTCATGGATTTCATCTCCGTGTATGCCGGGGCCGGGGCCACTTTTTAGCGGGAGTTAACGATATGAACTCGCATGCATTCAGGACGATAGTTATCGGTATGATGGCGGCGCTGTCCCTGCTGGTATCCGCCTGTGATGAACTGAACACGGGACTGGTGAAGAGGGGGTACAGTTTTCTGGTAAACTTTCATTTGAGATGGACACACCCTGAAAACCTCGGTGCGGATATGGTTGATTTTAATGAAAGCGGTATTTCAGGAGCCGCAGATCCCCGGGTTGCGATGGATGGACACGGTAATGCTGTCATAGTATGGCGCCAAAAACCGGACGGTGAAACGTATCACATCTATAAAAGCGAGTTTCGCAACAACGCCTGGATCAATCCGGCTGATAAGGATGACCATCTGAATTATTCCGGAGATTTGTATGGTGATGTCAAAAAGCCGGCAGTTGCGATGAGCAATGATGGGACCGCCATAGTATCCTGGTTGCAGGAATATCGGGATGAAGTCATGATGCCGTTTGAGCAAAGCGCCTGGGTGTATCAATATGGAAATGGGATATGGAATTTCCTTTCGCCAAATCCAAGAGTATCGTATAACCTTTCTGAGCATCTATCAGTAGATATGAACGATCTCGGAGTTGCAGAAGTGATAACAACCATGTATTATTCAGCGACTATATACCAGGTCTGGGTATCAGAAATTACAAATGGAATTAACAATTACAATAAACCATTAAGCAGTGGTGCAACAGATTCAACCAACCCTGACGTGGCAGTGAATAATAGTGGTTCTGTACTGGTTGCATGGGAGCAGGATTCAAGAATATATATGAACATGAAAACAGGATCCGTGTGGAGTGGAGATGAAACAGGCACTCCTATCGGTCTAACCGGTGCTGAAGTTTACACAGCAATCAAGCCAAAAGTGGCGATCAGCGATAATGGTACAGCCGTTATAGTGTGGACTCAGCAATTCAATACTGTAGGATTTCCCACCCATGTTTATCGAAGCTACTATAACGGCACATCATGGAGCCATCCGGCGGCAATGATTGATTCTGTTGATCCGATGGATCCGGGAGATCCTCACCTGTACTGGGCTGACTCTGCCGACGTTGCCATGGATGGTTCCGGCAACGCGATCATGGTATGGCGTATGCAGCGACCCGACGGCGAAGTCCATCTGCAGATGAGCCAGTGCAGCAATGGTGTGTGGTCAGTTATTCCATACAGCGAGGTCGCGTCGCATTTCGATCCAGATGGAGGTGTGGCCAATGAACCTGATGTGGCCATGGACAGTTCCAGTAATGCTGTCATAGTTTGGGACCAGTATGACGGCGCGGCATATAATCATATATATAAAAGTGAATACCGTAACGGCCGATGGACCCATCCCGCCAGTCTTGATGATAACATTGACTCTGAAAGTCCCGCGGAAAGGTCGGGGTTTACACCTCAGGTGGCAACGAATCCAGGCGGTGAAACCATTATTGTATGGGACCAGTTTCTTGATATGTCAAATCGTCACATCTACAAAAGCGAATGCCGTCCCTACCGGGAGATACTGCCGTTGTTGTATTAACGAGTGGGTTCGGGTTTAGTCCTTCACGCACCGCACCGACAGGCTGTTGCTCTTCGCGAAGAGGGACCGCTCCGCGTAAGTCTCGTCATACCTTAATACGCGGGCATAGGCGTCCTGGCTCCCTTCCGCGGTGGAAGTCCAGAAATAGGCCAGCTCGCCGAGAAAGTGGTATGAATTGTCGTAGAAGAGACAGGCGCCGCCGGGGAAGGCGTTGAAGCCGCTCTCGTTGTTGCCGTTTCCGTTTTCGTACCAGCCGGTCGCCGATTTAAGCTTCATGCCCAGCCCCTCGGCCCTTTTCCTATTTTTATCGAATTCATCGGGGCTCATGCCAAGGTTCAGCTCCAGTGTCTTCCACTCCGCGTCTGCGGGGAGGTGCCATCCCTTCGGGCACGCCTCCTGCGCTGCGGCCCAGTCGTAAAGGTAGCCGTATTTTTCAACGTTCTTCATGTCGTCGCCCCAGGCCCTGATGCCCGATTTTGCCTTGTACGCGAGGTTCTTCGCCATCCATATCTGGCTCCCGATCTTCACCGTGGGATATTCCTTTCCGTCGCGGCTGTCTTTCAGGATGCCCTGTTCCTGCGTTAAGGCCACAAGGCAAAAGAGGGTAATTATTGAGGCGATAACTATCTTTTTCATTGAATCCTCCTGTTTATGGGCGGATCGGGCAGCGGCCGCAGCCGGGTTATGTATATTAATATCATTTTTAACCGGTTGATTGAGTCTATATCCGTCATGAATAATGTCAAGCTGTTGTTGGCCCTGGTTGTATTGCCGATAGTTATCGGTGTCAGGCCGATAGTTATCGGTAGCAGGCCGATAGTTATCGGTGGCAGGCTGATAGTTATCGGTAGCAGGCCGATAGTTATCGGT
>CALMRZ010000028.1 GCA_937872225.1 uncultured Spirochaetota bacterium
GCATCTCACAATAAATCGTTTGCAGGTGGTTTCCTAAACGGGGCCCAGAACCCCGTCCGAGTAATCTGAACCCAAACCATCAGCATGGGTGTTCCAGCGATGGAACGAGTAATAATCGCGGCTGAATGCCTCTGATGCGTTTTCGGGTATGGTAACGTCAGACCCCTGGGGAACGATTTGTTCGGCCAGAGTACCCGTTCCATGATGTGCGTCAAAATTTATGTGCACCAGCAAGTCCCACACGGCATACAGGGTGGTATCTTCGGTCAAGTTTTCAATGGTTGCTCCATCCGCATAACTTGTTCCTGAACCGTCTGGATGGGTATTCCAGCCATGGAAATAATAACCAGATCGGGTAAATGTATTGGGGGGTATCGTAAAATCGGAACCTTTTAATACTGTTTCATCAGCCATCATACCGTCACCATCGTTGGCATTGAAGCTGATGTTGAGCTGTGAATCCCAGATTGAAAAAAGTGTGAAATACCCGGTAAGGTTTTCGGTTTTTGTGTTATTATTCGAAGACAAATTATAGCAGGCTGTCAAACTTGCGGCGAATAATATAAATAACAATATTTTTGAAATATTTCTCACAGGGTAAACTTTTTATGAAGTTGGTATTTTTAAATATTATGCAGCATCTTATTAAGCTGTCAAGGGGAAATATGTAAAAATTTTTTACTCAATCGAGATGAATTAATACATAAAAAACAGGGATTGAGAATATAGCACAAAAAAGCAAATTTAAGCAATTTTATTGTCCAGAAGGATTTTATGATCCCAGGGGGAAATCGTGGATGATTTTATTCTGAATAAGAAAGGCATTTCAAAGAATGCAATTATCCCTGAGACCGGATTGGACTTGCTCACGGAAGATCTTTCACTCAGGGCAATAGATGGTGATTTACAATATTTTCCCATGTCCCGGTTTTTATTAGAAATTGGATTGACAATAGTATTATTGTTAAAACTATTATCAAAAAAATATATAAATTGTATTTCCTTTGTGTTTCTGGGCCACACTTTAATTACATCAAAAATTAGAGAGAGACCGTATTCTTCATACGGAATAATACTATTATGAAAAAAATATCTAAAATCGATCTGGAAAATGAAAAAGTATTTACCCGCAAAAATTTTTTAAAGGAAGCAGGGAAAGCCTCTCTTTCATTTGCCGCTATTCCAATGCTCGGCGGCATTGCCTGTTACTCTCGTAAGAATAATAAATCCGGAGCCATGAGCGCATTACTTGCGTTGAATCATAAACCTGGTCCGGGTCCCGATCCGACTGATGGCCCGCAGGCGAATACCGTATATATGGCAAAAAATGGTGATTGTTTCCAGAACGTCGCAAAGGTTTTTGAAATGATGGGCGGGATCGGCACCATTATTGATAAGGATGACGTGGTCGTTATCAAGGGTAATGGTCAATGGCCGAAGCAGGGCTATACGCATACGGGCTGTATTAAGGCTGTTATTGATGCGATACTTGCTATCCCCGGATACTCAGGGGAGATTTTTATTTGTGATAATGTGCAGGAGTATGGATCGTCGGGAGCGCTCGGATTTGATGCCACGATAGATAATCGGACAAATAACTGGCCAGACCATAACTGGAACGAGCTCGCTGCGGAGTACCAGGCTGAGGGAAAACCTGTTACGGCAAAAAAATGGATAACCAGCCCTGGAACCATTTCAGGCCCCGCGGACGGGGAAGGGTGGATACGGGATTTTTTCAGCTTCCATGGAAATAATGCTTACCTTTCATATCCCATATTTGCCTCAACCCTGGTGTCGGGACGGATGATTGATATGAAAAACGGCGTGTGGGAAAGCGGGGTCTATACCGGAAGAAAAGTTAAAGCAATATTTATGCCAACACTCAACAATCACGGTTCCGGTGCTGAGGATTATGCAGGAGTGACCAGTGCTATTAAAAGCTTCTTCGGTGCAACGGAAATTCATGGTGGTACCGGTGGTACCTTCAGCGGCGCACGGAATATTCATGCTGCGAGTTATAATATTGATAATGCCACCTATGCCGGAGAGATGGCTGCCCGTTATATCACCACGATGTACAGCCCGGTACTGTATATCACCGCCGCCATGTTCAGCGGTCATGAGTCCCGGTGGGGAGCCGCAACAGAAACAAAGACGGTGCTCGCCTGCACAAACCCGGCGACCCTTGACTATATTGCCTGCAGGGATGTTATTTCACCCTATGCGTCATGGTTGAACCCTGATAATAACAATAATACCCGTAACCAGATACTGGGGTGTATTAACAGCGGTATAGGAACCATCACGACGGGATCATATTCTGTTGTCAGCTATGACTTCAATGCGTAATATGATATCAATACCTGCGATATCATCAATATAAGCAACTACGGTTTTTCTCTTCAACGATGCATGGCTCCCCGATGAGGCCATGCATCGTATTCCAGGCCGATGCCGGGTGACATGCTGTCCGGCATCAATTACCTTTCCACTTGTTATAACAGGCATTCAGCAGGGGGATGAATTCCGCTGTGGCCTTCTGGTGCCCCGCCGCTGTCGGATGGCTGTCAGAACCGACATAATAATACAATTCGTCCGGATGAGATGGAACCGTTGGGCTGTCGGTAACAATATGCTCAACTACTGTCCCATTGACCCGGTGATGGTTCTTGGGATCGGTCAGGACATTATAATAATCGAACACGTAAACATTGTTGTGTGTCGTATTATAGGTTGCCAGCCACCCCGAAGAAGTATCAACAAGCCAGTTGGCGATGGCACGGGTCATAGCGGGGTACGTAATCGAGATTTCCGGAGGAGGTACAATGAGGACAAACATCTTGTCGGTGTGGGCCGCGAAATAGGTCAACAGACCGTTGTAAATGGCTTTTTCATCGTCAATTGACGAGCCAACCTCGCTGTTGGGGAAACAGGACTTGAACATGATTATCTCGTTTTGACCGCCCGGATCTGCCATGGTGTTGGTTGGATAATCCTCATGATGGGTGTTGTTGTACAGGGCAGTCATCACCGTATTATTGTTGAACCAGTATGGCCAATGTACGGTGTCAGTATAAGAGCCAATCGGGTTATATGTTGAGCTCAGCCCGGGGCCCCAGCCATAATCTGTTTCTGTTACATAATAGTTGTTGGCATTCAGCTGCTGACCCAGGTTGCCGTTGCCGGTCCTGATCCAGTCGGAGCCCGTGCTGTGGTGGATAAAGACATATTTCCTTGTTGTTGCAGGAGCTGCCGTGTTTACATTGGTCATGAGCGTCCAGGTGTGCCCTATCCCCTGCTGGGTTGCCTGAGTTGTGGCATTTGCCGCGCTGTAGCCGGAATCGCCGATGCTGTTATGGGCAATAACCCTGTAATAATAGGTCGTGGAAGCTGAAAGGCCGGTATCACTGTATGAAGTGACATTGGTCCCTACAGTGGTTATCTGGGAGAACGTAGTCCCATTTAAACTTCGCTGTATGATAAAATTGGTTTCATTCGTTGAATTGTCCGTCCATGATAAATTAATCTGTGAGCTTGATGCGGCGGTTGCCGTGAGACCGCTTGGCGCTGCCGGAGCCACATCGGCGGTTATGGCCGAGGAGACGTTGGAGTCTCCCGAATTGCCAACGCCATTATAGGCCCTTACCCGGTAATAGTAGGTCGTATTAGGCGATAGGCCCGTATTGATGTATGCAGTAATGCCGGCGCCGACCGTTGCAATTTGGGTAAAGGTGCTATTATTCGTGCTTCGCTCTATGGTAAAGCCTGTTTCATTGGTCGAATTATCGGTCCATGTCAGGTTTATCTGTGAGCTTGACGCTGCGGTGGCTGTCAGGTCTGTCGGCGCATAGGGGATAATATCGTTTGTCGTAGCAGAGGCCTCGTTCGAATAGCCTGAGTTGCCAAACGCGTTATAGGCCCTGACGCGGTAGTAGTAGGTGGTATTGTAGGTCAGCCCGTTGTTGTTGTACGAAGTTGTCCCGGCGGGAAGATCGCCCACGATTTCAGTGAAATTGGAGTTGTTGCCGGCGCTTCTTTCAATCCTGAAGCCGCTTTCATTCGATGAATTATCGGCCCAGGATATATTGATCTGTGTGCTTGAGACGGCGGTTGCCGTTACGGACCCGGGGGCTTCGGGGCAGATGATGACGGATGCTTCATTGGAGTAACCTGAGTTGCCGGAGCTGTTGTGCGCCCTGACCCGGAAGTAATAGGTGATTGTCGGATTAAGGCCAGAAGCGGTATAGGTTGTCGTATCCGCAGGGAGGGTCCCCGCGATCTCACTGAATTGGGCTTCTCCCTCGGCGCGCCGCTCAACAGCGAAGCCGTTCTCGTTGTCTGAATTGTCATGCCAGATGAGTCTTGCCTGGGTTCCAGAAATGACTGAGGCTTGCAATATGCTGGGGCTTGCCGGGACAAGCGGCGTCAAGCTGTAGGTGGTAGCGCTGGTTATGTTTGAATAATCCGAATTCCCGGCTGCATTGTAGGCCCGCGCCCGGTAATAATAGGTTTTCCCTGGTTCAAGGCCGGCGGCATCATTATACGATGTGACATTTCCCGGTATGCCGGCGCTGATTTCAATAAAGTCGGCGTTATTTCCGGCGCTCCGTTCTAGCCTGAACCTCCTGACGTTGCTGGAATTACTCTCCCAAACGAGGTCTATTCTATCGGTGGCTATGGCGGTGGACTGTAAATTGACAGGAGCGGCCGGCGCGATTGTGCTGTTGAAGAGGTTGATCCCCATCAGCGAAAATAAACTTGATCCTGAACCGGCAGTGAAGTCAATATTTCCGCAGGATGTTAAAATTATTTGTGAACAAATTATGGGAAAGATGAACAGGAATTTTTTCATTGTGTTACCCATATCCTCTGCGGGTTATATCATTTATTATTAGCAGAGATAATCATATTGTCCGCTCTGGTAAAAGCATGCTCGGAACAGGATGATATACTGCTAACTCGTAAAATGATAACCTGCTTTATATTTATATTGTGGTTAAACTTTTCAGGGATGGATCATAGTTCAAGAAGAATTTAATGAGTATGAAAAATCCATTTTCCTTTTAGTTAAACCTTTTTAAGCTAATAAAAAAAAAATTCTTCGGCAACAAAAAGTGACAAATTTCAAAGAAAATTTTTAGCGCATGTATTTTGTATACAAGTTTAGTCTCTCGGAATAGTCAGATTTGTATTATGGAATAATGACATCAACAGGTGGTGT
Organism: uncultured Spirochaetota bacterium; assembly: GCA_937872225.1. Lineage (GTDB taxonomy): Bacteria > Spirochaetota > UBA4802 > UBA4802 > UBA5550 > RBG-16-49-21. Next base: position 5,222 of record CALMRZ010000028.1, read on the forward strand.
TTTGAATTGAGGATTGCACTAATAATTTCTCAGGGACAATCAGAATTTATTTTGATGACCTACGTGTGAAATACGGTATCCATCCGGATCACCATAAAGCATGGGGCAGTTCGCGAAGGTGCGCCGTGGCCCGATTCTTGGCAGTGAAGTCTTTGAAAGATCTATTCACTGCCTCTATGGGGAGCTCCAGCACGCCGGCGACTTCCTCTTCGGGCACTTTGTTTTCCCAGGCATAGAGCAGGTGGTCCAGTTTTTCAAAAGGTATCCGGAAGAAAAATTCCTGGTCCGTGACCGGAAGGCTGAAGGTGTCCGGGCTGGGTGAACGCTGAATGATTTCCGGGGTGACTCTGAGGTGATTCGCTATCTGATAAATCTGGTTCTTGTAGAGGTATGCTAGAGCTTCGATATCGGTGCCCCCGTCGCCGTACTTGCAGAAGTCGCCCAGTATCATCTCAGTGCGGTTGGTGGTGCCGGCGACGATCATGTTGCTGCGCTCCGCTTCGTAGTATAAATGGATCATCCGCGAACGGATCTTAATGTTGGCAAAGGATGTTATCGCGCGGAAGGCGTCGATCCCGAGGCGCTTTTTTGTAATGGATCCGTCAGGGAACTGGACCTGGAGCACGTAAAAATTGAAGGAGTCTCGCTCCAGGAGGTCGGTCGGAAGGCTGATATTGTATTTATACCCGGGTTCATATTCGGGGACCAGGGACTTGATATAGGCGTCCCGCCTGCTGTATCCCCCGACGCTGTCAACGGTGGAGGTAATGTCAACCTCGCGAAAATTGATGCCGAGTTCCCGTGCATGCTTGGCGGCGAAGGAACCGCTGACGGGATTGGATTCCTTTTCCGGGAGGATGAGCCCCGTGACATATTCCGTGCCGACGGCTCGTACGGCAATGGCGGCCATGACGGCTGAATCGATGCCGCCGCTCAGCCCCACCACTACGCCGCTTCGGCGATACACGCTTTTCGTCTGGTCTGCGACAAAATCAGCGACCCGTTTGGTTTCAGCTTCCGGATCAATTTTCAGGATATCGATATTGAATTTCATTGTTTTTCCCGAATTATTGGTTGAATCTTTACCTGTACAGAGCCGCTAATTAAATCAAGAGTTTTTTATATCTGCTGAAATTTTGATTTACAGGAAGCGTCCTGATTTATTGGTGATGAATATTTAACTATTGTTTGAAATAATGACGCTGATGTAAAGAGTGCAGGAAATAAGCTTGACTGCACAATGGTTGCCTTTTTTATGCACAACTGAATACTTTTTACTTTACAACCCGTCTGTATTGCTTTATTACTGGATGCAATACGGTTACGGTATCATGTAAAAGCAAAAAAATACAATTGAGAGTTGTCATATGCAAAAAACCGAAGAAATAATAATGAATTATATCAAAGAAAATTTTATTGCGGGCAGGAGCAGCAAGATAGAATTGACGCCTGAAATTTCTCTCCTGGAAAGCGGCATCATGGATTCCACGGGGATACTGGAACTGGTTTTATTCCTTGAGGAACAATTCGCAATTAAAATTGATGATGAAGAGATCGTTCCGGAGAACCTTGATTCCGTTGCGAATCTACTGGTGTTTTTAGAGAAAAAGAAAGTCGCAATTACCAAGTAACAGGTTAACTCTCTCAATGACATCCATGCCGCAGTATTATTGCAAGGAGGCATCCGTCTATTGTTTCGCCAGCCGGGTCAAGAATCTGTCGGCAACGACCATTTTTCCCAAATCATTCAGATGGCCTCCGTCATAGGTATATGCCGGGACCATGAGGTTGTGTTTAACGCCGCCTTTGGCACCGGTGTAAAGGGCGCCATCGGGATTTGTTGATTCAAATTGCTCCAGGTCTATAATGTACCTGCTGCCGTATTTTTTTCTCAGAAGAATGTTGAATTCATTCCGTTTTATATTGGCGTCAATGCTTTGCTGGAGTTCCGTTTCTCTGCCCATGATCATTTTTACCTGCTCCTTGAGCCTGGTCTTGATGCCGAACAGTTCCCCTTCGGTTGTGAGAGGCACGGTCATGTGAAGAAATATCACCTCGGGATATTTTTTCTTCATCGCGTCCATGGCCATGGAATAATACCTGAATAGATCGCTTATATCGGTATCCTTGTTGAAATCAACATAACAGAATTTGAAAAAAGCACTATCAATGCGCTTTGCAAGGCCGCTGTCCATTGTTTTCACAAAAGCGTCAATCTTGGATTTTGGCTTCCCGTTTTCGCCGTTCGGGGAATGTGCGAACACGCCGTTGTTAAATGCACTGACATCTTTGGTTTCCCGGATATTCAACCTGATGGCGGGATTGCTTTTCATGATAGTAACGATGCCGTCGATGATGTTGTGGCCCACCGACTGGTGGCCGAAATATATCCTTTTTGCTGCAAGCTTTTCCCACTCCATCTCGGAAATGGATCTTGATTGCAGTTTTTGATCCATTGTGTCCATGGTTTTATCCCCACATGCCGCGATAACGAAGATTATTGCAATTATCCACGTAAACGGATTTATCAGTAGATTTATTGGTTTCATTCTTTTCACCTGCCGGTATAAATTACCTGATTTGTTTATGGAGATAATTGTAACTTGTCAATACTTTTTGGAGGGTTACTTTTTTATAATGCACTAACATGAAATTTTTGTAAAATATTTTATCTGATCCACTGTGAAAAAGCGGGTAAATCAGCCATTAAAAACATGCATTCATTAAGCCCGTTAGACTTATATAAAAGAGGGTTGACAAAAGTAATGGCCGTTAACTATGAGATAAAAAATCCATTTTCCACATGATATTTTGAAAGTTTGTGCCGGCTGCTTCGCGATGGTATTGCATTTCAGCGGATTCAGCGGGTTAGTTTATCATTCTATTATTAATTGGAAGGTCCTCCTATGAAATACTGCTCCCAATGCGTTTTACCGGAAACATTCCCCGGCATACAGTTTGATGATAAAGGCGTGTGCAATTACTGCAATAATGCCAACCTTCCCGATAAAGATAAAAAAAGCGAGTACACGAAAAAATTTGAGGACCTTCTCGACAGCGTCAGGGGGAAGCAGGACTATGACGTGATCATGGCCTACAGCGGAGGCAAGGACTCCACCTATACCCTGCATGTGCTGGCCGCCAAGTACAAGATGAAGATCCTGGCCCTGACCTTTGACAACGGCTTCATTTCCCCGAGGGCCATGGAGAACATACTGCACATGACCGACGTGTGCGGCGCCACGAGCATGGTGGTGCGGCCCTCCTTCGAGACCATGAAAAAGGTCTTCGCGGTGGCCGCGAAGGAGGACTTCTACAGCCCCAAGACCCTGGACCGGGCGAGCTCCATCTGCACCACCTGCATCGGCCACGTGAAGTCACTGGTTATAAAGACCGCTCTCCAGATGAACATCCCCCTTGCGGCGTACGGATGGTCGCCGGGCCAGGCGCCCATAACCTCGGCCATCATGCAGACCAGCCCGCGCATGCAGGCCATGACCAACAAGACCGTGCGCGACCTGCTCTTCAGGCGTTTTCCCGAAGAGCTCAAGCCCTTCTTCATCTCGGATGATGACCTGACGAAATACCCGGCGGACCGGTGGCCGATAAATATCCATCCGCTCGCCTTCATGAAATACAACGAAAACGACATCGTCAGGCTGATCCAGTCCCTGGGATGGGTCATGCCCAAGGACACTGACCCCAATTCATCGAACTGTACCCTTAATGCCCTGGCGAACCACATACACCGCGAGAAGTTCGGTTTCCATCCCTACGCGTGGGAGATCGCCGGCATCGTCCGCTCCGGGTCCATGGAGCGTCACGAAGGGATCGAAAAGACCAGCCAGCCAGAAGACGCGCGGATGGTGCGGTACGGGGCGGAGAAGATCGGGATAACACTAAAATAGAACGGACGGCAGGCATGGCCTTATCTCACGCCCTTATCCATCATTTCCTCGAGTCGAGCGCCGGGCGCTTTCCCGACAAGGTGGCGCTCATCCATGAGCAGACCCGCGCCACCTACGGCGACATCAACATCAAGGCCAACAGGATCGCCCGGGCCCTTGCCGGCATGGGGGTGGGGGCGGGGAGCCGCGTTGCCGTTATACTCCATAACAGCCTTGAATACGTGGCGAGCTATTACGGCGTGCTCAAGACCGGTGCGGCCTTCGTGTCCCTCGGCACGGACATCAAGGCCGAAAAGCTGGCAGGCCTCCTGGCGGAGATCGAGCCGGCGGCGGTCATATCGTCTGCGCGCTTCGAGGAGCTTCTCACGGACGCGCCGGTTTCATCATTCCCCCTCAAGGCGCTCATGCTGTCGCAGCCGAACATGGCGTGGAGCGGCATGCCCTTCCCGGTGATAAAACTTGAGGAGATCTTTGCCGGCGGCGACGGGTCAAACATGGACCTTGACGTGGATCCTTCGAGCCTGGCATGCCTTATCTATACCTCCGGGTCCACCGGCGTGCCGAAGGGCGCCATGCTCACGCACTTCAACATTGTGAACAACACGGATTCGATCTGCACCTATCTGCATCTTACTTCAGAAGACCGCCAGATGGCGGTGCTCCCGTTTTTTTACGTGATGGGCAAATCCCTCCTCAACACCCATTTTGCCGTGGGCGGTTCCGTGGTCATCAACAACAAGTTCGCCTACACCGGGGCGGTCATCAAGCAGATGATTGACGAGGAGGTTACCGGGTTTTCCGGCGTGCCCTCGACCTACGCCTACCTCCTGCACCGTTCGCCCCTGGCGGCGAGCAGGGACAGGCTGACCAGCCTCCGGTATTGTTCCCAGGCCGGGGGCCACATGGCGAAGCAGATCAAGCAGGACCTCAGGAAGGCCCTTCCGGACCATACGAAGATATTCATCATGTACGGCGCCACCGAGGCGTCGGCCCGGCTGAGCTACCTTGAGCCGTCCGAGTTCGAAGATAAAATAGACTCCATCGGCAAGGCGATACCGGGGGTGACCCTCCGGGTCCTGGACGAGGCCGGGAACGAGGTCGCGCCGGGACAGACCGGTGAGCTCACTGCTTCAGGGCCCAATATCATGCAGGGCTACTGGAAAGACCCCGAGACCACGGCACGGGTGCTGGACAAAAACGGGTATCACACCGGCGACCTTGCCTATATGGACAATGACGGTTACCTGTACCTCGTCGGCCGCAAGGACAATCTCCTCAAGGTGAGCGGTCACCGGATCAATCCCCAGGAGATCGAGGACGTGATGATGGAAAGCGGCCTCCTGGTGGAGGCGGCCGTTATCGGCAAGCCTGACGAGCTCAAGGGTAACAAGCTTGTGTCGGTGGCAGTGCCCATTGAGAGCAGCTGCACGGCGGACCAGGTCATGGCTTTCTGCTCGTCGAAGCTCCCCCGGTTCAAGCTTCCCGATGAGATCAAATTTACCCGCGCCCTGCCGAAAAAGGCGAGCGGGAAGATAGACAGGGCAAAGTGCGGGGAGATGGTTGATTGACCGGAAATTTCATCGAAACATCTTTAAGCAGGATATGGGGAATCCCAGGATAATTTTGCTGTTAGTAATATTGCTTGACATGGATCGATGTTGTTTTTTTATGTATAAGATAAATAAACAGTTTCTTCCACAAATTTCTGATCATTACGTTTTTTCTTGTTCTTCAAGTATGGTGCTTGGCTTATGCATAAAACGCCTGGCATGTTAATACCATGTTTTTGTAGAATGTCGTATTGATATTCAGTCATTTAAATGATATACATAAAATGAAACGTTTAATCCTCATCGCAATTCTTTCGTCATCCATCGCGTCTGTGTCGTGCAACACCGACCGTGGTACTATCCTGAACATGCCCTTTTTCAGCGTGTTCGGCAACAAATCGGCAGCTATTACCTCCTTTGCCATCAACGGCACTGATATCACCCTGACCCTGCCTTGCGTCGGGACGCTCAATGACCTGGCGGCAAGTTTTACCATTACCGGGGACCGGGTGGAGGTCAACGGTGTCGAGCAGGAAAACGGGGTGTCCCGCAACGATTTCACGGTTCCTGTGGTGTATACGGTCTATACGAAAAACGGGTCATCGAAGGATTATACTGTCCGCGTCACCATCGCCCATTATTCCGCAAAAGACATTACTCTTTTTTCCATCAATGGCATACACGCAACCATATCCGGCACCAACATCAGTCTGGTACTCCCCTATGGCACTGACCCTTCATCCCTGGTGGCCACCTACAACACCACGGGGCGTTTGGTCAGGACCGGGGGCGCCATACAGATAAGCGGAGTAACGCCTAACAATTTTTCTTCGCCACGAACATATACTGTCGAGGCATGCGACGGTTCGACTCAGAATTTTACCGTCACCGTGACCATTGCCCCCAGCAACGCACGGGATATTACCGGCTTCACCATAATGGGAATAAGCGGCAATATCGGCGCCGATACAATAACGCTGACCGTGCCCTTCGGAACTGATCTGGAGCATCTTACGCCAACCATCACCCACACGGGAGTGAGCGTGACTCCCGCCTCGGGTGTCTCAAATGACTTTAGTGAACCGAATGTGGAATACACGGTGATTGCTGCTAACGGAATGACGAAAACCTACCGTGTTACGGTGTCAGAGGCTCTCAATCATGCCAAGGATATACAATCCTTCACCATACTCGGCATACCAGGCACTATTGGTGCAAATGCCATAACGCTGACCGTGCCGTTCGGATCTGATCTGGAACACCTTACGCCAACCATCACCCATACAGGCGCAAGTGTTAGTCCTCGTTCAGGAGAGACGGTTGATTTTACTGATTCAGTTATTTACACCGTAACCGCCGCCAATGGTACAACTAAGGAATATGAAGTTACGGTAACTGAGGCGCCCAGTAATGTGAAAGATATCACGCATTTCGAGATTCTTTCAATAGAAGGAACCATTGTAGAGGGCGGCGGAATTGATGACAACACCATAACGGTGAATATTCCGTATTGGACCGATAGATCGAACCTGACGCCAACAATAACCCATACAGGCGCAAGCATAGATCCGGCTACCGGATTACCTAATGATTTCACGAATCCGGACATAGAATATACGGTAACCGCGGCCGACGGCACAACCAAGGTGTATCTGGTGACGGTCAACGTTGCCCCGAGTCCTTCCAAGGATATCACCCGGTTTACCATTCATGGCAGAAACGGAACAATAACAGAGAGCGGAGACTTACTTAATAATACGATAGCAATTACCGTCCCGTCCTGGGCGAACCGATCCAGCCTCACACCGGGAGTTACCCATACCGGCGCGAGCGTAAGTCCCGCTTCCGGCGTTTCACAGAATTTCACCAACCCGGTTCCTTATACAGTGACGGCACCGGATGCCACGACAAAGAGGTATACGGTTACTGTAACACAGTCAACAGACGTTCTTATGCCTGGAACGTATGCGGCCGGGTATTACCATAACGGCACGAACACCGTCGCGTGCCTCTGGGATTTAACTGATCCACTGAGGACTAGAATTGACCTGGAGAGCGCCAGTTCAAAAGCCGTCAGCGTCAGCGTCGATACTTCCTCGGGAAACACGGTATATGTCGCAGGCACATACGGCAGCAATGCCTGCTACTGGAAGATCAATGGCGCCATTACAACAAGGGAAGACCTTCTCAGTTCAGGCGGTATCCTGGTCGAAGACTCGCTTATAAGCGGCGGCTATTTGTACATTTCCGGAACATGCAATGTGACCGGAACCAAAGAGGCATGTTATTGGAAAATCAACCTGTCCACCGGCGGAGTGGGTGATTTAATTTCCCTGTCAGACGGAAGCGGTGCCAATGCCTATGAAATGACCAAGTCAGCCGACGGGACCATTTACATCGCCGGGACTGCGAATCACCCTCCCTATAGCAGTGCGTCACCATGTTTCTGGCTCATTGACAAGGACACAGGAGCCGACGTGCAGCATTTTGTCTTTAACAACGGCAGTAGTGCCAAAACAGTTATGCTGGACGGATCACATGTAATCATCGGAGGGTGGTTTGAGTATAACAGTCCATATACTCAGGCAAAATCATGGACCTACAGCGGTTCTCCGGTTCCGGGCGATAATCTGCTGCCCGAGTTGAGCTCTCCCAATGCTTCGATTGTATCATCCTCGTTAAATAGTTCTACCGTTGTACGATACATAGTGGGGCAGCTCAACAATAAGGCCTGCTACTGGGTAAACGAAACCTATGCGAACACAATGAACGACGGTGATCCCTCCTTTGCATATGGAATTGGGGAAATCAATTCGCAATTATACATCACCGGGTATTATACCGGCACATCCGGTCCTGTGGCAAGTGTGTGGGTCATCAATGGGGCGACGACTCTCAGTCTCCCGACCGGCACAACCGCCGAGGCCGCCGCCAGGGATGTCTTCATTAAGAATTAAGTATGCCAAGCCGGCACTGAGAGGGCTGGGCATGATAGCGAAGGATTAATGCAGACCGGCTCAGTCTCCGGTCAGATATTTTCCAGGTACTCCGTAAGTTCGTTCAGTTCTTCCTGGTCATTGACCTAATAATCGCAGATGCAATTAGTAATGAGATGTAGGTTGTTAGTAAAATAATAATTGACATTACATTAAATATCTCAAAACTAAATTAATGGAAATACGATTTACCGATACGTCTTTTAAGCAATTAGCGAAAATTGCTAAAGGCGATAAGTCATCGGCAAGAAGAATTAAGGAAAAAATTAATGAATATGCCTGCAATAAATCGGTCAAGCATGATGTCAAGTTATTAAAAGGTGACTTGGGGACTATATATAGACTTCGGGTAGGTGATTACAGAATACTCTTTACTATTGTGAAAAGAGTTATGATTATAGCTGAAATCAAGCACAGACAGGGCTCATATCATGATTAAAACTCAAATAATTGAAGAAAATAAAAAACCGAAAGTTGTTATTCTGGATTATAAGGAATACCTCCGGCTTAAAGAAAAAGCGGATGATTATGATGATTATGTGAGTGCCGTAAAAGCCATTAAATCTTCAAGAAGATTGCACACGCTTGAAGAGGTCGAGAAAAAACTCGGCTTATAATCAGTCCCCGGTCAGATATTTTTCCAGGTACTCCGTAAGGTCGTTCAGGTTCTTCCGGATCATCGACTTGAACTCGGGCGGTATGTTCTGGGACATGACGACCTTGTAGTAGTTGATGGCGTCCCGTACTTTCCTTTTCTTGATGTACTCATCTGCCTTTTCCAGCATCGGCTTGTACTTGTAGAAGGCGTACTCGATGATGTTCTTTTCCCGGGAAAGGCCGATCTCGTCGGGAAGCTTCGAGAAATCGTAGCTCACCTTGAGGATCGGGAGCTCCTTGGCCTTGCGCTTTGTGGTGGAGAGGAGGCGGCGGTAGAAGGACTCGTCCTCCCGCTTCTTCAGGTCGATCTCGTCCGTGGTGGTGACGTCCTCGCCGCGGCGCTCCTTCTTTTCCCCCAGGATCTCGAAGTCGCCCTTTTCCCGTTCCTTCTTGTCCTCGCGGAGGATCTTCTCGAAAATCTCGTCGTCCGTCAGCTCATCGCCGGACTTGTCCTTGCCGTATTCGCTCAGGAGCTCGAAGTCGTCTTTTTCTTCGACGTCCTCGGTGGAGCGCCTCAGGTGCTCCGATGCAGATGTTCCCGGACCGTCCGGTGACGTGCTCCCCGGTTCCGCAACAGCGGAAGACCCCGGCGCTTTATGCTTGGGGATCCGGTCCAGGAGGTCCCTCAGGGAGCGGGATTCTTTCGCGGCCGCAAGGGAAGGCTCCCGGTCCGCCTGGGGAATGCCGGCCTCTGCCATGTCCCTGACGGCCCTGCTGAGGCTCTTGAATTCATGCTTAAGGTCCGAGAGCTCGTCGGCGCTGGCGGCCCCGCCTGCCGCGCCGACGCCTACCAGGTCACGTGCGGCGTCCACCCTGTCCAGGCGGTCGCTCAGGCCGGACAGCGCCTGGGCAAGCTGGGTCTGCGCCGCTGCGGTCTCCCCGCCGGCCGCGCCGCCGGCGCCCTCGCTCCTGATCCTGTTCAGCTCCTCGCGGACATCGCTCAGCTCGCCCCGCAGCTTCTGCGTCACGTTTTGTACTATGGAATCCACGTCCACGTTCTTGGAGGGGTCGACGATGCCTATATGTATGGTTTCCGGCAGCGAGTCGATCTGTATGGCGTTGGAGGGCATGCCGCCCAGCTTGATCTTGATCTCGTCCCTGCCGGCGAGGGCGCCTCCCTCGCCGCTGATGCCGCGCTTCGCCTGCTCTTCCTTGCGCCTGGCCTCATCTTCCTTTTTCTTCTTGAACTGTTTTAGGTATTCGATGTCAGCGTCGATCTTGAACCTGGTTTCGACGTCCTGTATCCGGGACCGCACTCCTTCAAATAAAGATATGGCCGTGGCAAAATCGCCCTTGCTCGCGTAGATCTCGGAGTTTAGCAGGGTCCTCCGGTATATCCTGAAGCGCGACGTTTCGGGGATGATCTCGTCGGCGAGGTAGGGGAGCTTGAACGCAGCCTGCTCTTCCTCTTCGGGGGCCTCGGCCTCTGACGGCATGAGGTCGGATTTCCTTCTCCTCTGCGGGATCGGGCTTTCCGGGAAGGCCTTTTCGATCTCCTTGTCGCTGGCCCTTCTCCTGAAGGTTTTGTCCTCCTCGGTGGCGCCGCCGGCGCCTCCCTCCCTCCGGTCCAGGACATCGCCCTTGCCGCCCATGAGCGCCCAGATAAGAAGGAGTATGATTACCAGCAGAATGATGATTAATATAATGTTCATGATGTCAGTACATTTCTTATACTGATAAAGTATATAATTATATGTATTTTGTAAATATAAAAAGTTTTGATATACATGACTTTAATAGTGTAATAACATAACAAGGGTGGGAGTTATCCCGCGAGCAGGCGACATGGATGTCGCCGATTCCGCGGAGTCCACATGGACGTTATACGAGGCGGACGAGTGGGATGGCTCCCACCCTTGCTATAAAACTACCGTCATATCCATATTTTCGACAAAAACATTTGACTTTGGTTGACAAAATGCTATAGTTAGTAAAAAAAGGTGGAAAGTTTCACCGTGTAACCGTAAGAGGTTCCAAATATCAAAATACTCACAAGGATGACACTATGGCACAGGAAAAAATAAATAAGGATATGACCTTTGGAGACCTTCTGCGTCAATTTCCCAAGGCAGGGCCGATCCTGATGGGATACGGCATGCACTGCATAGGCTGCCACATCGCCGTTACCGAGACCATCGAGCAGGGAGCGCGTGCCCACGGGATGGATGACGCCATGATCCAGAAGATGATGCAGGACCTCAACCTGAAGGCCGCGAATTAATTAAAATTACATATCCAGGATAAACATGTAGGGGTACGGCATGCCGTGCCCCTACGCGTATCATGCCACCAGCACCACCGTCGACATTTTCCTCACATAATAGATGGTTCCCTCAAGATATGGCTCCTTGCCGGCTTCAAATATGTCCCCGGGCGGCTCATTGGCGGTGTCAATCGCCACTTTCCATCTGCCGCCGGACGGCGCAGGGGGTATTTCGAATTTCCTGTTGATCCTCCCGCTGTGAAATATGATGTACAGGTCATTGTCGGGTCTGCCGTCGGCTGACTCGCCGTAATACCCGCAGAGCAGCATGGCAATGGACCGGCTCTCGGGCCTCCAGTCGGGTTCGCCGGCCCTGAATCCGTGCCACGAAATGTCGGGATGGGCCTTCCCGTTACGGGCTTCCCCGGTGAAGAAGCTGCCCTTGCGGAGGACCGGGTGATCTTTCCTGAAGCGTATCATCTCCTTTGTGAAGCGGAAGATGTCCATGTTGGCGTCCATCAGACGCCAGTCGACCCAGGATATCTCGTTGTCCTGGCAGTAGGCGTTGTTGTTCCCCTTCTGGGTCCTCCGGAACTCATCGCCGCCCAGGAGCATCGGGATCCCCTGGGAGAGGAATAGTGTGGCGATGAAGTTGCGGATCTGCCTTGTCCTCATCTTCGTGATGAGCTTCGTGGCGTCCGGGCCCTCGACGCCCAGGCTGCAGCTCAGGTTGTGGTCCTCGCCGTCGGCATTGTCCTCGCCGTTCTCGATGTTCCGTTTCCTCCGGTAGCTCACCAGGTCGTTCAGGGTGAACCCGTCATGGCAGGTGACGAAGTTGATGCTCTGCAGCGGTCCCTTGCCGGCCGCGCCGTACAGGTCTGAACTGCCGGTGACGCGGGTCGCGAAATACCCGACGCTGTTCGGGTCGCCGCGCCAGAACCGCCGGATGTCGTCGCGGTACCTGCCGTTCCACTCTGCCCACCGGCCCGGGAACTCGCCCACCTGGTAGGCCCCGGCGGCGTCCCACGCCTCGGCGATGATCTTGGTGTTCCTGAGTATCGGGTCCTCGTGGATGACCTCTATCAGGGGCGGGTTGCTCATGATGCTGCCGTTCTGGTCGCGCCCCAGGATCGAGGCCAGGTCAAAGCGGAACCCGTCGATGTTCATGTCGATGACCCAGTAGCGGAGTGCATCGAGGATGAACTCGCGCACCAGGGGATGGTTGCAATTGAAGGTGTTGCCGCAGCCGGAAAAGTTGGTGTAAAAGCGCCGGTTCTCTTTCAGAATGTAGTAGATGCTGTTGTCTATGCCGCGGAAGGAAACCGTGGGCCCGGTCTCGTCGCCCTCGCCGGTGTGGTTGAATACCACGTCGAGGATGACCTCAATGCCCGCCTCGTGGAAGGCGCTCACCATGTCCCTGAATTCCGCAACCTGCTGCCCCATGCTCCCGGCCGAGGAGTAGGAGCCCTTGGGAGCGAAAAAAGCCATGGTATTGTAGCCCCAGAAGTTCTTGAGGCGCTCCCCGGTGCGGGGGTTCACGTTGGTGTTGTCGTCCTCGTCGAACTCCTGCACCGGCATCAGCTCAACGGCGTTGATGCCCAGCTCCTTTAGGTAGGGGATCTTTTCCGCGAGGCCGCGGAAGGTCCCGCCGTGGGCCACCCCGGACGATTCATGGCAGGTGAACCCCTTCACGTGGAGCTCGTAGATGATGTAGTCCCGCTCCGGTATCCTGAGGGGCATGCCGTGGAGTATCCGCGGCCGGTCCAGGGCGATGCAGCGGGGCGTGTAGGGGATACTGCTTGACGTTGAAAAGGAAAGGTCCAGGTCCGGAGACCCTGCGTCATAGCCCTGCGCCATGGTGAGGTCCCACCGGCGGGTCCCGGTTATGGCCCGGGCGCAGGGGTCGATGAGGAGCTTGTTCCGGTTAAAACGGTGTCCCTTTTCCGGCTCATAGGGACCGTCGATGGAATAGCCGTAGAGCTGCTGCACCGGCAGGCCCTCCACCAGGATGTGCCAGATGTCCCCGGTGCGGTGGAGCTCCGGGTCCAGGGGCACCTCGATGAAGGGCGAATCCGCCTCGTCCGACTCGAACAGGAGGAGCGTGACGGAGTGGCAATGCCTGCTGAATATCGAAAACTGTATGCCGTTCTTGGTGACATGCGCACCCAGGGGCAGGGGAGACCCGGGCATGGTTTTCAGGTTCCGCATGTCGCCCTCCGCGTTACTTGACCTCGACAGTCAGTGTCAGCTTAACGGCGGCCTGATCCGGGTCATTGGTATAGACCATGACCGACTTGGTCAGCTTTCCCGGATGGGTGCCGGTTTTTAATGTTACTTCAATTTCTCCGCTGCCTCCGGCAGGGATGTCCTTCTTGGAAAGAAGGACGCCGGTGCAGCCTCACCCGGCCGATATTTTATCGATAAGGAGCGTGCCGTCACCCAGGTTTTTAAAGGTGAACACGTGCTTTACTTCAATATTCTGTTCCTGCACGCCGAAATCATGGGTCGGCCGGTCAAACTGGATCTTCGGCTTGCCGTTGCAGAAAAGGGCCGCCGGCACCAGGAGCAGCACTAGCAGTTTTTTCATAGGGAAAAGCCTCCTTAAACGCATATGATAGATGCTCCCGGGATTTTAAATTATCAAGCATTTTTTTAACCTACCGGGGCTCTGTATTTGAAATTGAAAGAGGGTTCGCCTGATCTTAATATCAAATATTCAAAAAAAAGAAATTTTTTGAAAAATGATGTAAAGTAATCCTACATCTCATCCGACCATATAGATGATTATTATTGATACACTCCTATCAAAATTTACCAGGTTGAAGGCTTTTGCAGCTCGCACTCCTGCAAAAGCCTTTTATTTTCTCTTCACCTGCCTGCCGGCCCGAATCTCAATTTTGTTTAATAATATTTTAACGCCTTATATACGATAATATATATAACAATTTATGAATAGGAAGGGCCTCCGCCAATGAGTTCAACGGGAGTCCTTGAAAGACCAGGAAGCATGATATTCGTCATCAATGAACAGAACCCCCAGAAACGGCTTATCGACAAAGCCGTTGAAGTGCTGAAGCAGGGGGGCGTCATAGTGTACCCCACCGACACCGTGTACGCCTACGGCTGCGACATCAACGACAAGCGGGCCATAGAGAAGATCTACTGGATCAAGCATATCGGGCGCAACAAGCCCCTGAGCTTTATTTTCAGCGACATTTCGGAGATCAGCGAGTATGTCAGGAACATTTCCGACAGGGCCTTCAAGATAATGAAAAAGGCCTTCCCGGGCCCCTATACCCTCATATTCAACGCCACCAAGCTGGTGCCGAAGGTGGCCATTACCAACCAGAAGACGATCGGGGTCAGGATCCCGGACAACAATATCGCCATGGAGCTGGTGCGGACCCTGGGGCGGCCCATCATGTCCGCCAGCGTCAGCACCTCCACCGGGGAATATATTGTGGACCCCAAGGACCTTGAAAAGATTTACCGGAACGAGGTGGACCTGGTCATAGACGCGGGTCCGAAGGTTTCCGAGGTATCCACGGTCATTGACCTCACCGACGGCAACCCCGTCGTGTTGCGGGAAGGAAAGGGGGCGATTTTTTTTAACTTTACAAGGGACGGCGTGTTCTAATTATAGTCACGACAACAGGACAGGGGATTGTCTGATTGATCCCCCCCCAGAGGGATGCTTAAAATAGAATTGAACCCGGAAGTCTCCCTTGGGGGGATTTAGGGGGCTTTATCAAGCCGCCGATTATTAATTTGAGGTATCATTCAATGGAAGGATTACGTGATTTTTTAAAGGTTGTGATAGCCATCAGCATTTTCCTGGGGCTGGGGGCGATCGTGTCGTTCATATATTACAATATCCGCAAGCGGGACCTTTTCGGCGGCTATATCGGCGGCCTGGTGGTCGGCTTCATCGGCGCCATCATAGGCGGCTATATCCTTGATTATCTGTTTTACAATATCGCCGTGACCATCCTCGAGTTTCTTTCCCGGGGCATCGGCGTCAATGTCATTGCCGGCTTCATCGGCGCCTACGCGGCGCTCTATATCATGAACCGTCTGAACCATGACCGGGAGCGCAAGAAATACTGATCTGGACATCGATTCCCACGAACTATACAAAAAGAGGGCTGACATCTGATGTCAGCCCTCTTCGCTTTGTCGCTTGCTGATTCTCTAGGCCCCATCAGGGCCTGTTACGCGCCCTTCTGCAGCTTCCTTCGCCGGATGTTGATCAGCACGACCGCGGTGATCATGACGCCTATCAGGGCGCTGATGGCGGCGATGCTGGTTACATGGCGGTTCTTGATAAGATACGCAGTCAGGGCCGAGCCGCTCGGTACCGGGAACGTATAGTTGGTGTCGGGATTCATATACCATTCCTTATATTCCTTGCCGTCCGATTTATACCATTTCTCGAAATCGGGGTAAGCCTTGAATATGGTGGCCCCTTTCTTCCCGGTGCTTTCATACGGCCACATCCACTCGTCGGGCACCAGCACCGCCCAGGGGAACTTGTCGGTATCGAGGACCTTGCCCACGAACTTGGTGGTCACGAAGGGGAGGTGCACCTGGTTGTTTTTGTCGCTGTTAGCCATGATGAACGGGTCATAGGGCATCGGGGCGATCTCGGTCCTGGCGACCGGGTTCTCGAACACTATGTCAAGGGAATGCACCTTCGCGTCGACATAGGTTTCGTTCTCCTTGGCGTTCCATTTCTGGTTCAGGTCACCCTTCGGGTCTTCGATCAGGAGATAATCGGTGCCTAATATATTCATATAGAACTTGTTCTTGTACCCGGCTCCGGCGGCAAGGGTCTTGCTCCGGATGTTGATTTTGCTGATCTTGTTCTGCGGGTTGATGTATTCGGTGATGCCGAACTTCACTACCAGGTCGTTGAAGTCCGCGTCGCCCTTGTTGGGATACAGGTCTTCAAAGGCTATGGTGTACTGGTTGGTCACCGAGGCGATGAGGGCCGGGTCATCGGGGAACTGGTCCGCGGCATCGGCAACGCCGTCGCCATCGGAATCTTTCACGGTCTCCCCGGCCTTCTTCTCGAGATAGATCACCCGTGAAATGGTGGCGAGGTCCTGGGCATTCTCAACCGAGACGGTCTTGGAAACATAGCTCGGGTGCTCGACGACGATTTCCAGCGCATTGGCGGCCTGGTTTATCGTGGCAGAGAAGGCGGCTTTTCCTGCATCGTCCGAAATGGAAGAAGTGACCCCTTCGCCGTTGGAGCTGACATTGACGGTCGCCTTGGCTATCGCGGCGCTGGCGGCGTCCATGATGGACAGGTCGAAATTAAGGGTTTTGACCGTGGCATACTCGAACCCTTCGTTTGAGGTCGTGTCCTTGTTCTCGTCAGCAGGGGGCTGGGTGGCCGCGGGAGGTGTTGATCCCTGAGTTCCGCCGGTAGAACCTTGCTGTTCCTGGGTCTGCTCTTGGTTTTGGTTCTGTTCACCGCTGCCAGGACCGCTTTCCTGGGTAGCTGTTTCGGTGTTTGCCGCGGTTTCGGTAGAAGTTTCACCGCTTACCGTTGACCCTGAATCTTGAGGAGTGGTGGGGGTCGTCGGATTTGTGCTGGAGGAGCCTTTATCCGTTACCGTGGTGGTTTCCACGTTCGACGGGTCCACGCTGTAAAGCGGGAAAGCATCCTTCTTGGAATCCTTGCAGGCGATCATGGTTGCCGACACAACCGCGACGGCGAGCACAAATAATTTTTTCATTTAAAAGCCTCCAAATTGGGTTAGTGTTCTGGATAAATTTATTAAGATCAAATTAATAAAAATAAGTGTAATCGTCAATAAAAAAACCCACCCAAATGGGCTTTTTTATTGTTTTTTGTATACTGTTTTTGAAAAAAATTAATTTTAAGTGGACAAAATATTAAATATGAATATAAATAGCAATTGAATCAAATCTTTTGTTCAAATAAAACAGGAATCAATAATTTCTTGTGATACATTTTGAAGAAACTTCTTTGCGTCATCCATTGCGACGAATGGCCTTGCAAGAATGATATCCGAAGCAATTTTCCTGCTAATGCCGGGAATCAATTCCAGGGATTTTTGGGACAGGGTATTGATATTGATCGGACAAGGAAGAGCAAGGAGAGAACGCTCACGGTGTGAGATTATAACGGCATCACAGAAGCTGTTTAATGGGAGCTCCATCGGGAATTTTAAGGTTATGGCGTAACTGGCAATCTGTTTTCCGTACGAATAACCCGCCTGTGTTTCCAGCACCTGGCACTGACGAATGATCGTGCCGGGAGGATAGATCCTTTCAAGCATGGCATGCTCGATTTCAGAGCGTATCCTGTCGCGGTAATAGACAAAGCGGTTCTCCACGCTTTTTCCCGGGACAAATTTTTTCATGTGGGCCGGCGTCCCGGGAAAGGTAAGGATCTGGCGGATATTAATCCGCTTCACGAGAAGTCCCCGTTCCATGATATCGGAAAGATAGCGGAAATTGGTCTCGAAGGTGCCCATGGTCTCACCGTCGAGGCCATGGAGCAGGTTCACGCCCGGAAGAAGGACCGGAACAGAGCCAATTCTTTTTCCGCCGATTTCGTTGATGATCTCTATGGCGCGCACCGCGTCTGACGGCGATACCTTCAGGTTGTTTCTGCGTACGACCTCTTCGTCGAAGGACTCGACGCCGAGGGCCATGGTGTCTCCCGGGGTTACGGTGGCCGCCAGGTCTTCCAGGATCACCGACGATTCTTCCGGAAAAACCGCTATGGTTCCGGGATTGGCGTTGTCTATGTTCAGGACCGATATGAGCCCCCGGTCCTTCCTGGTCCGCAGCTCCGCCAGGAGCTCCCGCAGCGGCGATACCTCGGGCCTCGGGAATCCCCTGATGAAGGAGGAGCAGTCAGAGCGGTACTGCAGGATGTCGGCCTGGCGTCCCAGCCTGAACCGGGATACGCCGGCGGCGATCAGGGCGTCGACCTCGGCGATGATGTCACCGCCTTCCCGGAACTCAACAGGGCCGTAGAGGCCCTCGGAGCAGAAGGAGCAGTGGCTCTCCCGGGGGCATCCGCGGGAGGTCTCGACTTCGCAGATGATGTCGGGAAAGCGCGGGTGATGCCGCACGACCCCGGCGCCTTTCACGGCCCACCGGGCGATTTCGCCGGCGGAGCGGCGTTCATCGGCCCCGCCGCCCCGGGCGAAGGCAAAGGCGAATTTCTCGATATCGTTATGGACCAGGATGACGTTGTCGCCGCCGGGCAGGACATGGCTGATGAGTCCGCCGACGGCGAAGCGCTGGTTCCGGTTGTTTTCCGCGATGCGCCGTATCTCCGCGGCGGTGCCGATTTTGCTTCCCAGGTACCGGCCCGGCACCACGGCGCCGCCGATGAGGAAGACCATGTCGTAGGCCCCTTCCAGGCGGTATCCGCCGGCCCTGAGGGAGTCGATGGTGAGATAGTCGATGCGGGCACCGTCGGCGCCGGCGTCGGCCAGGGCCCCGAAGATATACCGGGGATAGGGCGACACGAAGGGCGGGACGCCGAAGCATGCCGGCTCGTCGACGTAGCAGTCAAGGATGCAGCAGTTCAGCATAGTTCCGCCACGATCTCCCCGATATCGCGGGTGAGAAAGCCCTGTATCTTACGTTCCACCCGGAGCACGAAATTCTTGTTCTCGGTTATGAGGGTCACGATGCGCGGGTTGACGCCGTAGCGCCTGACCAGGTCGTCGACGCGGTCATCGATCGAAACGATCCGGTCGTGCATGACCCGCTTGTCGGCGTAGAAGACGAGCTCCCGCTCCTCGAGGTCGCCCTCGGGGCTGAAGCCCTCGAAGACCACGTGGGAATCGACGATCTCCGCGATGGCGTCGTAGCCCAGCTCCCGCATCATCCGGCCGCCGATCAGGTCATGGCGCAGCTCCCGGGACCCGATGGTCATGGTCTTGGCGATGTCATGGAGGAGGGCGGCGGCCTGCACCAGGCTGGCCTGCACGACACGGGGGTCCCTGAGATTGGCCACCAGTGCCATGGCGACGTTCATCACCTGTTCCGAATGCCTGATGATGTTCTCCAGCATGTCGTATCGCCTGATGAGCTCGTAGCATTCATCCATGGAAGGGACCGGTACGTTACGGTTCATTGATACGCTATTTCTCCTGAGATTTTTTGACCTTACCCGCGACCTGCACGGGGCTGTCTCGGGACACCCCCCACCCCCCCCTAGGGGGGCTTTAAAGACTGTTCCGATTATATAAGTCCCCCTCCGGGGGATTTAGGGGGCTTTTAGGATGTCCCCTTACGTGTAACACTCATTCTTTCCGCTCCCCTCTCCATTTCAAGGAGAGGGGCCGGAGGTGAGGTGCTACTCATGGAGCAGGGGCGCGGGTCGTCGATAACGGACGGAGCGTCAGCTGGTCCCCTATGCTCATCCGGTGCTTTTCGGCAATGGAACTCATGCTCAGAGCAAGCTCGATAAAGCCGGAACTGCCCCGGATGATGCCGCACTGGCCCTTGAACAGGTCGCCGTAGGTCCGGACGCATATGGATTTGAACCGGTACCGTCCCGAAGATACCGAATATAACGAGCACGCTTCAAAGTCAATAGTATTTACGGGTAGGGATGTAATGGCGTTGCCGAATTTATCGATATGGATGATCCCGCATTTCATTGACTCCGGGGCCGCCGTGTACCGAGGAAAGGGGGCCGTCACGACTGAATCGGCCGGTTTGCCGTACCGCTCCGGCGGGGTGCCCCGGGAAAGGCCCGATGCCACCGGCGCGAAGACGTCCCTGCCGTGAAAGGTGGAAGACGCGTTTTTGAACGGGGCCATGTCGATGTGATACAGCTTCATCGTGTCGGTAATGACCGCGGAGATTATGCCGTTGTCCGGCATGACAAAGAAGTACCGGCCGTCGGCCGCGATAAGTCCCTTCCGTTCGGTGCCCACCCCGGGATCGACGATGACGCAGAAAACCGTTCCCTCCGGGAAGTACCGGTACGAGGAGTAGAGGATGAATTGCGCGTTGAGTATCGAGTAGGATTTTACGGAGTGGCTTATGTCGACGACCTCCGCGCCGGGATCAAGGCTTTTCAATACGCCCTTGACGACGCCGACAAAATGGTCGGTATATCCGAAATCCGTAATGAGTGCTATCATAGGGGACCCTGTGGGCGGACTGCCGTAACCTGTTTACATGGTATCCTTTTTTAACAGTGTCTCGCGAGTGACGTCCCCCCGGCCTTGAACAGGGGAGAACCGTTTGCCGGGCGCGGTCAATGCAATCGTCGTTGCGGAATTTATCCTGGCCCGCAGAGCGGCCCCTCGCGATAAGCGATTGAGTCAATAAGTGTTCCAGCACGGAATTATTATTACATTAATATTTCTGATTTGAAGTCAATCTTTTTCCGGTAATAACTATTATTGCATCAGCTTATTAAAAAAAAGTTGAAAAATATGAATATTATTTATATGGTAATGATGAGACGCATGAAAGATGTATCTCTATCGGGAATATTGTTTGCCGCAGGCACATGGCACTCATGGAAAGCCATGGGCATATCGGATGCCGAATAATACCGGGTAGACGATAAAATTAATCTATGGAGAATGCAATGAAAAAACTAGCCCTTCTGCTTGTCGTTGTCTTCGCGGTGTCGGCCTATGCGCAGGATAAGCCGGCGGAACAGTTCGCAAAATCAAAGGACATCCAGGTGACCCTGACCAGCATTTCCCTGGAAAAATACGGGCCGGCGAAAGAGGACAAGACGTTCAAGGCGGGGGAAACGGTATTCATTAACCTCGAACTGAAGGGGCTCCAGGCCAACGACCAGGGGCAGGTGGTGGTCCAGGCCGACATCAGCGTGCCCCAGCTCAGCCTCGACAGGAAGAACCTGATAGACGGCTCGACCGGCGCCGAGGACGTGGTGCCGATGTATTTCCAGATCCCCATCGGGTCGGTGCAGAAGGGCGGCACCTGCTTTGTGAAGATCACGGTCCGCGACATGGTCGCCAAAACCTTCGTGGAATACAGCACGACCTTCAAGCTGACGAAATAACTCGTACTATTGCCCATGCATGACACGCCGCGCGCGGCGCGCTACAGCACGAAAATCGTCCCCAGGTCAACGGCCGGCATACGGCCCAGGGGGACGATTTTTTTTCCCCGCGTAACGACAAAATCCTCGATCAAACTGTAATCGGGATGCTGCTCCAGGGTCCCGGCGCAGAGGACCATATTATCCCACATCCCCGTAGCCCCGCCGATAAAACCGTACCGGTATCCCGGCAGGTCAATGTGACCGGCGCTGATAGGCAGCGACTCGACTCCCCGCGATGTTGCTGCCCGGTGGATCGACATGTCCGCGGTTATGATAGAGTTGTCGTCGACGATCAGGGTGGAGCATTTGGCGTAGCCCTGGCTCACGCCGACCGCGGCGATTTTTTTTGAGCGCAGGTATTCTTCGATGCCAGGGTCGGATCCGGCGGAATGACGGAAGGCCCATTGACCGGCGCAGGCTATATTATACGGGACATCGGCGGGATATGCCCGTGTGAGGGGTGTTGAGCACAGTGTCACGTCCGCGTATTTTTCCATCATATTTACAAATGATACAGATATATCCGGATGGCAGAAGATGCGGTCCCCGTGGACGAATATCTGTATATCCGGATGGCCGGCGAGGGGCCCGTCCACGAGCCCTGTTTTTGGAATGAGTATGGGTTCGATGTCCATCTTTATCAAATTCTCGATGATTTCTCCCGGAGCGTCGGGATTTATGACGGCAATGCGGTCCATGATTAATGCATCCAAAAAGTATTGACATGGATTTTCGGGTGCAATGATGATGTTACGCAAGCAGTTTTTCGATTGGACATACATCGGCCATAGGCGGCGTCGCCTTTCAGCGAGCAGGCAGCCAGGATGGCTGCCGGAGCCGCTAGGACAGGATGTCCTATTT
Source organism: uncultured Spirochaetota bacterium (assembly GCA_937872225.1). Classification (GTDB taxonomy): domain Bacteria; phylum Spirochaetota; class UBA4802; order UBA4802; family UBA5550; genus RBG-16-49-21. The sequence goes on from CALMRZ010000028.1 coordinate 27,487, forward strand.
GCGGCGGAGCGAGCGGAAGGTGCATTGCTTGCTATGGAATAAATCAAGAAGAATAATATAAGCAGGTAATGACATGAGATTATCCAGATACATACTCCCCACATTGAAAGAGGACCCCTCCGACGCCGTGGTCCTGAGCCACCGCCTCATGGTGCGGGCCGGACTCATCCGCAAGGAATCCGCGGGCATGTACGTGTACCTGCCCCTGGGATGGCGGGTGCTCCGGAAGATCATCGGGATCGTCCGCGAGGAGATGGACCGGGCCGGCGCCCTGGAATTCCTGATGCCGGAGCTCACCAACGCCGACCTCTGGAAAGAGTCGGGCCGGTGGGACACCATGGGGCCGGAAATGTTCCGCATCCGCGACCGCAACGCCATGGAATACGCCCTGGCGCCGACCCACGAGGAGGCCTTTACCGCGGCGGTGCGCGGACTTATATCATCCTACCGCGACCTGCCGGTGAACGTGTACCAGATCAACACCAAGTTCCGCGACGAGATCCGTCCCCGCTTCGGCGTGATCCGCAGCAAGGAATTCATCATGAAGGACGCCTATTCCTTCGACATGGACGAGGAGGGGCTGGAGAAGTCGTACCAGGCGATGCGGACCGCCTATCGGCGGGTCTTCGAGCGGTGCGGCCTCGAGACGATCCCGGTCGAAGCGGACACCGGGTCCATGGGCGGAAGCAACTCCGAGGAATTCATGGTGGCGTCGGAAGTGGGCGAGGAGTCATTGCTCCTGTGCGACACGTGCGGGTACCGGGCAAACCGTGAGAAGGCCGAGTACGGCCGTCCGGCGGCTTCGTCCGACGCGCCCAAGGACATGACCGAGGTGGCCACGCCGGACGTGAAGACCATCGATGACCTGGCCGCGTTCTTCAAGTGCCCGCCGGACCGTTTCTTCAAGAGCATCATCTACGTGGCCGACGGCAAACCCGTGATGGCCGTGGTACTGGGAAACCGTGAAATCAACGAGCTGAAGTTGGCCCGGGCGGCAGGCGCCGCAAGTCTTGAGCTGGCGCCCGATTCAGTGGTCGAGGAGGTAACCGGCGCTCCCGTTGGATTTGCCGGACCGGTGACGAAGAAGAACATCAGGATCATCTTCGACCTCTCGGTACAGGGAGTCGTCAACGGCATAACCGGGGCAAACAAGAAGGACGTCCACTTCGACGGCGTCAACCCGGGCCGCGACTTTGCCGTAAAGGAAGAGGCGGACATTACCTGCGCCGAGGAGGGTGATCCCTGCCCGAAGTGCGGCGCCGCCATGTACGTGAAAAAGGGCATCGAAGTGGGCCACATCTTCAAGCTCGGCTATAAGTATACAAAATCCATGAATGTCAAAGTGGTGAACGAGCAGGGGACGGAAGTGACCCCCATCATGGGCTGTTACGGCATCGGCGTAAACCGCACCATGGCGGCCGTGGTGGAGCAGCATAACGACGACAAGGGGATCATCTGGCCCGCGGCCCTGGCGCCCTTTGACATCCACCTGGTGGGCCTGGGCAAGGGCGACGATGAAGTCAAAAAGGCCGACGAAATATACGACCTTCTGACGGATAAAGGCTTTGAGGTCCTCTATGACGACCGGAAGGCAAGCCCCGGCGTCAAGTTCGCCGACGCGGACCTGGTGGGCCTGCCGGTGCGGATAACCATCGGGAAGAACTATTTCCAGACCGGGGAGGCCGAGGTCAAGCTCCGCAGTGGCGGGGATGTGCTGAAGGTTAAAAAGGATGAACTGGCGGACAAGGTGCGGGAATTGCTTCGATAATATCTGCCGGCCCCGTGTTTAAATCCGGCGCCGGCAGATGCTCTCCGTTGGGAAAAATCCATCCCCAAAAACCGTTAAAAATCAACCGGTGACGCCTATTAATATTGACATTTAAATATATGTTTTCAAGAATGTTCGACAATAGCCATACCCATCTTTTTTATGTTGGCGATCAATCGATAACTGGTATCCATGCGGCGGAGATGGAGAGCGAACTACACGCACAGGTGTTATACATAAATCACGGTTCGTAAAATTTAATAAAGGGAGTAAGGAGATGAAGATAGCTGTCTGTCTAAAACAGGTTCCAGACATGGAATCCAAGTTCAAAATCGTTGAAGACAAAAAAATCGATGAATCACAGATCGCTTTCAAAATCAATGATTTCGATAACTACGCCGTTGAAGCAGCCCTCCAGCTGAAAGAAAAGTTCGGCGGGGAAGTCGTTATCGTTACCTGCGGTCCCGAGCGCGCGGCCAAAGACATCCGTCAGGCCTTCGCGATGGGAGCGGACTGGGGCATCCATGTGAATGACCCCGCGGTTGAAGCCGGCGACAATTTTGTCGTTGCCTCTACCCTGCAGAAAGCCATTGAAAGCATCGGCGGCGTTGATCTCGTCCTCACCGGCGTCCAGGCCGAAGACGACCAGGCTGCCGTTACCGGCGTTATGCTCGCCGACCTGATGGGCTGGCCCCACTGCACCAACGTCAAGAAGCTGGAAGTGAACGGCGCCGCCCTCACGGTGAACCGCGAACTCGAAGGCGGACTGAATGAAGTTATCGAAATGAGCGCCCCCGCGGTCCTCACGGTGCAATCAGGCATCAATGAGCCCCGGTACCCGACCCTTCCGGGCATCATGAAAGCCAAGAAAAAACGGCTCGATGTCAAGAAAGCCGCCGATATCGGCGCATCTGCTGCGTCAAAAACCGATTTCATCAAGATGTTCTTCCCTGTATCCGATCACAAGGCGGAAATTCTCCAGGGCGATGCGGCGACGGTTGCAGCGAAACTCGTTGAGAAATTAAAGAATGAAGCCAAGGTGATATAAGGAGGACGGTACAATGGCAAAGATATTAGCTATAGCTGAACACAGAAATGGAAAACTGACTGATGCCACCCTTGAGCTCTGCAAGGCCGCGAAAGCGCTGGCATCCGCCCTGGGCGCCGAGCCGGCAGCGGCGATCATGGCCAAAGACGACGCCCTGGCAAAGGAAGTCGCGAAATATATCCCGACCGTTTTTTGCGTGGCCAACGCCGCCCTCGAAGGATATACCGCCGACGGTTACACCCAGGCGATCAAGGCCGTTGTGGAATCCCAGGACGTCAAAGGCGTTCTGATTCCCCATTCATATGACGGCGTCGACTATGCCGCGAAGGTCGCCATGGCGATCGGCGCCGGCATCGTCTCGAACTGCAACAAGGCCCGCGTAGACGGCGGCAAGGTGATCTTTACCCGGAACACGTATAATGGAAAGATCCAGGAAGAGAAATCGGTTAATACCGACAAGTTCGTCGCCACCTTCGAAAAGGGCGCCTATGACATGGAAGCTGCCGGCGGGGCCGGCGCGGTGACCGCGGTTCCCGCGAACATCGCCAGCGTGCGGACCAAGTCCAAAGGCATCATCGAAACGATGGCCGGGGCCGTTGACATTTCCCAGGCCAAGATCATCGTTTCCGGCGGACGCGGATGCAAAGACGCCGACAAGTACAAAGAATTCATCGTCAGCCTCGCCCAGAAGCTCGGCGGCGAATACGCGGCTTCCCGGCCGGTGGTCGACTCCGGTTGGACCGATGCGGCCCGCCAGGTAGGCCAGTCCGGCAAGACCGTTGCCCCGGATCTCTATCTGGCATGCGGTATTTCCGGCGCCATCCAGCACGTGGCCGGCATGAAAGGCTCCAAGTGCATCGTGGCCATCAACAAGGACCCGGAAGCCCCCATCTTCAACATAGCGATGTACGGCATCGTGGGCGACCTGTTCGAGGTCATTCCCCAGATTAAAGAGAAACTCTAAGACTCAATTGAATAAAACAAAAAAAGCTGCCCCTTCGGGCAGCTTTTTTTTATCCTTTTCCCCGGAGCAGGGGCATTATGGCCGGGAGCCGGCCGGGCAATTGTTGAAAGGGGAAGAGGGTGACTTCCCTCTTCCCCTTTCGATCCCCATCACCCCGCGCCTGCGGCGTGCTGGGCGTTAGCTAAGAAAAAGCATTACTTTGATCGGCGTTCGTATACAGCCTCCTGCAGACGAACGCCTCCCGCGACATCCCTGTCGCGGGTTTATATAGTATGAATTATAAAGAAAGTCGCCGGACAGGAGGTCCGGCGTTGCGAGGATGCCGCACGAGGCGGCTTCCGGAGCGAAAGCCAGTAGGTGCTTCTCATCATTTAAAAATATTAGAATCATGCGACGATTGTAAAGCATATCCTAGACTGAGCCTTTAAAAAATCCGCCCGTAGGGCGGATACCGATCGGGGTGGTGTTTGAGGCGAGTCCCACGCAGTGGGCGAGCCGAGTTCACCCCGTAGCCCGTCGCGGCGCCTGAGCGATCCGAAGGGTGGAGCACGAGGAGGGAGGCCGGGGAGGCCTTCCTCCTCGTAAAATTGCCGACCGGCTCTCGGTCACCATCCTGCCCTGGTCACAGGCAATCAACAATATGATTGCTGTAAGCGTAATGATTAATAGAGCAAAAGATGAAATTCCTGATAAAGGGATAAGAATTAAAGCGCAGCCTGCTCCGCGGGAGCAGTCATGGGAAAGATGTTGGTCCTGAACATCACCCCGGCCTGGACCGTGAGGCCGATGAGGTGGGATACGTCGTTGTTATGCTTTATCATCTGCGTGACGTAGAGCTCGCCCTCTCCGCCGAAGAAGATGTCGACGTAGGCGACCGTCCTGAATTTGAAGAACAGGCCCAGGGTGAAGCCGAATTGCGACGGGTATATCATGGACATCATATCCATTTTCCTTCTGTAAACCGACAGCATCTGGTTGTTGTGGGTCATCCGGGAGGTGATGATCTGCGTGTACTTGATGCCGGCATGTATCTGGAATGAAAAGAAAGACGCGTTGAGGGACGTCACGAGGGAGAGGGGGAAGCTGAAGGTCCACCCCTCGACTTTCATCTTTGTATAGGCCAGCGACATCGGTTCGATGGAGAGAGAGGTGATCCGCGACTTCAATTTCATTACCAGGTTCATCTGGTTGAACCAGAGGCCGGTGTGGATCCCCGCGATGTTGTTGAACATCTTCTCGAAGACGAAGGCGCCGCCGTAGCCCGGGGCGAACTCGTGCTTCAGGATCATGTCGCCCCCCTTCCGCAGCCAGTTGTTGTACCATCCATATGAGCCGGCCAGCCCGAAGGAAACAGTGGGGGCAGGGCCCGTTTCATCGCCGGCCCGGGCCGGCAGTGCCGCGCCCAGCAGCAGGACGGCCGAGAAAAGGCTGATAATCAGGTGCTTCATGACCATCGGGCGGACTAGTTCTTATCCTCCATGATGCAGGTCCCGTTGAAAACCGATCCGGACTCTATATTCAGTTCCGGGGTGACCAGGTCTCCGCTGGTCTTGCTTTTCTTGAATAGCTCGATTTTCTTCGATGCTTTGATCTTGCCGCTGAAAACGCCGCTGACGTTGACCTCGCTCGCCCGCACGTCGGCGCTTACCTTGGCCTCGCGCCCCACGATGAGCTGGCCTTCGGTTTCAATTTTTCCCTCAAAGGAGCCCTTGATCTTCAGGGAATTTTTGAACTTGAGGTTCCCCTTGAAGGTGATGTCGTCGGCGATGACCGTGTCGATTTTATTTTCGTCTTCCAGTAGTTCCTTTGGTTCTGCCATTGATGTCTCCGTGAGTTGAATATATCATTGGTTAACGCGGGCAATGCCCGTGAATCCGGTGTTAGTAAACATAGAATAGCGTGTATAAAATGTCAAACAGTATTATGCACACCGGGATGATTACACGGGCGCCCGCCGTGCTGTTTTTTAGTGCCGGCCGGAAAATAATCTTGAAATATTTCTTCTATTCAGACAGGCTCCATCCATGAATGAGGATCTGCATGCCATACTTCGGCAGGCCGGGGAGCTCGGTCGCCTTATCCAGTCCACCGATATTTACCGCGACTACATGGCCGCGTCAGAGTCTCTCAATGCCGACGGCGAAGCCGTAAAGCTCCTTGAAGAGTACACGAACCTCTGCCGCTCCATCAAGGAACGTCAGGACCTGTCGGATATCATTGAAAAATACGAGTTTGAAAACCTGGAGAGCATGACCGGCCTTGTTTCCGGAAACGGGACAATCATGGGCTTTCTCGGGGCGCAGAAGAGGTATCTGGACCTGCTGACGCGGATCCAGGAAGAGCTGGCCGATACCGGCTTAACCGGAGGATAATTATAATACCTGGAACATAACTGCATGAAATGATAGTACCGGGCCGCCTGCGGCAGCGGACCATGGATTATTGCCGATGTTTTGTCATTATTGACTATGAAAATTTATCAGCTTTTTTTCTTTATTTCTTGACTCGCTCTTTTATATCCGTAATAATACAACGTTAGTAACTAAATCGCCTGTTTCTTGACATACGTATCTTGATTGAGTATTATTAAGAACAACTCAAACAAAAATAAGGAAGAGAGTGAGGCTTATGCAACCAAATCTTGATAATTTAAAGAAGAAAATCCAGGAGAACCGTGATCTGATTGACCGGATCACCGTAAAGCTTCCCGGATTCAAGGGATACGTGGAAAAAGCCGAAAGCTACGCGGCCGACAAGATCGTCAGGGATCTGCTGGCTGACAGGATACTCGGTTTCAAGAACGAGGTGAACGCGAAGATGGTCGAACTGGAAAAGAAACAGCGGAGGGACAGTCTGGGCGACCTTGATTCACTCAGCCTTAAGATGGAAGCAATGATAAAGAAATGCCAGCACGCCGATTTCGGCAGGGCGGCCGCCCTGTCAAGCATGACCATTTCGGAGGACGACAAGAACAGGCTCCTGGAATATGACTGGAGGCTCATCTCTGCCCTTGACGGCATCGAGAAGAGCCTGGGAGAATTACGCAACGCGTCGGATGCTATCGGCACTGTCATCAGCGGCATTGGCGATGCGCTGCGGGCTTTTGAAAAGAACTTCGACGAACGAAAAAATGTATTACTGGAGGTAATCTAAATGGCATTGATTGATGTAGTCGAATGGAAAAACAAACAGGGCGAGGTGCTCTATCGCTTTCCTGAAAACGCCATCTCCATGGCGGCGCAGCTTATCGTCATGGAAAACCAGGAGGCTGTTTTCTTTCGCGAAGGCCGCGCCCTTGACAGCCTGGGCCCCGGCAGGCATACCCTGAAATCCGGTAACATCCCCATTCTGGAAAAGCTCGTGAACCTTCCCTTCGGCGGAAAGTCGCCGTTCCCCGCAGAGGTCTACTTCGTGAACAAGACCGAGATACCCAACCTGAAATGGGGCACCAAGCAGCCCATCGACCTCCAGGACCCGGTCTATAACATAGCGGTGCCGATCCGCGCTTTCGGCAATTTCTCTATCAAGATCAAGGACACCAAGGCGTTCCTCACCATGGCCATCGGCACCTGGCAGGCCTACACCACCGAGGCGATAGAATCGACCATCCGCGACCAGGTCATACTTCCCAAACTCTCCGACCTGATAGCGGAGTTCATGCTGAAGCAGAACGTCACCATTCTCAAACTCGCTCAGTACTACAACGAGATCGGCGTTTCGGGCAAGGCCAACATCCTGGACGATTTCGCCAGCTACGGCCTTGAACTGGTGCGCTTCGCCGTCGAATCGATCAACGTGCCCCAGGAGGACGAGTCGGTCAAGCGACTCAAGAAGGCCCTGGCTGACAAGGCGGAGATCGGCATCATGGGACAGGACGACTACAAGATGAAGCGCACTTTCGACACCATGGAAAAGGCCGCCGGCAGCGACGGCATGGCCGGCGGCATGATGGGAGCCGGCATGGGCGTGGGCATGGGACAGCAGATGGCCGGAATGATGGGGGCAGCCATGGGCGGCGCCCAGGGCGCAAAGGCCGTCTGCCCGCACTGCAACGCCCAGAACCAAGCCGGGGCGAAATTCTGCGCTTCGTGCGGCAAGGAAATGGTTGTGGCGGCCATGGCCTGTCCCAAGTGCAACGCCAAGATCCCGGCCAACTCCAAGTTCTGCCCCGAGTGCGGGGCCAGCACGGCCGGCGGCGCCTGCGTGAAGTGCGGGGCCAAGCTGCAGCCCGGGGCCAAGTTCTGCCCGGAATGCGGGGCCCAGCAGGGATAAACGGTTAGGCCATGGCAGCAGCGCAATGCGCCTCGTGCGGCGCCCCGGTGGAGATAAAGAACAGGTTCAGCAAGGTCCTGGTCTGCTCGTACTGCGGCACCCACCTCAAGGTGACCGGCGACGGGTTCGACGCCGCCGGCAGGCACCCGAAGCTGGCGGAGTTCCCGTCGATCTTCCAGGTCGGGAGCAGGGGCACCATCCTGGGCAAGCCCTTCACCGCCCTGGGGCGGATGCGCTACAACTACCCGGGCGGGCATTTCGACGAATGGTTCCTCGAGTACGACGGGGGCACCGCCTGGTTCACCGAGGACGAGGGGACCTATTCCCTCTTCACCGAGGTCGAGGAGGCGGTGGAGTTCCCCGATATCACCACGGTGCGGGCCGGCCAGAACGTGATGGTCGGCGATAAAAAGGTTATGGTCAAGGAAAAGGGGACGGCGGAGGTCGCCGGCGCCGAGGGAGAGCTTTCCTTTTATGTCGAGCCGGGCACCAAGGTTGTGTACATGGACGGGGTCTCTGAAGGGAAGAAGATCGCCATTGAGGCCACGGAAGACGAGATAGAGCTCTTCACCGGCAGGCCACTGCTGGCGAGGGATATAATAAAATCCTGATACTGACGATCCATCCGAGGATTGAATGGAAACCGATAATCCGGAACTGAAGGCGTTGAAATGCTCCAAGTGCGGCGGCGGCCTGGTCAAGAGCTACCGGTCCGAGTACGACGATGAAGAGGAGGAGAATGTCAGCGTTCCCATCGGCAAGTGCTCCTCCTGCGGGCAGGAGTATGACCGGAAAACTGAAGAATACTACGGGCTTTTCGCCGATGACCTTGCCGCAGACAAGGACAATTCCGTGTTCAAGCTCGGCGTCAAGGGGACGCTGAAGGGCGTTGAGTACGAGATCATCGGCAGGATACGCTACCAGGACGAGGACGAGTGGGAAAAATGCACCTGGGACGAATGGTTCGCCGTGGCGTCCGACGGCTCCTACCACTACTTCGTCGAGGAGGAAGGAGAAATCCATTCCTACGAGGATTACACGCCCCAGTCGGTCGACCTTGAATCTGACCCGTCCTCGATAGAATTCGAAGGGAAAAAGATATCAAAAGACGGGGCCTACGTGGGCCGCATCGTGTTCGCCGAGGGCGAGCTTCCCTGGAAGCCGGAGATCGGCGAGCCCGCCACCATGTACGATTTCAAGAAGGACGGCGCTAAGTTCACCATCGAGCAGTCGGAGGGGGAAGTTTCCATTACGAAGGGCGAAAAGCTCTCGTACCATGATGTCGTTGCGGCCTTCGGCGGCGAGGAACACAAGAAGCTGTTCAATGAAACCGTAACGAAACGGAAGAACTACAGGCTCAAGGCGGTGCTCTACGCCGTAGCTTCCGCTGCGGTATTGGCCCTCGCGGTGGTAAACTGCCTCACCACGGCGCCCGTTGCCGGCGTCATGAAAAACAAATACGATCTGGCCGCCAATGTCCCCGTCAGTGAAGGGGGGCAGAACATGTACCAGAGCGAGGTCCTCTACGGGCCCTTTGAATTGAGCAAAGGCGACGCTCTGTATGCGGCCCGGGTGTTCGTCGATGATTCGATACAGAAAATGAGCCTGGAATGGCAGTCCTTCCGGTTCCTGCTGGTTCCCGAAGACCGGCTCCTCAAGGCGGTCAATCACCAGATGACCCCGGCGGCCCTGAAGGACCTCTTCGACGAGGTGGACGCCATCCGGGAACCGGTGGAGTGCTACACCTTCAGCGGCGATTTCTGGGACGAGGAGGGGACCGACGACGAGGGCTACTGGCACGAAAGCGACCTTTCCGTGGAGGATGATTTCGTCCTGGAGAAGGCCGGCAGATATTACGCCTACCTTGAGATGACCAGCCAGAAGCCCCGCGCCACCGCGTCCATAGGCCTGGAGCTGACGCGGGTGAAGAGCTATCGCTATTATATCATCGTGATGGTCGTCCTTGCCGGACTTTCCTTCTGGAACCGGGCTAAGGCGCGGACGTTCAACGCGATGCCCTTTGACGTCGCGGGATAGGGGGAGGCAGGGAGATGATACGGAGCATACTTATTGCGGCATTGCTGATGGGAGGCGGGTTCTTCGCGTCCGCATTCAATGTGGGATATTCAACGGCGGGACAGAAATACATCGCCAAGCACCGGGACGAGCGGAAGTCTCTCAGGCCCGGGTATTATTACGGACGTCCCGGTTACGGCGGCTTCAGGGGCGGGAAATAATTACGGCTATACTGCGGATTCCCCGCTTCCATCGGCTGCGGGGCATATATCATTACACTGCGATCAATACCAGGAGGAAACGCTACTATGAATTGGGGAAGCTTGCTGCACGGGATAATCGACACCGCCATTTACAGCCTTGTGGGGATCATCATGATGGGGATCGGCATATTCATTGTCATCATGATATCTCCTTTTTCGGTCAAGAAGGAGATTGAAGACGACCAGAACGTGGCCCTGGGCCTCATCATGGGGTCGATCATCATCGGTATATCCATCATCATTGCCGGTGTGCTGATGTCCCCCGGCGGCGACTACCTGAAGAAAAAGATCGGCCCGGCAACGGATGTAAAAATCGAAGAGAAAGCCGACAAGTAGAGACTTCCGGTGAAAAATGAGATGAGAAGACTGGAACAGAGGATACTTCTATTCTCTGTTTTTTTTCTGTCCCTGTGCGGGATAATTTACGAACTGGTCCTGGGTTCACTGGCGACCTACCTCCTGGGAAACCCGGTGCAGCAGTATTCCATAACCATCGGCTTTTTCCTGAGCTCCATGGGCCTGGGCTCCTACCTCTCGCGGTTCTTGACCAGGGACATGTTAAAAAACTTCATCATGATCGAGGTCGCCCTCGGCTTTGTGGGCGGCCTTTCGGTATTGATACTCAGCTACCTGTTTTCCTTCTCCGCGACCTACTACATGCTGCATATCTTTTTTCTGATCGTCATCGGGACCCTGGTCGGCCTGGAAATCCCCATCATAACCCGCGTCCTGAAGAGGTACGGCTCCCTGAAGGACATACTGTCCAACGTGCTTTCCCTCGATTACATCGGCGGGCTTGCGGGGTCTCTCCTGTTCCCGCTCCTTCTCTTTCCCTTCCTGGGGAGGATGCTCACCAGCGTCATCATCGGTGCCCTCAACATCCTGGTGGCGATCGTCATCATCATCAAGATAGATTATGAGAACAGGCGGAAAACGGACCTGCTCATCCCGATGGCCGTTTTCATCCTTCTGCTCGGCATGGCGGCGTCTTCCGACCGCATCAACACGATACTGCAGAAGCGGCTCTATTACGACGATATCGTTTTTTCCAAGCGGTCCCGGCACCAGGAGATCGTGATGACGAGGAACGACGCCGATTTCCGCCTCTACCTCGACGGATCCCTTCAGTTTTCATCGGTCGATGAGTACCGGTATCACGAGATGCTGGTCTTTCCCTCGCTGGCGATTCACAAAAGCGCGAACAAGCGGGTCTTGGTCCTCGGCGGCGGGGACGGCCTCGCGGTGAGGGAGATACTGAAGTGCAGGGACGTGGCCGCCGTAACCCTGGTTGAGCTGGACCCGGCAATGATCGACCTGGCGAAGAAGAATTCCTCCCTGCGGGTGCTGAACGGCGACTCCCTGGATGATCCCCGCGTTTCCGTCGTCGTGGGCGACGCCTACGCGTACCTCGTTGGAAACAGGAAGAAATATGACGTGATCATCGCTGATTTCCCCGATCCCCATGACGAGACGATATCGAAGCTTTACACGGTGGAATTCTACATGCTCCTGCGCCGGTCACTTGGGCGCGGGGGGGTATTTGTCACCCAGTCGACATCGCCCCTGTTCGCGCGGGAGGCCTTCTGGTGCATACACCATACCATGAAAAAGGTCTTCGGCTCGGTCACGGCCTATCATGTCTACGTCCCGTCCTTCGGGGACTGGGGATTCAACATGGCGTCCGAGGGGGCCCCTCTCGCCGCCCCGGTCGGCGGTCCGGCGCCGGGCCTGAAATATTATACCGCTGAAACCTTCAGGGAATCCCTCCATTTCCCCATGGATTCCTCGGCCACATTGACGGATATCAATACCTTCAACAAGCCGGTGCTCTACAGCTATTACCTGAAGGGATGGAAGTATTACACGGAGATGTGACCGCCTATGAAAAAAAGAGGGGAACTGAATTTTGACCTGAAACAGCTGCGCTCGTTCATGGAAGTGCTGAACGAAAACAGTTTTACCAGGGCGTCACGGAAGCTCAGGGTGGGTCAGGCCACCATCAGCCATCATATTATGCTGCTGGAGAAGGCCCTGGGGGTGAAGCTCGTCAACCGCACCGCCCGCGACGTGTCGGCGACCGAAGAAGGCAGGGTCTTCCGGACTTTCTGCGAAAAGCTCTTCAAGAACATCGAATCCGTGAGGGCCGATCTTGACCGCGGGGCGCGGTCGGGCACGACCAGGATAGCGGCAAGCTCCATTCCGGCCGCCTATATCCTCCCCGGCATACTGGCGGCGGTGAGGCGGGAATTTCCCGGCGTCACGTACCGGCTCCAGGTCACCGACAGCAGGGAGGCGGTGGAGATGGTGAAGGAAGGGAGCGCCGATGTCGGAATCGTGGGCAAGGAGCACCGGCACCCGTCCCTGTTGTACACTCCCTTCTGCAGTGATGAAATCGTCCTGGTGGGACCGAAGGGGAGCCCCGCAGCGATCAGCGTGGCAGAGCTGACCGGCATGCCCCTCATAATACGCGAGGCCGGCTCCGGCACCAGGAAGAGCAGCGAAGAGGCCCTGGGGAGGCAGGGCGTCACGCCGTCGGCCCTCCAGGTGGTGCTGGAATCCTCGTCGACGGAAAGCATAAAGGAGTCGATAGCGGCGGGGCTCGGCGTTTCCTTCCTGTCGCGACTTGCGGTTCAGCAGGAGAAAAGGGCAAAATCCCTCACCGTGATCGGAGTTAAGGGGCTTGCTATACAAAGGTCGTTTTATTTCGTTCACGGCGGCAGCAGACAGCTGTCGAGGGCAGCGCAATTGCTCCTTGATTCGTTGATCGAATTCGGGAAAATGCGTGATTGACAGGGAGGGGTGATCCGGCTGAATTACTTCAGCCGGAAACGCGGTTAAACGGCCTTTAAAACCTTGCCTGAACGAATGCAGCGGGTGCAGACGTATTTCCTCACAGCGCGGTTGTCCTCAAGGACTTTTATCCTCTTGACGTTTGCATGCCAGATCTTCTTGGTCTTCTTGTTGGAGTGGCTGACGTTGTTACCTATCTGTATCGCCTTGCCGCAAACTTCACATTTAGCCATGGCTGTTTCCTTTCTCGCTTGTTGATTGGCCACACCGGGAATCCCGGCGGCCCCGCATGTGTCATTATTAATATGGAATGACACTATTATTTCACCGCTTTTTTTTTCAAGCACTTTTTTATGCAGTGCCCTTGTCAGGGCGAGACTTCGACCGGGATCCGGGCGGGATTATGCGAGAGGGAAGGACACTCCGTCCTTCCCTCTCGCGCACTCCCATCCCGGTCGCTCAGGCGCCGCGATGGGCTTGAGGTTATAGTGTTAGTGCATTTTATTGATGTGCTGTTTGGTGTAAATTCGTTGCCTTTTCACGCTGCTTTATCGGGCGATGCAATATTTCTTCACCGCTTATCGTGGGTTCCGGCTCCATCCTCGGCGCGTTTTTATTTGAACCCGGGCATCCATGCCCGGCTTTTTTAAAGATCTTTCTCATGAAATAATTTTAGGGATATACACTTATACTTATATACTTACAAGTCGCCGTGCAGGAAGCACGGCGGTGCGAGGATGCCACAGGAGGTGGCTTCCGGAGCGAAAGCCATCAGTATCGTATTACATTCTTAAAAAACTTAACATTATAACAATCCAGTAAAAAACAGATAAACCTGGAAATTACAAACAACATCAATACTAAGCCCCCGCCGGCGTTGAGGCGGCGAGGGTGGCGGGGGTACGGGGGGAGGAGGTAGCCGCGGTGCTACCTCCTCCCCCGAATAAGTCCCGACCCGGTCCGGGGCACATGAAAGACCGACTCTCGGTCAAAGAGATGGGATTCTTTTTATAATAATTCTCTTGACTGATATGAGAAAAATTTCATTTCATATAAAATTAAAGACATTCCATGTAATGGTATAACCATGAAAATAACAAAATCAACAAAAGCCCCCGACGCAATAAAACAATCCCCGAATATCATGAAGGTATTCAAAAAATACGACCTCTACTGCCCCCGGTGCAAGGGAATCGGCGAGGACACGGTGGAAAAAATCGCCATCTGCAACGGCATGGACGTGCAGGCCTTCGTGGACGAGCTCAACAGCGCGCTGGAATGAAATGGGCGGCATACGGGTAACAGCCGGCGCACTGAAAGGGAGATTGATCCCCTTCGACAACCGGAAATTCGACGATGCCGACATCACGCCCCAGAAGGTGAAGGGCGCGATTTTTTCCATGATCGGCGAGTGGCTCAATGGCAAGGGATTTCTCGACCTTTTCGCCGGATCCGGCCAGATCGGCATCGAGGCCCTCAGCAGGGGCGCGGACCCGGTCGTCTTCAATGACACAGACTATAAACGTGTCCAATTCATGAAAGCCTGCCTCGATGGATTTGGCCTTGAGAAAGTTCCACTTGTGCTGAATCTTTCCGCTGACAGGGCACTGGCCTTTCTTAAGTCCAGAGGCCATACCTTTGACTATATATTCCTTGACCCTCCCTATGTGAAAGCGAGGGAAGGGGTTTCCTATCATCGGGAGCTGGTAAAAGCGATAGCTGACTCGGGGGTGCTTTCGGAAAAAGGCGAGATCATCATACAGCATTTCAGCGGCAACACCATGGATGGGGGGATAGGTCCCTATCACCACAAGGCCACGAAAGTATATGGCAAGACGGCGCTGACGGTTTATTCGCCTCATTAAAAGATATTTCATTACTGGATTCTGATTAACAAGGAGATTCTCTAATGGCCCCTTCGCTTTATGCAGGTAAAATACTCTCAATAAACCTGACAGACCGTACAATTGGTTTCATTGGGACAGAACAATATGCTGAACGGTTTCTCGGGGGAAGGGGCATAGCCACGGCCCTGTACTATGACATGGTGCACCCCGATGCCGGCGCCTTTGATGAAAGAAACTGCCTCATAATGGCAGTGGGCCCGCTGGCGGGAATGCCGGGCGGCCTCGGGGGCTCGCGGTGGGGGGTCTATTGCAAATCCCCGTTGCCGCGGATGAGCCATAGGGGAAAGGACCTTTTCTGCTACGGCAATCTCGGCGGCACCTTCGGGTCGGAGCTGCGCTTTGCCGGCTATGACGCCATTGTGGTGACCGGCAGGTCCGAACGGCCCGTGTATATTGAAATTGCCGATGACAGTATCCGCTTCAGGCCGGCGGATCATATATGGGGGGAAACGACCCATGCGGCCATGGAGGTTCTGGCCGGAGAGGTCCCGGAGCGGTCACGGTCCATGGTCATCGGGCCGGCGGGGGAGAACATGGTCCCCCTCGCGTCAATACTGGCTACCGGCGACTCCAGCTGCAGCGGCGGGACCGGATCGGTCATGGGAAGCAAGAACCTCAAGGCAATAACGGTCAGGGGGACGCACCGGAATATCGTCGTCGAGAACAGGGACAGGCTCAAGGAGATAGAGAACTGTATCAGGTCCTATAACAGGGGGAACACGAAGGTCTGGGGCATGGACTTCATGGCCCACGGGCCCAAGACCACCAAATACCCTTGCTTCGGATGCATGGCCCACTGCCTCAGGGTGAAATATAAGGCGGACGACGGCACCAGCGGCAAATTCATGTGCCAGTCGCGTTTTTTTTACATGCCCCACGCCTGGGGTTATTACAATGAAGACAATGATGTGCCCTTTTTCGCGAACCAGCTCTGCGATGCCTACGGCATAGACACCTGGGAGATGCAATCGCTCATGGAATGGCTGCTCCTCTGCATTGCGGACGGCATCATCACCGAGGAACAGTGCGGTCTCAACCTGAAGGAAGTGGGAAGCCTGGAGTTTATCCGCAAACTGGTCCACATGACGTCAACAAAAACGGGATTCGGCGAGATAACCCACCGCGGGGCCCATGGCGGCGGCAAAGCGATAGGCGGGAAGGCCGCAACGATCTACGCGCGCACCGACCCCTACGACCCGCGGTACTGCACGGTCAACACCCTCATATTCCCCTTCGAGTCCCGCGAACCGATCCAGCAGCTCCACGAAGCGGGCCTGGTCCTTTCACAATGGTCAAGCTGGGCCAAAGGGGTAAAAGAGGCCCACATATCGAGCGACGTCGTGCGGGGCATCGCGGAGCGCTTCTGGGGAAGCGCCGATGCCGGCGACATGACCACCCTCAGGGGCAAGGCCCTGGCGGCAAAAAAAATCCAGGACCGGCAGATAGCCAAGGAGTGCGCCGGCTTCTGCGACTGGATGTTCCCCATCATAGATATCCCGACCGGTGAGAAGCACGTCGGCGATCCCGCCATAGAAAGCCGCATCCTCTCCGCTGCCTTCAACAGGGATATGACAGAAGGCGAATACTACCGGTTCGGCGAGCGCGCCTTCAATCTCCAGCGGGCGATCATGCTCCGCGAGGGCCATCGGGCCCGCGCAGATGATTACCTGCCACCGGAGTGGCATGACCGGCCCCTGGAGACCCATGTCGCCGATCCCGAGTGCCTGGTGCCGGGTAAAAACGGCGTCATTGTTTCACAGATCGGAAGGAAGGTCGACCGGGATGCCTTCGAATCGATACGGGACGAGTATTACGAATATCGCGGGTGGGATGTGAAAACGGGCCTTCAGTCGGAACAGCAGCTTGCCGCTCTGGGGCTCGGACATGTCGTCCATGATCTGGCACAGCGGGACCTGGCGGTGAAGAAGTCGCGCCAGACGCCGCTTGCCGTAAAAGCCGCGCGGGTGCTGTCCCGGACGGTCAGGTCCCTGAAAGGGAGGATCCCGGCACAAGACAACGAGCTTCTCGCGGAGATAACGTCCGGCAGCAGCCTCACCCATGGGGAGATAATGGCCATCCTGGAGGTTGACGCAAAAAAATATGTAAACGAGAAGATCGCCCACAACTTTGCCGGTTGGACCAAGCACATGCAGTACCACTTCACCGACATTGACGCCTATTATTCCATTGAATTCGTCAATGGCATGACCAGGGCGCCGGTGAAGCTTTCGTCACCCCTCAAGAATCCGGAGATCGTCTATGAGATGGATTCGCGCGTCATCAAGGCCATGTATGAGGGACGGATAACCGGCGAACAGGCATACCTGAAGCGCCTTCTCCGGCTCAAGGCCCCTTTCACGGACATGATGAAGCTCCAATCGCTGAGCAAGCTCTGAGCGCTGAAGAATAGTCCACAGGCATGCGACAGGGGCGCCGCGGGCGTTTGAGGCGGCGGGGTGGCGGGGAGCCCGAGAGGAGGAGGGTGCGGACACTGAGCAAACAGGATGTTTGCCTGCCGCCAGCGACAGGATGTCGCTACAAAGGCGGCCGTCCCCTCGGAATATTGCAAACCCGCATCCGGGTTACGCCACCACGCCCCGGCCCGGGGCAAATAGCAAAAATCTATCCGGAATTATCATTCCAGACGACAGAGGTTCAATGTGTGGTTACCATCGGGGCAACATCATACCACGAAGCACAGAGGAGTACCCTATGGAAACCATCCGGTACCAGCAGCCGGCGCAGCGGAACGAGCAAGGCGCCTTTATGAAAATGACCCGGGGGGACGATACCGGCACCCTTCGGATCATGAAAATCCAGCGGACCTGCGTCCATGACGGTCCCGGCATACGCACCACGATATTTTTCCAGGGATGCGCCCTGAGGTGCGCCTGGTGCCAGAATCCAGAGGCGCTGACGGCGGATCCTGAAACGGCGCCTGACGGTTCCCTGACACTGTCCGATATTCTTGAAACAGTGTGCCGGGACAGGGACTATTACTCTGCCACCGGGGGCGGCGTGACCCTGAGCGGCGGCGATCCCCTTCTGCAGAACAGGGCCGGCCTGCTGCGGCTGCTGGCCGCGCTGAAAGATGAGGGCATTCATATTTCAGCCGAAACGTCCCTCCATGTTCCCTGGGATACCATCGAGGAAGCGGCTCCTTTCATCGATCTTTTTATCGTTGACCTGAAGCTTGTCGGCGACGAAGCGCGCCATGCCGCGTGCACGGGTCAGACCGGGGAATTGATACGCGAAAACATCGCACGGCTTATCGGCCTGAAGGCCAACGTGAGGTTCCGGATGGTGATTGTCCCCGGCTTCAACGATACCGATACCGACATCAAGGCTGCCGCATGGTTCCTGAAGTCTGTCGGGCACAACGGCATTGAACTGCTGAAATATCATAACATGTACGAAGACAAGGCCCGGCGCCTCGGCCTGGCGGTAAAGCCGCTGAATATCACGCCGGAGCAGAGCCTCGATGCCGTCCGGCGCGCCGAAACATTGTTCAGGTCAATGAATATCAACGCCGTATGCGTTGACCTCGATGCCCCCAGGAACAGGGCTGTTTTCACCCGTCGGGTGTATGACATACAGAACGATATCCGGGAAAGCGGCCACAGCCTCTGCTTTGAAGTGTCCAGGCTGAAGACGAAATATTACCGCAAAAACGGATTCAGGAAACCGACGCCCATCCACCGGGCGGAGCGCCTGGCCTACGTGCTGAAGAACAAGAAGGTCATCATCTATCCCGGAGAGCTGCTGGTAGGCAATTTCACCTCGAAAAGAAGGGGCGGCCAGGTTTGGGAGGAGCACTATGGCATCCTCTTCATGTCCATCCTCCACCAGATCAACCGCCAGACCCCTGTGGCCTTCCAGTGCTCCCTGAGGGACAAGCTTTCATTTTACTTCAACATTCTACCCTTCTGGGTCCGGCACAGCCTTCTCATGAAGGTGAACAGGAAGCTGTCGGACCTGGCGCTTACGGTGGCGCGGTGCTCGGAGATGAATACCGGCTTCAACAACAACATGGCCGCCATCGCCCATTTCATCGTAAACTTCGAACGCATCCTCCAGCTCGGGACCGACGGCATCATAACAGAAATCGAAACGATGCGGAAGGAACGGCCTGGTAACAACCGGGACTTTTACGATGGCGCCATTATCGCCCTCAGGGGGATTGAGGAGTTCGCCCAGCGGTACGCCGAACGCCTGAATGTCATGGCGGATGCGGAGGCCGATCCGGCCCGCCGCGGAGAGCTGGCGGAGATGGCACGCATCTGCGGCCATGTCCCGAAATACCCGGCCCGGACTTACCATGAGGCGCTCCAGTCAATGATGTTCATCCATATCGGGCTCTGCATCGAGTCGTATGAGAACGCGGTTTCCCTGGGCCGCCTTGACCAGGTGCTCTATCCCTACTATAAAAAGGACCTTGAGGCGGGCCTCATCACCTATGAAAAGGCGAAGGAGCTGCTGGCGCTTTTTATCCTCAAAATGGACGAGGCCATACTGGTGAACGACGGCGATACCTATCTCAGGATCGGCAGGCTCTTTGAGACCATGTCAACGGACCAGGCCGTCACCGCCGGCGGCCTGGGGAAGGACGGCAAAGACGCCACCAACGACCTGACCTACATGCTGCTGGACATCTGCGAGCTCCAGCCCTACGCCGTGAACATGACGGCCCGCATCAACAGGAACAGCCCGCCGGAATACCTGGAGCGTCTCGCGGAGGTATACATCAACGGGGCTCCCATGCCGGCACTGTACAACGACGAGCTGTATGTGGACACCCTGATGAAGCATTATGACACCACCATCGAGGACGCCAGAAATTATGCCGTGGTGGGATGCGTCGAGCCCAATGCCTCCGACGACCATTACGGCAATACCGACTGCGCCAACATGAACGTCACCCTCCCGTTCCTGCAGGCCCTGAAAGGCGAGGAGAACGATCTGTGGAATTTCGGCAGGCTGGAGCAGCTGGACAAGATGGCGGCAAAATTCGTCGAGTATGCCTTCAGGGGCGATAATACGTTTTCACGATTCATCTCCTCCCGGTATGCGGACGCGCGGCGCAGAAGAAAATTGAAGAAAGCGGCGCCGCGCTATAACCCCCCGGCGACCATGGAAGAGCTCCTTGGCCGCTTCCAGGATCGTCTGAACGTCCTGGCGGCGTCCATTCTGGCGGACCATCAGAAAATCGAAGGGGAGATACGGAAGAATTTTACAACGCCCCTGGCGTCGTCCCTGTCCCGGGGATGCGTCGAGAGCGGGAAGGACGTGAACGAGGGCGGGGCGAGGTTCAACAGCAGCGGCATACAGGCCGTGGGAATCACTGACGCCGCGGATTCGCTCCATGCGATCGATGAAGTCGTTTATAAAAAAGGACTCTACACCATCCGCGAAATCATTGACGCGATCGACGCCGATTTTGAAGGGGAGCGCAACCGGGAGATCAGGAACGCGTTGCTCGCAGTGAAAAAATTCGGCCAGGATGAGTCCCGCGAAGCGGTCGAATGGGTCAACAGGGTGCTGAATATCTATGTCAACGCACTCAACTCGGTGAAGAACTGCCCGCGCAACGGCATCTATACCGCCGGCTACTATGCCCTGAACGTGAGCGACGTGTACGGCGCGAAGACGCAGGCCCTGCCGTCGGGCAGGCTCAGGGGTGTGCCCCTCGCGAACAGCATCACCCCCCATTACGGCATGGAGGTGTCAGACCTGCTGTCATCGCTGAATTCAGTCGCCGGAGCCGATTACGTGAGCTATGCCCCCAACGGCACCACGGTGACCTTCACCATCGATTCCGCGCTGTTCCAGGGTCCCGACGGGGTCAGGAACCTGGCGGGTATTTTCAGCACCTATTTCAGGAAAGGCGGCATGCAGTTCCAGCCCAACGTGATCAACAGGGAGATACTCCTGGACGCGTATAAAAATCCGGAAAAGCACCCGTATCTCCTGGTCCGGGTTGCAGGCTACTGCGCCTACTTCAACGATCTTTCCGATGAGCTGAAAAAGATCATCATCAACAGGACCTGCTATTCGTAGTAGGTGAGGGGCCGTCGGGGCGGGCGGTATTGTATATCACCCCCCCCGCCCTCGGGGGGTGAGTCACATCTTACGGCTTGCATGTAAGAAGACGCCATCGTGCCTGATACTCGGAAGCTAGACGGTCACTCATTTGCTCAGCGGCTTAGAAGAATCATTAAGTCCAGGTAAAATTCCTTGCAGATCCCGCCTTTTGCTCTGATAATGAATGAATATTGAACCAAACAACAGTATATTTCTTGACGTATATCGCCGGTGGCGTCTGTTATCATAATCAAAGGCGCTGTCGCGTATCGGCCTGTGGACCATGACCGCGCCGAGGAGCAGGATACATGGAAAACGTCGAGAAGACTTCCCCAACAAATTTCATCAAGGATATCATTGACGAGGATATCAGGGCCGGCAAGAACAACGGCCAGGTGGTGACCCGGTTCCCGCCGGAACCGAACGGCTACCTCCACATCGGCCACGCCAAATCCATATGCCTCAACTTCGGTCTGGCAAAGCAGTACGGCGGCCGTTGCCATCTCCGCATGGACGACACCAACCCCGAGAAGGAGGACGTCGAGTACACGGACTCCATCATCAATGACGTGAAGTGGCTCGGTTTTGACTGGGGCAATCACCTTTACTACGCGTCGGACTACTTCGAGCAGATCTACCAGTGGGCAGTTCTCCTGATAAAAAAGGGCCTGGCCTATGTAAGCGAAATGACGCCGGACGAGGTGTCCGCCACCCGGGGCACCCCCACGGTGCCGGGGAAGGAGGACCCGGGCAGGAAGCGGAGCGTCGCGGAGAACCTGGACCTGTTTTCGCGCATGAGGGCCGGCGAGTTTCCGGACGGGTCGCATGTTCTGCGGGCCCGCATCAACATGGCCTCGCCGAACATGCACATGCGCGACCCGGTGCTCTACCGGATCAAGCGCGACGAGCACCACCGCACCGGGAACAAGTGGTGCATATACCCCATGTACGATTTCGCCCACGGACAGTCTGACTACATCGAGGGGATCACCCATTCCATCTGCACCCTCGAGTTCGAGGTGCACCGGCCCCTGTACGACTGGTTCCTCGACCAGATCGCCGAGCCCGGAAGGGCGCGGCCGCGGCAGATCGAGTTCGCCCGTCTGAGCCTCTCCTACACGGTGATGAGCAAGCGCAAGCTCCTGGAACTGGTGAAATCCAATTACGTCCGCGGATGGGACGACCCCCGCATGCCCACCATATCGGGCCTGCGCCGCCGCGGATATACGCCGGAATCGATCCGCGATTTCGCCGACCGCATCGGCGTTGCCAAGGCGGACAACATGGTCGATATGGCCCTCCTGGAGCACTGCGTCAGGGAAGACCTGAACCGCCGCGCCCCCCGGGTCATCGCCGTGCTGAACCCGCTCAAGGTGGTCATCGAGAACTATCCCGAGGATAAAACCGAAATGATGGAAGCGGTCAACAACCCGGAAGACGAGAGCATGGGCAAGCGGGAACTACCCTTCTCGAGGGTCCTGTACATAGAGCGCGAGGATTTCCGCGAGGAGGCGCCGCCCAAATTCTTCAGGCTGGCTCCCGGCAAGGAGGTGCGCTTCAAGTTCGCCTATTACCTGAAGTGCACCGGCGTGGTGAAAGACGACAGGGGAGAGATCATCGAAGTGCGCTGCACCTACGATCCCGCGACCCGCGGCGGATGGTCCCAGGACGGCCGCAAGGTCAAGGGCACCATTCACTGGCTGTCGGCCGAGCAGGCGGTTCCCGTGGAGGTGCGCCTCTACGAGCACCTCTTCACCGACCCCAACCCGGACAAACCTGAAGAGGAGGGAGCCGACTACAAGAGCCTGCTGAACCCTGATTCGCTGAAGGTCCTGGACCGCTGCCTGGTGGAGCCCTCATTGAAAGGAGCGAAGCCCGGCACGTCCTTTCAGTTCGAGCGGCTGGGATATTTCTGCGTGGATCCCGATTCGACGCCGGACAGGCCGGTGTTCAACCGTACGGTTACGCTGAAGGATTCGAAGGGAAAGGATTGATGCAACCCCCCTCCCTTGATGGGATGGGACAGGGGAGGGTGGGTACAATTCACCCCCACCCAGACCATCTGCCGGACAGGAGGTCCCAATGCCGCGGAGGCCATGGATGGCCGAGAGCGGCCCCCATAAAGGGGGAGGAGAGTGTTGTTCTCATCTGCCGATATATTCCACGGTCATGTCCTGGATCGCCGACACGGCCCGCAGGTAGGGAAGGGGCGCCTCGGCTTTCAGGTTGTGATAGGCGAAGGCGATGTACCGGTTGAGCTTCTCTTCCCCCGGCCTGGTGGCGTCAACCAGGCGCCAGCGGCCTTTCCAGTACGCCTCCGCCCACATGTGATACACGAATACATTCCGCTTACCCAGGAACTCCTCGGATAGATACATGCCGACCACGGCGCGGGCCGGCACACCCAGTTTACGCAGCAGGGCCACTGCCAGGACGCTGTGCTCAGTGCAGTCGCCGCGTTTCATCCGGAATACCTGCGCCGCCGGCACGATCGGTAGCCCCAGGGTTTTGTCCGCAATATGGCGGTAGACGAAATCTTCAACGGTCCTGACCGGATAATCCGCTTTGTTCAGCTGAGCCGCCGCGCCGGTTATCTCGGGCGACGACAGGTTCAGGAGGAGGGTATTTTTAAGATATCCTGATAGCTCTTCCGGTGTGGTCGCCACCTTCTTGATGAGGCCGGTTTCAATATCGATAGTTTTTTTCTGATTGCCGATGCGCTCCCTGATGGTACTCTGGTATGGCGTACCGATAAGGGTGAATTCAAGGTCTGATGATTCAACGCGGAACCGGGAAGATTTTTCGCCATAAATGGATGGTTTGAAGTTCTTGACCTGGACGGAATAGTTGAAAGGGTCGGCGGCAGGAAGGGTTTGCGCTGTGAGGATTGAAAGCAGAAAAAACAATATTGATTTGTTTTTCATAATGAAGTGTTTCGTATGGTTGATATACCCCCAACCCTCCGGAGGGGGGCTTCCAGGACCAGTTCGGATGGGGGAAGTCCCCCTCTGGGGGATTCGGGGGGTCATCACTCCAGCACCAGCTCCAGCCTGTTGTTGAGCATGGTGATGACCGTCTTCTGGGTGATGCCGTCATTGTCGATATAGGAATCGATGTTTTTCAGGTTTTCGATGGAGAAGCCGAGGTGGATCAGGTTCTTTGTTTTTCCATTGATGCTCACATCTTCCCTGCCCAGGACCTTTACCAGCACCAGCACCGGCTCCTCGGTGTCGACCGAGGGCTCATAAATGTGATTCCTGATGATGGTGCCGGGCTTGAATTCGTTCCTGATGAGCTCATTCATGAAATAATTTCCTTCCAGGATAAAGGGTTTGGTGACGGTGATGGTGGATTTTCCCTCGCCGGTTTCGAGCGCTACCGTATTGCCGGTGAAGGTGGCGATGGTTTTGACTTCGCTCACCTGGCCGTTCTGGATAGTCCTGTTGTGTGTCTCCATCTTGACCGGCTTGAAGTCAAGGGTCTCGGTGATGACCTGCCGGGACGTGTTCTTTATGTACCCGGCGTCCATTTCCATGTCCGTGGTGGAGACCCAGGTGTTGTTCACGATCCGGTTGGTGACCACGGCCCTGCCGATGGGGGCGCCGTTGACCATGAGGCGGTAGTTCCATGTCCCGGACGGTATTTCTCCGGCCCCCTTGCGGCACGCGCCCGCCGACACGAGGAGTATGGCGGTGAAGACCAGCATCTTTTTCATGACTCTCATCCTTATCCTTGCCCTGTTCTTCCCCCGGTTACTTGCAGTACCGGTCGTAGCAGAATTCCGTCCTCTTTTTGCACTTGTCAAAGCCTATTACCGGCATGGACTGGTCGAGCTCCGGGCCTTTCTGCCTGCCGGTGATGATGGCGCGGAGGGGCATGAAGAGGCTCTTCCCCTTCAGGGCGGTGTTTTCCTTGACGCGGTTGACCAGCGTGGAGGCGAAGTTTCCGGCGTTGAGCTCCGACCGGAACAGGTCCCGCGCGGCCGCGATCACCAGCCTGCCTTCTTCGGTCCTGAGCATGGCGTCTGCGTCGCTGTCCGGCTCGCTCACCTCGTCGAGGAATATCCCGATGAGGCCGCCGATGTCGGACAGGAGCTCGCATGATTTCCTGACAATGGTCACGATGTCCTCGAGGGTCTTCCGGCCGATGGCTTCCGGATTGTATCCCGCTTCCTTTATAAACGGGATGAAGAGGTCGGTCAATGCCGGCACCGGGTACTCCCGGATATACATGCCGTTCATCCATTTCAACTTCTGGAAGTCGAATATGGGGGCGTTCTTCGAGAGCTTTTTTAAATCGACCTGGCTGATGATGGCTTCAAGGGGAAGTATCTCGTCGCCGCTCTCCGAGGCCCATCCGAGCATGGACATGTAGTTCATAAGCGCCTCGGGCAGGTAGCCCTGGCGACGGTACATCTCCACCGAGGTGATGCCGTGACGCTTGGAGAGCTTGGACCGGTCGGGCCCCATGATGAGGGGCAGGTGCGCGTATTCCGGCTCGGGGAGGCCCAGGGCGCGGGCCACCAGGAGCTGCTTCGGCGTGTTCGAGAGGTGGTCGTCGCCGCGGATGACCAGGCTGATCTTCATCAGCGCGTCGTCGATGATGACGATGTAGTTGAAGACCGGCACGCCGTCGGACCTGATGATGATGAAGTCGCCGCCGATATTGCTGCTGTTGAACTCCACGGGGCCCTTGATCCGGTCGTTGACCACGATGGAGGTGTTGTCCGGGACCCGGAACCGCACCGTGGGCTTCCGCCCCTCGGCCTCGAGCTTCGCGCGTTCATCGGCGGTAAGGTTGCGGCACCGGCCGCTGTAGGTGTACGATTCGGCCTCGCCGTCGGCGCCCTTTTTCATGGCGTCAAGCTCTTCCTTGGTGCAATAGCAGTAGTAGGCATTGCCGTCGGCTATGAGCTTCTCGGTGTAGTTCCGGTATATGTCGAAGCGCTCCGACTGGCGGTAGGGGCCGAAATCGCCGCCCCGGTCGGGGCCCTCGTTCCATGATATGCCGAGCCACGCCAGGTCCTGGTAAATGGATTGCTCGGATTCCTTCGTGCTCCGCTCCATGTCGGTGTCCTCGATCCGGAGCACCATGGTGGCGCCGTTTTTTTTCGCGATAAGATAGTTCATTATGGCCGTCCGGGCGTTTCCCACGTGCAGGAAGCCGGTGGGGCTCGGGGCGAATCTGACTCTCATGGGGTTCTCCTTGGTAATTCTCGGTTGCATGCCGGCGGGGCGTCAGCGGGAACGCTGTCAGTAGTCGTACAGGTTGGTCGATGGCTTGCCGGTCACGATCTCCTTGGTGTCGCGCTCGATGCGGTTTACCAGCTGCTGGATCTTGTCCACGGTCTCTTCGGAGTAGAGCACCTTGTCGCACCGGGTGCATTTGAAGGCGGGAATGTTGTCGATGATAAGGGAAAAATGCTTTTTGCTCACGCGATATGAGCTCTTACCGTCTATCAGTGCGCCGCCGCAATCGCAATTCATGGAACGCTCCCCCTGCTTTCCTGTTGTCAGGACCCGGAAACATAAAAACGGGAATCCATACTGCCGGATGCCCGCATCAAGACGGACATAGTATTCAGAACATTGAATTTCGGTGTCAAGATATAATTTCTTGACAAAACTATTTTGTTCCGGTGGGATTTGACGGTATCCGTCCTTCCGGATTGAAACGGCGCCACATCAGAAAAGGGTTATCGCCATGGACAACAGCATTGACAGGGCCGCGGAGGCCATCACGAGGGCGAAGCATGTCATCGCCCTGACCGGCGCGGGCATTTCCACGGAAAGCGGCATTCCGGATTTCAGGAGCAGGGGAGGCCTATGGGAAAAGTTCGATCCGGGCGAATACGCCACCATAGATGTATTTTATTCAAATCCGGAAAAGGTATGGCGGATGCTGTTCGAAATGATAGACCTTGTCAGGACGGCCAGGCCCAACCCCGGCCACACCGCCCTGGCGGAGCTTGAGAAAATGAGTAAGCTCGCCTGCCTGATAACCCAGAACATTGACAACCTCCACCAGGAGGCGGGGAGCGTCAACGTGGTGGAATACCACGGCAACGTGAGCCGCCTCGAATGCCTCCACTGCGGGACGGTGTACGGGCAGGGGGATTTCGACGTTGACGCCCTGGTCTCCTCGCGGATATCGCCCCTCTGTAAAAAGTGCGGTTCGGTGCTGAAGCCGACGGTCATTCTCTTCGGGGAATCGATACCCCATGAAGCCACGGTACGCTCCGAGGAGGCGGCCCGGAAGGCGGACGTTGTGCTGGTGATCGGCACCTCGGCGGTGGTGTACCCGGCCGCCGGCATACCCCTCATCGCCAAGCAGAACAGGGCCCATATCATCGAATTCAATCTGGAGGAAACCGGCCTGACATCCTACGCGACCGATATTTTCATCAAGGGCAGGACCGGCGATACCCTTCCCGAACTGGTGCGGCGGCTGCAATCACTATGACGGACCGGCCCATGGAACGGATCAGGCTGCTGCCTGACAGCGTCAAGAAGAAGATCGCCGCCGGCGAGGTCGTCGAGGGCCCCTTCTCGGTCATCAAGGAGCTGGTGGAGAACGCCATCGACGCCGGCGCCTCCCATGTCGACGTGCAGGTCCTCGAGGGGGGCCTGCGCAAGATCACGGTGCGCGACGACGGCCGCGGCATGCACCGCGACGACGTTCCCCTCGCCGTGATGGAGCACGCCACCAGCAAGATCGAGGACATCCACGACATCGAGCGCATCAGCTCCTACGGGTTCCGCGGCGAGGCCCTGTCGAGCATTTCATCCGTATCGCGCCTCACCATCCTTTCGCGGCGGGCCGACGAGGCAACCGGCGCCCGCCTTGCCGGAGCGGACGGCGCTGTCGAGGTCAGTGATTACGCGGGTCCTGCCGGCACCACGGTCATCGTCGAAAACCTGTTTTACAACGTGCCGGCGCGGAAGAAGTTCCTCAAGACCGTGCGGACCGAGACGCGCTTCATCCGGGAGATCTTCGTGAAGCTGGCGATACCCCACCCTGAGATCGCCTTCTCCCTGGACGTGGACGACGACCGCCAGGTCACGCTGAACAGGGCCGGGAGCGTCGAGGAGCGGCTCGGACAGATATACGGCGGCTCGATAATGGACGACCTCTACCGGGTCGAGCTCCAGGACCTCAAGGTTTCCATGAGGGGATTCCTGTCGAAGCCGCACTACCTCAGGTCGAACCGGGCCATGCAGATGCTCTACGTGAACAACCGGCCCGTGGAATACCGGTACCTGGGGTTCCTCCTGTCAAGGGCCTACGAAGCCGTGGCGCCCCGGGGCAAATATCCGGCCGGGATCATCTTCATCGATATCGACGCTCGCCTGGTGGACGTGAATATCCATCCTGCGAAAAAAGAAGTGAAGCTCTTTGACGGCCATTACATTGACCGTCTGATCCTGGCACTGGGCGAAAAGGCCGTGAGCCGGGAGCACGCGGTCAGGGACGCTGTCTTTTCGCCGGGAACGTCCGATAAACAACGCCCCCCAACCCCCCCGGGGGGGGCTTATTCAATCAATAATGCTAACCCAAGTCCCCCTCCGGGGGATTTAGGGGGCCGCCTGATGTTTGGTGAAAATTTCGGGAGAATGTCAAGCTGGGAAAGAGGCGGCTTTTCCCCGTCAACCTACGTGAAGGACGCGGCTGACCTGTACCATGACATTGAGGAGAGCAGGAAGACCCGCATCATCGGGGTCGCCTTCGGCACCTATATCATCCTTGAAAAAGAGGGCCATCTCTATTTCATCGATTTCCACGCCGCCCACGAGCGCATCCTGTACGATGCCCTTCTGGCGAAAGGGGATGCCCCGGAAAGCCAGCGTCTTGCCTTTCCCCGCATAATGGAGCTTTCCGTCGAGGATCACGCCCTGGTCATGGAAAATATTGAAATATTTTCTGAAAATGGGTTTGACATAGAGGATTTTTCTGACAATTCAATAAAGATATCCTCGGTGCCGGAAATTGCCCGGGACGCTGACGCCGCGGACCTGGTGACGGATTTTCTCGAGTCGGTGCGGGGCGAATATCGGGCTTCCGATGTGCGTGAGCGGATCGCGGCGACCGTGGCGTGCCACGGGGCGAAGCGCGCCGGCGACCGCCTGACGGAGCGGGACATGGAAACCCTGGTGGCGGAACTGTTCGGAAAAGAGCGCCAGCTGGTCTGCCCCCACGGCCGTCCCTTCGTGTACAGGATGGAGAAGGGCGATATTGAAAGGATGTTCAAACGCCAATGAAAAAAATCATACTGGGCATATCGTCATCAATAGCGGCCTACAAGGCCTGCGACCTCATCAGGCTCTTCGTCAAGGGAGGATACTCGGTCCACGCGGTTGCCACGGAAAACGCCCTGCACCTGGTATCGCCCCTGACGCTGGAGACCCTGTCCGGCAACCCGGTATACAGCGAGCAGTATTCCCGGGAGCGCCGCGAGATGGGCCACATCGAGCTGAAGTCCGGCGCGTCCCTGTTCCTGGTGGCGCCGGCCACGGCCAACATCATCGGCAAGTTCGCCGCCGGCATAGCCGATGACCTGCTGTCCACCACGTTCCTGTCGGTCACCTGCCCGGTGATGGTCGCCCCGGCGATGAACCCGAACATGTACCTGCATCCGGCCGTCAGGAGAAACATAGAGATACTCAAGGCATGGGGCGTTGCCTTCATCGAGCCTGCCTCGGGCGAAGTGGTATGCGGTGATGAGGGCATGGGTAAGCTCGCGGATGTTGAAGATATCTACAGGGCCGCCATCAATGCAGTTAAGTGAAAGAAAAGCCATAATCACCGGCGGGCCAACCCGGGAATGGCTCGACCCGGTGCGGTTCATATCGAACCCCTCCACCGGGAAGATGGGGATCGCCATTGCCGACGTCTGCGCCGGGCGGGCCCGGGAGACCGTCTTCATCCACGGCCCCATCGACCCGTCCCTGGTGGGCACGAAAAAATACCGGTGCGTCGGGGTGGAAAGCACCAGGGACATGCTGAACGCCGTGGCCGGCGAGCTGTGCGAAAACGCGGTCCTCATCATGGCGGCCGCCCCGGCCGATTACTCCCCCGTTTCCAGGGCGGACAGAAAAATAAAAAAATCTGACGAGAACCTCGTCCTCGAGCTGAAGAAGACCCCGGACATCCTCAAGGAAGTGGCGGCAATGAAGCGGGACGGCCGCATCGGCGCGGTATTCACCGTCGGCTTCGCCGCGGAGACGGACAACCTGGAGGAATACGCGATACGGAAGCTCAACGAGAAAAACCTGGACATGATATGCCTCAACGACGTGTCCCAGAAAGGGGCCGGCTTCGGCTCCGACACCAACATCATTACCATTTTTTTCCGGAACGGGACACGAAAGGATCTCCCTCTCATATCAAAGCGCGAGGTCGCGGCACGCATCGTTGACGAGATTGAGGCACGGCTTCCCCGATACCTGATAACCCAGTGACAGGAGGTATGCCATGTACCGTAGAAAGCCCGCGGTGGCAGGGTCGTTCTATCCTTCAAATGCGCAGCGCCTCGGGATGATGATCGATTCGTACCTGACGGAGGCGCAGGGGCCTTCCCCGAAGGGCGAGGTGGTCGGCGTGATCTCGCCCCACGCGGGGTACGTGTATTCCGGTCCCGTGGCCGCCCACTCATTCCACCGGCTCGCCCCGGACACGGAGCTCGTCATTGCCCTGGCGCCGTCGCACCGGGCGCGCTTCAACGGCGCCGCCATCCTTCCCGAAGGCATCTTCGAAACGCCCCTGGGCGATGTGACCATTGACGCCGAGATGGGGTCGCGCCTCAAGGAACGGGATTATTTCGGCGTCATCAAGGAGGCCCATGAGCTCGAGCACTCCCTCGAGGTGCAGGTGCCCTTTCTGCAGAAGGTGCTGAAGAGCTTCAGCCTGGTCCCCATCATCGTAGGGACCGTTGACCTCGCCATCTGCCGCGCCATCGCGGAAGGGATCCATGCGGCCCTGGCCGGGGAAACGCGCAAGTTCGCCGTGGTCATTTCAACGGACCTGTCACATTACCACTCCTATAACACGGCCCAGACCCTCGACAGACAGTTCAGCGACGCCCTGAAGACCTTTGACGAACGCAAGGTGCAGGACGTCATATCGGCCGGCAAGGCCGAGGCCTGCGGCGAGGGCCCGGTCCTGGCCGGGATGGCGCTCTGCCGCCTCCTGGGGGCGGTGAAGGTGGATATTTTGAAGTACGCCAATTCCGGTGACACGGCCGGTTCCAAGGACCAGGTAGTGGGGTACCTTGCCGCCGCCTTCGTGAAATAAGGAAACAGGAGGATGTTCGGCATGATGGATCGTGACTCAAAAGTAACAAGAATGGAATACCTGCGCCTCTCCGGCGCCGGCATGATCGCGGTCGCTGCTCTGTTATCCGGAAGCCTGAGCTGCGCCGGCAGCACTACGGGAAAGAAAGCGTGCGCCGATTGCCCGGCCCGTAAAAATTACGACAAGGACCCGACTTCGCTATCGGGACGTTTGTGGAAATGGCACATCCAGTTTTGCCCGGGATGGAAGGGCTACGTCGGCTCCCTGTCCGAGCAGGAGCGGAAGATGATCGAGGAGAAGTACCGCTAACGGCGGGTTTAAACCCTGTTATTCCAGTATCCCCGCCTCGGGCCGATAAATCCAGAATTTTCCCCCTGTCATGTAATTGAGGTCCACCTCCGACGTGATGACATAGCGCTTGCCGTCTGAATTCTGGTGGGCCAACCGGTATTTTTTCTTTCCTTCAACGCCGATGATGACGGCCGTGTGGTCCGGGGCGCCCATGGTGTGGAAGAGCCTGCCGCCGTTTTCAAGCTTTCTTTCTATTTTTATTGATTTGAACTGGATGATGTCTCCGGCCTTTATCTCGTCACGGTCCGGATGAAGGAGCATGCCGAACTGAAGGGGCCGGTTCCAGTCAGCCCCGGCTCCGTCCAGGGCCTCCTGGGCCAGGTCCCAGCATTCGCCGGAGCCCACGGTCTTTCCCGTGACCCTCTTCACATAGGCCAGGATGCTTCGGCTGATGTCAAGGCCGCAGAAATTTTTCGGCAGTTCGGCGTCGGACCGCACCGTGAAGGCGCACAGGCCGTTCATGCTCGCGGCGTTCAGGGTCTTCTTGCCGAATACGGTCACCTCGTAGTCCCCGGTGCCGTCCTTGATGACATAGCTGAAGCTGAAATTTTTCGAGCCTTTCATGAGGTATGTGATCTGCCTGACCGGGGCGTTTCCCTCTTTCTTCTTAACCCTGATCACCATGGCCGGAAGGGAGCAGGCGCCCCTGAGAGGGAGAAGGTATCCTGTCGATGCCGGGGGAGGGGCCAGGGTAAACACGCCCCGGGCATCGGTGTAATAGATAAACGACGACGGGAAGTTCACGGCTTTGACCTGCGGTTCGGATTGGCAGGCGGGGATCATGCCGATTATTATGGCAAGCGCCATTAAGAGTGAGGACTTTAATGCCGGATTTTTATGTGTCATAGGTAATTTCCCATATTATTAAATTAACCTATTATAATTCTTCAATTATATATATCAATTATTTTCTTAAATTCCGGACGTTACCGATAGCTATCGGTGCAGGTTTTGCCCCCCCTCTGGGAGCATTTATTTTAACCGGGATCCGGTCTGAATTTTGAAAGGGGAAGAGGGTGACTTCCCTCTTCCCCTTTCGATCCCCATCACCTCGCGCCTGCGGCGGGCTGGGCTGAATGTTAGAGTGACTCATAACTGCTTGGCGCTCGTATGCAGCCTTTTGCAGACTCGCGCCTCCCGTGGCTTCCATGCCACGGGTGCTGAATCCCTTGCATTCTACCCTTAAAACATTGCCATTTTTCAATTCAGCTTTTTAAAGACTGATCTAGTCGCCGGGCACGAGGCCCGGCGTCGCGAGGACGCCCCAGGACGGGGCTTCCGGAGCGAAAGGAAAAATTTGAATGATTATATTTAAAAAAATATTAATACAGCATATCATATTAATATGTTACATAAATGATTCAATGCGGTCAAGCAACCCCAACATGTCCGCCGAAGGCGGACAAACCAAACAAGGGTGGATGTCTGAGCCGATTCCGGCAAAGCCGGATCGGCGAGTTCACCCGGAGCCCGTCGCGCCGACTGAGCGACCGGGGTGGCGGGGAGCCCGAGGGGAGGAGGGTGCGCAAACCTCATCCCCTCGGGAAATTGCACGACCCGTCCCGGGTCAATACATCAATTTGAATTGACATCTTCGCAAGGATATTAATAATGATGACTAGTTATGGACGCATGCACCTTGCATATGATTGGAGCATGTTTCCCCTGCCGGAGGCGATGCCATGGTAGAACTTAACAAGGAACAGCAGATAAAGCTCCTGAAACTGGCGAGAAACACCATCGCCGATGCCCTGGGGATGCCGGCCGGTGAAAAACCGGAATTTAGCGATCCGGTCTTTGAAGAAAAATGCGGGGCCTTCGTTACCCTTCATATCCGCGGACGCCTCAGGGGCTGCATCGGGTACATCAAGGGCGTGAAGAATATCCCGGAGACCATCATCGACATGGCAAAGGCTTCGGCCTTCCAGGACCCGCGCTTCCCGCCGTTGGGCAAGGATGAGCTGGAGAGGGCCGATATCGAAATTTCGGTCCTGTCGCCCATCGAGACCGTGGAAAGCGTCTCGGAGATCAAAGTGGGCAGGGACGGTCTGATCATCTCCCGCGGCGTCAATTCGGGGCTCCTGCTGCCCCAGGTGCCCACGGAGCAGGGATGGGACCTTGATACCTTCCTCGTTAACACCTGTTACAAGGCGGGACTTCCCGGGAACGCGTGGCAGCAGAAAGGCACAAAGATCGAAAAATTTTCGGCCCAGGTCTTCGGAGAAAAGGAACTGGGGATGCTGCAATAATCGGTAACAACCATGATACTGAAAGACACTATAAAGCTTATGGCTGACAATTTCAGGGGAATCGAGGGCGATTCCCTCTTCCTGGATATGACAAAGCTCCGGGGCGAGTTCGCCTATTGCGGCCTCTGGTACGGAAGGGACGGCAGCGCTGAAAGCGTAATAACCGCCTCGCTCTATTATGCCGCCGGCGATGAGCGGCCTGAAGACCCGGCCGAAGAGCTCAAGGAGAACAGCTTCCAGCAGGCGGGGCGCTTCCGGGTGCCCGTCGACCGCGGCAACGTGTGGATCGCGGCGCGGGCATCGGATGATGCGTACTGTAACATGCAACTGTCGCCCTTCCGGAAGGAATCCGCCTATGTCAATTACAAGGTCATCAGGCACCGGGCAGGCGGCGTCGAGGTCTTGGGCAGCGGCGTCCTCCGGGGCGGCGAGGCCTGGTTCGCGAAGATCGGCGTCGAGGACCGGTCCGGGGCCGTGGACTTCAAGGACGCCGTGTTTTACCTGGTGCTGATATCGGACCCCCCTCCCGGCGACTGGGAGGCGGCGTCCTGCATCGGCGTACAGGGGCTCCCGGTCCTGGTGCCGACGTGCCGTTTCGCCGTGGACCGTACATATTCGCCCTGGAACGGGCAAAACCCTCTTGACGGGACCGGCGGTTGAACCATTATGGGCATGTTTTAAAAGGGTTTCTGGTGATCCGAATTGCAACTGTCCGCGTGACCGTAGCAATGACCCTCCTGTACCCCGGGGTAATAGGAGGGTCCATGATGATTGTTTCGTCGATTTCGCAATCACATTGTGAAACCCTGTCGTTATTTTGAGCGTATCGGAGTCTTTGATGAAAAAAACGTGCATCGTGGCAGCAGCGCTGTTTCTGACCATGACGGTTATCTCCTGTAAAAAAGAGAAAAAATTCGCCGAGCCTGAATATATCTTTGCCAAGTGGGCCCGGGCCATTGAGACCCTCAATTACAATGATTACGCCTCCTGCGAGGCCTATCCCAAGAGCGAAGGCGTGTTCCGCGAGATGTTCCGCGACACCTATTACACGGACCTCATGGTGACCGATGTCGAGAAATTGAACGAGAAGAACGTCCTCAAGGACCACCAGGGAAAACCCTACCTCAAACGGAACGTCCAGTTCGAATGCTCGGAGATTCGGCGGCGGGACCGTAAGCCCCTCCGGCTCCTTCGGGGCGACGTCGATTTCATCAACTATGTCGGCAATGACCGGCCCAAAAAGGGCTGGCTCATGTGGAACCGGAAGATCATCCGGATCGAGCGGTAGGGGGCGTGTCTGCGCAATGAGCCTGTACGAATTGTTCATAGGGTTTCGCTATCTCAAATCGAAAAAGAGCCAGGGCATCGTGTCCACCAACACGTTTCTCTCGATACTGATCGTGTTCCTGGGCGTCTTTATCCTGATCGTGGTCCTCTCCGTCATGAACGGCTTCCAGGCCGCCATCAAGGACAAGATACTCGACGTTGATTCCCACGTGACCGTGCAGAACATGTACGGGCCGGGGGAGGGCCTCGGGATACGGAACTACGAGGCCCTGGTGAAAAAGATAAAGACCGTCGAGGAGGTGCGCTCGGCCGACCCCTACATCATGTCCCAGGGGCTGGTGCGCATCGGCTCGAGCATATCCCCGGTCATGGTGCGCGGCATCGGCCGGCACGGGGTCATTCCCGGCGACGTGTCCAAGTTCATTGTCAAGGACAAGGACAATTTCACGAAAAAGGGAGTGCGGCGCCTTTCGGATAAAACAAAGGCCGAGTTTTTCAACACCCCGACCGCCTTTATCGGCCAGGAGATGGCGACAAACAACAACATCATCATCGGCGACTACATCGAGCTGATCGTGCCCAAGGGCGCTCTTACCGTCAGGACGGGCCTCACGCCCGGCATGGAGCAGTTCAGGGTCATCGGCTTTTTCAAGACCGAGTATTATGACTATGACACCAAGCTCGTCATCCTCTCCCTCCCGCAGGCCCAGCGCCTCTTCGAGATAGGTGACGCGGTGACCGGCATCGGCATAAAGATCCGGGACGTCTACCGGGCGACCAGGGTTTCCGAGCGGATCAACGCCCTCCTCGGGTACGAGTACCTCACCATGACGGCGGAGGAGAAGAACCGCAACCTCTTCTACGCGCTCCAGCTGGAGAAGCTGATCATGATGATCATCCTCTTCCTGGTCATCGTGTCCGCCGGATTTACCATCATGGGCACCCTGGTCATGGTGGTCATGGAAAAGCGGAAGGCGGTGGGCATATTGAAGTCCATGGGGGCAAAGCCGAATTCGATCATGGTCATCTTCGTGCTGGAGGGATTTTTCATCGGCATCATCGGGTCCTTCCTGGGGGTCGTCTGCGGGATTGCCGCCGCCCTCAACCTCGACGCCATCATACGGTGGGTCGAGGACGCGATCAACGGAATCATGGGGAGCATATACGCGCTTTTCAACATGGGGCTCTACGCCAAGATAAACCTGGTGCCGAGCCATGTTTATTATATCGAAGGAATCCCGACCGAGGTGAACCCGGAGCTGGTGGTGTTCATCGCCATCATTGCCGTGTTTCTCTGCACCGTGGCGGCCATCTTCCCCGCCTGGAGCGCTTCCCGTCTCCAGCCGGTTGAGACCATACGGTACGAATGACAGGCGTCGGACCGCCCGGTGCCGGTTTTGCACATGTATCACAGGATGTATTGATGGAAAACAACACGATAGTAAAAGCTGAAAACCTGGAAAAGATATACGGATTCGGCAGGAGCGCCCTCCGGGTCCTCAAGGGTGTTTCACTGGAAATCGGGAAGGGGGAGATCGTGTCAATCGTCGGCCCGTCCGGCGCGGGCAAGTCAACCCTTCTCAACATAATCGGGTGCCTCGACTACTTCCAGAACGGCTCCATGACGGTCATGGGAAGGGACGTCACCAATCTGTCCGTGGAAGACCTCTCCGGCTTCAGGAACAGGCACATTGGCTTCATCTTCCAGTTCCACAACCTTCTGCCTGAGTTCACCGCCCTGGAAAACATCATGATACCCCTCCTGATACGCAGGGTGAAAAAGGCGGAGGCAAAGGCCCAGGCCCTTGCATACCTTGAGCGATTCAAGCTGGCGGACCGCGGCCACCACAAGCCCACGGAGCTTTCAGGCGGCGAATGCCAGCGCGTCGCCATCGCGCGCGCCATAGTCGGGAAACCTGACATACTCCTGGCGGACGAACCGACGGGCAACCTGGACCAGGCCAATTCACGGATGCTCACCGACATGCTCCTCGCGCTGGGCCGGGAGGAGGGCACCACCATTGTCATCGTGACCCATGACAGGGACATCGCCGCCAGAACTGAAAAGACCATAACCCTGATTGACGGCAGGATAGAGGGTCAATCCGCATCATGATAGCCTCCATGACAGGTCCCGCTGCTGCGGGATCAGGAAAAACCCTTTGGTAACCGGTATGGGATTTCCCGTCTAATATGAAAAAGACGTGCCAGCGGATTTCATTATGACGGTTTTTTATGGATTTTTTTTAAAATCTCTGTTATATTATGTGAGGCGGCTGGTTTTAAATAGCTCTTCCGGGGGTTAACCGAGAGATTCATGGCGGAGACGATTAAAACAATCACCGACCGGGGCCAGTTCGAGGAAATTTTCAAAAAATTTTTCTCCAATCGCGATGTTTACATCAAGACAAAGAGCGGTGATCTCGCGGTCCAGTTCCTCGGCTACAACAGCGGCAACGTTGCCTTCAGGATCCCCAGGGTCAAGAAGGTTCCCGACACCATCGTTGTGCTCACGCGCCTGGGCGACAACACCATTTACGCAAGCCTGAAAAGCCTTGAAGGGAACGAGGACACCTTTATTTTCCTCCCCATCAAGTTCCAGATAATTTCCGAGGCCCGGAAGGAAGAGCGCACCAGCCTCGGCCCGGGGGAGGGCAAGAGCGTCCTCTTCGCCACCAACGTTATATCGGAATCGATGATCCAGGGCGCCCTTGATTCAAATGAAAAGAAGCTCGCGCACGTCAAGGAAAATATAGCGGCAGACCTGAAGGGAAAGTTCAACAGGGTCAGGGTTGTCTTTCTCAACGAGTCGCGGATTGATCCGCGGATGAAGCATTTTATGGCGTCATGGAACCCCATTTTCATGAAGGAGATGGGGAAGGAGCCCTCGGAGGCGGACAAGAAGGATGTCCAGTTCTACCTGAGTGAAATCTACGCGAAGGACTACAAGCTTTCCGGCCAGAAGGAATTCATCTCCGAGGTTTCCGTTCCCTTCGTTTATAAAAACATGATCCCCTACGGGTACATCCAGGTCAACAATACCAAGCCGATGGATGAGAACCACCTCACGGTGATAAAACGGCTCGCCTCCATGATCAATGACCAGCTGGTCAAAGATAACCTCTTTGTGACGGCAAAGGACAAGTTCATCGTGACGGACGTGTCAAAGAAAGGGCTGGGGATCGTTTTTAAAGACCGCCGGCTTCTGCGCTATTTTGTCAAGGACACACAGGTCATCATCGAGCTGAACCTGCCCGGCGACAACAGGGCCACCATGGGGGTCGCCGTGCGCAACACGATCTTCAATGACGGCGGCACCATCAGGGTGGGTTTTGAGATAACCACCATTGACGCCATCAGCGAGGTGAACTACGATGAATTTCTTGAGACCGTGAAGAACAAACAGTAGGAATTATTTTTTACGCCCTTTTATCCTGTTCTTTGACTTCTTTTTTTCAAGTTTCAGTCTTGCTTTTTCAGCAGCGGCCTGCGATGCGGCCACGAACTGGTCCCGTGCATGGATCTGCGTGTCGCCGCGGGCGCTTTCGCCGTGTACGTTGTCGTCTCCTTCCTGCTTCCTTCCCTTGCGCAATGACCTTGTTTTATCCATCAGGTAGTTGGCGAACTTTTTCCCGAACTGGGCGATGAAGCCGGTTATCAGGATGCCGATGGCCCATTTAAGGATCGTTGAGGCTGTGGCGGAATCTATGATGTTGGCGGGATCGCTCATATGCCTTTCTTTCTGTATATCAATAATAATAAGAATATTGATTTATGTCTATGATAATAATAATATCGAGCTGATTTCATTGCAGGGGAGGCATAGGTTGCTCCCTGTGATCGGGAGCAACCTATGCCTCCCCATGAAGTATGTACACATTCATTTAAATTGGACAATTTTGTCAAATGTACATAAAAAAGCAGCACTATTAGCAATTAATAAATCCAACCTGCATCATTAATTAATTCTCATCTAAAGTGCCTTTTGTACCGATTATAAAACCGAGAACATGCACCCAATTATGTCTGATGCGGAGATGTGCCATGGAAAAGCATATTACTGAAATGATACGAATACTTAAGGAAGAAACCGGGCTTTTTGAAAAGCTCTGCTCCCTTGAAAAAGACAAAACCGGCGCCATCGTGGACCATAATGGGAAGCTCATTGAGAAGATATCCCTGGAAGAGGAAGGGCTCTTGTCAATGATTTCATCCCTGGAATCGATGCGCCTCAGGCAGGTCGAGGCCTATGTTAAGCAGCGGCATATACGGAACGACCATGTCACCCTCTCCGACGTGGCGGCCACGGCGGAAAAACCGGTATCGGATAACATGATCCTCCTGGGCCGGAACCTGAAGGAAGTCATGATGCGCCTCGGCAGACTTCAGGAAACCAACCATGTCCTCATGCATGACAACATGGAATATTACAATATACTTCTCACCGGGCTGCGCAGGACCAGCTCCACGGAAACGGCCTACGGCAGCAATGGCAAAGAAGAAGAAAAGCTGAAAAATTCAATCCTGTTCAATCAAACAGCGTAAGGGGTGCGGCTATGCCTTCAACATTCATGGGTCTGGAAATAGGGAAAAAGGGGCTGATGACGCATCAGCAGGCCCTTCACACGACGGGCCACAACATATCCAACGCCGAGAACAAGGAGTATTCCCGGCAGCGGGTGGTCATCACCGCGGCAGACCCGCTCTATGTCCCGGCCCTGAACAGGTCCAACGTCCCCGGCAACATCGGCCAGGGCTCCGTGGTGGCCTCGGTGGAGCGCATCCGCGACAGCTTTATCGACGACCGCATCATGGTGGAGAAGAACAACGCCGGTTACTGGAAAGTGCGCAACGAATTCGTGTACCAGATCGAGACCATATACAACGAGCCGTCCGAGGAATCGGTACGCAACCGCCTCGACGAGCTGTGGAAGTCGTGGGAGGAGCTCTCGAAATATCCGGAGGAGCGTTCCACCCGGGAAGTGGTAAAGGAAAAGGCCATCAACCTGTCCCATGAAGTGAACTATACCTATAACCAGCTCTACGAACTGCGCCTCAACGCCAACCGCCAGATCGAGGCCCGGGTCAACCAGCTGAACATGTACGGCAAGGACATCCGCGACCTGAACGAGCGCATTCTCAAGGCGGAGGCCCTGGGGGACAACCCGAACGACCTCAGGGACCGGCGTGATGCCCTTATCGAGAAAATGTCGGAGCTGGTGAACATCAGCGTGGGCCGGAGCGACAAGGACGAAACCATCGTGTACATCAGCGGCGAAAACTTTGTCCAGGGCGAGGTCTTTCATCCCCTCGCGGTCGAAATGGACCAGACGAACGACGGCCTCTTCAAGGTCGTGTGGAAGGACACCGGCAGGGACGTGGACATCAAGCACGGCGAGATCGCCAGCCTCATCGACATACGGGACAAGGTGATCCGCCAGAACATCAACGACATCAATTCCTTCGCCGTTAACCTGGTTGACCTCACCAACGAGGTGCACCGCGACGGCTTCGGCAGGCGCAACGAGACCAACATCGATTTTTTCCGGCACCTGGTCATCAGCGACAACGTGGACGGCAACTTTGACCTGAACAATGACGGCCTCAATGACGTGACCGCCATCTTCAAGGTCTCCGGGAACAACAGGATCGACGCGTCCGCGGCCATCGGGATCAACGGGACCCTCACGTTCGTTAATAACACCGAGCTTGAATCCAACGTGCAGATCGATTACAACGCCTCGGACACCGCACTTACGATTATCAAAAAGATAAACGACGCCAAACTGGGCGTTGTCGCCTATATGAACCACAACGGCCAGCTGGCCCTCAAGGCCACCACGGCCCAGGACGTGGACAAGAAGAACTTCATGATACGGCACCTCGAGGACTCAGGCCAGTTCCTCGTGGGGCTCACCGGGATACTGAAACAGTCGGGGCCCCAGGGGGCCTTCGATTACCGGCGGATCAATGACATCATCAAATTCCTCCCGGGCAGGGAGCACATCACGATCACGCCCAAATTCAACCCGGCGGCACACATGGCCGTATCGGAAAGCATCATGATGGACGTAGACCGGATCAGCGCGGCCCGCGGCAAGGATGTCGGCGGGACGGGCGACGTGAACACGTCGAATGGAATCGGCGATGGCAGCAACGCGCTCCGGATAGCACATATCAGGCACAAGAACGCCATGGTGGACACCAACACCACGTTCAACGACTTCTACACCGCGGTCATATCCCGCACGGGGACCCAGGGCGAGGAGGCGAAGGACCGGGTGAAGAACCAGGAAACCCTTCTCAAGAACCTGGGCAATCTCCGAGAATCGATATCGGGAGTGAACCTGGACGAGGAGATGTCGAACATGGTGGCGTTCCAGCACGGCTACAATGCGGCGGCGCGCGTTATTACCACGATGGACCATATGCTGGACACCATTATCAACCGGATGGGGGTATAACGCATGAACCGCATCACCAACCAGATGATAAACAACACCATGAACTACAACCTGCAGCGGCACCAGTCGGAGATGGACCGCATTCAGAACAGCCTGGCCACGGGAAAGAACGTCAACGTCCCCCGGGACAACCCGATAGCCAGCACGAACCAGATGCTCTACCATACACGCCTGACCGAGATAGACCAGTTCATCAGCAACCTGAACGAGAGCAAGTCGCGGCTTGACGAGGTCGATACCGCGCTCCAGTCGACGCTGCGCATATTCCAGCGGATACGGGTCCTGACGGTGCAGGGGGCCAACGGCATCTATACCTCCTTCGAGCTGAAGGAGGCGGCGGCAACCGAAATCAACCAGCTCCTGGACGAACTGGTTGCGATCGCCAACAGCAAGGGGGCCACCGGCAGGTCGATCTTTGGCGGCCATCAAACCGGCACCGAGGACCAGCCCAACCCCTGGGTGCCCATATACCAGACCCTGACTGCCGGGAACCAGGGCGACGCTATGATCGGCGTCGAGTACCGCGGCAACATAGGGAAGCTGAAGCGCGAGGTGTCCAAGGGGGAGTACATGGACGTGAGCGTCCCCGGCAACGAGGTCTTCTGGGCGACGAACCAGATCCTCACCTCAAACAAGGACGTGGCTGCATATACCGCTCCCACGAACCAGTCAATCAAGGTCGACGGCCGCGAGATCAGCATATCGGCGGGCGACAATATCGATATCATCATAGACAAGATCAACAACGCCGGCCTGAGCATCCGCGCCTCCAAGGGCGGCCGCAACAACCTCATCATGGAGACGACCACCCCGCACCAGATCTGGCTCGAGGACGTGGGGAGCGGCACGGTCCTGAAAGACCTGGGGGTTCTCAATCCGAATTTTCCCGAGCCGCCCAACAATATCGATCCCACGGTCACTATCGGCGGCATGTCGATCTTCGAAATGGTCATACAGCTCCGGGACGACCTGGTCCGGGGCGACCAGGAACTGATCGGCGGCCGGGACCTCGGCCTTATCGACATGGGGCTCGAGAACATATTGAAACATATTTCGGCCATGGGCGCCAGGACCAACAGGGTAGAGGAGTTGGCGAAACGGTCCGAATTCGAAAAGAGCAACGTCACCACCATGCTGGCAAATACGGAGGGCATCGATTACGCCGAAACGATCATGAACTTCAAGTGGCTCGAGAGCGTCCACCGGTACGCCCTGGCGGTCGGGGCCCGGTCGATCATGCCGACCCTTATGGATTTCCTCAGGTAGGAAAAAAATTGTTGCACAGCGGGGTTGAAAGGATATACATTGACGAATCGGCGAGGTTGCTGTCCGGTAACACCCCCCACCCCCCCCCGAAGGGGGGCTGATGCATCCAACTGCGGTTTGTTTAACAAAAAAAATCCCCCATCCGGGGCATTCAGGGGGTCATGTTAAAAACAAGCACGGTGATATTAGCTGAATGACAGCTATGTTAATGTAGAAGGAGATTGTTTTTGGGCATTAAAATTAAAACCAGGCCGTTCGGAGA
Source organism: uncultured Spirochaetota bacterium (assembly GCA_937872225.1). Classification (GTDB taxonomy): domain Bacteria; phylum Spirochaetota; class UBA4802; order UBA4802; family UBA5550; genus RBG-16-49-21. Next base: position 70,765 of record CALMRZ010000028.1, read on the forward strand.
AATTGAAGTCACGGAACAGCAGATCATCGATTTCCCCGACGGCATACTCGGCTTCGATGACGTCAGGAAGTTCGTCCTCCTGGACGCCCACGACGAGAATTCACCGCTGAAATGGCTCCAGGCCTATGACGAGCCGGAACTGGCCTTTGTCATCATCCGCCCCGTTGACTTTATGCGCGAATACGAGCTGGTGGTGTCCATGAATGACATCGAGGCCGTCGGGGCCGACACGGCGGAGAACCTGGTCGTGTTCGCCATCGTCACCATCCCGACGAACCCGTCGGACATGACCGCCAATCTGCAGGGGCCCATAATCGTCAATCCGGAGAAAAGGCTCGGGCGGCAGGCCATATCCCTCAGCGACCGGTACAGCGTGAGGCACAAGATTCTCGAAGAGATGAAAAAGGCGGCCGAGGGTTAACGGTATGCTGGTACTGGCGCGCAGATTGAACGAAAGCATCATGATAGGGGACGACATCGAGGTCGTCATCATCGACATCAAGGGCGACCAGGTGAAGCTCGGCATCCGCGCACCCAAGCGCGTGACCGTGCACCGGAAGGAAATATACGACGAGATCCGCAAGGAAAACATAGCCGCAATGGACTCGAAGGTCAAGCCGGAAGAGCTGAGAGAAATCTCGGAAATCTTCAAGAAAGGCAAAGACGAGAGGGAGAAAAAATAAGGGGCCATGGAGCTTTTCGCGATACCCTGGTTTTCCTGCCTTGCGGCCGCCCTTGTCGCGGTATTCGCGGCGCGGGAATACGTCACCTACCGGGAAAAACTTCCCCTCAAGTACCTGTGCACCCCCATGGTCACCGTGATCATAGCCGGGTTCGCGGTCCTTTCAATTATCGAGGAAGGAGCGAACACCTACCGGGTCCTGGTTCTGTCGGCCCTTGTCTTTTCCGTGATCGCCGATACCATGCTCATGGTGGTCGAGGTGAACCTGATGGAACAGGGGATCGTCTATTTCATGCTGGGCCACGTCATGTATATTGCCGCCTTTTCACTGGACTACCGGTTTCTAGGCTGGAACGCGGCAGTGGCGGCAATCCTGCTTGTACTGCTGTTGATGTTTTACCGGGGCATCAGGGGCTCTGCCGGGAGACTGAAGATACCAATCCTTGTATACGCCGTCGTTCTATGCACGATGCTTTTTTTCGCGATCTCGCAGCTCAATAACGAACTATCGAGACAGAGCCTTTTCATAATGGCGGGGGCCCTGTTGTTCGTCATGTCAGATTTTTTACTCGCCTACCTGTCCTTTATCAGGCCCCACCGGCAGGAGTCCGTCATCGTGTGGGCGGTCTATGCACCGGCGCAGTTGCTCCTGGCCCTCTCGTGCTTCAGCTGATTCGTTCCCCACGACATAATACGGCTTCAATTCATAAATATTAGTGGACGCATTGCTTCGTATCTGCACTACTATCACTATCCGCACGCGGCCGGGGGACCCTGCGCGGATTTGTTGTTCCGTTCTCTTTGTCCGGATGCACTATGAGCGTAATCAGCGGATATTCCATAACCGAGAAGATAGCCGAGGGAGGCAAGTCCGTCGTGTACCGCGGCGTCCGTGAGAGCGACGGGTTGTCCGTGGTGCTCAAGATCATCAGGGCCGTCCATCCGACCCTTGCCGATATCGCCCGCTTTAAAAAAGAATACGACCTGATAAAAACCATCCAGATCGACGGCGTCATAAAGACGTACGGCCTTATAGAGGAAAAGGACCGCATCGCCATGGTCCTGGAGGACTTCAGCGGCTGCTCCATCAAGGATGTCATAAACACCAGGAGGTTCGGCATCGAGGAGTTCCTCGAGGTCGCCATACCCGTGGCCGATACCCTGGGGTATATCCACACGCACAAGATAATCCACCGGGACATCAAGCCGCATAATATATTGTACAACGCGACAACGGGCGAAGTCAAGATAACCGATTTCGGCATAGCCTCGCTCCTCGGAAGGGAACATGAGAATATCTATGACCCCTGGATGATCACGGGCACACTGCCGTATCTCTCCCCGGAGCAGACCGGTCGGCTCAACCGCACCATCGACTACCGGACCGACCTGTATTCACTCGGCATCAGCTTTTACGAGATGTTGACCGGCTCGCTTCCCTTCGCGTCAAAGGACCCCCTTGAACTGCTCTACTGTCACATAGCACGGGAGCCGGCACCGCCGGACCAGGTGAACAGGGATATTCCCGAGGCGTTATCTGACATCATCCTGAAGCTCATCTCAAAAAACGCTGAAAACCGGTACAACAACAGCTACGGGTTGAAAAAAGACCTCGAGGAGTGCCTGTTCCAGCTGAAAAAATACCGGAAAATATCCCGGTTTGAGCTGGGAACCGCCGATTTCATGAACAGGTTCAGCCTTCCCCAGGTGCTCATTGGAAGGGAGCGGGAAAAGGCCCTGATGACGGACGCCTTCAGCCGGGTTAGCCAGGGTGCCGTTGAAATGGTCGTGGTTGCCGGCCCTCAGGGCATCGGCAAGACCGCGCTGGCAATGGAGCTGGAGAAGAACGTCACCGGCAGAAAGGGATATTTCGTTTCCAGTAAATACGAGCTGTCCCGGCAGAGCGTTCCCTACAGCGCGCTCATCCATTCGTTCCAGAAACTGATGCTTCTGATACTGACGGAAGGTGAGGACCGCATAGCGGGGTGGAAGGAATGCATCCTGGCTGCCCTGGGCGACAACAGCAGGGTCATAACCGACGTCATTCCGGAGCTGGAGCTGATCGTTGACCGCCAGCCGGTCCTGGCCGAGATGGACTCCGAAAAGTCCCAGTACCGGTTCAACAAGGTCATCGGCGAATTCATCCGGATTTTCACAAAGCGCGAGCACCCGCTCGTCATTTTTCTCGATGACCTCCAGTGGGCCGACGCCGCGAGCCTCAATCTTATATCGCGCATTCTGACCGATTTCAGTTCCGGGTACCTGATGCTGGTGGGAGCGTACCGCAGCTCCGAACTCGGCCCGGACCATCCCCTCCGCGACATCCTGGAAGCTTCGAAGGACCGGATCACCGCGTTGAGCCTTGATCCGCTGACGCCCGCCGATATCGGCTGCTACATCTCGTATCTCGTCAACAATGAAAGGGAAGAGGTTGATGCCCTTGCGGCGGTGCTGCACCAGAAAACGAACGGGAATCCTTTCTTCCTGGAGAACCTGCTGAGGAGCATTTTTGACAGCCAGCTTCTGAGGTACGAACCGCCGGGAGGATGGAAGTGGGACCTTGACATGATCAGGGGCCTGCAGGTGTCGGAAAATGTCGCCGAGCTCATGGTCGGGAGGATCACCGGCCTTGACCCGCAGGTGCAGCATGTCCTCCGGCTTGCCGCCTGCATCGGCAACCGCTTCGACCTCGAGGACATGGCCCTTCTGCTGGAGAAGGACATCCAGGAAACGCTGTCCGTGCTCCAGAGGGCCATCGACGAGGGATTGATATACCTTTCCAATAAACACTACTGTTTTGTCCATGATAAAATCCAGGAGGTCATCTATTCACTCATCCCGCCGGGGGAGGCGGAGCTTACGCACTACCGGATCGGACGGCTCGTTATGGGCAGGTCCCGGGGCGAGCAATTGTATGAGAAGGTTTTTTACATTGTAAACCAGTTCAATGCCGGATCGTCGCGGATTTTGTCACGCGAGGAAAAAATTGAGATTGCCGGCCTAAGCCTTCTGGCCGGACGCAAGGCCAAGTCGGCAACGGCCTATTCCGAGGCCCTCAGGTATTTCAGCGCCGGCATAGGACTGCTGGAGAATGATTCATGGGAGAAGGATTACCGGCTTGCCTATGATCTCTATTTCGAAAAGGCCGAATGCGAATATCTGAACGCCAATTTTGACGATGCCTTCATGCTTTTCGATTACGTCATAGACCATGCCGTGAACATCATTGACCGGGCGAAGGTTTACGATAAGAAGGTCATCATCTACACCAACATGGGGTCCCACCGGACTGGAATGGAGTGCGGGCTTGAGGCCCTGAAGCTGTTCGGCATCACTATTCCGGCGAAGCCCGGCAGGGGCGGACTGGTTCGAGAAATCATGAAGGCGAGGATTCTCCAGGGGAGGCGCAGCGTCGAGGACCTTATGGACTCGCCGGAAATTACTGACCCTGAAGTCATGATGATCATCATTCTCTGCATCAACACCGGCACGGCCGCCTATTTCATCGACAATGATATCGTGGCGCTGCTGGCTATGAAAATGGTAAACCATACCCTCCGGTACGGCAACTCGAAACATTCATCGATCGCCTTTCTTTCCTACGCCCTGATACTGGGCTCCGGCATGGGCCGGTATGAAGATGCGTACCGGTTCGGCATGCTGGCCATGGAGCTGAACGAAAAATACAACAACGAAGACCTGAAGCCGAGGATCCTTTTCATCTTCGGGTTCCTGATAAGCCATTGGCGCAAGCACTACATGCGGACCATTCAGCTCATGGAGCGGTCATACCGGGTGGGCATTGAGACCGGGGACATCAATTATGCGGTGTTTTCGGCGGTCAATATCATACAATTTCGCATCAAGTTTGGCCACAACCTGGACCAGGTCTTCGAGGAGATGGCCGGGTACCAGGGCTTTGTCTTGGCCTCGAAAAACGAGGAGTTCATCTACGAGCTGACCATGAGCGAGCGGTACATCCTGAGCCAGAAGTCGAGGACCAGGTCGCTGTCCGATTACAGCGACGATGGATTCAACGAGCAGGAGTTCGTTGGCAAGATAAAAAAATTCAGGGTAACGACGTACAGCTATTACACATACAAGCTGATGTCGCATTTTTATGCGAAGGAATACGAAGCGGCCATTGTCCTGGGATCGGCGGCCGACAGGGATATCCGGGACATTCTCTACTCCCAGGCCAACAATGCGTTTTTTTATTACTATTATTCCCTCGCCCTTCTCTCGGCCGGACCTGCCGGATCCAAGCGGAAGGCCCGGTGGCGCATGAGACAGGTGGCGAAAAACCTGCGCCTGCTCAGGGTATGGTCGAGAAATTCACCCGAGAATTACCGCTCCATGTATCTCCTGGTCAAGGCCGGGCAAACGGCCGCCCGGGGGCCCCATTCGCGGGCGGCCGATCTCTTTGACGAGGCGATACGGGAGGCCCGGACGAACGGCTCGTCCCTCTGCGAGGCGACCGGGAACGAGCGGGCCGCGGAGTACCACCTGTCGCGGGGCAATGAGTTCGTCGCGCGGGCCTATCTCGTTGAGGCGCACTACTGCTACGCGAAATACGGCGCCTCGGCCGTGGCCCACCGGATCAGCCAGGAATATCCCCAGTTCATCGCCGGAGACCACCCCTCCGCCCCGGTGGATGCGGGAAAGGAGCACACGGGCACCTCGTCCGGCACCATGGGGATGGATTTCAGCCTCCTCCTGAAGACCACGCAGCTTATCTCGGGCGAGATAGTGCTGGAGAAGCTTCTTAAAAAACTCCTCGTCATCATAGGGGAGTGCGCAGCTGCGACGAAGGGGGCCCTCGTAATGGAGAAAGAGGGCGCCCTGGTGGTAGAGGCGTGCGGTGACATCGCCACGGGCCAGATCGAGGTCCTGAAAAGCACCCCCCTCTACGCCAGTAGCGATCTATCCCCGGCGGTCATCCACTACGTGGCCAGGACCAAGGAGAACCTGGTTCTCCATGACGCGTCAAGGGCAGGTATTTTCGTCAACGATCCCTATATCAAGAAAAACCGGTGCAAGAGCGTCCTCTGCCTGCCCATCATGCACCAGACAAAGCTTTCGGCGATCCTCTACGCGGAAAACAACCTGACCACACGGGCCTTTACCGGCGAGCGGATAGAGCTCCTGAAGACCCTGGCTTCGTACGTGGCGATATCAGTGGACAACGCGAGCCTCTACGCAAGCCTCGAGGACAAGGTCAGGGAGAGGACCATGGCCCTCGAGTATGCCTATGACCAGGTCACCAAGGCGTACCAGACCATCCAGGAGGACATTTCCCTGGCCAGGCGCATCCAGGAGAATATTTTACAGAGCCGGATCTGCGAAGATTCGCCGTTCAGGTTTGACATACGATTTTATCCCATGAGCGAGGTGGGCGGTGATATATACGACATCGTGGAGATCAAGCCGGGGATACTGCGCGTCTTGCTGGCCGACGCGACCGGCCACGGGATCCAGGCGGCCCTGGTAACGATGCTCATCAAGGGTGAGTACGAGAAGCTCAAGTACCAGCATATCGCCCCGTCTGATGTAATGAGGGTCCTCAACAACGAGTTTTTCAACCGGTACGGGAACCTGTCGGTGCTCTTTTCCTGCATCATAACCGACATCGATATCAACACCCGCTCGATGCGGTATGCCTCCGCCGGGCATCCGGACCAGTACCTGGTCAGGGGCGAAGAGATCACGGTGCTCAGCCGGACCGGAAAGATCGTCGGTTTCGGCCGGGACCTCGAGTACGGGTGCGGCGAGATACCGATAACTCCCGACGACAAGGTGGTCCTGTTTTCCGACGGCATCTACGAGGAGTTCGACATGGACATGAAGGAGTACGGCGAGAAGCGGCTGATGGAAATTATCAGGAAGTTTTCCCGGCAGCCGGTCCAGGTAATAACCCGCAGCATAATCCAGGACGTCCGCAATTTCATCGGAAAGGAGCGCATCAACGCCAATGACGACGTCACCATCATCGGCATCGAAATGCGGTGATCAGTTCAAAAACAGGTGGTTCTGTCCGAAAAGGCGGAGGCGCCCCGGCGACAGCGGGTGAGAGCGCACCGTCCTGAAAGGCTTCACCATCGGCCTGATGATGTCCCGGGCCGCGAAGATCCGCCTGCCGATCCTGTCTGCGGCGTAATTCCTGGCCGCGCCGTCTAGCATGATGACACAGCGGGGACTGCCGGCATGGTCAAGCGATTTGACGAATATGTCCTTTACCTTCACGGTCTTGCCGCCAATGTCGATGGCGAGGAAATCGGGCTTCTCCACCGCCTCGATGGAGAAATTGCTGCTCTTCACGATGGTGACGGACGAGAAGGGCGCTATGAACCAGGAACGGTTCCTCTCAAAGGTGATCCATTTATGGGGCATGCGGGAATAGTCCCGCCCGGTGATTTCGCCTCCCGTCACCGCAACGGGTGACTCGTCATGGACAAGCCGGGGGAAGTCCTCGAAACTGGCGCTCCGCATGTCCGCAATTTTTATCAGGAGCCCGTACACGAGGTTGAAATCCAGGCTTTCCCTGGTATACCGTTTCCGATACGTCTCGAGCACGGCCTTGAGGCGCATGACCGGTTCCGCGCCCTTGACCGTGTTATAGCCGGAGTAAATGGATGAGAGGACGTCCAGCTGTCTGGTTATGCCGGCATAGGCTGTTTCAAAATCGACGTATTTGTTTTCGAGGTCGTGAATTGATTTTTCAATCTCGTTCTGGATTGTCTCTATTTTCTGGAGATTGAAGTTCCACAATTCGCCGTAGTCACGGTATTCGTCTCTGTCGGTTTTTCCCCGGTCTGAATTCATTGTCCGTGCAATATTTTTTTTAATAGTGTCATCGCAGGCGAAGCGACGCGCCCCTGATGATGATTTAACCGGTGTTGATAATCGGCGCGGCAGTGTCATGATGCGGACCTGTATCATGATTGTGTCTGCTTCGTTGTGCCGATTGCGCCGGGTATCCACTCGCGGACCGGTTACATCAATTCAAGACATAATGTATTAATTATCACTAGAACATCCATTCGGAATAGTCAATTATTTTTGTGCCTCTTCCCAAATTACTTGACTTTGCCGGTCAGTAATCAAAAATTGTTTCTTCACATTCGCTTTATTGATTATCATTATTCTTTCGGCGCGTCCGGTCCCGGTAATTCCGGGCGCTGCCTGCAATGATTGAGGTGCCAGTATGATCGGAAAAAAAATTCGTTTGCAGAGATTGATCAACCGTAACACGGGAAAGACCATCATCGTGCCTATGGACCACGGCGTCACCGTGGGCCCGATCCCCGGCCTGATCGACATGGCCAAGACCGTCAACAGCGTCGCCGACGGCGGGGCCAACGCCATCCTGATGCACAAGGGAATCGTCGAGACGGGGCACCGGAACTCCGGCAAGGACATAGGCCTGATCGTTCACCTGTCCGCCAGCACCGTGCTCGCGCCTGATTCCAACGCCAAGACCCTGGTCTGCTCCGTTGAAGAGGCGGTCCGCCTCGGCGCCGACGGCGTGTCAATCCACGTCAATATAGGCGCCAACACCGAATCTGAAATGCTCGGCAAGATGGGAATGGTGTCCCGCGGCTGCCGTGAATGGGGGATGCCCCTCCTGGCCATGATGTACACCCGGGGGGCCAAGATCAAGAACGAGTATGACGTGAACGTCGTCAAGCACGCTGCCCGCGTCGGCGCGGAGCTCGGCGCCGATATCGTGAAGGTGAATTATACCGGTTCCCCCGAATCCTTCAACGAGGTCGTGATGGGGTGCCCGGTGCCGGTCGTGATCGCGGGCGGCGAAAAGATGGAGACCGACGAGGAGATACTGGAGATGGTCAGAGGCTCGATAGAGGCCGGCGGGTGCGGCGTTTCCATCGGCCGCAACGTGTTCCAGCATGAGGACCCTGCCACCATCGTCCGAAAGATATCGGAGATCGTACACGGGAAGTGATGCATGAAAGAGATATGGCTGCACCTGACATCTTGGGACAAGAAGCTCGTGACCGAATCGCTGGAGTCCGGCGTCGATGCCATAATAACGACTGACGACTTCGTTCCCCGCGTCAAGGAGCTCGGCCGGATGGCGGTCATCGCCCCGGAGCAGGGGGACCGGCGGATCCCCGATGACGTTGAAATGATCATCATCAAGAACAAGGACGACGAGAAGAGGGCCGCGGAAGCGCTGAAGACCCGTTCGGTCGTGGCCCGCACCACGGACTGGAACATCATCCCCCTGGAAAACCTGATCCCGCAGGGCGGCGAGCGCCTGTATACCTTCGTGAGGAACGCCTCTGACGCGAAGCTTGCCGCCGGCATCATGGAAAAGGGCGTTGCCGGCGTGGTCCTCGAAACCGATGATCCGTCCGAGATCGCGAAGGTCGTCCGGTACATCAAGGGCCTCGACAGCGAGAACTACCGCCTGGCGAGCCTTGAGGTGACGGCCATACAGAACATCGGCATCGGCGACAGGGTATGCGTCGATACCTGCAGCAATATCAACCTGGGCGAGGGCCTCTTGGTGGGCAACGGAAGTCAGGGCATGTTCCTCGTCCACGCCGAAAATATCGACAATCCCTATGTCGCGCCCCGGCCCTTCCGTATCAACGCCGGCGCGGTCCACTCCTATGTCAGGGTGCCGGGAGGAAAGACCCGGTATCTCGGCGAGCTGAAGACCGGCGACCCGGTCCAGATCGTCACGAAGGACGGCGGCACCTACACGTCCTACGTGGGCCGTTCCAAGATAGAAAAGCGGCCGATGCTGGTCGTTTACGCCGTTGACGAAAACGGCGCGGAGCATTCGGTGGTTCTCCAGAACGCCGAAACGATCAGGCTCACGGCCCCCGACGGGAGCGCCGTCAGCGTGGCCCAGCTGAAGCCGGGCGACCGCGTTCTCGGTTATCTGGAGAAGGGGGGGCGCCATTTCGGCATGGCCGTGGAAGAAACAATACTGGAGCGGTAACGCGCAGGATCCGATGAAGGACAGCAGAAGCAAAGGCATGATCGAGGCCGAGATCAGCGATGCCCTGGTCAGGTTCGAGAAAGAATACATGGGGCGGGGCCCCGTCGAAACAAGGACCTATATCATTGAGGACATGGTCATCGTCAGGCTCAAGGGGGTCCTCACCAGGGCCGAGGAGCAGCTCACGAAAAGCGATGGAGGGCTCATGCTGATCAAGCAGGTCCGCGTGAAGCTCCTCGAGGAGGCGCGCCATCTGCTGGAAACCATTGTCGGGGACATCACGGGAACCGCCATCGTAAGCATGCATACCGACATCAGCACCACCACCGGTGAGCGGGTCATCATTTTCACCCTGGACCGCAATCTCGAAGAAAAAATTTTATCCGGCAGAACAAAAAAAGATTGAACGAAAGGCACCTTCCTTTCTACTGGCTTTAGCAGTGAACAGGAAGACTGCATTAAAGGCCTTATCGCACACATGAATATTCTGCAGGGGAGTTTTACGGAGCCTGGTTTACGGAGCCGGTAGAAAGACCCGCCAAACATTGCTAAGGTTGTTAATTGGTAAGCCAGCATCTGTTTCCTTTCAGAAGGAAGGGACCAAGGTGTTGGCTTTTTTATTTGATGAACGCGCCCGCGGACGGGGAGTGCGACCGGGCGCACGACAGGACAACGGACATGAAGGACGCATTGCTGAAATACAACGGGAGCGAGTATCGGCTGAACATTATCGAAGGCAGCGAGGGAGAACGGGCCATCGATATCAGCAGCTTGAGGAAAGACACCGGCCTGATAACCCTCGATGTGGGATACCAGAACACCGGTTCCTGCCTCAGCTCCATAACCTATATCGACGGGGACAAGGCGGCGCTCCGGTACCGCGGCATCCCCATCGAAGAGCTGGCTGAAAAGGCCGCCTTCACGGAAACCGCCTACCTCCTGATCTACGGGCACCTGCCCAACGAGGACGAGCGGAAGCTTTTCTCGCAGCGACTCACGGACAATTCCATGATCCACGAGGAGATGCTCCGGTTCTTTGACGGGTTCCCGGTCGGGGCGCACCCGATGGCGATATTGAGCACCATGGTGAACGCATTGTCGGTCTATTACCCCCAGTTTTTCACCGATGATTTCGACAGCGACACCTTTGACCACATGGCGGTCAGGCTGATCTCCAAGGTCCGCACCATCGCAGCCTATTCGTTCAAACATTCCATAGGGGAGCCCTTCGTGTATCCGCGCCACGATCTCCGCTACTGCGCGAACTTCCTCTACATGATGTTCAACAGCCCGGTGCGGCCCTACGAGGTCGACCCGGACATCGACCGGATCCTGAACACGCTCCTCATCATCCATGCCGACCATGAGCAGAACTGCAGCACCTCCACGGTGCGCCTGGTGGGAAGCAGCATGGTGAACCTCTACTCGTCGATCTGCGCCGGGATCTGCGCCCTCTGGGGGCCGCTGCACGGCGGGGCGAACCAGCGGGTGATCGAGATGCTAGAAGGCATCAGCGAACGGGGACTGACCATCAGGCAGTGCATCGACCAGGCAAAGGATAAAACCAGCTCGTTCAAGCTGTCCGGGTTCGGCCACCGGATCTATAAGAACTATGACCCGCGGGCGAAAATATTGAAAGAAAAATGCGATTATCTGATACGGAAATACAATGTTCATGAGCCGCTGGTTGACATAGCCATGGAACTGGAGCACGCTGCGCTCCAGGATGATTACTTCATCGAGCGGAAGCTTTATCCCAATGTTGATTTCTACAGCGGGATAATATACCGGATACTGGGAATTCCCACGGACATGTACACCGTGATGTTCGCCATCGGACGCCTCCCCGGCTGGATTGCCCAGTGGAAGGAGATGCATGATACCAGGCCTTTCAAGATAGGCAGGCCCAGGCAGATTTACATAGGCGATAAATACAGGCGTTATGTGCCCATGGAAGAAAGAAAATAATCCGAGCGGCATTGAGCGGTTGCTCAGTGCATCTGATTTTGTCTATCTGATAATGGCTACTCAATGCACGATTGCTTGATATGAAATTAACAATCGTTCTTACGATGATTAGCCGGACTTTAGCTTGACGAATGTGGCGTGGTTTAATAGGTTGCAAAAAGTCAACACAATAAGATATCGTGAATATTAAACTTGGTGCATAGTCGGCAGTTTATTATACGCAGACCTGAAGCCTTTTGCCGCGGGAAATAATCATGAGAAACTGTACAACAATAGAGTATTATTACTTTTCTGAAGGAGACAATTGATGCCCCCGAAAAAAAAGATGAAATCCATGGACGGCAACATGGCCGCCGCCCACGTGGCCTACGCTTTTACCGAGGTAGCAACTATTTATCCCATTACGCCTTCCTCGCCCATGCCTGAATATGTGGACGAATGGGCGGCCCGGGGTTTGAAGAATATTTTCGGTGAAGTGGTCAGGGTCGCGGAGATGCAGTCCGAAGCGGGCGCAGCGGCCGCCATGCACGGCGCCCTCCAGGCAGGGGTGCTGGCGACCACCTTCACCGCGTCGCAGGGCCTTCTCCTGATGATCCCCAACATGTACAAGATGTCGGGGGAACTCCTTCCCGGGGTCATGCACGTTACCTCGCGCGCCCTTTCGACCCATGCCCTGTCGATCTTCGGCGACCAGTCCGACGTCTACTCGGTGCGCCAGGCGGGTTTCGCCATGCTCGCCAGCGGAGGCGTGCAGGAAGTCATGGACCTGGGCAGCATCGCCCACCTGGCCGCGATAAAGAGCAGGGTCCCCTTCATCCACATGTTTGACGGGTTCCGCACGTCACACGAGATACAGAAAATCGAGGTGATCGATTATGACGACCTGAAGCGCATGATCGACATGAACGCCTTGGAGCAGTTCCGCGGTCGCGCCCTTTGTCCCTCGAACCCGGTGACACGCGGTACGGCCCAGAACCCGGACATCTATTTCCAGATGAGGGAGGCGAGCAATCCCTACTACAAGGCCGTGCCCGACATAGTAGAAGGATACATGAAGGAGATCAGCCGGGTCACCGGCAGGGAATACCATAACTTCAATTTTTTCGGCGCCCCTGACGCTGAGCGCATCATCGTGGCCATGGGCGCGGTAACCGAAACGATACGGGAGACCGTCGAGTACCTCGTGGCCAGGGGCGAAAAGGTTGGCGTCGTCGCGGTCAGGCTCTACCGTCCCTTCTCGGAGAAATATTTCATACAGTCGCTGCCGAAGTCGGTCAAGCGGATCGCGGTCCTCGACCGGACCAAGGAGCCCGGCGCCAGCGGCGAGCCCCTCTACCTTGACGTGCGTGAAGCGCTTTATCCGATAAAGCACCAGGTGGAAATCTTCGGCGGCCGTTACGGCCTGAGCTCCAAGGACACGACGCCGCAGCAGATACTTGCCGTGTTCGATAACCTGCAACAGCTCCAGCCGAAGAACAGCTTTACCATCGGCATCGTCGATGACGTGACCCACCTTTCCCTTCCGGTAAAGGAACCGGTCAGCACCGTCCCCGAAGGGACCTTTTCCGCCAAGTTCTACGGCATCGGGGCGGACGGCACGGTTGGCGCCAACAAGAATTCCCTGAAGATCATCGGCGACAATACAGACCTTTTTGCCCAGGCATACTTCGCCTATGACGCGAAGAAATCTGGCGGTGTAACCGTTTCCCATCTGCGGTTCGGCAAGAAGCCGGTGCTGTCCACCTACCTGGTGGTGCAGCCGGACTTCGTGGCGTGCCACGTGCCGGCCTATATCGAACAGTATGACATGCTGAAGGGGCTCAAAAAGGGCGGGACCTTCCTTCTCAACAGCCTCTGGGATGTTGAAGAGACCAAGAAGCGACTTCCCGATGACGTAAAGAAGTACCTGGCGGACAACGACATTAAATTCTATATTATCAATGCCACCCGGATCGCCGAGGAGATCGGCCTGGGATCGCGCACCAACAGCATCATGCAGGCCGCGTTCTTCAAATTGGCAAGCGTAATGCCCTACGAGGAGGCGGTCAAGCAGATGAAAAAGGCCGTGGACAAGTCATACGGCAAGAAGGGCGAGGATATCGTCAAGATGAACTATGCCGCCATCGACCGGGGAGCGGAAGGCCTCGTCAGGGTCGACATACCGGCCGAATGGAAGAATATCACGACGACCCACGAGAAAGCGCGCGGTGATGTACCGGAGTTCGTGAGAAAGATCGCTGACCCGATGAACCGTCTGGAAGGCGACAGTCTCCCCGTGAGCGTATTTGCCGACATGCCCGACGGCACCTTCCCCGCGGGGACCACTGCCTATGAGAAGCGGGGCATAGCGGTCAACGTTCCTGAGTGGCAGCCCGACAGCTGCATCCAGTGCAACCAGTGCGCCTATGTGTGCCCCCACGCGGTCATCAGGCCGTTCCTTCTTGACGAGAAAGAGGCGGAGGGCGTCCCGGCCGGGACGGTCCTTGTCGACGCGAAGGGGAAGGGACTTGAAGGGCTCAAGTTCAGGATACAGGTCAGTCCCCTGGACTGCACCGGCTGCGGCAACTGCGAGCAGACCTGTCCGTCGAAGCCGAAATCCCTCGTCATGAAACACCTTGAAACACAGATGGGGGAATGCGAGCGGTGGAACTATATCAGCAGCAGGGTTACCTACAAAGATACCCTGATGGCGAAGAATACCGTGAAGGGAAGCCAGTTTGCGCAGCCCCTCTTCCAGTTCTCAGGGGCGTGCGCCGGCTGCGGCGAGACGCCGTATCTGAAGCTCATCACCCAGCTCTACGGGGACCGCATGATGGTCGCCAACGCGACCGGCTGTTCCTCGATCTACAGCGGATCGGCCCCCAGCACTCCGTATTGCAAGAACGCCGAGGGGCGCGGTCCCTCGTGGGCGAGTTCCCTTTTCGAGGACTGCGCGGAATACGGATACGGGATGGAGATCGCGGTGGAGCAGCTGCGGAACCATATCGCCGACAACGCCCGCGACCTGATCGCCGGGGGCGCGTCTGATGAACTGAAAGCCGCCCTCCAGGAGTGGCTTGACGGAAGAGCGGACGCGGATAAATCGAAGAACGCCGAGACCAGGCTGCTGCCCCTCCTGGAAAAAGACGGCAGCGGGCAGGCCAGGGAAATACTTAAATTCAAAAAATACCTGAGGAAACGGTCGGTATGGATCGTGGGCGGCGACGGCTGGGCCTATGACATAGGGTTCGGCGGCCTTGACCATGTCATTGCAACGGGAGAGGACGTGAACATCATTGTCCTTGATACGGAAGTTTATTCCAACACCGGCGGCCAGTCTTCCAAGTCGACCCCGGTGGCAGCGGTCGCCAAGTTTGCCGCGGCGGGAAAACGGGTCCGGAAGAAGGACCTCGGCATGATGGCGATGTCCTACGGGTACGTGTATGTGGCGCAGATTGCCATGGGCGCCAACCAGGCCCACACCCTCAAGGTCATCCAGGAGGCCGAGGCGTATCCCGGCCCGTCCCTGATAATCGCCTATTCTCCCTGCATCAACCACGGCCTCCGCGCCGGCATGGGCAAAACCCAGCTGGAGGAAAAGCTTGCCGTCGAATGCGGGTACTGGCACCTGTACCGCTACAACCCGCTTCTCGAAAAAGAGGGAAAGAATCCCTTCACCCTTGATTCCAAGGAACCTGACTGGTCCAGGTTCCAGGATTTCCTCCAGGGGGAAGTGCGCTACACATCCCTCAAGAAGGAATTTCCCGCCGTGGCCGACGACCTCTTCAAATCAGCCGAGGAGAACGCCCGGTGGCGCTACAACTCCTACCGGAGACTGGCGAGTCTGGAATATAAGTAAGGAAAAACAAACATGACCATATGCGCACTGTATCCCCGCGAAAGCGGGGACACCTTTTTTTATGGCTGAAGTTGATTCCCGCTTGCCCGGGAAGGGCGGAGGGATTAGTATTGGCCCGTTTTTATAAGGAAGGTTCCCGGCGCTTGTGACTGGCAGGATATTGTGAAACCGCGCGGCAGGACCGAAGGAGACTGCAATGGAAGATACAATCCACTGGATAGATTTCAACACCATGGAGCGCTTCATGGTGGATGTGCTTAAAGCTGCGGGCGTGCCTGATGAGGATGCCAGGATATGCGCCGATGTGCTCATAACGTCGGACAAGCGGGGCATCGATTCGCACGGCATCAACCGCCTTAAACCGATCTACATAGACAGGATAAAAGACGGCATCCTCAACCCCATAACCAGGATGGAAGTGGTCAAGGAAGGTCCCACCACGGCGGTGATAGACGGCCATGACGGCATGGGCCACGTGATAGCTAAAAAATCCATGGCCATGGCCATCGAAAAGGCGCGTCAGTACGGCCTGGGTATGGTTGCGGTGCGGAATTCATCCCATTACGGCATAGCCGGCTACTTCAGCATCATGGCTGCCGATGCCGACATGATCGGCATAACCGGCACGAACGCCCGCCCCAGCATAGCCCCGACCTTCGGGATCGAGAACATGCTGGGCACCAATCCCCTGGTCTTTGGCATCCCCACGGACGAGGAATTTCCCTTTGTCATCGACTGCGCGACGTCAATTTCACAGCGCGGTAAGATAGAGGTGTATGCGCGCCAGGGCAAGAAAATGCCGGAAGGGTGGGTCATAGACACCAACGGCAATTCAACCACTGACGCCAACGAGGCGCTGAAAAAGCTCATTGACGGCACGGCGGCTCTCACGCCGCTGGGGGGTATCGGCGAAGACGGCGGCGGATACAAGGGATACGGATACGCCACGGTCATTGAAATAATGTGCGCCGCGCTCCAGGCGGGCAGGTTCATGAAGATGCTCTCCGGTTTTGAAGGTGGGAAGAAGGTCCCCTATCACCTGGGGCATTTTTTCATCGCCATCGACATATCGCATTTCATCGAGCCGGCGGCCTTCAAGAAGACGGCCGGCGACATCCTGCGCGAGCTCCGGGCGTCGAAGAAAATGCCGGGCCAGGAGCGTATCTACACGGCCGGCGAGAAGGAGTACCGGGCGTGGCTCGACCGTAAGGACCGGGGCGTCCCGGTGAATAAAAGCCTGCAGGAGGACATCGTCGCCCTGCGGGACAGCCTGAACATCAAAGGATATGATTTTCCTTTTTAAGTATTGCGATGGGTGGGTTTGTCTCGGAACACCACCAACCCTCAAGGGGCTTACTGCTCAAACAAGCCCCTCTCCGGAGGATCCAGGGTGCTTGGGGGACGTCCCCAACAACCCTTCATTGCACCCATACGATTGTATTGAAGTTCCTCACGCCCTGCTGCCGAATGAACTGTTTCCATTTCATGCTCACGGCCGCGCCTGCAAGGTCGGCGTTTCTTAAATGAACGTAATGAACAAGTCCGGTAATGACGAGTTCATTGCGGATGGCGTTCATGTCGGACCCGTCGGCAACTCCGACGACCAGGACCGCGTTCCGCAGGTCGGCGCCACCGAGATCAGCGTCGTACAGATACGCTTCGACAAGGTTCGCTTTCTTCAGGGTGGCGTTGCGCAGTACGGCGTCGCGGAGATCGGCCCCGCGCAGGTCCGCCCCTTCCAGGTTAGCGGCGCTCAGGTCGGCATGCCTGAGGTCGGCATTTGTCAGCTTCGCGTTTTTGAGGCTTGAAAAGCTGAAGTTGGTCTTAACCAGCCGGGCCCTGCTGAGGTTTATATTCTCGAGGTTCGCATTGTAGAAGTCAAGGCCGGACAGGTTGATGCCCTCGAGTTTCTTGCTTATGAATATCCTCCTTACCGCGAAACGCCGGCAGGCGCCCGCCAGCAATGCCAGTGAAGATACCAGCATGTTTGCCAACAGGCCCTTCCTGGTCATCGGGGAGGGCGTCATCTTTCGCGCATCAGGCCCCATAAACATAATCATACCGCCGGTCAACCGCACCGTCAATAAAATATTTGCCGGTGTTCCGGTTGCGATTAAATGGATATTTCCTTGACATTAATGGTGTTCATGGCGTCATTATATCAAGATCACGTGTCAGGAGTTACATCATGGAAGAACAAAAAGTCGGTATCGTAATCAAGTATTTCGCGAAGCCCAGTGTGGCCGCCATTGAATTGACCGAGGGTTCCCTGAAAGTGGGCGACACGATCCATGTCCATGGCCATAGCACCGATTTTCAGCAGCAAGTCGATTCAATGCAGATTGAACACGCTTCGGTGACCGCTGCCGACAAGGGAGCGTCGATTGGGATCAAGGTCAAAGAGCGGGTACACGAGCACGATATCGTCTATATCGTGAAATAGACCTTGGGGCAGGCCTTTTTGGGAACCAGATGATTCTGGAGGGGATAGTATGCGAAAAAAAGCCCCGACATCGATCTTTAATTTTAAATAAATCTATAAAAAATGCTTGCTATCGACCTTGAATGTCGTTACATACTTGGTGGATGCAATTCAAAAATACAGATGCCGTCCGGAGTAATCGCGTGGAGGAGGTTTCGCATGAACAGTGTTTATAAAGTCATTGAGATTATCGGGACCAGCGATGACTCATGGGAAGACGCCGCAAGAAACGCCATAGAAACCGCGTCAAAATCATTGAAAGACATCCGGGTCGCTGAAGTCAAGGAAATGGATATAAGCGTTGATAATAACAGGCTTGTGTTCCGGGTGAAGCTGAGGGTCTCCTTCAAGTTTGTTGATTAGAATATGGGTATACGGATTTTTCCGCAGTAGAGTCGAGAAGCCGGGGAAGCGATGATCCGGCTTTTTAGTTTGTTGAGTCGTATGGGCCGGTTTCCCGGGACGGGTGCGGCTGCGGGGCCCGGCAGAAGGCAAAAACAATTGGAGGTGCGCTATGGGTTTGCTGGACCAGATTACCGACATTGCAAAAAGCCTCGGGGACCAGAAGGGCGCGAACCAGGGATTGCTGGAAGGGGTCGCCGACCTGTTAAAGGGGGGCGGGCTTCGCGGCCTCGTCGATGCCTTCATGGGCAGCGGCCTTGATGAAATTATCAAATCGTGGCTGGGAACCGGGAGCAACAATCCGATAACCGCCGATCAGTTAAAAAACGCCCTGGGTCCGGAGAAGCTGGAGGAACTGGCGTCCCGTGCCGGCATCCCCGCCGACCAGGCGACAAAAGTGCTGAAGGATATCCTGCCGGATATCATCGACCGGCTTACCCCGAACGGGAATATTCCAGAATAGGCTGCCGGCCGCTCCGGCGGGGATGAGCGATGCAACCAGTGGTACATACCGGCCTGGACCGTCTCCTCGCCAGGCCCGAGGCGCTTAAAGGCAGAAGGGTCGGCCTGATAGCCAACCACACGTCCGTGAGCCGAGGCATCGGGTACAGTTGGGACCTGCTGAGCGCCCGGGGCGTCATCATTGACAGGGTCTTTTCACCGGAGCACGGTCTTTTCGGCACCGAGCAGGACCAGGTGCCGGTATCCTTCCGCATCGATTTTCCCTTTGAGATAATTAATTTATACGGCGAGACCCATGATTCCCTGGCCCCGATGGAATCGCACATTGACGGTCTTGATTGCGTTCTCTTTGACATTCAGGACGTGGGAACGCGGTATTACACCTATGTGAATACCATGGTCCTTTTCCTGAAGGCGATTCACGGCAGGGACATCGAATTCATGGTCCTCGACCGTCCCAATCCGCTGGGCGGATGCGCCATCGAGGGGCCGGTTCTGAAAAAGGGATACGAGTCCTTCGTGGGACTGCTGCCGGTCCCGGTGAGGCACGGCCTCACGGCCGGGGAGCTAGCCCGGCTCGCCGTGGATTATTTCAAGCTGGATGTGCATCTCAGGGTGATTGAAATGTCCGGGTGGAACCGGGGCATGCTGTTTGATGAAACAGGGCTCCCCTGGGTCCCGCCGTCACCGAACATGCCGACGCTTAACACGGCCCTGGTGTATCCCGGCGTCTGCCTGTTCGAGGGTACCAGCGTATCCGAGGGGAGGGGCACCACGACTCCCTTCGAAGCGGTCGCCGCGCCGGGAATCAGGGCAGCAGACCTCTGCGCGCGCTTGAATGCCGGCAGTTTGCCGGGCGTTTTTTTCAGGCCCGTGTATGTCAGGCCGACCTTCAACAAGTTCCGCGGCGAGACCATCGGCGGGGCGTACATCCATGTCACCGACCGCGGCCTCTTCCGGCCCTTTGAAACCGGCATAGCCATGGTCATGGCGTTCCGGGACATGATGCCCGGGTTCGAGTTTCTTTCCGGCGTGTATGAGTTCAACGATATTCATCCCGCTTTTGACCTTCTTGCCGGGGGGCCGGCAATACGCGAGCTTATCCTGGAGGGTAAACCTCTTGACCGCATAACGGCCCTGTGGGAAAAAGAGGAAAAGGTTTTTGCCGGGCTCTCCGAAGAATATCATCTCTATCGCGTATAACATCGCGGTATATGCCTTAAGCCGCAATCGTCCGGCAGGCGGTTCGCCGGGTGCCGCTCGGCCGTCGCAGGACGGTCCGGCGGTCATTCCTTGGTCAGGTCCTCGATAATTTTAAGGGATGAATGGGTGCAGCTGGTGTTGTCGTTAAAAAGCGGATCAAAGATGATGATGATTTCGGTGCGCACGTTTTTCTGGATGATGAAATAATATTCCCCGGCGAGCTTCCGCACCAGGTCAATGCCCCTCCCTGTTTCCGAGATTAATTCGGTCACGTCTTCCTGGGTCTCCGAGGCCCTGTCCAGCAGGTTGTTCTGTTCAATGACCTTGTTGATGCTGTCAAGTATCTTCATCCTGGACAGTTTTCCGTTGTAATCGTCAATGGCTATGCCGTACCTGTCCTTCGACCGTGCGAAAAAGATATCGACGTATTCGCCTTCACCGAGCTGCACGGCCTGGCGCTGTTTTTTTTCGTCGGTCAGGCCGTGCGAGTGATATACGGCATTGATGGCCATCTCGTTGAGAATGAGGGTCAGAGTGATCCTGTTGTCGATCGTGAAGCCCCACTTTTCTATTTCATCCGCGATGATGGATATCGCCTTTTTTATCTGCTTTGATGCGGTGATCCTGATTTTCTTTGTCTCGATGAGGTCCGGGAGGTAGTTGTTAAGTCCGAAGATGTTCTTTTTTGTAATGAGCTTTTCGGCAAGATTGAGGATCTCCTCCTTGCGGAAGGGCTTGCACAGGACGTTCCCGATGCCTTCCTTGAAGATTACATCAAAGAAGGTGTCGATGTTCCTGTCGGTTGTCATGATGGTGGGGATGTAGGGGTAGTTTTTCGCTATGTAGTTATAGAGGTCAAAGGCATTGTCTCCCGGAAGTTCGACTTCGGACACCACAAGATCAAAGTCGATGGATTTGAGCTTTTTCATGGCATCATAGGCGGACTCGCACAGTTCTACGTTGTAGCCGCCCTCTCTGAACATCTTGACCAGGGAATCCTTGACAATTGAAAAATCGACTATCAGAACATTATACATGCCGCAACCCGAAGGGTGAATTTCCCTCACTAGGAGGTCCGGCCTGTTATAATGCAAGAAAAATATGGAAAAAACTGCAGAAAAAGGCGTCATCCGGCCGAAATTAATATTGAAATAATGGATCTATCTGTCATTATCTGATACCATCGGTTCCGCAACCCGCGGAAATTGGAGGAAAAGATGAAAAAAGGATTTCTTATAGCTGCAAGCCTGGTGTTTGCAGTTACCGTCGCCGGCGCTCAGGAGAAGAAAGAAAACGAACAGGAATATAAATTGTCGTCACAGACCCTGGACCAGCAGGGCGGCGCACTTGACAAGCAGATTGCCGCCTACTCGGCACGGATGGCGGAAATAATCAAGAAGTATAATCTCCTGAAGACCACCGGCATCCGTATAATCCCGTATCAGACAACCTATGTCCAGGGCGCGGATTTCATTGAAATGGAAAAATACAGTTTCATAAAAGATGACATTTATAACAGGGACGTCGTCGGGGTCCAGTCGAGAAAAATAAAGCTGTATACCAACGGTGACTCAATTTCCAGGATCGATACTGAAATTTACGATCATTATTACTGGGCCGGCACCTCGAACATCGTGCGCATCACCGACCCCAGCCCCACAACTGAAGGGACCGATGATATTACCTTTACCCATGTTGTTAATGGTAAAATGTTTTTGGAGAACAAGCGGCTGGCCGACATCAAAAATACCACCGCGTACCCGATCCGCAACGAACTGAAAAGGGAATTTCTTGTCCCGCACCTTTCGTATTTCATGAACTCCCTGCTCTTCATCGCGGAAGCCTACTACAAGGGGATGAAAGACGCCGAAGAGGGTATGACCGAGTATCTGAAAAAGGCAAAAAAATATTAATAGCCACATCGCAGGCCTGTAATTTTCGGAAGGACTGCCCCGGGAGGCATTCCTTCTGCTTTATATACGCACCGTGCCGTGCGCCCCAGGGCCGGTCCGGGGAGCCGGTTGCAAATAAAATTCTTGACACCTGCGGGTGATAATTATGCTATTCAACCTGACTGCACGTGATTCATGTGCATGATAATCACGAAAACAGACAACATCGGAGAATGTTATGAAATTAGCCGTCATTGGCACGGGATATGTCGGTCTTGTCACCGGGACCTGTTTCGCTGACATGGGGAACGATGTATGGTGCATTGATATTGACGAGAAAAAAATCGAGGGGCTGAAAAACGGCGTGCTGCCGATTTATGAACCCGGCCTCGACGAACTGGTAAAAAGGAATTACGATGAGGGCCGTCTCAGGTTCACAACAAATCTGAAGGAAGGCATCGCCGAATCGACGTATGCTTTCATAGCGGTGGGGACCCCCTCCGACGAGGACGGCTCGGCGGACCTTCAGCATGTCCTCGATGTGGCCCGTCAGATCGGCAGGTGTCTCGAAAAGTATATTGTCATCGTTGACAAATCAACGGTTCCCGTGGGAACGGCTGAAAAGGTTCGCCAGGCGGTCCGCGAAGAGCTGGACAAGCAGGGGAAAAAAGATATTTCCTTTGACGTTGTATCAAACCCGGAGTTCCTGAAAGAAGGGAACGCGGTCGAGGATTTCATCAAGCCGGACCGCGTCATCATCGGTGCAGACAATGCCCGTGCCGCCGATCTCATGCGCGATCTTTATTCGACCTTCGTGCGCAAGGGAGACCGCGTCATGACGATGGATATCCCTTCGGCGGAACTTACCAAATACGCGGCCAACGCGATGCTGGCGACGCGCATCAGCTTCATGAATGAATTGTCCCACCTGTGCGAGGCCTCCGGGGCTGACATCGAAAGCGTGAGGAGGGGCATCGGTTCCGACAGCAGGATCGGCACTGCATTCCTGTACGCGGGCATCGGATACGGCGGATCCTGTTTTCCCAAGGACGTCAAGGCGCTCATCTATACCCTCAAGGACTTCGGCTTCGACGCGAAGATACTCTCCGCCGTGGAGGAGGTAAACAAGGAACAGCGCAGGGCCTTCGTCAGCAAGGTCGTTAAACATATGGGGGAAAATCTCAACGGAAAAACTTTCGCGGTGTGGGGCCTTGCCTTCAAGCCGCAAACCGACGACATGCGGGAGGCCCCGGCCATTGATATCATTACCGAGCTGAGAAAACGCGGCGCCTCGTTCAAGGCCTATGATCCCATCGCGGTTGATAACGCGCGCCATATCATCGGCGATGAAAAGATAGAATACGTTAAAAACAACTATGATACGCTGAAAGGAGCCGATGCCCTGTTGCTCCTCACGGAGTGGCACCACTTCCGGAAGCCCGATTTCGACAAGATCAAGTCGCTGATGAAGGCGCCGGTCATCTTCGACGGCAGGAACCAGTATGAGCCGGCGAAGATGAAGGAGATGGGGTTTAGATACTACAGCATTGGCAGGAATTAACAAGTCATCGAATTGATGCGGGGGCGCGAGTTGCTCCCGCCCGCCCGCCGGAAGAGTGCCTCTGGTACTCTTCCGGCGGGCGGGAACATCCTGTTTCCTGTGAGCGTGAACAACTACCGCCCCGTGCTCTATTAATGCAGTATCCCGTGAGTCATATTAAATCCTCAAATTGAAAATCCTCGCCGCGTTTGCCGTGGTTATTTCCGCGACTTTTTCGGCGCTGTCCCCGGTGATTTTCGCGGCGGCCTCCAGGTTGTACCGGATGTAGCTGGGCCTGTTTATTTCACCGCGCATCTGCACCGGGGGTATATCGGGACTGTCGGTCTCAAGCAGAAAATGGCCGGGGTAGATTTTCTTCAAAACTGCGGCGCGTTTCCTGCTGTTGCGGTAGGTGAGGGTGCCCCCCATGGAAAAAGAGAGGCCCAGGCGGATCAGTTCCGCGGCCAGCTCCGGGCTTCCGGAGAAGGCATGAATGATCCCTCCGGCCCGGGGCGGTCCGATCCTCCTGAGTGATTCAATAAGCTCGTTGAATGCGCCCCGGCAGTGGATGATCACCGGTAAATCGGTCTCTCTGGCTGCGGCGACCTGCGCTTCAAAGAATTCCATCTGTATCGCGAAGGGCACGATCTCGCTTTTCCGGTCGAGGCCGATTTCGCCGATGGCAGACGCGCCCAGCTCCCGGGCGGCATAAAGTCCCCTGATGTCTTCCCGGTACCGCTCTTGGATATACCAGGGATGGATCCCCATGGCGAATTCCACTTCACCGAAACGTGAGGCGATCTCCCGGGAGAGGTCCCACTGGTCCGGCGTAATTGACGATGTCAGAAGCTTCACAATGCCGGCATCGCGGGCTTCGCCGATGACGCGGTCGAGGTCATTGACGAAATGTCCGCTTTCGAGATGGCAGTGGGCGTCTACGAGCTTCACGGATCATTCTCCGATGATTTTGACCATGACTTTCTTGGGCCTCATGCCGTCGAATTCAGCGTAATAGATCTGCTCCCACGGGCCGAAGTCCAGCTTGCCCCCGGTGACCGCCACGACGACCTCGCGGCCCATGACGGAACGCTTGATATGGGCGTCGCCGTTGTCCTCCCCCGTGCGGTTATGACGGTAGCGCGAAATCGGCTCATGGGGGGCCAGGCCCTCAAGGAAGTCGTCTAAATCCTGTATCAGTCCGCTTTCAGCGTCGTTGATGTATACCGAGGCGGTTATATGCATGGCATTCACCAGGCAGAGTCCGTCCCGGATCCCGCTCTTTTTCACAAGCTGTTCCACGGTGCCGGTTATATTGATATATTCGCGGCGTTTTTTTGTGTTAAAGGTGAGGTGCTCGGTAAGGGATTTCATGGCATTCTCCTCGCATGGCGAAATAGGCGCCATGCCTGTTTGAAAACTTTTTAGCATGGAATGATCATATCACGCAATTAAAAATATAACAGGCAGGTTAATTTTTACATTGGTTAAACCATTGAGACGTACATGCGGATAGATGAAAAAATGGCATGATGAAAATATTTTAATTGAATTCTGACCAATAATACAGACCATGGTTTTGATCTTGATACCCTTTCGGGGACTCCGACCTTTTCATCCGGTGGCATTAATGTGCTGCTATTACAATAAAATTACCGGCCGGCCTTGATTAATATTGACAAAAAAATGCCGGATAAAACGTAATAGTTGCTTTCAAAGAGGAGATTATTGTTGCGGACACAGGTTTTAGTAATCGGCGGCGGGGCTACGGGGACAGCGGTAGCACGCGATCTTGCCCTGCGCGGCGTGCAGTGCATCCTGGTGGAAAAAGGCGACCTGAACTCCGGCGCGTCGGGCGGCAATCACGGCCTTCTCCACAGCGGCGGAAGGTATGTCACCAATGACAAGGAGGCAGCCCGGGAATGCAAGCTGGAAGGCGACATCGTCAAGCGGCTGATGCCCCAGTGCGTTGAGGACACGGGGGGATTGTTTGTCGCCGTCCGTGGCGATGATGAGAAGTTCATTGCCGATTATCCCTCCCATTGCGCCGAGTGCGGGGTCCCCTGCGAGGCCATTTCGCCGCAGGAGGCCCGCGAACTCGAACCGACCCTCTCGGAAAACGTTATCGCCGCCTACAGGGTCGAGGACGCGTCGGTGGACCCGTTCAAGCTCACGCTCCTCAACATCAGCCAGGCCATATCCCTCGGATCGCGCCGTCTCCGCAGCACGAAAGTCATAGGATTCGATATACATAATAAGAAAATAGAGCGGGTGCTGGTAAGAAATGTCAATACCGGCAATGAATTCCACATAGAGGTCGAGCAGGTCGTGAACTGCGCCGGGGCCTGGGCGAACCAGATCACCGGGCTGGCCGGCATCGAGGTGCCCATCCAATATTCCAAGGGCACGCTCCTGGTCACGAATGACCGGATTAACTACCGCATCATTAACAGGCTCAGGAAGCCCTCCGACGCCGATATCCTGGTTCCCGGCGGCACCGTGTCCATCATCGGCACCACCTCGACCCCGGTCGAAGACCCCGATGACATTTATCCCACCGTTGAAGAAGTAGACCTTATCGTACGGGAAGGAGCGGTCATGGTGCCGGTGCTTGAACGGAGCCGCTTTGTCCGGGCATACTGCGGCGTGCGGCCCCTCTTCGGCAAGAGCGGCGGCAGCGACGGCAGGAATGTCAGCCGCGGATTCGCGCTCCTCGACCATTCAAAAGAAAATGTCGATAACCTGACGACCATAACCGGCGGCAAGCTCACGACCTTCCGGCTCATGGCCGAGAAGACCGTCGACCTGGTTTGCCGGAAGATGGGGGTCACGGCCCCCTGCCTGACCAGGACCGAGCCGCTGCCGACGACCACCGGCGGCCAGTGGACCGAACCGGGCATATCTCCCAAGAGATGGATGCGTTCCCATGAACCGGACGATATCATGATATGCGAATGCGAGATGGTCACCCGGAGGGCCATTGACGAGATCATCGAGTCGCTGAAAGGGCATAATGAAAAGCCGGGCCTGGTCGATATCTGCATGCGGACCCGCCTCGGCAGGGGAGCCTGCCAGGGCGCGTTCTGCGGCATGAGGGCCGCAGCCTACCTGTACGAGCGCGGCGAATTGACCGGGCGCGAGGGGATCGTCGATATCGGGAAGTTTTTCCAGGAGCGCTGGAAGGGCATACACTCAATCCTCTGGGGCGACCAGCTGATCCAGGCGGAGCTCATGGAATCAATCCACTGCGGGCTCTTCGACGAAGAGCTGTACACACCATCCAGATGAGGAGCGCTGACCGTCAATGACACTGCCGAAATCACATAATTACGATCCCACGCATGTCTTCGATGTCATGGTCATCGGCTCCGGGATCGCCGGGATGGCCGCCTCTCTGTTTGCCGTGAACCGGAAGCTCTCGACCGTGCAGGCGGGGAGCGTGGGGGGCACCCTCTTTACCAGCGGCCTCTTTGACCTTATCTCGGTATACCCTGTGGGCGAGAAAAAACTGTGGGAGAATCCCTGGGAGGCCCTGGACGCCATGCGCCGTGACGGATCGCGCCATCCCTACAACCGCATCAGCAAGGAGGACATACAGGTGTCCTTCGATGAAATGATATCCTTTCTCGGCGCTTCGGGCATGAAGCTGCGTTTCGATCAGAACCGCAATCTCAAGGTCATCACCTCGATGGGGACCATCAAATACACCTATTGCGTGCCCGATTCGATGTGGCCCGGCGTCGAGGCCTATGAGACGAAAGCGCCGTGCCTGATCGTCGATTTCAATGGGCTGAAAGAATTCAGCGCCCGACAGGTTGCCACGACCCTCAGGGAAGAGTGGCCGGCCCTGCGGTCGCTGCGCGTCGCCTTCCCCGGCATGGCGGGGCGCGACGAGGTCTTTGCCGCCCACCTGGCCCAGGCGCTGGAACTGTCCGAAACGCGGATTGCCCTTGCCCGGATGGTCAAGCCGGAGCTCGGGGACGCGCGTTTCGTGGGTCTCCCGGCCGTTCTCGGCATAAAAAGGACCCAGACCATCATCGCGCATCTCGGGAGGCTTCTCGGCGTCCCGGTCTTTGAAATACCCATGATGCCGGCGTCCGTCCCGGGCTTCAGGCTCAAGGAAATATTTGATTCGGAACTGCCCCAGAAGGGCCTTCTCCGCCTCATAGACAAGCGGGTCATGTCGGTCAATCGCGCTGAAAACGGGAATTTTCTTCTTAACATCGGCGGCAACAACGAATCGCAGGTAATCCAGGCCAGGTCCGTGATCCTGGCGACCGGAAGGTTCATGGGCAAGGGGCTTCTCTCCGACCGGCAGGGCATTTTCGAGCCGTTGTTCAACCTTCCGCTCCATCAGCCGGATAACAGGACCGCCTGGCACCATGAAAGGTTTCTGCATCCGGCAGGGCACCCGATCAACAGCGCCGGTGTCGATGTCGATGACAGTTTCCGGCCCGTCGACGCGGAAGGCAGGCCGATATACGACAACCTGTTCGCGGCGGGGACCATCCTTGCCCACCAGGACTGGATGAGGATGAAGTGCGGTTCCGGCCTTGCCATAGCCACCGCCTATGCGGCGGTCACCGCCTTCATCGAGAATTTCATGAAACAATCCACCAGGGAAAGCGCGTAATGATCAAGACTCTGCTCGAATCAACATTCCTTTTTGCGTGTCTGTACATGGCCCTCGGCATCTGCGCCCTCGGCATCCTGATACGCATCGCGCGCTGGTTTGCCGCCGATATCGGGCCGCGGTCGGCGGTGATCCCGGTATGGATGAGGGTTGCCGCCGCGACAAAAGGATTTGTCGCAACGGTATTCAGCCTCCGGTTCTTCCTCTTCTTCAAGGTGCTTGTCTTGGATGTCATGCTCCAGGCCCGGATAATCAAGACCGACCTGTCGCGTTGGATCATGCACATATTCATATTCTTCGGCTTCATGCTGCTGCTCCTCATGCACGCACTGGACGAGCTGGTCACGAAAAAAGTGTTCCCCGAGTACTATTCGACCCTGGCCCCGTTTCAGCAGCTGCGGAACGTGTTCGGCCTCATGGTCATCGTCGGCGTCGCCATGGCGATATACCGCCGCGTGCGGCAACGGGGCCCCATGCTCATCACCAGATATGCCGACCGGTACGCGGTCATCATACTCGCGGTGATCATGATCAGCGGGTTCCTGGTCGAGGCATCGAAGATCACCTCGGAGAGCGTTTTCAACCGGATGATGAAGGATTTTTCCTCCGCCGGCGGCCCCGCCGACGAGGACGCCATCAAGGCCTTCTGGTCCGGCGAGTACGGCACGGTGTTCGCCGACTTCAAGACGCCGGTAACGCCGGAGCTGATCGCGAGGGGAAAACAGCTCAACGATGAAAGCTGCGGCTCCTGCCACGCGCCGACAAAAACGGCCTTCATTTCCTTTCCCGTGGCCAGGGCGCTCCGTCCCGCCGCGGTGCCCATGGACCGGATACAGGCCGATGTCATTTTATACTATGTCCATGTCCTGGCCTGCTTCGCCGGCCTTGCCTATCTGCCCTTCAGCAAGTTTTTCCATATCATAACCGATCCCCTGACCATGATCGTGAACGGCATGTCCGACAAGAAGAAGGTGAACCAGGCCGGCGCCATGCCCCGGAGGGCCATGGAGCTTGACGCCTGCACCAATTGCGGTACCTGCAGCCGCTACTGTTCCGTTGCGCCGGTGTTTCGGATGACCGGCAACGAGACGATATTGCCGTCGCACAAGATCCGCACCATCAGGTCCCTCAGCTCCGGTAAAAAGACCGGGGCCGATGAACTGCGGAAGATCTCTGAAGGGGCCTTTATCTGCACGTCGTGCTACCGGTGCACCGAGGTGTGCCCGACCGGCATCAACCTCCAGGACCAGTGGTTCGCATCGAAGGAACTCCTGGCCGAGAAGGGGTACCCGCTTCCCCACGTGTGGATGAAGCAGTTCAACGCTTCGGAATGGTCCGACCGGATCAGGGCGGGGGAGGCCACCCGGGAGAAGGACGTTGACACCATCAAGGGCCGCTATTATAATCTCACAGCCGATTCCGACGTGTTCGCCCCCTGCATACAGTGCCAGACCTGCACCAACGTGTGCCCGGTCGTTGCGGCCCAGACTGACAGGAAGGACGCCGTGGATATAACGCCGCAGAAGATCATGAACCTGCTCCGGCTGGGGCTCAATGACCTCGCCATGGGATCGCGGATGGTCTGGGACTGCACCACCTGCTACCAGTGCCAGGAACACTGTCCCCAGGGCATACAGGTTACCGATATAATTTACGAGCTGAAAAACAAGGCCTACGGACATTTCAAGAACATAGACAGAACGGCCGGCAACGATTCTTAAGAAGGAGCCTCCTGATCGGTCAGATGACCGGAGGAGCGGTACCATCAGGATACGGGACATATGAAATTCGCGTTTTTTAAAGGGTGCAAGATACCGTACTACCTCGGGCAGTACGAGACTTCAACGAGGGCGGTGCTCAAGCCCTTCGGGGTCCGCCTTGTGGACCTGGAATTCAATTGTTGCGGCTATCCGAACCGGGACCTCTATTTCGAGTCCTTCGTGCTTTCCGCTGCGCGCAACCTGGCCCTCGCCGAGAAGAAAAAGCTCGATATCGTAACGCCCTGCAAGTGCTGCTACGGCAGCCTCAAGCACGCCGTGCATTACCTCCATGAAAACGAAAAGCTGCGCAGGGACGTCAATGCGGTGCTGGCCGGGGAAGGGCTTTCCTGGAAGGGAACGATACAAGTGCACCACCTCCTCACGGTGCTCTGCGATGACATCGGCCTTCCGGCGATATATGCGAGCATCGTCAGGCCCCTGGGCGGGCTCACTGTCGCCGCGCACTACGGCTGTCATGCCCTCAGGCCCAGCAACGTGGTCCACTTTGACGATCCCCTGGCGCCGTCAATCTTCGAGGACCTCATCGCCGCGACCGGGGCAAAGACCGTTGACTGGCCCCGCCGTCTCGACTGCTGCGGCAACCCGCTGCTCGGAAAGAATAACGCCCTCTCGCTGTCCCTCATGCGGACAAAAACTTCAGACGCCGCCGAGTCCGGGGCGGACTGCATCTGCACGGCCTGCACATACTGCCAGATACAGTTTGACGCGGTTCAGAGCGCGGAAACCCCCGAGGACCAGCGCGAATCGATGGTCCCCGCGATCCTCTATACCCAGCTCCTCGGCCTGAGCATGGGACTGTCTGAGAGGTCCCTCGGCATCAGCAGGAACGCGCTCTCCATAGAAAAGCTGGGGCCTGCGTGGAAACTGCTCCCCGGGGCCTTCTGACGGCACTGCGGTATTAATCAATGCATCCCCGGCTTTGGCTTGCCGGGATCGGCGGGCGAAGAAGGTTCTTTTTTGTCCAGGATGCGTTCGAGTTCTTTTTTGTCAAAATGATACTGTCTCGAGCAAAAGGTGCAGGTAACCTCTGCGCCGCCGTCCTTGTCGATCATCTCCCTCAGGTCTTCGCGGCGGAGGCTTGTGAGCATGCTCCGTATGGCCCTCCGGTCGCACCGGCAGGAGGCCCGGATCGGCCGCGAATCGAGCACCGTCACCGCTTTATTATTGAAGAGCCCCTTTACAACGTCCACTATATCCGCGCCTTCCTTCAGGCTATCGCCCAGGGACATGTTCATAGAAGATATGTTCTCTTCGACCCCGGCGATGGCTTCTTCAGGCGTCTCGGGAAATGTCTGGATGAGGATGCCGCCGGAGGACAGTATGGACCCGTCCTGGCCGAGCGTCAGGCCGATGATGACAGCCGAGGGTATCTGCTCCGATACCGTCAGGTAATAAGCGATATCCCCGGCCACTTCGCCGACGCGAAGGGGTATGACGCTCGTATAGGGCTCCTTCATGCCTATGTCCCTGCGGACCGTAAGGAACCCCGCGCCGATCGTTTTCGAGAAGCTGAGGGCCCCGATATCTTCGGCAAGGTCCGGCTGCGGGTTGGCGGCGTAGCCCCGGATGTTGCCGCGGGCGTCGGCCTGGGCGTGGATTTCCCGTATGGGTCCGCTCCCTTCGATCTTGACCAGCAGGCTCTGCTCGGAATCGGGTTTCAGCATGGCGCTCAGGAGCGCGGCTGCGGTGATGGTCCTGCCGAGGGCGACCGTGGCGTTGGGAGTGGTATTGTGAAGGGACGTGATTTCCCTGGCGACATTCAGCGATATCACGGTGTAGGCCCGGAGATTGAGTGGTTCGCAGATGAGTCTTGTCAAACGGTCTTCTGCCATGTTATTTTTCCCCGAGACGTCTGCAACCCTTGTCGGGGTTGGAGCACGAAGCGCCGCACCGTTCCTCTTCGGTCTGGCAGCAGGTTTCTATAACCCCCTCCCATTTTCTGCCGGTAAGAGAATAACCGCAATATCCCTGTACAATGCATTCATAAACGGCTCGGACCTTTGCCGAACGCGGCGGCGCGCCGGGTATTTTCCTGTTTTCGTCGATGACGAACATGACCTGCACCGTGAAGGGCGCCTTTTTGCCGAAGTTCTCCATCGGATGCCTTTTCACGATGTTGAATTTTTCAATGGCAACGTTGTTCTTCTTCAGCCCATATTCCCTTTCAAGGGCCTCCCTGAGTATCCCGGCGGCGTCCGCGTCCTGCAGAGCCGGAATGGTGCTCGCCGTTCCCAGGTCGCGGCACATGGTGCCGATATGGCAGTCGGCGATTTCCTTCCCCCTGTATATGCAGCTGCTCCTCAGCTGCTCCCATCTGCCGTTCTGGTGCGCCAGGGTGGAGGTTATCAGGCATTCGTAATCCGTCACCGTGTTGTAGATATCATTGGTAAGGGCCGCCGATATTTTTGACGTAATGCGGTACTCGGGGACGCAAAGCCTCCACACGGCTTTTTTCCCCAGGATGGTTATCTCCCGGACGTGGAGCCCCGGATATCCGTTAACGAGGGCGTCGGCGATAACTTTTTTCGCGGCCGTGTTGTCAAGGGCGGGGTGCTTTTTTTTGGTCCGGGTGATCTGGGTTGAAGCCACCTGCATGATATCCAGGAATATCCATTCGGTTTCGAGCCGGTAAAAATACACTTCCCATATGTCGCGCATGGTAATGCCGCAATCGGTCAGTTTCACGGTCACGGCGACGCGGTGAGCCTGTGCGGGGACCTTCTGGGCGCCCCGTGTCTCAGTGTATTTTCTTATTGTTCCGGTATGGAGCACCTTTATTTTTTTGCTCCCCGGAGGGTCCTGGTATACCGCGTTGAATTCCCTGATTACGCGCTCCCGGGGGATAGCGTCCGTTGCTGTCGCGGCTTTCGTTTTTGCCTTCGCACCGGCTGGCTTTTGAGGATCTCCGTAAGATCCGACCGCGGCAATGCTGACGGAGATGAGCAGTAACGCAAGGGCCGTTGCGGCCCGTTCCAGTTGTGATGACATCCATGCCTCCATGGGGCGCCCGGTGCGGCGCCGCTAGTCCATTATCTGAATATCCGGTACGGGGCCTACGCTGTACCGGACCCCCTTCAGGTTAAATCGTTTTTGTATGAAATCGATGTTCTCTTTTCCGCTGCCGACGTATTCCCCGGTATTTGTATCCGGCAGTACCAGGCGGAGGTTTTCCGCAGGTTTACCGCCGTTACCATGGAGGTGCCGGTCTATCCGGGCCGTCATCATTTCCCTCCGGTGCCTGGCCTTGACCAGAAAGCCGAATGAAGGATGGTAGGGCCCCGCCACCACGCTGGCGAGCCGTCCGGGCGGAAGAGGGTGAAGTCCCATGCGGATCACCGGGATGGACCTCGAAAGGAAGATGCGATAGAGGTCCTTGCAGAGCTCCACGGCGTCCTCCAGGGACAGGGGAACGTAATCTCCGGCGGTGAAGACCTCTTCAAGGGGGGTGCCTTTGAGAACAACGGCCGGGTAGAGACGGACCGCTGACGGTCCCATCCCCGCGGCAATCTGTGCCGATCGCAGGGCGGATGCCCTGGTCTCACCCGGCAGTCCCGGCATCAATTGGATGACGAAGTCAAAGCCGTGCCTGGTGACGCGCTCGACGGCATGGACGACGTCGCGGACATCGTGCCCCCTGTTTGACTTTAACAGCACGGCGTCATCAAGGGACTGAACGCCGATCTCGATGGCAGTCACGCCGTATTTTTTAAGGAGGACGAGGGATTCGTCGGATATATAATCGGGCCTTGTGGAGAGACGTATTCCGTGGATTGTCCTATCTTCAAGGTGGCGATGGGCCCGTGCCAGGTATGATTCCTGGATATCTTTCCTGATGCCGGTGAAGCTGCCGCCGAAAAAGGCGAGTTCGATGCGGCTGGCGCTGTTGCGGCCCTGCGGCAGGTAGCGCCGCACCATTTCGTCAACCAGTTCCGGCCCGGGCATAACAGCGGCCGGGGTCGTGCTCCACTGGTCGCAGAAGCTGCACCGGTGGGCGCAGCCCAGGTGGGGAACGAAAACCGGTATTGTTATGTGCTGTTTCGCCATCGTTTTGTATGGTTAAAAAAAGATTATTGGATTTCAAGGACTTTTTTGATGTAACCCCGATGAAAAAAAGCGCACCGGGATTATTTTACACGCCATGGCGGTTTTGTATGCCGAAAAAATTATTGACATAAGCTCGCCATAAATTTTAATGCCTCAAAATCAGGGTCACTGACCGATAGCAGCCCAACAGGAGAGATGAGTATGCCGACGTATGAATATGAATGCCTGGAATGCAAAAACAGGTTTGATGTGTTCCAGTCGATGAATGACGCGCCCGTCGCGAATTGCGTGAAATGCGGCGGAAAGGTCCGTAAACTGTTCAATACCGCGGGCATTATTTTCAAGGGATCCGGCTTCTACGTCAATGACTACAAAAAGAACGGAGACGGCAAAAAGGATTTCGGCAAGGGAAACGGTTCAGAAAAAAATTCAACCACCGCCGCCGATTCCTGCCCGGCCGGGTGCGCCGGCGGCGCAGCGGAGTGATATTCCTTCCGCTCCCCGCGGCTGATTGAACAACTGCATGATTCCGATGAAGAGCCCCCTTGGGAGGGGGCTCTTTTTTATTTCCTTGACTTTGTTTTTTTCAGCATCTGGGCCTTTTTCTGGGAATGGATCGACATGAGGTATTTCTCGATGCTGAGTATCGCCTGGCCGGATATTTTCTCGTCCTTTATCTTTTCCCCCGCAAGGGAATCGGTGAATTCCCGGATCGTTTCAGGAGACTGTATCACCTCAGGATTCACCATGAGATACTCCATGTCCGGGATGAGGTAGAGCTGGCTTCGGTTGGGATAGAGCACTTTCCGGGCGTTATAGATGGGTATGACAATCTTCAGGTTGAGTCTCCTGATGTCATTGATAATCATCTCGATGTCGGACTCGTTCGCCGGCAGGAGGTCAATATAGTTGGAGAGGACGATTAACCTGGCACTGCTGTTCTTGATCTTGTAGATGATGCTCTTTGCCTCGCCGGTCGCCGCCGGACGATACAGCTCCGGCTGGTCATAGTCGCTTTCCCGTTCAAATGATCCGGGTGCCGCGGGCTCTTCCTTTTTCGGGGCGAAGAGTGACCTGAAAAAATCAGATATGGCTTCAAGAATTGACCTGCGTTTGCGGGCCTCCCGCTCCTCCCGCTCGATGGCGGTTTCCTTCGAGAAGCTGTTCTGATAGTTGTCGTATTCCTCTATTATCTGGTGCATCTTCTGTATGCGTTCCGCTGATTCGAGTATGCCCTTAGATCTCTCTTCCGAGAGGAGCAGGTTTTTGCCCGCGTTGCAGAGAAGATGCATTTCATCGAATA
Organism: uncultured Spirochaetota bacterium; assembly: GCA_937872225.1. Lineage (GTDB taxonomy): Bacteria > Spirochaetota > UBA4802 > UBA4802 > UBA5550 > RBG-16-49-21. Next base: position 105,963 of record CALMRZ010000028.1, read on the forward strand.
TCTTTTCCCTTTCAGAGTGGCTCTTTTCCAGAAGATCGTCCTGCTTGTACATTATCAGATCATGAAGCTCGGAAAGCCTCGGGAGCAGGAACGTCCCGTCGATGATGTAGTGGATGTTGTCCTCGTCCCTGAACGAAAGGATTTTCTGCTGCGCTCCGTTTTCATGGACCCAGTCGAGAAGCCGGTCTTCGGGGAGCTGGTTAAACACCGAGGATATCGCCGCTGCCGAGCATATCCTGTTTTCCCTGATGTACGCGACGATATCGGTGCCGGCGGTTATGATGGGGTCTATCACCGATTCAACCTTGAGGATGCACGACCGGAGGGAATTGAAATTTTTCACCTCCGTGAGCTCGTTGTCCGAAAGGGACAGGTACAGGTCCTGGAGGAGTATGTTCAGCAGGTAATCGAGCTTGGTGTCGGTGTAGTCGCTGAATTCGGTGTTGAGTATGCCGAAGTTCTTCAGGCGCCGCAGTATCGGCGCGGAGTGGTTCATGATCACCTTGTTTATCTTTTCGAGGGTGAGGGTCTTTCTCACGGCGTCATAGTTGTCATGGTGAAAGCAGTAATCTTCGGCGATTTCCATGTTCTGCCTGTTCATGGAATAATTCTTATAGGTAAAAACGCTTTTGCCGAGTTCCATCTTGATGACCTGGGAGAGAAGGGCCCTCTCCTTGGTTTTTTTCAGGAGCTTCGTCAGGTTAAAGAGGCGGAACTGGCTGATGAGGCTCAGGAAGTTGTCGCAGGAAACCCGGTTCCGTTCGGACTGGATCCTGTTGAAGTCGTCGTTGCTCATGAGGACGGTGAATTCACGGTTTTCATTGATCGTCAGCTTTTTCGAATCCGGGTCGACCAAAAAGGAGAACGTTATGATCATGCGGATCTCGTCGGGATAATTCTTCAGGAGGATGTCGATGAGGTTCAGTATCAGCTTGTTGCGCGCTATGGTGAAGGGAATCTTGATGTTGCGCGATGTTTTCAGGTCTTCTATGGTGATCAGGTGCCCGATGCCGGTGTTCAAAACATTGTTCTGAAACACCATTATTTCGTTCAGAACCTCGTAGATGTGCGGTTCGCGCGCTATATGCGAATGAAGAAAAGGGAATCGTTTGTCCTGAATATTCTCTTTTGCCATAATATGAATTCACGGGGTGCTAAGCACCGGGGAGACCTTAACAGATCGCTGATATCCCGTTTTTTCCGGCTCCATCATGGGAAAACGTCGATACCTCCCGGTATCGAATCATTCCCCGGCGTTTGCCGGGCTATCCAGAAAAAATGGCGATACAATAATAATTGAAATAGGTGAATAAAATTTGTCAATACTTTTAATAAACTTATGACCCGCGAATCATCGGCACAAACCGGACATAGGTTATGGTGCGCCTTGTTATCCTGCCGTTTTGTTTTGTTATTTTCACGAGTTCCTGCGAAAAGTCGCCCTCGGGAGCCACCAGTATGCCGCCTTCGGCAAGCTGGTCTACGAGGGTCTGCGGTATTTTGGGGGGCGAGGCAGTGAGGATTATGACGTCGAAGGGCGCTTCGTCGGGCCACCCGAGATACCCGTCTCCGATGCGTACCTGCACGTTGTTATAGCCCAGATCGGCGAGCTTCTGCCGGGCGTTCTTTCCGAGAGGTTCCACGATTTCTATGCTGTATACTTCACCGGCGAGCAGGGAGAGTACGGCGGCCTGATACCCTGATCCGGTCCCGATCTCGAGGACCTTCTCCGTGCCGCTCAGCTCGCAGAGTTCGGTCATGAGAGCGACAATGTAGGGCTGGGAGATGGTCTGGCCGTGACCGATGGGGAGCGGGTGGTCCTCGTAAGCGCTGGAGATGTGGGAGCCAGGAACGAATTTGTGGCGTTCCACCTTCCGCATGGCATCGAGGACTCCCTTGTCGCTGACGCCCCGGGCCTCGATCTGGTTTTTTACCATGAGATCACGAAGTTTTTCCATGGACATCTCTCCTTCACTGCGGCAGGCGGCCGGTAGCGCCATTATGATAGCCGTACAATATATGATGATTCGCGTCATGGCGGTTTTCTCGTTGATTAATGAGCTTTATCGAATAATCACTGAAAATAATTATTGAAATATTTGCCGATTTGTATGACCGTATTATATTAACAGGCACCGGAAAAATTGTCCCCTGCGCCGGAATGTGTCAATGGCCGGGACAGGATTGCCGGCTACATTAAAATGTAGTAAAGAATGTCATATATTTCAAGAAATAATTTTTGCCTGAATCCCGGTAACCTGTCATAAAAATTGCTTTCTAAAACTTATTGATTGCAATTATAGACATCTTGATGCGAAGTGTTGCCGGCCGTGTTAATGGGATGCATGGTTCGGGGAAGCCCGATGATTCTTCAACATCTTGCTGGCGAGGAGTTTCACGGTGGCTCAAAAATCGGCGAAAAAAACAACACGGAAAAAGTCGGCTGCGAAGCCGAGGTCAAAGAAGGCCGCTGCTCCAGCGACGGTCGTTGCTCAGCGGAAGACGGAGAAGGGAAGAAACCCCCTCTATGTTCTGATCATCATGGGACTGGTGACGGCGATAGCCCTCATGGTAAACCGCTACGGCGTACGCGATGGAGTCGAGCGGGGCGAGCTGAAAAAGAAACCCGACACCGCGAATGACGAACCGTCAGGAAAAAACAAAGAATCAGCGGACGACCGCGATCTCAAAGGATTAAAAAAGGAAAAAGCCGAAAAAGCGGAGAAGAAAAACAAAACAGGAAAGGCTGATAAGAGAGAAAAGGATGACCATCCGGCCAAGAAGGAGGCCGCGGAACGGCCCGGTACCGGCGAGGTTAAGGTCTACTTCGTCAAGTTCGACGAGAAATCCGAGAGGATGTATCTTGCTCCTGTCGCGAGGAATATTCCCCGGGGAGCCCTCCTGGAAAACACCATGAAAGAGCTGATAAAGGGCCCGACGCCGGCTGAAAAGAGGAAAGGGCACCTGACCGCCGTTCCGTCCGGTCTCAGGGTGAACAGCATCAGGATCAAAAACCGCTCGGCGGAAATCGATTTCAACGGCGCCATCGAACAGGGCGCCAGCGGAAGCATTCTGATAAACCGCATAGACCAGATCGTGTACACGGCGACCCAGTTTCCGAATATCAACAGCGTCATTATCAAGATCAACGGAAAACAGAAACAGACCCTCGGGACCGATGGGCTTTCCATTGGCGGGCCCCTGCACCGGAGATAGCGATGGACATCCTTGAAATCGAAATCAAGGCGTATTGCGACGACCATGACGCGGTAGTTGAGAAGGCGGTGATTCTCGGCGCACGTCACGGGGGCGCCATACGCGAAAGGGACCTCTATTTCAACCATCCTGCGCGGGACTTCAGGAAGACTGACGAGGCCCTGCGCCTCAGGCAGGTCGACAGGGATGTTGTATTGACCTACAAGGGGCCCAAGCTCGGTACCGGGACGAAAACGCGCCGTGAAGTTGAGGTCGCGGTGGATGGTTTCGAGAAGACCCTTGAAATACTGAAACTCCTCGGTTTCCTCCCGTCAGGGACCGTGGAAAAGGAGCGGGACATCTACAGGCTCGGCGACATTGAGATATGCGTTGACAGGGTCGAGGGAGTCGGTAATTTTGTTGAACTTGAATTGAAGGGCACGGACCGGGAGCGCGTTGAGAAGGAACTGTTCAGCCTTGCCGGTGAGCTGGGATTGAGCCGTTTTGAAACGAAGTCATATCTTGAATTGAAATACCTGGGGCCTGGCAAATAAATCGGACAACCGGCCCGATTCCGTCTTCCGGCGAAACGGAGCACATTATGATGCATCGAGGGACATGATGTTTCACCGCAATCAGTCAAAGGAACTGGAAACCATCCGGGAAGAGCTGTCGGCAATGGAAAACAAAAACAGGCAGCTGCGGACCCTGATCGAAATCAACACCTATATAGCCAACTCCCTGGAAAAGGAGGAGGTCCTCAAGCGTATACTGAACCAGACGAAGATCCTCCTGAATTGCGAATCCAGCAGCATACTCCTGGTGGACCGCGGTTTGAAGCAGCTCAATTTCGCCGTTCTCAGCAAGGACGAGGAGGGCGACATTTTAAAGAACGCGAGCCTGCGCATGGGCGAAGGGATAGCCGGCACGGTGTGGCAGAACGGCATTCCGATACTCATCAATGACGCCCAGAACGACCCCCGCTTTTCTGACAGGGCGGACAAAATGGCCAAGACGACCACGCGGTCCATCATCGCGGTCCCCCTGACGGTCAACGGGGAAATCATCGGCGTCATCGAGGCGATCAACAAGCTGGACGGCGGCTTTTCCATCTTCGACATGCAGGTACTCCAGTTCGTGTCGACCCAGTCCGCCATCGCGATCAATAACGCGGACCTGTACAACAAGGCGATCCGGGACGGCATGACGAAACTCTATATCGGCAAGTATTTCCGCGAGCGGCTCCAGGAGGAATGGAACCGCACCAGAAGGAAAAACCACAATCTTTCGGTCGTTATCTTCGACATCGACAACTTCAAGGGCATCAACGACACCTACGGGCACCAGGCCGGCGACCGGGCCATCAAGGAGGTCGCCCAGGTGCTGCTGAACAACTGCCGCAACATAGACATCCCCTGCCGTTACGGCGGCGAGGAGTACACGGTGATACTGCCGGAGACGGGCCGCGAGGAGGCCTTCGTTTTCGCGGAGAGGATCCGGTCCGTCGTGGAGAGCCTCAGGCTCGAATACGATGACGTTACGATACGCTTCAGCATTTCCGGTGGGATAGCCACGGTCCCGGAAGTGGAGGCCCATGATCCGAGCGATCTTATCGAGATGGCTGACATGGCCCTCTATCATTCAAAGAAACAGGGAAGAAACAGAATATCCTTCTATGATCCGAAGGTGATGGCGAAATCCGGCGGGAGCTGAGGGTCTAGCGGAGCTGGTAGCCGTTCTTGTTGAGGATGTCGATGGTGTCTTTCTGCAACTTTTCTATTTCTTCCGGCGTCAGGGTCCGATCCCCGGCCGCGAAGACCGCCTTGATGGATACGGACTTTTTGCCTTCCGGAATCGGCGAACCTTCATAAATTGACACCACGTCAACGCTCTGGATGAGATCGCGGTTGCTCTTTTCTATGAGCGCGCAGAGGTCCCTGGCGTAGACCCTGCGGTCCGCAAGGACGCTCACTTCGAAGGGTACTTCAGGGTATTTCCGGAGCTCCCTGAAGGCGGTGTCCCTGCGCTGTGCATTGAAGAGGGCATTGATGTCCATGTCGAACATGGCGGCCGTGCCGGTTATGTCGAAGGCTGCTGCCGCATCGGGGTGCAGCTCGAATATAAAGCCGGCCGGGTCCTTCCCGACCGTGACGGTCATGGACCTGCCGGGATGGGCATAGGGCGGAAGCTCCGCGGTCTCGGGGAGGAGCCTATACCCGGACACCTGGAGCTTCTCCATAAGGCCGGTCGCCGCACGCTTTGCTTCATAGAAGAGGGGCGTGTCGCTTTTCTTTCTGAAAATGGCGCCGGTGACCATGGTTCTTTCAATGGCAAGGTCGCCGGATTTCCTGCTGTTCTTGAGGTACACGCGGCCGAGTTCGTAGATCAGAAAATCATCGGAATACCGGGAGTTGAGCTTGATGGTGTTCACCATGTTGGGAACGAGGCTCCTCCGGAGGCGGTCCTGTTCGTTTGAGAGTGGGTTGCTCAGGCGGAGCTCAAGGTCTTGGTTGACTTTGAGCCTGTTAAGGGTGTCCTCGCCGATGAAGGAATAGCCGCTGACCTCGATCATGTTGTGATGGGTCGAGAGGATGTTTTTCACCTTCCGCTCGAAGAGTCGGAAGCCGTTCTTGCGCGGCGGTTCACAGGTAACCATGGGGGCGGTCGGCCTGATATTATCGTACCCGTAGATCCTGCCGACTTCCTCGACGATGTCCTCCGGTATCGATATGTCCTTGGTGGCGCGGTAATTGGGCACGTCAATACAAAGCTTCGAGCCGTCGACCTTCAGCTTGAAGTCGAGGGAGGTGAGGATTTGCATGATCCGCGTATCGTCGATCTCCTGTCCCAGGCGCCGGCGGATGAAGTCGGTGGACGTCTCGACGGTTACCGGTTTCTGCTTCACCGGGTAGGAGTCTATGATTTCCGAGGCGGCCTCCGCCCCGGGGATTATTTTCCTGATAAGTTCATAGCAGCGCAGCAGCGCCGGTATGGTGAGTTCCGGGGAGAGCGATTTTTCAAACCGGATTGCCGCTTCCGTCCGGTGGGCGTAGCGGTTCGCTGTTTTGCGGATATTGACCGGGTTGAAACTTGCGGCCTCCAGGACGATTTCAGTCGTGCCGTCCTCTATTTCGCTGTTGCCGCCGCCCATGACGCCGGCCAGGGCGATGGGTCCCTTAGCGTCGGCGATGACGATGTCCTCGGGCATAAGCTCGAAGGTCTGCCCGTCAAGGGTCATGAGGGGCTCCCGGTCCTTTGCCAGGCGGACGAAAATGGTATTGCCATTGAGCTTTTTTCGGTCGAAGGCGTGCATGGGCTCGCCGATCTCGGCCATGACGTAGTTGGTGATGTCGACGATGTTGTTAATGGGACGCATCCCGATCGCTTCAACGGCGGCCTTCAGCCACTCGGGCGATTCCGCTATCTTGATGCCCGTCACCACCAGGCCGCTGTACCGCGGTGAAGCCTCGGGGTCGAGTGTCTTGACCTGTAATTCCTCCCTGTTCTTGAGGGTATCAAGGAGGGAGTAATCGATGACGCTTTTAAAGGGCCTGTTGTAGAGCGCGGCGATCTCCCGGGCAAAACCCTCGTGGCTCCACAGGTCCGGCCGGTGGGTTATGGACTTGTTGTCGATCTCGAAGCGCACGTCCATCCGGTGCGGGTAAAGCTCGCTCAATGACGCGCCGGGCTTCGTGTCGGGCGGCAAGATCATGATGCCGGAATGGTCGTCGCTCAGGCCCAGCTCCCGCTCGGAACAGAGCATTCCCTCGGACTCCTCGCCGCGGATCTTGGTTTTCTTGATGGTTCCCTCGGCGAACACGGTGCCCACCGTCGCAAGGGGAACGATGTCTCCCTTCCGGTGGTTGGGGGCGCCGCACACGACATGGTATTTTTTACCGCCCGCATCGAGGTCTACCAGGGTAAGCTTGTCCGCGTTGGGATGGGGCTTTACGTCCAGTATCTTGGCCGCGTATATCGTCTTGAAATGTCTGTTGACATGCTCGATCGAATCTATTTCGGCGCTGGACATGGTGATGCGGAGGGCCATTTCCTCAGGGGAAATGTCGCTCGTGTCCACCATCTGGTTCAGTATGTTCAGTGAAAGCCACATGCGCGAGCTCCGTTAAAACTGCTTCAGGAAGCGGATATCGCCGCTCAGGAAGTGCCGTATATCGTTAATGCCGTATTTCATCATGACGAGCCTGTTCAGCCCCAGGCCGAAGGCGAAGCCGGACCACTGTTTCGGGTCGATGCCGCCCATGCTGAGCACGTTGGGGTGCACCAGCCCGCAGGGCAGTAGCTCCACCCATCCCGACTGCTTGCACACGCTGCACCCCCTGCCGTCGCAGATGAGGCAGTTAATATCGAGCTCGAAGCCTGGCTCGACAAAGGGGAAGTATCCCGGCCTGAGCCGCACCGTCACCTCGCGGTGGAATATTTCGCTGAGGAGCTTTTTCATGACGTAGATGAGGTGCGCCACGGTGATTTCCCGATCCACCATCATCCCCTCGACCTGGTAAAAGGTGTTCTCGTGGGAAGCGTCGGTGCTTTCGTAACGGAAAACCCTGCCGGGGCCCACTATCTTGAACGGAGGCTTTACCTTCTCCAGGGCCCGTATCTGAATGGCGGAGGTGTGGGTCCGTAAAAGATTTCCGTCCTCGGTCCAGAAAGTGTCCTGCATGTCCCTGGCGGGGTGGTGCTTGGGAATATTCAGTGCTTCGAAGTTATAATAATCGGTCTCGACTTCGGGACCGTCCTGTATTTCAAATCCCATGGAGGTGAAGATGTCTTCTATTTCGTACTGTATCTGGGATATGGGGTGCAGCCTTCCAAGCCTCTCGCGCTCGGTGGCGGTGGCGTTGTCTAGGGTGACATCTATCCATTGCTTTTGTATCTTCTCTTCGGCGCCTGACCGGGCCAGTTCCGCCGTCCTGGCTTCCAGGGCCGTTTCGATTTCGCTTTTATACTGGTTGGAGAGCTTTCCTATGGCGGCGCGTTCGGCAGGCTGAAGGTTTCCGACGGAGCGGAGTATCTGGGTGAGGGCGCCTTTCCTGCCGAGGTACTTGATGCGCAGTTCCTCGATTGATTCAACGCTTTCCGCTCCGGCGATGGCCGCGAGGGCTTCGCTCCGTAATGTGCCCAGTTCCTGTTCCATGTGATCGTTCCCGGCGGTCTCGACCGCGCTATGACCAATAGGGTCAAGGACCGGTAAAAGTCAAGAACAATGTGGCGATTTTTTTGCGTTGCTCAACAGCAGAAGTTTTATCAAGGGGCGTGGCTATCCCAGCGAGCAGACGACGGGGATGTCGCCGATTCCGCCGAGTCCACATGGATGTTATGCGAGGCGGACGAGCGGGATAGCCCGACCCTAAAGTTATACTGCTGTTCTGCTCAGCCGTTCAACGCGTTGATGGCTATCTTCGCGGCGCCGAATGAGGGGACCTTGACGGGGTCTTCCACGGGAATGATGGCGCATTTTCCCTTGAAGCCCTTGAGGACGCGGTCGTTCACGACCTGCTTCGCCACCGGCAGGATGAATTTGTGCGCGCGGGAAGCGCCGCCTCCTATGAGGACGGCCTCGGGGTTGATGAGATTGATCAGGTTGGCAAGACCGAAGCCGACGTAGGTCGCGTATTCTTCGAGAATCTTAAGGGCCGTCTCGTCTTTTTTTACGGCCTCTTCGTGGACGATCAGCGCGGACAGCTCTTCCGTTTCGAGGCGCGGATTGATCGAGGACTGCCTGTTCTTCTTGAGGTGCGCGCGGGCCAGTTCCACCATGGCCGGCGCTGACGCGTACCGCTCCCAGCACCCGCGGCTGCCGCAGGGGCATTCCCTGCCGTTGTAATCGATCGACATGTGCCCCACTTCCATGGCGTTGCCCGCCTGGCCGGTATAGATCCTGTTGTCGATGACCGCGCCGCCGCCGATGCCGGTGCCCAGGGTTATCATGAGCCAGGTGCGGTACTTGCTTACGTTTTCCTTCCACCACGCCCCGATGAGGGCCACCGTTGCGTCGTTTTCCAGAAATACCCGGGAGCCGGTAAGGGACTCTATGTTCTTCACGATGGGGTGGTTGTTGAATCCAGGGATGTTGGGCGCCTTTACGATCAGCCCCTTTTCCTTGTCAATGGGGCCGGGGGAGCCGATGCCGATGGCCTTGATGTCTATCTTTGACACGGACGCGGACGTTGCGAGATTTTCAATAAGTTTAATAATGCTGTCATCAATCTCTTTTGCCGTTTTCAGCGTCTCCGTTTCCCTGAAGCTCAGCTCCTTGCCTGACCGGTCGGTGAGGATGCCCTTTATTCTTGTGCCGCCTATATCGATGCCAACAAACATGCCTGTGACTCTCCGGTAGTAATCTGCTGCGTCAGTATCCAGCCTTTCCTATCCATAGTCACATGAAAAAATGGATGTCAATCAGTAAAAAACAAATTTAGAATATTGTACCGTCCCCCGTCCCCCGTAGGGGGCATGCATCAATAATTAATAATGGTAACAATTGCCTTGTATTGTTATTGAGTCTTTCAGGGCAGATGGGGTGAGAAATCTTTCCGCTAAATGACAATTCAAAAGTTTGCCTCGTTTTCCTACACACCCCTTCAGGGGGTCGGGGGGGTGTATATCTCGCGGAATTTTTCAGACAGATAGTTCATGAATGGCCGCACCTGGACTTCGCCGCCGGTGATTTCCTTCACCAGTTCGGCAAAGGTGTAGCGCGAGCCATGGCGGTGGACCCTGTCTCGGAGCCATGCCAGCAGGGTGCGCATGTTCCCCTGTTCGATCTCGTCCGGGATCGACGGGTGGTCCTCCAGCGCCTTGTTGTAAAGCTGAGCGGACAGGAGGTTCCCGATGGTGTACGTCGGAAAGTAGCCGAAGGAACCGTGGGCCCAGTGGATGTCCTGGAGACAGCCACGGGCGTCGTCAGGGGGCGTGATCCCGAGGTACTCGCGGTATTTTTCGTTCCAGACTGGCGGTATGTCCTTGGTTTCCAGGGACCCCCCGATGAGCTCCTTCTCGATTTCGAACCTGATGAATATATGCAGATTGTAGGTGAGCTCGTCCGATTCCACGCGGATCAGACCCGGCTTTGACTTGTTGACGGCGCGGTAAAACTGCTCGGGGCTTATGCCGTCCAGCTGCCCCGGGAAATGCCGTTTGAGTATCGGCAGGTAATGCCGCCAGAAGGGGCGGCTTCTGCCGATGATGTTTTCCCACAGCCGGGACTGGGATTCGTGGACGCCCAGGGATATGGGCTGGCACAGTGGCGTATTCACCAGGTCAAGGGGGAGCCCCTGGTCATAGAGGGCGTGACCGCCCTCATGGATGGTGCTGAAGAGGGCCGAGAGCAGGTCGTTCTCGTCATAGCGGGTGGTGATCCGTACGTCATAGGGCGTGAAGGAGGTGGTGAAGGGATGGGCGGACCGGTCCTGGCGGCCCCTCCTGAAGTCATAGCCCATGTCTTTCAGGACGATAAGGCCGAAGGCCTCCTGGGCGGCGGTGCTGAATTTCTGGTCGAGAAAGCCGGTATCCGGGGCCTTAACGCTGCCGGTTATCTCTTTCACCAGGGGGACAAGCTCCCCCTTCATTTCGGAGAAGAGCTTTTCCACCGTTGTCGTTTTAAGGTCAGGCTCAAAGATATCAAGAAGCGCGTCGTACCGGTGCTCGGTATAGCCGAGGCAATCGGCCTGTTCGCGGTTCAATTCGATCAGTTCGGTAAGGATAGGGGCGAAGGCCCCGAAATCGGATTTCGCCCTGGCATCGATCCAGATCGAGTTTGCCTTCGTGGTGGTCCGGGCCATCCGCGACACCAGCTCTTCCGGGATCTTCACCCTCTGGTCATAGGCCCTGCGGGCCGCGCGGAGCATGCTCGCGTCGATGGAGAAATATTCGCCTCCCCTGGTTTCCCGCTCCGCATCTTCAAGAAGGCGGGCGGTCTCGCCGGATACGAGCCATCGGTGGGCCAGTTCCGAAAGGAGTGCCATCTGTTCCGAACGGGCGGCCACTCCTTCATCGGGCATGCAGGTTTCCATGTCCCAGCCCAGTATGGCAATGGTCTGTTCCAGGATGCTGATGCGGGCCCACTGTTTTTTGAATACTTCGATAGCTGATGGCATTGCGTCAGTTTTCCTCCATGGTGCGGATATGATCTGTCAGATATTCATATTAATCAAGCAACAATTCTGCGATGGCTTTTCCCGTAATCGGTAAAAGAAACCTTGAAAACTCCGCCTAACGCCGCGGCCTCAGCGCCTCGGCGTTAGCGTTATACAGTACATAATGCGGGGTGTGCGGATGTCTTGACGGACATTTTCGTTTATTTCGAGCGGCAATTAAAATCGTGCTTGCCTGATTTACGGCGGTCCTGCCCAATCATGTATACAGGAAACGGACCGCCATGAAAAAGATCGACCTTCACACCCACACCACCGCCTCTGACGGCATCTATTCGCCTCGACAGCTCATAGACCTGGCGGTGCGGAACGGCCTGGTCGCCATGGCCATAACCGACCACGATACCGTTGACGGCCTGCCCGAGGCGATGGATTACGCGAAATCCATCGGCTTCCGCCTGTATCCCGGCGTGGAGTTCAGCATCGAATATGATACCGGATCCTTCCATCTCATCGGCCTCAATCTTGACTATACCCACCGGGGGCTGCGGGACACCGTGAAGCGCCTTGCCGAATACCGGGACACCAGGGCCTCCCGCATCATCGACGACCTGAAGGATCACGGCATCGACATTCCCCTGGACGAGGTCATGGCCGAGGCGGGGGGAGGGGCCATCGGCCGCCCCCATATCGCCAGGGTCATGGTGAACCGCGGCTACGGGGCCACTGTCAGGGATATTTTCAAGAGCTACCTGGTGAAGGGAAAGCCGGGGTACATAAAGAAAGTCCGCATTGAATTTAACGAAGCGGTGTCCATTATAAAGAAAAGCGGCGGCATCCCGGTCATTGCCCACCCGGTATCACTGGAATGTACCGACATGGACGAGTTTGAATTCCTGTTGAAGGGTTTCATTGATGCGGGCGTTGAAGGGATGGAGGTCTACGCGTCGATGCATACCCCCGAGATGGCAGAGCGGTACCGCGTCCTGGCCGTGAAATACAGGATGCTGATGACCGGCGGCAGCGATTTCCACGGGGACAAGGACGAGACAATAGGGAACTACCAGAAGGAGTGCCCCATTCCCTATGAATTATACCCGCGGCTTGAAGATTACCTCGGAAAGCGGTTACAGCAGTATTAGGAACCTGCCGCAGTGGGTGCAGAGCGATATCCCCTTTCGTTCCTTGATCTGCTCGACATAGAAGGGCGGTATCTCCATGTGACAGCCGGAACAGCTGTTTTTCTCCACGATGGAAAAGGGATTGTCGCGCTTCTTCCTCATGCGCTCGTAATAGGTGAGCGACCGGTTGTCGATGAGCTTCTTCATGGACTCGATCTTTTTGGTGACCGATTCGCTCTTGTCCCCCTCGTCAAGGAGCTTGTAAAGGCTGTCGAGGCGGATCAGCAGGTCGAGGTCCGACGACGGGACGCCGGAAAGGTTCTCGGGTTTCCCGGCGGCGGGCTTGTCTTTGGTCGATATTGATTCGAAGTAGGATTTTGCCTCTTTTTTCAGCAGGGCGTACAGCTTTGCCGGCGTCGGCTCGCTGTCTATCATCTTTCTCTTTTCCTTGTTGGAGAAGAGCCGCGCCATCATGCCCACCAGGTAGAGATACTTGGTGCTCATCTCCGTGGGAAAAATGCTGAGGAGGACGTACTTGACCGGCTTTTCATCCGCAGACTGGTAATCGATCGGCTTTTCCAGAATGCCGAATATGGAGATGAGGTCGGTCACGGACTCGGTCCGGGCGTGGGGAATCGCCAGACCGTTGCCGATACCGGTGTTTTCCAGCGATTCACGGTGGATCACCTGTGCGTAGTAGCGTTCTTTGTTGGTTATGCATTCCAGATCCTGGAGCTTGTCCACCAGCTCCTTGATGACGAGCTGTTTTTCCGTGGATTTCAATTTGATGATTTTCTTTCGCTCAAACAGCTCTTCAAGATCCATTGTGTACCGCCCGGTAGAAGAATTGGAAGATAGTCGATTGGTAAAACTTTTCGGGGCGAGAGGATTTGAACCTCCGACCCCTTGACCCCCAGTCAAGTGCGCTAACCGGACTGCGCTACGCCCCGTATCAGTTTCGTGACCAATAGTTACAGCATACCGGATCGATGTAAAGAAAATTTTTGTGTAATGTTAAAATTAGCATGATCGCCTTCCGGGCCGGGGTTTTAAGTCCAGGCCGGCAGGCGCAAATTTGAATTGACGCGAAAGGAAAAACCGGTGTTCTGGAGAATGGACGGACAAATGATGAAATTTTCTTTTTATTATTGTGTGCATCTTCTCATCTGCCTCCTGTGGATGGCGCCTGTTTCCTGCTCCGGCACTTCGGGAGGCAGGGGCGTCATTGCCTTTGACAACACGCGGATGCACAGCCTGAACATAGAAGCGAAGAAATACTATGAGGAAGCCCTCCGGTATTCGCGGGAGGATAAACCCGGGAAAGCCATCCAGGCCTTCACCAGGTCGATACGGATCGATCCCAGCGCGGCGGCGTACAACGGCCGCTGCGTCGAGTACAACCGCACCGGGCGCTATGACAGCGCCATTGCCGACGCGAACAGGGCGATACTGATGAACCCGGGGTATCCGAAGCCTTATCTGAACCGCGGGAACGCCTATGTTAAGCAGAATGACCTTGACCGCGCCCTGAAAAGCTACCTGCGGGCCATCCAGATCGATCCCCGCGACCCTGACTGCTACTTTAACCTGGGCCTGGCGTATTATAAAAAGGGCCTTATGGACGATGCCCTTAAGTCATACGATAAAACCGTTGAGCTGGACCCTCACCATTATGCGGCCTGGTACAACAAATCCTGCATAGCTTCACAGAAGAGTGACCTGAAGGGGGCAATCGCCGCGCTGGAGAAGGCCGTGGCCGAGGGTTTCGCCGATCAGGAGCGGATGAAAACGGAACCGGCCCTTGAGAACATCAGGAAACTGCCGAAGTTCAAGCTCCTTCTCGGGACAATGGGCCGCGTTGCCCCTGTCCGTCAGTGAAAGAATCGGTGGATTTTTTCCGCCGTTTTGCCGCCAATGCCATCGACTTCCTTGAGCTCCTCGACCGTTGCCTTCCGGATGTCGTCAATGGATTTAAAATGCTCCAGCAGCAGCTTCTTTGCCTTCGAACTGATGCCGGCATCGTCAAGGACCGACCCGGTCGTTTTTCTGTCGCGCAGCTTCCGGTGATAGGTGATGGCGAACCGGTGGGCCTCGTCGCGGATGTTCTGCAGTATCTTGAGGGCCGGCGAGGAGAGGGGGAGGCGCAGGGGCCCGCGGCCGGGCCCGGTGTAGATCTCCTCAAAGCGTTTAGCCAGCGAGATGATCCTGGTCCCGGCGGAGAAGTTGGCGGCCGCCTCGAGGGCCCGGGACAACTGGGTGGGGCCGCCGTCGATGATCATGAGGTCGGGGAGGGTGAGCTCCTCGTTGACCAGGTACTGTATCCGCCGGGCGACCACCTCGTGGATCATGCCGGGATCGTCGGGGGCGTCGTAGCCCCTGATTTTATACCGGCGATATCCCGATTTGTCAGGCCTTCCGTCGCGGAACGATACCATGGAGGCCACCGCATCGGTGCCCTGCAGGTTGGATATATCGAAGCATTCCATGGCGCGGGGAAGGGTCTCCAGCTCCAGGGCGACCTGGAGCTCCTCAAGCCCGGCGAGGGTGTTCCGGCTTTCGCGCTCGGCCATGCGCTCAGTTATGATGATGTCTATGTTCTTGTGGATAAGCCTGATGATGCCGTGGTCTTCGGGGGTTTCCGGAACGACGATTGCGACCTTCCTCTTTGACTGTTCGGTCAGGAGCTTCTGCAAGAGGGCGCGGTCGGACAGGGGCCGTTCTGCGATGATCCGCTGCGGCGCCTCCGATTCCCGGTAGTAGCCGATGATGAAGGAGCTGATGATCTCTTCCGGGTCGGCATACTCGGCGTTGTCGAAAATGGATATCTTCCTTCCCAGGAGCACGCCGTTCCTGAACTCGAATAGTATGACGATGCCCTCGTTGCCCTGTTTCGCCATGCCGATGTAGTCCTGGTCGGCCCCAATGGGGACATGGACCTTCTGCGTTTCCGATATCTTCTGTATGTCGAAGATCATGTCCCGTATCTCCGACGCCTTTTCATACATCTGCCTGGATGAGTACTCCTTCATCATTTCCCGGAGGTTTTTCAGCACCGGCGCGACGTTGCCTTCGAGGAATTTCACCGCGTTATCGACGATTCCACGGTATTCGGCGGCGGTCATGCCGCCCCGGCACACGCCGCTGCACTTGTTGATCTGGTAGTTCATGCAGGGGCGTTCGTTTTTCCTCAGGGGGATATCCCTGGTGCAGAGCTTGAGCTTGAAGATGGAGTTGATGAGGGCCACGGTGCCCCGGGCCGCGTTCGCGTCGGTGTAGGGCCCGAAGTAGCGGGTGCCGTTTTTGCGTATGGCCCTGGTGAAGAGGACGCGGGGATATTTCTCGCCGAGGGTGACGGCAATGTAGGGGTACCGCTTGTCGTCCTTTTTCTGGATGTTGAACTTGGGGCGGTGCTTCCTGATAAGGCTGCTTTCCAGGATCAGCGCCTCGACCTCGGAGTCGGTGACGATGAATTCGATGTCCCGGATGATTTTGACCAGGACGCGCGTCTTGATGTCAAGGCCGCGCTTCTGGAAATAGGAGGACACCCGTTTTTTCAGGGATGAGGCTTTCCCGATGTATATTATGGAACCGGCATCGTCTTTCATGATATACACGCCCGGCTCGGGGGGGAGCCCGGCAATGGTTTTTTTCAGACGGTCAGGGTCAGTCATCGGGGTCCCGGAGTTTTTTAACTTTCTCGATATACCGGGCCGTTACTTCGAACGTGGGGTTTATCCGTGCCGCTTCCTCGAACATGGCTATGGCCCTGTCGTAATCGCGCTTTTTCGCGTAGGCGACGCCAAGGTTGAAATAGCTGCCGAAGCCTCCTGGTTTCATTATGGTGAGGGTCAGAAAAATGGCGATGGCCTCTTCCAGCCTGTTGTCCTTGAGCATTGATACGCCGGTGGTGAATATTTCGCCCATGCTGTCGTTTTCCGCCGGAGGCTCCGCCGCCTGCTGCGGTTTTTCACCGGGCTCCTCCTGCCCTTCGGGGGCCTGTTCAGCCTGCCCGGGCTGCGGCTCCGGTTCAGGAGTAACCCTGACTGTTTTCTCCTTCAATTCGTCTATGAGCGTGTTGAAGGAGAGGGCGAGCTGGTTAAGCTCATCGTCCGCCGTCTGGTTCAGCGAAACGTCCAGGTCGCCGTCGGCGGCCTTTTTCATGAAACTCGAAAGGTTGCTGATGAGAAGCGAGTAGTTCTGAAGGAAAATCACCGATAGCACGATCACCGCTATGATCAGGACGATGGTGAATATGATATTGAAGATGCGGGTGTTCCCGGTGGATGCGGCATAGGAGTCGATGGTGGCCTGCAGTCTGGCGGCCGAGACCAGGAACTGGATGACCGCCTTTTTGTTTTTTATTTCAAAGGGATAATACACGTTTTGCCATGTGTATCCGCTCTGGGAATAGATGTCCGGGTCAACGGCGCTGTGGAGGAGCCCCATCTTCAGGTAGTTGATGTCCTTCAGTTCCCTGACGACCTCGGAGCGGGTGATTGCAAGGTCAAGGTCCTCGTGGAATAACAGCGCATCGGCAATGCGGAAATAATTCTCGTCCTCGGTCTTGGAAAAAATGATGACGCCGAGGATGTCCCCCGCTGAATCGTTGTAGTCGCGCAGCTCGTTCTTTACGGCGTCAATCGAGGTCGCGTTCCTGAGCTTCAGCCGCTCCGCCAGGATATCGATTTTCCCCAGGTACAGGTCCTTGCTGTTGGAAATCAGCGCGTCTTTCAGGATGCCGGCATTCCCCGCCATGATGACATGGAATGAAACCGAAGTCGCTATGATAAGGGCGGAATATATGGCCGATATGGCGATAATGAACCGGCGGGATATGACCGAACGCTTTTTATCTTCCCGGGTAGCGCCAAAATTGCTTTTAAATTTTTCATGGAGTTTCAAGGACATAGTTACCGCCGGTACCTGTGTTGCATTGGTTTCAACATCGCCTGGAATGTTTTTTTTGTAAAGAAATCTTTTGTCCAATAGTCAATTATTGACTAAACTGTATAATTTCATTATTGACATTTCTATAATCAGGAAACGATATTTTTCGTTTTTTCATTTATAGTTAAAACAACCCAACCTTAAGAAATCCCTGCGAAACTCCACGTCCTCTGCGTCTCTGCGTTGTATTTTCGGAATAATCGATGCGGTTGCGGGAATGGGCAGGTGCAAATGCATTCAACTGGACGGCGGTCCAAAAATATTTGCATATTGCAACAAAAAGTGGTTGCCAAATGGTTCTATTTCCTGTCACTATCCTGCCATGAAGAAAAAGTCCGTTAAAGATTTATCGCCATCCAAAATCGAGGATCTCCTTTTTCATGCCCTCCGCAGCATTTACCTCTTCGAACGGGCGGAGATCGAACAGTTTGACCTTGATTACCAGCAGATGTATCTCTTAAAGGTGCTCAGAAGGATGTCCCCGCTGCGCGTAAGCGATATTGCCGAGGAGCTGCGGATACCGGTATTTTCCACGACGCGACTGGTAAACCAGCTCGAAAGTAAGACCCTGGTCATAAAAAACAGGGACATTAAGGACCGGAGGAATATCTTTGTCCAGATAACGGCCGAGGGCAGGGAACTGGTAAAAAAAATCGAATCGCATATCATCGAGCTTATTTTGACCGGCCTGAAAACCTATTCTGAAGAAGAAGCCCGGTTGATAATAGAAGTAGTCAAAAATCTTGATCGTATCCTTGGCCTCAGGCAGGAACTGAAAGAAGCGGCTTATTCCGGATGATGCATAATCCGTGAGTAAAAGCCTGCCGAGGCAGGGGGCCGGGAGCGACGGGAATTAACATTCGGAGGTGGTGGCCATGGCAACCAAGTATAAAGGATATATGGGAAAGATGCTGGATATTGACCTGACCACGGGTACAATAGGGGAGTACCAGGTCAGTGACACGGACCGTGAACTGTTCCTCGGGGGAAGGTATCTCAGCACCAAGATCCTCTGGGACGTGCTGAAGCCCGGCATTGACCCCCTTTCCGAGGAGAACGTCCTGGTGGTCATGACGTCCCCCCTGACCGGCTCCGGGGGCCCCTGCACCAGCAGGTATGACATATCGGCAAAGAGCCCCCAGACGGGCGCCATCGGCCACTCGAACAGCGGCGGCAATTTCGGCATGAACCTGAAACGCGCCGGCTGGGACGGCATGCTGGTCCGCGGAAAAGCCAAAAAACCTGTTTATATTGAAGTGGTAGATGACACGGTTGAAATAAAACCTGCCGAAAAGATATGGGGCATGGACACCCAGGAGTCTCAAAAGGCCATGCTGGGCGAAAACAAGAAGGCCGGCTCCATGGCCATCGGCCCGGCGGGCGAGAACCTGGTCAAGTTCGCCGCCGTGGTCTCCCAGGAACGCTGCCACGGCAGGACCGGCATGGGCGCGGTGATGGGCTCCAAAAACCTGAAAGGCATGGTCGCCAGCGGGACCAAGACCGTGCCGATCCATGATCCGGCAAAATTCAAGGAGACCATTAAAAAATGGATCAAGATGCTCCAGAACCATCCGGCCACGGGCGACATAGCCCCCAAGCTGGGCACGGCCTTTTCGCTCATCCCGCTTTCGGTCCGCAACACCCTTCCGACGAAAAACTTTTCCGTCGGCACCTACGACAAGGCCTACAATATAAGCGGTGAGCTTCTCGCGGAAAAGCACCTGGTGAAAAACTTCGGCTGCATATCATGCCCCATCCGGTGCGGCCGTGTCGTCAATATCAACGGTCACGATGTCAAGGGGCCTGAATACGAGATCCTCTGCCTCATGGGGTCTAATCTCCTCGTCGACGACATCAAGGCGATCATAGACTGGAACTACGAGATCGACCTCCTCGGGATGGACACCATCAGCACCGGCACCATCCTGGGATTTGCCGCAGAACTGAATGAAAAGGGGCTCTGGAAAAACGGACTGGAATGGGGGAACAAGAAGGCGTTTTCAAAAGCGATAAAGGATATTGCCTACCGGAAAGGCATCGGCAATGACCTTGCCGAGGGAGTCAGGTTCCTGTCTAAAAAATATGGCGGTGAGGACTTTGCTCCCCATGTGAAGGGCCTGGAAATTCCTGCCTATGAGCCCCGGGGAACCGTGTCCCAGGCCCTGGGATACGCGACGGCGACGCGCGGCGCCTGTCACCTCGATGCCGGCTATGAGGTTTACATGGAAGTGACCGGTCCGGTGACCATGAACCAGCACCAGTACCGGGGCAAGCCCCCCTGGACAGTTCTGACCCAGAACCTTATGGCGGTAATAAGCGCCGGCGGAAACTGTCTCTTTACCGGGTGGACCTTCGTGCCCGGGCCGGCCTACAAGCTTCCCGGCAAGCCTATCCTATCGAAGATCGTCAACTGGATCATGAGCAACATCGGATGGGTAATAGCACTTACGGTGAAAACACCGCCATGGCTGCTCAAGATCCATCTTCCTTTCCTCCTGCCACACTCGAAAGCCCTCAAGGAAGCGACGGGGATGAAAATCGATTTTGGGAGCTGGAGCCGAATCGGCGACAGGGGATATAACATGGAGAAGCTCTTCAATCTCCGCGAGGGAATAAGCAAGGATCAGGACAAGCTGGCGAAGAGATTTACCGATGTGCCGCTGCTGCCAGACAACAAGAAGTCGGTCGTGCGGATGGACAAAATGCTTCCAAAATATTACAGGCTGAGGGGCTGGGACAAGGACGGTATCCCGAAGAAAAGCACCCTGAAGAAGTTAAAGCTCGATTTTGTCGATCATTCGCTCATAGAAAAGACCGCCGCTGCCGGCGCCATTGACAGGATGAATAAGAATTAGTCTCCTGGGGGGAGCCGGCCTCCGTTTCCTCGGCAGCTGGTTCGGAACCGATAGTGCTGGTATGGAAAAGCCCCATGAAAATGCGGTTACGACTCCGCGCTTTCAGGGGGCTTTTATTCATGTTACGCCGCATACATGTCCACGTGTTTTACTTTTTTCAGGGGTATTTTTTTCTCCCCGTTGTTGACGTCAAAGGTGACAATCATGTCGCCTTCAATTGATCTGTTCTTATAAAGTTCGATTTCGTTCCCATCCTCAAGAACAATGATAATATCCAATCCCTTGATATCCAGGTACTTCGCCAGCAGCTGCTTGAAGTTCTTTTTTTTCGCTTTTCTGTGTGCCATGGTTTCCCCTCAAGAAGATTATTTATGTCTCATTTAAATTATCGGAATTTTCATTAATATATTAATTAATTTTTATATATATTGACAAAAATTTGTTAGTACAAATTAATTAATAGACTATCCAGCATAACTAATATGCCATCATTGAGGAAAGCGAATATGTCAGGTCAGTGCTGGTTTTCGAAAATGCCAGGAGCCATCCCGCTCGTCCGCCTCGTGTAAACATCCTGTTTACTCGGCGGAATCGGCAACATCCTGTTGCCTTCTCGCGGGACAGCTCCTGACACCTGTTTATATTGCTTGCTCCAGCAAATAAAGCATTCAACACCCCGACGATCATCCTTTTATCTATCACCTGAATTTGAATTCCCGGGCTGGAAAGCCAGACAAGAAAAAATATGCCTCAACGATCTCTACGCATGTGCGTCTCTGCGAGAAAATCAAGATTTTGCTTTCCCTGTTTCAGTGTTGAATGCACATGTTTGGGAGAATTACAGATAAAACAAGTCAGTCCTCGAAACCGATGCGCCAGAGGGCGGTGCCGGCAAGATTGTAATCGGAGGCGAGTTTCTGCAGCAGGGACCTTGTCTGTTTATCGGAGATATAAACCGTGCAGGTACGGCCGGTGTCAGAGTAAAAGAAGCGCAGGGTGCCTGAAGTATCGCGTGCCGGGGAATACTTTTCCGTAAGCCTGGCCCCCTCCCGGGCGGAGAGGGCAACTGCTTTGCCGCCGCACCACCGGTATCCATAGGCCGGAATGCCGAGCCATATCCGCGAAGGCCTTATGCGCTCAAGGACCCTCTTGATGTTCTGTTCGGCCCATCGTATATCGGTAACCGGTCCCGGACCGGTATGGTTCCCGTGATAATCGTAGCACATGAGCACTATTTCATCCACGCGGGGCGCTATGATGTTCAGGTCATGGAACCGGTTCCATTTTTCCGGAAAACCCACCGGGGGGAACACGGCCATGGTTATCTTCCCGGAATATTCCCTGCGCAGACTTTCCAGGAAATGCCCGAGTTTTCCCGCGTCTTCCGGGGGCAGGTATTCAAAATCAAGATGGACGCCGGCGAACCCCTTTGACCGGATGAAATTTGACAATTTCACCGCTGTTTTTTCCCTCAGCGCCCGTGATGACAGGATCCTGTGTCCCTGGGCCGCGGATTTGAATGATACCAGGGGATACAGCGTCACATGGTATTTTGCTGTTATGGAGATGATTCTATTCGTGATACTGTCGGATTCGACAATAATATCGCCTGTTTCGCCGATTTTAAACCCAGTCATCGTCAGGACCGAATAGAGCCCCATGACAGATTCAAGATAGGTATCGGTAAGGGCGGGGCCAGGCACCAGATAACCCCATCTGGCCGGTTTTAAGTCATCGGCATAAGCCATAAACCGAAGAAGAAGGATTAACGTAATAACCTGGATTGTCAGATTCATGTTGTACCTGCCGGCACCTATCCTAAACAAGAGCATGATAATATTCAAGACAATAATTCACAGTTGCGGCGTCCGGTGGGCGAAGCCCCGTGAAAAGAACCCCCCGATTTTTTTTGACAAATTTCATTTAAAGTATTAATTTAATATATAAAGTTCTAGATAATATATAATAGATTTGTTGCATAACTGCTTACAATTAATATATTCTGCTCCGCCGCCTTCGGCGGCGGAGGCAAAATTAAATAATTATTAAGTTTCGCAACAAGTCTAATATATAGAAGAATAAACCAGGTGCCATATATGAAATTGAAAAGTTTGCCAGCCATCGCTGTATTATTGGCCGCATTTCAGGTGTTTTCCTGCTCGAAAGTGACCGGGGATCTGGATGACCAGGCGCCGAAATTGTGGGTCACCATTGAGATTGCCAATGATCCCACCAACATTATCCAGATCAGCAGCACAAATAGGGTCTACCTTGTGTATTATTCAAACAATGACTGGACGAATCCCTGGCTCCAGCAGGGCGCAGACGGCAACATGCTTGTTAACCCCACCGTGGGTTCCCTCACACTGTATCTCATGGCCTTCTGGGACGCCAACGGCAATGGCGTCGTTGATGCCGGCGAGCCCTGCACCGGTTATCTTGATAAAACACATTCCGGGACGCCTGAGGAACTGACCAAGCTGGAACTGCTTCCTCTGGAATGGAAATCCCTGACCATAACCCTTGATCCGGCGCGGGTGTACTGATCGAATACGGCTTGCTAGGAGGGATAACAGTTGAAACGAAATCTTTTTCAGAAACTGGTTGTGGCGGCTTTCCTGGCCGCGGTTCCCATAGTGGTCAGCTGCGATACTGAACCGGATAAAGACCCCTATATCATCATCAACGTGAACTATTCAGGTACCGTGGACAACACCAATAAGCTGTATGTTATATTCTATGCCCTTCCCAACTGGACCCAGCCATGGATGATACTGCCGTACTCCGGCACGCAGATCGTCATACCGCGGCTGAATATAGGCACCACGCCCCTCTATTTTGAAATTGTTCATGATATCAACGGCGACGGGGTTGGCTCCGGTGATCTTTTCCAGGGATGGGACGGCGTCACCAGCATGGCCGCCACGCTGACGCCCCTGGTGCTTCCGAAAACGGAAATGATGATGCTCAATGTCAACCTAGACAACAACGCAGCCATACCCTGATGGCCACGCTGCGGGACCATGACCGTATAATCCGACTTTTACCGGCTGACTTGAAAAAACAGTTGCCATATGCGCCTGCCGATTCTTTTCTGTAAGCCTCTACATTCAATATTCTGTCAGGAATTCATATGAAATTACTCAGCGGCAGCCAGAAGCGCTCCCTAAAATCCCAGGCCCACCATCTCAAGCCGGTGGTGCTGGTCGGCCGGAACGGCATAACCGATTCCCTGATCGAGGCGGTGGGGAAGGCCCTCGATGACCATGAGCTGATCAAGATAAAATTCTTAGAGTTCAAGGACGAGAAAAAGGACCTGATCGAGGATATCGTGTCCAGAACGGCCTCCAGCCTGGTGGCGCTGATAGGCAATATGGCCATATTATTCAGACAGAATAAAGACGTCAAAAAACGACGAATTGTTTTTTAGTCCCGCTATTTATTGTTGACAACAGGATATACCAATTCACATTACCCAAAATCATTGCGGGGAATGATATTCCGCCTGCGGGCATGGATTACGCGCCCCCCGCGTTATCTGGAGGTCCATCGTGAAAAAGTACAATGTTGTCATCCTCGGCGCGACCGGCGCAGTGGGTATCGAATTCAGGAAGATACTGCTTGAGCGGAAATTCCCCATCGATAAGATAAAGTTTCTCGGCCTGACGACCGTGGGTAAAGAGTTTGATTTCGGCGGAAAAAAAATCAAGTCCGAAGCCGTTGTCGACGGCTGCTTCAAGGGATACGACATAGGCCTTTTTTCGGCAGGCGGCGATATCAGCAAAAAAGTCGCCAGGCGGGCCGTCGAAGAGGGCTGTATCGTTGTGGATAACAGTTCCGCGTGGCGTATGGACCCCGAAGTTCCCCTCGTTGTCCCGGAAGTGAACCCGAATGATGTTGACTGGAACAAGGGCATCATCGCCAACCCGAACTGCTCCACCATCCAGATGGTGGTGGCGCTCAAGCCGATCCATGACGCAGCCCGGATCAAGCGGATCGTCGTCAGCACCTACCAGGCGGTGTCCGGGACCGGCCTGAAGGCGATCGAGGAGTGCCTCATCCAGACCAAGGATATCGTTAACGGGAAAGAGATATCCCAGCGCAAGGTGTATCCACACCAGATCGCCTTCAACGCGCTTCCGCAGATCGACGTTTTCCTGGAGAACGGCTATACCAAGGAAGAGATGAAAATGGTCAATGAAACCAAGAAGATCATGGGCGACGACTCCATTCAGGTGACCGCGACCACCGTAAGGGTCCCGGTCCTGTACGGCCACTCGGAATCGGTGAACATCGAAACCGAGAAAAAACTGACCCCCCGTGATGTCCGTGAACTGCTCCGGAAGGCCCCGGGCGTCACGATTGTCGACAACCCGACCAAGAGCGAATATCCCCTGGCCATCAATGCCGCCGGCAAGGACGACGTCTTCGTCGGCCGCATCCGGGAGGACGAGTCCATCGCCAACGGCATCAACATGTGGATCGTGTCCGATAATATTCGGAAAGGGGCGGCCCTTAACGCGGTTCAGATTGCCGAATTGCTCGTTCAGAAGGGCAAGATTTAACGCTGAAAAAAAAGCTGGCGCATGGGTGAAAGCCTTTCCGGTGGCCGCCGGGAAGGCTTTTTTGTTGCTAATACCGCTGATTTCCATGCTCCGCGGAGGATAGAGCAATATTAATACCTAATTTATCCAAAATATTGAATCAAATCCTCAATATTTATTATATTTATTACGAAAATAGTAGCAGCGGAACCGTTACGGTATTAGTATACATGAAAAAACTGATATTCTATTTTGATCCATCGGCCAAGAAGATGCTGACCGAAACCATTTCGGAGACCGGTGAAAAGAAGCTGGTCCTTACTTCTACTAAAAATTTTGTTTTCACCGCCGAGATTGTCGCCAGGATCATTGACATAGACGGCGACGAACAGATCCCCACGCGCCTTGATCCCGGTTATAATTACTATGTCGTGCAGGATTATTTCACCGTAAAGGCGGACCGCGGGATTTATTACGATGAATCGACCGGCGCCTACAAGGCATCCGAATACGGCTTTGTCGTCCTGGACGGCCAGAAAATCAAGCTGATATCCCCTCTTTCAGTCAGCAAGGACAAGCTCAAGGCGTTTTATTACGTGTATCCCACCAAGTTCGGAAGGATACCGGCCTATGCGGACCTTGAAGAGATCATGCACCAGTACCGCATCCTGTCGCGCCTTGATCAGAACCAGATTGTCGAGCAGATGCAGGCAATCGATGTCAACCAGCCGAAGTTCACCAGGATCCTCATTGCCCAGGGAAAAGAACCGGTCAACGGGCACGAAGAATATTACGTCCCCCTCGTCAACCTTCAGAAAAAGGCGGGGGAGCTGAAGTCTGACGGGAGCATCGATTTCAAGGAAGTCGGGTTCATCGTGGAGGTGAAGAAGGGCCAGGACATCCTGAAACGGATACCGAAAGAAAAGTCGGTGGACGGCTACAATGTTTACGGAGACAAGGTCCCGGGGGAAATCGTAACAACCGACGGCTATAACAAGGGCGCCAACATGGAGCCGAGCAGGGACGATGAAAACATATTCGTGTCGGCGATAGACGGGTGCGTCGACGTTGACGGCAAGACAATATCGGTGCTCCCCATCGTCTATATCCAGGGGGACATCAATTACGAGACCGGCAATATTGATTTTGACGGGTCGGTCCACATCATGGGTTCCGTGCTGCCGGGGTTTACCGTAAAGGCCCGCGGCGATATCGTTATCGAGAAGAATGTCGATGACGCCCATATCGAGGCGCAGGGCGATATCACGGTTAAAATGGGGGTGGTCGGCAAGGAAAACGCGAAACTTGTCGCCAACGGCAAGGTGACGGCAAAGTATCTCCTCAATTCCAAGGTGGAGGCCGTGGGCGATATCATCGTCGAGGACTCGATCATCAACTGCGACGTCTTTTCCAATTCGAAGATACGCGTCGTGGCGCGTCAGGGAAAGATAATAGGGGGGAAGGCGACGGCGCTGTATGAAATCATGGTCAACGTGTCAGGGTCGCCCAACGAGACCGAAACGCTGCTGAGCGTCGGGAGGAACCTCTTTATCGAGAAGGAACTGGCCGATGTGCACAAGGAGATTGCAAAGTGGCGCCAGGCCGTTGATGAATCCATACGGAAGCTCAAGGGCAGCTTCGGCAATTCGGTTTTTGAGAACCCCAAGGAATATATAGCAAAACTGCCGCCGACGAAGCAGAAAAGCTGTCTCATCCTGCTCAAGGAGCTGAGCAACAACAACGCTGAAATGAAAAAGCTGATAGAGCAGAGCAAGGAAATCCAGGACAAGCTGAAGCTGGAGCGCGAGCCGTGCATTATCATTAAAAACAAGGCGTACCCGAACACCATCATAAACATCAGGAAAAGCACCAAGCGCATTGACAGCCCCATCGATAATGTCAAATATTACGAGGATCCCGAGGATAAGATCATCCGTTTCAGCCCGGCATTATGATACCCCGGAAACATTTAGCCGGACCGGCAGAATTTAATTTGACAAAAGTCTCCATTCAATTTTAATGACCTAAATTTTAATGGAGGTAATCCATGAATACGGGAGTGCAACTGGCCATTATTCCCAATGTGGGCCCCTGGGAACTCGCCTTGATTCTGCTGATCGTCCTTATTATTTTTGGCGCCAACAAGCTGCCCAAAATCGCGAAAGACCTCGGCAGCGGCATACGGGAATTCAAGAAGTCCATATCCGGCGAAGCAGCGGAAGAGAAAAAAGAAGAGGCCAAATGCGTAAAATGCGGCGCCAAGCTTCAGGCGGGCGCAAAATTCTGCCCATCATGCGGTGCCGAGCAGTAATGATCATGTTTTAGAGCATCAATTAAAGCCCTGATTGTCTGACACATGCAGTCTTCATAAAGAATTATAAAGCCTGGCTGCCGGGTATTTATTATTTGACCATACGATTGATGGTATATCAGGATCAATCATCGAGAGTCCATGGCGGTATTATTGATTCCGCCATTTGTTTTTTATCACCGCAGTCAACCGGCATAGTATGATTATAATCCTCACTTCATTGAATAACCCGCTGTCGCCGGGACCATCCATCCACTCCGTTCTTCAGGAGTATTGTTCATCCTCCCTCGCCGCAATAGACGACACTGCTGTGCCGTACCATGATCAGCTCAGCCGGATTTTTACCGAATACCGGCCGAAGATAGTCATTAACTGCCATGAATATCCCGACATCGACGCGGCGGAATATGAACGTGAAGCCGCCTATGCCATAAACGGCCTGTTCCTTGCAAGCCTGTCGGCCCTGTGCCTGGACCGGGATGTCAAGCTCATACAGCTCAGCACGTCATATGTTTTCAGCGGCAGGGGAGGCGCGCCCTTCCGTGAGGAGGACGAACCTGACCCGGTTTCGGTTTACGGCGATTCGAAGCTTCTGGGCGAGCGGATAATCCGCGAATCCGGCTGCCGCCATGTAATCGTCCGCGTCCCTGATCTTTTCGGGGAGGGGATGCCCCTGGTAAGCAGCCGCCTGGCCCTGAAGGATGATGACGGCACGCTGCGGGTCATCAGAGGGCAGGTGACAGCGGCCGCGTATTCCGGGGACCTGGCGCGGACCATTTCCGAGCTCATCAGCAGGGACTGCCGTGGCATATATCATTTCAGCCAGGAAGGCGCGGTGGCGACCGGGGAGTTCATCACCAGGGCCCTGGATCTCTGCGTACACCGTGGCGTAACCGGGAAAAAATATACGGTTATGGAGACCGAAAAAGAGGATTTTCTTGCGCCCGGGGAACGGCCGATGTATAATGTCCTTGATGCGGGTAAAATGAAAGGCGCCGCGGGGACCAGCGTCCGGGGCTGGGAGGAGGCCCTGAAAGATTTTATATCCCAAAACGGCAGATCAATCATTCTCACCTGAAAGGAGCTGGAACGATGAAACCATACAAGATAGATGAAGTCGGCGATCAGATACTCGAAATCCTCTACCATGACGCCAAGGCGGACACCGCGGACATCGCGAAGCAGGTCAACCTTCCGGAAGAGAGCGTAAAAAAGTACATCAGGAAATTCGAAAGCGACAGGATCATCCTCGGCTACCATACCGATATCAACTGGCAGAGGATACGCCTCCACGAGGTCAAGGCCCTGATAGAAGTGAAGGTCATCCCGGAGCGGAAGGTCGGATTTGATTCAGTGGCGGAGGCCATTTACCGGTATCCCGAGGTCACGTCCGTCTATCTTCTTTCCGGCGGCTATGATCTGCTGGTGCAGGTGGAAGGGGAGAGCCTGCGGGAAGTGGCGCTTTTCGTATCGGAAAAGCTCGCGACCATCCATGGCGTTCAATCCACCGTGTCGCACTTTTTGCTGAAGAAATATAAGGAGGACGGCGTCATACTGGTCGACCAGTCGGATTCAAAGCGCCTCCCGGTGACCTGAGGACCGGCCCGCCGTGACAATATTCAGCAGGCCGGACGCAGCATGAACCGCATCACGTCCGTCTATAAGCGGCTCCTCGCATTCCACGGCCCCCAGGGCTGGTGGCCCATCGTCAATGCTTCGACGCTCCGGAGCGAATACCATCTCGGGGCCCCCCGCGATGAAAAGGATTTTTTCGAGATATCGATAGGCGCGATACTGACCCAGAATATTGCCTGGAAAAATGTCGATACGGCCCTGGCAGCGATGAAGAAGCGCGGCATCCTCGATCCCCTCTCGATTCAGCGGGTGCGGCTTCAGACCCTGGGGACCATCATCCGGCCCACGGGGTATTACAACCAGAAGGCAAAAAAGATAAAGAACTTTGTGGCGTTGTACCGCCGTCACGGTTTTGACCACCGGGCCTTCCGCGGCATTGAGCCTTCATCGCTCAGGAAGGAGCTCCTTTCCGTCAACGGGATCGGGCCGGAGACCGCGGATTCGATCCTCCTCTATGGCCTCAACGTTAAAATTTTCGTCGTGGACGCCTATACGAGGAGAATCTTTACCCGCCTCGGCCTGCTGTCCGGCAGGGAGAGTTACCACGAGATTCAGGACGTCTTCCAGCGTCAGTTCAAGGGCACCGTTCAGGACTATAATGAATATCACGCCCTTATCGTGGCCCATGGAAAGGATTACTGTAAAAGCAGGCCCCGGTGTGAAGAGTGCTGCCTGTCCCGCCTGTGCGATAAGAATATATGAAGCAATGATGGGGATTCTTACTATCTAGTAAATTCCTTGACTTCCCCTGTAACTTCGTGTAGTATCAGCTCCCTGATTATTGTTATGAGGACGCCATGCAAAGAAAAAAACTGACCGAAATGAAGGAATGGAAGGCGCTGGAGGACCATTTTAAAGAAATCAGGGACGTGACCCTGAAGACCCTCTTTGATGCCGATGCCGCACGGGCCGGGAAATTCACCATTTCCGAGGAAGACATCCTGTTTGACTATTCCAAAAACCGTATCACTGAAAAAACAATCCGGCTTCTTATCGACCTGGCCGTTGCCTGTGACCTGAAGGGCGAGATGGAGCGCATGTTCAGGGGGGAAAAGATCAACGCAACCGAAGGCCGCGCGGTGCTCCACACGGCCCTCAGGAACCTGTCGGGAAGCCCCGTCATGGTTGACGGGACGGACGTCATGCCCGGGATAATGGCCGTACTGGCCAAAATGAAGGATTTTTCCGACAGGGTCCGCGACGGCAGGTGGAAGGGCTATACCGGAAAGCCGATGAACCATATCGTCAATATC
The DNA here is from genome assembly GCA_937872225.1 of uncultured Spirochaetota bacterium. Taxonomy (GTDB): domain Bacteria; phylum Spirochaetota; class UBA4802; order UBA4802; family UBA5550; genus RBG-16-49-21. The sequence continues at coordinate 135,938 of CALMRZ010000028.1, forward strand.
GGCATCGGGGGGTCGGACCTGGGGCCCTGCATGGCGACGGAGGCCCTGAAATTCTATTCCCGGCGAGACCTGAAGTCGTATTTCGTGTCGAATGTCGACGATACCCATATTATGGAGACCCTCCGGCTGTGCGACCCGGAGCAAACGCTCTTCATAATAGCGTCAAAGACCTTCACGACCCAGGAAACCATGACCAACGCCGAAACGGCCAGAAAATGGTTGGTCGATAAGCTGTCGTCAGATAAGGCCGTCCCGAACCATTTCGTGGCGCTATCGACCAACGCGGCCGAAGTGAAGCGCTTCGGCATAGACGCGGAAAATATGTTCGAGTTCTGGGATTGGGTTGGGGGCCGTTATTCACTCACCTCCGCCATCGGGCTCTCCTTGATGATTTCCGTCGGGTATGACCACTTCATGTCCCTCCTGGAGGGCTTCCACGCGATGGATAACCATTTCAGGAGCGCGCCGTTCGAGAAAAATATCCCGGTCATCATGGCGCTTCTCGGCATCTGGTACGGAAATTTTTTCGGGGCTGAGACCCATGCGGTGCTGCCGTACGGGCAGTATCTGCACCGGTTTGCCGCCTACCTGCAGCAGGCGGACATGGAATCGAACGGCAAGTGCGTAGACCGCGGCGGTGAGAGGGTCTCCTACGGGACCGGCCCTGTAATCTGGGGCGAACCGGGGACCAACGGCCAGCATGCCTTCTACCAGCTTATCCATCAGGGGACCAGGCTCATCCCCGCCGATTTCATCGGCTTTGCGCGGTCCCTGCATAACGAAGGCGATCACCACCGGAAGCTCATGGCTAACTTCTTCGCCCAGACCGAGGCCCTGGCCTTCGGAAAAACGGCTGACGAACTGCGGCGGGAAGGCGTGGCCGAGGCCCTGGTCCCGTACCGCACGTTCGAGGGAAACCGCCCGACCAGCACCATCATGGCCCGGGAGCTCGCGCCGCGCGTCCTGGGGAAACTCATCGCGATGTATGAACACAAGATATTCGCGCAGGGTGTCATCTGGAACATTTATTCCTTTGACCAGTGGGGCGTCGAGCTCGGGAAAGCGCTGGCGAAGAACATCATGCCCGAACTGGCCGACGGGTTCAGGGGGGCCCTGAAGCATGACAGCTCAACGAACGGCCTGATACGCTATTACAGGAACAATCAGCCCCATGAATAGTCATATCCCGGGCGGCGGCGAAGCGCCGAGATATCTGACGGATGAGGAACGGGAGAAGCTCCGGCAGTTCAACATCCTCACCGCCGAGGCCAACACGATCCGTGAAAAAGACAAGGTCCTCATCAAGAGCCTCTTCAGGAATTTTTACAGCAAGAAGCTCAATGTCGGCATCGGCTTCCAGCGGGCTTACGGCTCGATACTGTCGGGCGACTATTTCGACCTCATACAGCTGCCGGACGGCAATTACCTCTTTATCTTCGCGGACATGAGCGGCCACGGTCTTCCCGCCTATACCAACCTGGTGCGGCTCAGGTCCGCCATCACCATGTCGATCGGCGACGCGAAAAAGATATACGAGCATTCAGGCTCGGTTGACAGCGATTTTCTCGTAAGGAATATAACCACCAAGTTCACCGACATCATGGAAGAGGCGAATTCTCAGGATTTTGCCTGCGTCCTGTTCACCTTTATCTATAATGACGGCGACAAGTTCCATCTCAGGTTCTACAACCGGAGCATGCTGTTCCCGATAATCGTGCGCAAGTTCCAGAAAAATATAGTGGGGCTATACAACCTGAACTACGAGGAAAAAGGATGGCATCCCCTGAAGGGGAACCTCCTGAGCAGCGACGTGCGCATGATTCTCGAGGAACGCTATCTCGAATGCCCTTCGTGCGGCTTCACCCTTTACGAGGGCGATTCCATCCTCTATTACAGCGACGGCATCGTGGAGGCCTCCCGGAAGGACCGTCAGAGCGAAGAGTTCGGGGAGGAGCGGATCATGCAGATTCTCCGGGACAATCTCAACCTGATGCCGCAGCTGGTTGTCCATGAGCTTTTCGCTGCGGTCTACCAGTTCATGGAACGGCCGGAGCAGCAGAAGGACGACATGACGGCCGTTTTGATTGATTTTCCGCCGGTCCGGTATTAAATAAGTTGACACTGCGTGCTTCCGCCATACCGTGTGTGACGACCGCGGAGGTGTTGTCATGCAAGATATACTGAAAAAAATTGAAAAGCTTACCCTGCTGAATGATTACCTCACCCCCGAGATAATACGGGAAAAGGATGTCAAGCTCGGCCTGAGGAACCCTGACGGGACCGGCGTTGTCGTGGGCATAACGACCAAGGGCAGGGTCGACGGCTACCAGAAGATACTGAAGAACGCCGAAACCAAGACCTATGAAGTTAGACCGGTGCCCGGGAAGCTGTATTACTGCGGCTATGATGTCGAGGACATCGTAAGGGTGGCCGAGAAAACCAGGCGGTACTGTTTTGACGAGGTGGCGTACCTGCTTCTGGCAGGGGAACTTCCGAAACCGTCAGACCTTAAGAAGTTCAGCAAGGAGCTGGCGAAGCGCCGGGCCCTTTCGCGGATGGAGCGCCAGATCATCATGGGCGAGGTGCAGAACGACAACCAGATGTATGCCCTCCACAGCGTGCTGTCCCACCTGAGCCGCTGCGATGAAAACGCCGATTCCACGGACATCGACAACGTATGCCGCCAGAGCATAAACCTGATAGCGAAGTTCCCGACCATCGTCGCGGCGAACTACAACGTGCTGCGCTACACCAAGGGCTTTGACCTGAAAATATTCAGGCCCAAGCCGGAATATTCGACCGCTCAAAACTTCCTGTACCTGCTCCATGGCGAAAAGCCGGACGATGAGGACGCCCATATATTCGACGTGGCACTGATCCTGCACGCGGACCATGGCGGCGGCAACAACTCGACCTTCACCGTGCGGTCGGTGTCGTCCAGCGGGGCCAACACCTACATGGCCATAGCCGCCGGCATCGCGTCCCTGTCGGGGCACCTCCATGGCGGGGCGAATGAATCGGTCAAGTTGATGATGAAGGACCTGAAAAACAATGTAAAGGACTGGGGAAGCGAAAAGGAGATCAAGTCATATCTCAACAAGGTCCTCGACAAAAAGGCGGGCGACGGCTCCGGTAAATTATACGGGTTCGGCCATGCCGTGTATACCATTTCTGATCCGAGGGCCATTATCCTCAGGGAATATGCCCGCAACATGGCGAAAAAGCATGATTATTACGACGAGTTTCTCCTCTACGAAAACGTTGAAAGAATAGGCGCTTCCCTGCTGAACAGCAGGGGGAAAAAGGTCATCTGCGCCAACGTGGACTTCTATTCAGGGTTCGTCTATGAGATGCTGGGCATCCCGCGGGAGCTGTATACGCCGATATTCGCCATGGCGCGGGTCGTCGGATGGTGCGCCCACCGCATCGAGCAGATCATGCAGGGGAAGATCCTGCGGCCCGCCTATATCCAGGTCTATTCCGATGTGAAGGATTACGTTGATCTGAAGGAGAGATAGGCTGACGGGCGCCGGTCATGGCGCCTTGCTTTCCTTTTTCCCGCCCAGAATCCGCTCGTAATATGCGTCTTTATAGGTCCTTGCCCTGAGGACAAAGCGGCGGTATCGTTCGGCAACGTCCGGATGCCTGGCCGCGATATTATTTCTTTCTTCCGGGTCTTCCCTGATATTGTAAAGCTCCTCCATGCGGTCTTCGGTTCTGAGTATGTATTTCCACTGCCGGTCGGCAACTCCCATGAAATCGTCCTTCCATGACGTGTGGAGGAGGGCCATCTGTTCGCGGCGGGGCGTGAACACCGATACGCCTTCCTGCTCGGGTGACGGCGGGATGCCCAGGATGTCGAGTATGGTGGGCAGGATGTCGATGTGCCTGGTTATGCTGTCATAATATTCGGGGGACGGGAAAAGTTTCCTGTTGTATATCAGGAAGGGCACATGGACATTTTCCTCATAGAGAAAGAACGGGTGGTTGTAGTTCATCCTGTGCTGATAGAAGGCCTCCCCGTGGTCGGCAAAGAGGAAGAGGAGCGTGTCCTCCATGAGGTTGTTCCGCTCGAGTTCGTCGACCAGCATGCCCAGGGAGGCGTCCGCGTAATGGAGCGAATTGAGGTAGTTGGACCAGTTTCTCTTCCGGTAGTCTTCTTCGCCGGCGCCGGCGCCGGTTATCTTGAATTCTTCGCCCGGGATCGCGTAGGGGTGGTGCGGGTTGACCGGCAGCAGGACCAGGAGGCAGGGCGTTTCCGGGTCGCGCTTCAGGTAATCGACCGCCGGCTTTATCATGGCCCGTTCATCGATGCCCCAGCCGACCTGCCTGTTATAGGGCGGAATCTTTATCAGTTCGTTGTATTCCAGGATTTCATCAAACTTTCTGTTCTTCAAAAACCGTTTCTGCCCGGCATAGCCGAGCCCCCCGGTATGGATGAGGCAGGTGCGGTACCGCCGGTCTTTGAGTATTTCCGATATGGTGCGGAGGCCGATGTCTGGGTATTTCTGTATCACCATGTCCTTGGAGTTGAGATCATAGGCTGAGGTGAAGACGGTGAGCAGCGCGTTCGCCGACAGGGGATAATTCACGTAGTGGTTGCGGAAATTAAGGCTGTTCCGCTCAAGGCGGTGCCAGGTGTCTATGACGTAGCGGCCGTTTATCCTGATGTCATAATACCTGCGCGGTGTCGATTCAAAGAAATAGAGTATGATGTTGTAACGCTTCCGGCGGGGCATAAGGTCCTGCCGGGAATACCGGTCCCCGGTTTCAAGGGAATCCGTGTTGAGCCTGAAGGCAAAGGGCGCACCGCCCTTTGCACCCGGAGCTTCCGTGCCGCCGGGGCCACCGGGGGCCGCCCTCACCAGGTTGCAGACCGGGTTCATGGAAAACTCGCGGAGCAGCGACAGGTACCGGGCGGTATCGTTCCGGTAGCGCATTTCATGGGATCTGACCGCCGCCGAGGCGTCGGTTGCCAGTGCTATTCCCAGGCTGAGGACGCACGCGGCCGGCATGAGGAGCCGCAGAACCCTGAAGATGAGCAGGTCAGAATGGAATTCCACGACCTCCTGCAGGTCGGTATTTTTTTCCCAGCGGTACAGTGCGATATTCATGGCGACAGCCAGGGCGGAAAAAAAGAAAAACAGGATATAAAACTCGACGGAGAATTCCGCCAGGGCCGAATCGATTATATTGCCCAGGGCGGAAAAGTGCTCCCTGCCGGCATAGTTTTTCTGGAATGACGTTTCATAGACCCTGAAGAATTCCATGGAGAAGAGCAGGAAGAAGACAAGAATGACGGAATATCCGGTCATGATGCAATAGCGTGTTTTCCGGTGCCCGGCGGTTATGAAAAGCATGAGAAACATACATGCCATCGTTACGCAGAGGGCGGCGCTGTCATGATGGAGGGAAAGATAAAGGAAATCGGCGAATCCCTTCAGCTTGATATCGGGGTACAGGGCCTGTATGTATCGGTAGATCCTGAGTCGGTAGAACACGAAAAGCATCATCGCGACAAGGCCATCGGCCAGGAACAGGTGAAAAATCGAATTATACCGGGTTTCTATTCTTGTCCAGATTCTATTCATCTTGTATCGTCACTATGCACGAATGGAATACGGGCCTGCGTCGCGGGGCGGCACAGGGCACGGATGTACCATGAGAACAGTTGGGGCGGCGGGTCAAGCATTTTGTATAACAGAATATTCCATGCCAGATCCAATTAATAATACCAATGCGCCGGGAGCCAGCCATCGCATCAGAGTCACTTGAAGGCGTACATGACCATGGAGCTGGTGGCTGCGAAATCGCCGAAATGGACCTTGCTGATGAGGTGGTACGCGGAGATCCTGAGCCAGTGACGGTAGTCCCGGGCCGACCTGAACGCGTACCGGGATTTTTTAAGCTTCGGCAGCAGTCCGAATTCCACGGGGTAAAAGACCTTGGTCCTGCCGAAGCCGGCCCCGGCGAGGGCGCCGGCAAGGTTTTTCCTGCTGAAATAGGAGAGGTGGCCCGGCATGAAATAGGCATAATCGCCGCCCTTCAGCCGTGCCTGGAGCCCGTCCATATTGGCCGTCTGTATCATGAGGAGGCCCCCCTTGCGGAGCAGGCGGCGGCATTCCTCCAGAGCGGAGACCGGATCAGGGAGATGCTCGATCACCTCGATCATGGTGATTACGGAAAAATAATCGTGGTCAAAGGGATGGTCGGCGAGGGTGCCGATGTGGATTTTTCCGACGGTGGCGGACCGCGAATATCCCCCGGCATAGGGGGAGACTTCGATGCCGTGGGGGTTGTAATACCGTGAGGCCGCCTTCAGAAAGCCCCCGAAGGAGGAACCCACGTCAAGAATATTGCCCCCGGGGACATGGCGGTGGAGGACTTCGACCCGTTTGTTCCACACGTGTGCCGAGAATTTCTCGGCTTCCCGCTCGTCATAATAGGAGTATTCGGACCTGCCGGAATAATAATCTTCGCCGTAGAGGCCCCGGATCGACTCGTCGTCCAGGGGAGGGTTCATGAACATGAAGCCGCAGGATCCGCACCGGTCGACGGTGAAGGCCGGGGTGTAGCGGTCGATGCGGTAGCGGGGCCTGATACTGCCGCTTCCGCAGAGGGGACAGGCATACAGCGGTGTGTCAAACATACCAGGGATGGCCCGGGACCCGGGTCCCTTCCTCCTTTACTTGCGGGCCTCGATGACCCAGTGTGATATCAATTTGGTGATATCCCCCATGATGGTGCGCTCCATGAGGCCGTACGCGAATTCGCTGAAAATCGAGAATGACACCTTCAACTCTTCCTCGCTGTAAAATGAGGCCGTCGAACCGGTGATGTCGTCAAGGTCCGTGATCCAGGTGTCATTGCCGAGGTGCTTCCCTCGTTTAAGGTAGGTATCACGGCCGGACCGGAGGGTCGCGAAGAGGTACCCGCCGGGCTTCAGTATTCTCAGGATCTCCTCCAGCATGGCTATCAGGTCATACTTGTTGTTGTAATGGAGCGACCCCCAGGCGATGACGATGTCCGCCGAGCCGCTCTTCAGGGGGAGGTGCAGGTTGTTTCCCTGCAGCAGGGGGCCGGGGCACTGCCGTCGGGAGATCGCCAGGGCGTTGAAGCTCGCGTCCAGCCCGACGATCATTGAGATTCCCATGTCGGCAAGGAGCTTGAGGTGCCTCCCGCTCCCGCAGCCGAGGTCCACCGCGGTGAGTTCCCCGGTGCTGCCGAGGAGGGGGTTTTTTCTCAAGAGCCGGACAAGGTTTTCATCGGGGTACAGCAGTTCTGATTTACCCGCGGTATAATGGGTTTCCCAGGAGGCCTCTTTCATTGCTCATTTAATCCGGATATTAAAGTTCGACGCCGCGGTTTCGGACAGCGCCAGGGCTTCCTCCCTGGTGGCGGCCGACACGACCACAACGCCGATGCGGTCATGGTTGGTTACCGGGTCGTTGATGGGAGATCCGATTTCCTTGAATATGCGCGAAAAAATGGTACCCTCCACGTCCCGGGGCCCTTCGGGGTTGCATGACGCCAGGACGCCCTTCTGGCCGTTGACATAGCGGACGACGACGGCATTTCTTTTTTTCTGGGGCTGCGGCGGCCTGAACCCGCCATTCGTCATTGACCTGATGGCCTCGCCGATCAGGTTGTAGTTGACGCTGGCGGGCACCAGGACATCGGGGATGAATTCGCCGCCGAATTCGGGGACCGCCTCGATGAGAAACGCCTCTTCGTCGGCGTTGATGACCAGTTCCATGATCAGGGGGGACCGGGATATCCGGAACGCCCCGGCGACCTGCTGGCCTATGGCCTCGATTTTTTTCGACAGGTGCCGGTATTGCGACGGCGCGATATGGACCATGTCGATGAAGTAAGGCGGATATGACGTCTGCTTGTCGGTGATTTCCACAAGGTGGTACGTCCCGTCATGGATTATGCCGGCCACGATAATCTCGTCGCCCTCGATGAACTTCTCAAGAATATAGTCTTCCTCGCTCTGGTAATGCGCAGCGCAGATCTTTTTCAATTCGGCGCTGTCGGCCGCCAGCCGCACGTTTGTTTTCGCGTGGCCCACGTTAGGCTTGACGACCACCGGGAAGCCGCCGGCTGTCTTCGATCGGGAATTCTGGTGGATGATATACGGTGTCAGGATGTTGTGCTCGATAAAACGGGACTTCATTTTTTTTTTATCTATGAAACATTCGCTTGCGGAGAAGGGGATGAACGGTATGTTAAATTTATCCGTCAAATAGCTGGTTGTAACGATCGCCGGTCCGTATGACTTGGTCATCACGCCGTGTATATCGCCGTCAACAAGGAGCTCGATGAGTTTCTTGTAAATGATATCGTAGTTTTCCACGGATTCCTGGATCTTCAGGTCGCACTGGTAAAAACCGGGCGCGGACACATTGGCGTCAACGCCGATGACGTGAAACCCCAGCTTTTTCGCCTCGGCGATAAGGGGGATCTGGTTCAACCCGGAACCGATTGATACAAAAAATTTCAGTTGCTGTCTTTTTCTTTTATGGAAAAGCATGGGATTAATTCTGAATTTTTTATTGATACCGTCAACAAGATTATCGTGCGTCGTTGGCAATAATGCACGTATTGTCGTACGGGAACCGCCCGGCCAGGCGGGGGCGACACGGCCCATGCCGCCCCTTCTCCCATCTGTGATGGAATCCCCTCGCTGCTGCGCGGGAGGCGGTAAGAATCCCTGCGATGCTACAGGTGGTAATAGTTGGAAAAATTTTGTATCATAGCGGGTATACGCTGTCTCATCAGTAGTGGGCCGCTTAACATTTTTTTTACCATATATCGGGTCTAATAGTATTGTATTTTTTTGAAAGATTCTAAAATATGGTAAAATCACTGGATCGTTGATATTGTAAAAAAAATATACACAATTATGAATTTGACAAATAATAGCTTGCATATAATTTTGAATATTGATATACTAGACTCAATATGTTACCGGGAAATATGAGGGAAAATATTGCTTGAATGTTAAAAATTGCATTTTGAGCAACGGTTGTGCGTAATATTTATGTATATTATAAGCAGGTAACAGATAGGCGATATGTTCTGCGAACGATGTAAAAACATTGAAGCCACGATTCACCTGACCGAGATCATTAAGGATGTCAAATCGGAGCTTCACCTGTGTGAAAACTGCGCCAGGGAAATAGGCCTGAACTCTAAGCTTTCGAATTTCTCCCTGTCGATTCCGGAAATGCTCTCCTTTCTCGATATCGACGAGGTAGACGAATACGCCGGCGGGAGCGCCTGCAAGAGCTGCGGTCTTACCTTTGCGGATTACAGTCGCGAAAGCAAGCTCGGCTGTCCTGACTGCTACCGCTACTTGGGAGAGTCTTTGAAGTCAGTGATTGCCGGATATCACGGCGCTTCCCGGCACGCGGGAAAACACCCGAACAATCATTCCGGCATCAACAGTATAACCTATGAGAAGCCGGCGGTCCAGGTCAGTCCGAAGAAGTCCATGGAGGAATTGAAGACCATGCTGAACCGGGCCGTGAACGATGAACGATACGAGGAAGCGGCCCTGCTGCGCGACAAGATACGGGAGCTGGAATCATTATGACCGCGAGGGGAAAAGCCATTGTTTGAGGAAGTATTACAGAAGTCCGCATTCTGGACATCCACGGGGCCCTTCAGCCATATTGTGCTTTCAAGCAGGCTCAGGCTGGCCCGCAACATGCAGTCCGTCCCCTTTCCCGGCAGGATGACCGCCGACGATTCATATCCGATACGGGGCGCCATCGAGCGGTTTGCCGCAGAATCAAGGTACCGCGGCCACATCAGCGTCATTGACCTTCGGGACATCGACGCCAACGAAAAGCGGTTTCTGCGCGAGCGGAACATCATAACCTACGAGATGGAGGTCGCGGACAATACCCTGGTGGTCGTGAACAACAGCGACGATTTCAGCATCCTGGTGAATGAAGAGGACCATTTTCGGATCCAGGTGATCAGGCCGGGACTGCAGCTTATGGATGTTTACAAAACGGCCGATGCCGTCGACTCCGAGCTTAACCGCTTCGTTCCCTATGCATTTTCTGAAGAGCTGGGATTCCTGACCGCGTGCACGTCTAACCTGGGCACCGGCCTCCGTGTTTCCGTGCTGCTGCACCTGCCGGTGATCACCATGAAGAACGGCGTCCAGGAGCTTATCCCGGAGGACCGGAGGAACACGATCGAGATAAAGGGCACCATAGGCAAGTCGAGCAAGACCCTGGGCTGTCTCTACCAGCTGTCCAACAGGGTTTCCCTGGGGCCTTCGGAAGTCGATATCATCGAGTCCGTCGACGAGGTCATAGGACGCATCCTCGAAAAAGAGGATAACCGGCGCGACGAGTATTATACCGAGTCCCGCACGGAGCTCGAGGACATGGTATGGCGCTCCTACGGCATCCTCCGCTACTCGCGGCGCATCAGTTATATCGAAGCCATGGACCATCTCTCGAACGTGCGGCTCGGGATAGTCCTGGCGATCATCAAGAATATGGATGTCAAGACCGTGAACGACATCATGGTCAATATACAGTGGGCCCATCTCCAGCGGCATTACGCGCTGCTCTTCAAGAGTACCGGGGAATGCGATGAATACCGGGCCGACTACATGCGGAAATTATTTCAATCGTCCGAGGTCAAGTGATGTTCGAGTTTACCAAGCGTTCCAAGAAGGTGCTGGAAATAATGGCACAGAGCGAGGGGAAGCGTCTCAACTCCGACATGCTCGACCCGGACCATATCATGATTTCCCTTCTCAAGGACGAGGAATCGGTCGCGGCACGCATTATGAAAAACCTGGGGATCAACTTCGAAAAATTCATCCAGGACATCGAGCAGTCCGTGCGCAGGGACCGGGCGACCATCATCCTCGGCAAGGTCCCCCTCAGCACGAAATACAAGCGTATCATCGAGATATCCAAGGAAGAGGCCCGCAAGCTCCGGAACTCGTACATCGGTACCGAGCACCTGCTCCTGGCCATATTCAGGGAAGGGTCCTGCTCCGGCCTGGACAGCCTGATACGGGCCGGCATCGATTACAACGTCATCAGAAACGAAATACTGCGCGTCCTCGGCGTCAAGGTGAACAGCGACAAGCAGGCAAAGGTCAAGACGGTCAAGCCGCCTGCGCTTGAGGAGTTCGCCCGTGACCTGACCAAGATGGCGTCCGAAGGCGGGCTCGACCCGGTCATCGGCAGGGACGACGAGATCAACCGCGTCATACGCATCCTGTCGCGGAAGCGCAAGAACAACCCGATCCTGATCGGAGAGGCCGGCGTGGGCAAGACCGCCATTGTCGAGGGACTGGCCCAGCGCATCGTCCGCAAGGAGATACCGGAGCCCCTGTACGACAAGCGGGTCCTTTCCCTCGACATGGCGGCCATCGTGGCCGGGACCAAGTACCGGGGCGAATTCGAGGAACGCCTCAAGCGCGTGGTGAAAGAGATCATCGATGACGGCAACATCATCATATTCATAGACGAGGTCCACACGCTGATCGGCGCCGGCGCCGCCGAGGGCGCCATTGACGCGGCCAACATCTTGAAACCGGCCCTGGCCCGCGGCGAGCTGCAGTGCATCGGCGCCACCACCATCAACGAGTACAAGATGTACGTCGAAAAGGACGCCGCCCTGGTGCGCCGGTTCCAGTCCATCCTGGTGGAGGAGCCGGACGTGGACGAGACCATCAAAATACTGAAGGGCCTGAAGGAGCGCTTCGAGAACCACCACAAGGTGAGGTTCAACCAGGAATCGCTCGTCAAGGCCGCGGTGCTGGCGGACCGTTACATCAACGACCGCTGCCTGCCGGACAAGGCCATCGACGTCATCGACGAGGCGGGCGCCATGGCGCGCCTGGAGAACTTCGACATGCCGGAGGACATCATAGCCCTGGAGGCTGAGATCGACGGCCTGATCACCAAGAAGAACGAGCTGGTGCTGTCGCAGGAATACGAGCAGGCCGCGGCCATCCGCGACATGATCCATGACAGGCGGGAGATCCTTTCGCGGAAGATGGAAAACTGGCACGACAAGAAGAACGAGTACGAGATCATGGTAACGCCGGACCAGATAGCGCTGATCGTGTCCGAGAGCACCGGCATCCCGGTCAAGAGCATCGAGGAGTCCGAATCGGAAAAGCTGATCCGCATGGAGGAGGAGATCCACAAGCGGATCATAGGGCAGGACGACGCCATCAGGGCGATAAGCCGCGCCATACGGCGGTCGCGGACCGGCCTCGGCAGCGCCAGCCGGCCCATGGGCGCCTTCATATTCCTGGGCCCGACCGGCGTGGGAAAGACCGAGCTTGCCAAGGCACTGGCGGAGTTCCTCTTCGACGATGAGCGCAACCTCATCCGCGTGGACATGTCGGAATATATGGAGAAGCATTCCGTGTCCCGCCTCATCGGGGCGCCCCCGGGCTACATCGGCTACGAGGAGGGCGGGCAGCTCACGGAGAAGATCAAGCGTCGCCCCTATTCGGTGATCCTCCTCGACGAGATCGAGAAGGCCCATCCGGACGTATTCAACATACTGCTCCAGGTCTTCGAGGAGGGCGAGCTGACCGACGGTTCCGGATCGACGATCAGTTTCCGCGACACGATCATCATCATGACCTCGAATATCGGGAACCGGGAATACCAGAAAATCGGCAAGATGGGCTTCGGCGACGACGTAAGCCGCGAAAGCGGGGCCCAGGACAAGGTGAGCGACGAATTGAAGCGCCTCTTCAGCCCGGAATTCCTCAACCGGATCGACGAGGTCGTGTATTTCCACAAGCTTGACCGCAATCACATCCGCAAGATCGTTGACCTGATGCTTGCGAGGATCAATGAAAAGCTGTGGGACCGCAAGATAGAGCTGGTCTTCTCCGCGGGAATTAAGAAATACCTGATTGAAAAAGGATTTGACGAAAATTTCGGCGCCAGAAATCTTCGCAGGGTGATCCAGAGCGATATCGAGGACTCCCTGGCAAACGAACTTCTGAAGGGCACGGTGCAGGAATCGGCCCGGCTGAAGGTCGTCCTGAAGGGGAAGGCGATAGCGTTCAAAAATATAGGCAGGGTGGCCCCCGGCGACGACGACGAGGGGGACGCCGAGGGCGAGTTTCTCGAGGGCAGCCCTCTGGAGATCAAAGGTATTCAGTAAATGGGATATACGATAGCGGAAAAAATATTCAATTCACATCGCATTGACAATCCAACCCCGACCATACATGTCCTTGCCCTTGACGCGGTTTTCTGCCATGAGATAACCACGCCGATCGCGATCAATGACCTGATCGCGAAGGGCAAGGACAGGGTCTTCGATGCGAAGAAGATCAAGGCGGTGATCGACCATGTCACCCCCGCCAAGGACTCGAAAACGGCGGAGCAGGGGAAGATACTGCGCGAATGGGCGAGGCGCCACGGCATCCAGGACTATTTCGACATCGGCCGCAACGGCGTGTGCCACGCCCTGTTCCCGGAAAAGGGCTTCGTGCGCCCCGGCTACACCGTCATCATGGGCGATTCCCACACCTGCACCCATGGGGCCTTCGGTGCCTTCGCGGCCGGCGTGGGATCGACGGACCTTGAAGTGGCCATCCTGAAGGGGGTATGCGCCTTCAATTCGCCCCGTACCATGAAGATAAACGTCACCGGCGACCTGCCCGGGGGCGTCTACGCCAAGGACGTCATCCTTTCCATCATCGCGAAAATCGGCGTGAACGGCGCCACCAACATGGTCATCGAATTCACCGGGCCGGTCATTGCCGCCCTGTCAATGGAATCGCGGATGACCCTCTGCAACATGGCCGTGGAGGCCGGCGCCACCAGCGGGATATGCTATCCCGACAGGACCACGGTGGACTACCTCTGGGAATTCATCAGGGGAGACTACGCATCGCCGGACGAGGCGGTCAGTGATTACGCGAAGTGGATCTCCGATCCCGACGCGAGGTACGAAAGGGTCATCGACCTTGACGTTTCCACCTTCGAGCCGGTAGTCACCTTCGACTACAAGCCGGACCATGTGAAGCCGGTCAGGCTCATGGAGGGGACCCCCATCGACCAGGTATACATCGGGTCGTGCACCAACGGCCGCATCGAGGACCTCAGGATCGCGGCAAAGGTGCTGAAAGGTAAGAAGATCAGCGACCGCGTCAGGGCCATCGTGTCCCCGGCGACGCCGAAGATATACCAGATGGCCCTCGACGAGGGGATCATAAAGATTTTCATGGACGCGGGCTTCTGCGTCACCAATCCGACCTGCGGCGCATGCCTGGGCATGAGCAACGGCGTGCTGGCCCCCGGCGAAGTGTGCGCCTCCACCACCAACAGGAACTTCCAGGGGAGGATGGGGGCCGGCGGCATGGTCCACCTCATGAGCCCGGCCACGGCGGCGGCCTCGGCGATAGCCGGCGCCATTGCCAATTCAGAACTCTACCGGGGACGCAACTAAGATGAAGAATTTCAACGGAACAGTGCTCTTCCTCGACAGGGCCGATATCAACACCGACGAGATCATACCCGCCCACTATCTCACCGAGATCACCAAGGAGGCGCTGAAGCCCCATGCCCTCGAAGGCCTGAAGCTGGAGGGCTTCGACCACCGACGGGACGTGCCGGGGAAAAGCGTCATCATCGCGCGGTCCAATTTCGGATGCGGTTCCTCGCGGGAGCACGCCCCGTGGGCCCTGGAGATGAACGGCATCAACATGGTGATCGCCGAAAGCTTTGCAAGGATCTTCCGGCAGAACATGTACAACGGCGGCATGATGGCGGTGGAGCTCCCCCGGGAGACCATCGACCAGCTCTTCAGGGCCGCCTCGGGCAAGGATGCCGAAATCGAGACCGATTTCGCCAAGGGCCAGTTCATCATACGGATAAACGGGGAGGAGGAGAGGATCAACTTTTCCATTTCCGATTTCGACCGGGAACTTGTCCGGGCCGGGGGCTGGCTGGAATACGCGGATAAAAAATATTGATGCAGATCGTGCCCGCCGGGGCGCGCTTTTCAGTTTACCCTTCTCACGTTGCTTCCGTTCATCATGTCGCCCGACATGGTGAAGGGCATGATGTACCATTCTCCCCGCAGGTACTTGTTCAGTCCGATGGTTATCAGGCCGGGAAGGTCCTGGATGAAGGCCCGGGTGAATTCCAGGGTGATGTTGAGGGGACTCGCCACCAGCTTATCGTTGAAAACCCCGGTGATCTTGAGGCGGACATTGTTGGAATTGAAGATGAAGGAGTTGACCAGGTAGGTCGTGCCCTTTATGTCCATGTTGCCGTAGATCTTGTTGAACTCGAGGTCCCGCAGCTTGTACTTGAGCTCGGACAGGAGGAGGCCCAGGCCGTTCTGGATGCCGGTGTCAACGAGCTTTCCGCTGTCGATGGTGAACTCGATGTTGCCCCGGGCCGTTTCAAGGATTTTGTCGCTCAGCTCGAAGTCGAACTTCGATGTGCCGTTCGCCACGCCGAAGATCCTGTTCCGTATCTTATCATTGGTGTCGATGGCTTTCTGCGTCATGATCCTGCCGAAGTTCAGCGACAGGGAGGCCCGTGGCGCGCCCTGCCCCATGGTGATCGCGCCGCTCCCGGATACGGTCCCCTCGGCGAAATTGAACTGGAACCCCGGTATGCCGGCGGTGCTCCCCGCGAGCTGGTACTGGAGCTGTATGTTGCTGACGCGGTACCGGCCGTATTTCAGCTGGCCCACGTTGACGATGCCGCTGATCTCCTTGGGAATGCTGATCGGCGCGTCCCCCCGGGAGAACCTGTTTTTTTCCGGATCGATCACGATTGTTTCGGCACCCACGTTGATGAAGAGCTTCGAGAAGGAAGCATCGGTCGATGCAATGGAGAGGGAGCAGGAGTTCCCGTAGAACTTGAAGGGGATCCCCGTCTGCTTGAACCTGTTATCGGTGATTGACAGCGAGGCATGGAGATCGCTGACCAGGCCGGACTCGGGGTCGTAGCCGCAATTGGTCAGCCTGAGGTTCCCGTTGTACAGGCCGCCGCTGTAATTAAGGTCGCCCTCGACCCTGCCGAATAGTTTGGCCGGCAGGAACCTCAGGACGGCGGCGGCGTCCTGGACGGCTGAATTGATGTTCCTAAAGCCGAACCGTATAAGGTTCCCGTCGAACGTAAAGAGCAGATTATCAATATAAAAAGAGGACTTGTCAATGCCGCCCTGGGTGCGGCCTATGAAAACCGTCCTGCCGGGAATGTCGACCCTGCAGAAGCCGGCGGCGCTGATCAGCTTTTTCGCGGTGAGCAGGGTCGACGTGGCAATGACGTCGCCCTGAACATGGGTTTTGGTAATAACAAGGTTTTTGACAGTGCCATTGACGACGTTGTAGGGCAGCCTGACATCCTTGCCCCACCGGTATACCCACAGGAGCGAGGCGTTTTCCAGCTTCACGGCGCCTGATATTTTAAAATCGCCCGTCCCGGTCTCGATATCAAGTTCAGGCTGAAGGCTTCCCCGGCCCTGGGGCAGTCTGACCGAACAGTCGCTGATTTCGACATTCTTCCGGATCCGTATGGTTGCGTCTGCGGTATAGGTTCCTGCAAGGGGGGCCAGGTAGGGCGGCGGGTTTGTCAGCGTCACGGTCGCGTCGATAAGCCTGATTTTTGATATTTTTGCCGATACCCCCGAACCGCCTCCTTTTGTGAGGCCGGTCACGAGCTTTCCGATGTTTGACTCATTGTTGTCGTCAAAGACAATATTGCAGCGCGCTTTCTTGAGGGTTATGGAGCTGAAATCGATCTCCATCTGCAGCAGGGAAAGCAGCGAGATGCGGAGGTCCGCCTTTTCGACGCCGGCCAGGACAGGGGATCTCTCGTCCGATTCGTACACGGTGACATCATCAAGCACTATGCCGCCGATCCCGTAGCCGATATTCTTTATGAGGACCTTTCTTCCCAGGGCGCTTTCGGCCTTTTCGGTCACCAGCGCCAGTATCCGTTCTGCCGGGTAGAAGGTAACCAGGAGTGTGACGGCTGCGGACAGGACGAGAACAAGGGCGGCAAGAACAATGAAAAAAATTTTAAACGTTTTTGCTGGCTTCACGTTTTCTTTCCATGGCGGACTTTTTCTTGAAGAATTGCACGTTTTTTTCCAGCTCCAGGATGTCCGTGCAGACTATCTTTCCTTCAACCAGCTGGAAGTGCTTGTCTTCAAGGAGCTGTACGACGTACATGTCCCCCTTTTCCGGGGGGAGGCCCACCATGTTGATGAGTTCCTTTGTGCCGAATTCAAAGTTATGGGGCTGCTTGGCTTCGATCCTGATTTTCTGCTTTTCAAGCTGAATGAGAAGGGTATCGTAGATGCGGCCCAGGGGGTCATGGATCATCAGGTTTTCGAGCTGGCGGTAGGCCGTCCAGATGCGTTCGCTCAGGAGCTGGATGAGGCGCGTCGCCAGCTGGGGCTGAGCCTGTACCATGCTTTCAAAGTTGGACTTGTTGATTGCCAGGACTTCCACGTCGCCGAAGGTGATGGCCGAGGCGCTGCGCGGCTTGTTGTCCAGGATGGCCATTTCGCCGAATATGTCCCCCTGCTTGAGCACCGCCAGGAGCACTTCCTCGTTGACTATCTTGGTGATTTTTACCTTGCCCGCCTGGATGATAAAGAGTTCCTCGCCAGGTTCGTACTCGCAGAATATCATGGTGTTGTCGCGGTACTTGCGGTTCATGCCCGCGCGCTGGCCCACTTCCGGCGATTTAAGCGGCGCTTTCATGGACTGGAGCCGCTGGATTGCGGTGTCGCGGTTCTCCCCGGTCGGCCGGTACTGAAGGTATTTCTGGTACGCGTATACGGCATGGTTGAAGACTTTCTTCTTCACGTAATACTCCCCGATGTTGAAGAGGTGCGAAGGGTCCTCGGTGGCGACGTTCTTGAAGGTCAGGTTGGTTATGGCCTGGTCGAAATCGCGGAGCTGCCGGCTGAAAAACCTGATGATCTTCATGGCCACGGTCGGGTTCTTCTGGATCAGGAGCCCGAACTTTTCCCGTTCGACCGATATGAGGGAGACGTTTTCAAGGGCAACTGCCGACTCTATCCTGGCGTGGGCGCTCATGCACGATACGACGCCGAAAAAGTCGCCGGGGCCCAGTATGGAATACGGTTCGGTCGACATCACCGGGTTTTCCTTGGCAACCTTAACCTTTCCCTTGAGGATAATATAGAAATTGTTGGCGTTCTTTTTCCCTTCTACAATGACAAAGGAATTGGCGAGGTAATTTTCGACTTTAAACTGTATATCAGCCATTGTTCCTCTTGGTTAAACAATGATATTTTAACACTATGTATAAAATCGGCAAAAAATCAAGTAATTTCTATTATTTTTATCTGACCTCTGACTTTAAACACGGCAGCCGGGCGGAATGTGACCGTATTTGATCTATTCGATAAGTTTTTTAAGACGGTGAAGCTCGTTCAGGGCTTCAATGGGGGTCAGGGAGTCGGTATCGATGTTTTTTATCGCCTGGATGACCAGGTGGTTGGAGGCGTTGAATATTTCGAGCTGATCCGAGTGCTCTTCCTCGTCCGTGTTCAGGGGCCTGATGTTTTTCCTGCCCTTCTCGAGGCGCTGGAGTATCTGCTCGGCCTTGCCTATGATCGGCTTCGGTATCCCGGCCAGGTTGGCGACGTGGATGCCGTAGGACTTGTCCGCGGCCCCGCGCACCACTTTGTGCAGAAAGTCGACGCCGTTCAGGTGCTCTTTGACGATGACGGTGTAGTTGACGATTCCCCGGCGGCTGCCGAGCTTGGTGAGCTCGTGGTAGTGCGTGGCGAAGAGGGTCCGCGCCCGGAGGTAGCGCTGGATGTATTCCACCACGGCCCAGGCTATGGAGAGGCCGTCGTAGGTGCTGGTCCCGCGGCCGATCTCGTCCATGATGATCAGGCTCCGGGACGTCGCGTTGTTGAGGATGCCGGCTGTCTCGTTCATCTCGACCAGGAAGGTCGACTCTCCCCGGGAGATGTTATCGGAGGCCCCGATCCTGGTGAAAATCCGGTCGACGATGGAAAGACGGGCTTCCCGGGCCGGCACGAAGGACCCGATCTGGGCCATGAGCTGGAGTATCGCGGCCATGCGGATATACGTGGACTTGCCGGACATGTTGGGGCCGGTGATGATCTTTATGATGTTCTCGTCGGCGTCCAGGTTGATGTCGTTGGGGATGAAGACTTCCCTGGCGTAGAATTTTTCCACGACCGGGTGCCGCCCCTCCCTGATGTGGGTGATGCCGTCGTCGCTGAAGGCCGGCCTGACATAGCGGTTTTCCACGGCCGAACGGGCAAGGGAGCAGCAGCAGTCGAGGTCGCCGATGATTTCCGCCATCGCCTGGAGCTCGCCGCGCGCGGCCAGGACCGCCTTCGTCAGCCGGTCGATCTCGTCGTTTTCGATCTGCTGTATTTTTTCGGAAGCGGAGAGGATTTCGGTCTCGAAGGCCTGCAGCTTTTCCGTCGTAAACCGCTCCGAGCCGACCAGGGTCTGCTTGCGGTAATATGTTTCCGGCATGCCCGGGGCCTGGCCCTTGCTCACCTCGATGTAATAGCCCAGGATCTTGTTGTAGCGGATCTTCAGGGTGGACATGCCGAGGTTTTTCTTTTCCTCTTCCTGGTACTCGACGATCCAGTTCTTCGCGTTGGTCTTCAGCTCGTAGATGCGGTCAAGCTCGGCGTTGAAGCCCTTGCGGATCACCCTGCCGTGCTCCGGGGAAAGGGCGGGGTCGTCGTCGATGGCGTCCCAGATCATGTCCGCCAGGACGGTAAGGTCAGGCATGCGGACGGCGATCTCCCTGATAAGGTCGTGGGGCTGTTCCGCGAGGAGTGCGCGGACCTGCGCGGCGGCCCGGGCCGAGTTCATGATGGCGATGAAGTTCCGGGGAAATGCCCGCCCTATGATGAAGCGGGAGATCAGCCGCTCGATGTCGTGGATGCCGGACAGGAGGTCGGCGACCTGGCCGGTGAGCTGGTGGAACTCGTGAAAATACTGAACCACGTCAAGTCTCTTCTCTATTGCATTGATGTCCAGGAGTGGCTGCAGGATGTTCCGTTCAAGGGCGCGCCTGCCCATGGCGGTGCGGGTATAGTCAAGGACGGCGAAGAGGGTGCGGTTTTTCGTCCCGTCCTGCAGGTTCCGTGCCAGCTCCAGGTTGGAGATGGTCGCGTCGTCCAGGGTCATGATGTCGCCGGACAGAATCTTCCGCGGAAACTTGAGGTGGTCGAAGCTCTTCTTGTGGGTCTCCTTCAGGTACTGGAGGATGGACCCGGCGGTCATGATGTCCAGGCCGTCGGTAATGCCCAGTCCCTTGGTGCCGGCGATTCTGAAGGTCTCGCATATGATGTTCGTCATGTAGTCAGCATCATAGAGCCATTCGTTGATGCGGTAGACGGGGATGCCCCTGGTCCGGATGAAGTCGGCGTACGCGCCGTTATCCGGGGAATCGCCCTCGTAAAGAACGGCCTCGCGCGGGTTGAACTTGATGATCTCGCTGCGGAACAGGTCCAGGGATTTGTCTATGGGTGACAGGAAGAAGTCCCCCGTCGATATGTCCACGAAGGCGAGGCCGATGGCCTTCCTGTCGATGATGACCGAGGCGAGAAAGTTGTTTTCGTCCGATGGGAGGAGGTTCGCCTCCACCACGGTGCCCGGGGTGACGACCCGCACCACCTCGCGCTTCACGACCGGGCCGCTGGAAGGGACCGTTTCCATCTGCTCGCAGATGGCCACGCGCTTTCCCGCCTTAATGAGGCGCGCGATGTAGCTTTCCGCGGCATGGTAGGGGATGCCGCACATGGGGATGTCGTTCTGCCGCGAGGTAAGGGCGATGTCCAGTATCTTGGAGGCTATGCGGGCGTCCTCGAAGAACATCTCGTAGAAATCGCCCATGCGGAAAAAGAGCACCTCCTCGGGGTACTGTTTTTTCATGTCCAGGTACTGCTTCATGGCAGGGGTGATCTTCGAATCCATCGCTATTCCCCGTAAATATAGGAGCGCTCGCCGTCGCCGGAAATGCGCACGATGCGGCCATTGATGCCGTATTCTTCCGCGAGACGGACCTTCATCTTCAAGGCCGACTCTTCATCGGGGCCCTTTCCCACGTACAGTGTGAACCCGTCCCTGAGCTTCACCGTCCTGAGAAAATCGAACTCTTTCAGGAGGCCCTTCAGTTCAGCGGCCTTCTTCGATGAAGGGAGGGGCCCCACCGAAATGGAGTAGAATGCCGTCGAGGCGTCTTCCTCCGGCAGTTTCTTCTCAGGATGTATGTCTATCTTCTCGGTGGTATCAAGTATTTTTTTCCCCGGCAGGTAGGAGACGCGGCGCGGGTTGTGCTTCATGAGCCCTTTCATCCGCCGGGACGCCTCGGCCGCCTCGGGGGACCCGGGGTATTTTGAAACAAGGTCGAAATAGGCGGAATAGGATTCATCATACATCTGCCTGTTCTCGTAAAATTCGCCAAGGAGGTAGAGGACCGCCTGTATGGCGTCGGAGTCTGCATAGCCGAGTGCCATGTCCCTGATGGTGGCGATGTATTCCCGGGAAAACCCTGAAGCCGACCGGAGTATATGGGCCAGCAGCAGCAGCGACCGGGCCATGGCGCCGTATTCGTGGTCGGTGTCGATGAGGCGCCGGCATTCGCGCTCGGCGCCGGCGTAATCGCCGGTGTGGATGAGGGCGATGACCAGGAAGCGGCCGAACATGCCGTCATAGGCGCTTTTCCCCATGCGCTGCCCCTCGCGGGCCTCCCGCGCCAGGGCGTCCCACTTCGACTGGAGGAATGTTATCTCGCAGATCCGGTGCTGGGCATAGTGACGCCTGCCGTAATGGCGGTACTTGGCTGCGACGGTCCGGTATTTTGAGATCGCAGCGTCGGGGGACGATTCGATCTCAGCCAGGATGAGGCGCACGTCGGGGACAAGAGGACTTTCGGAATGGGCCTTGAAAAAAAGGGAGGATTTATTTTTAACGTCGCCGTATTTTTTTTCAGCCGCCAGCTTCTGCATGGCCCTGAAGTCCTGTTTGTCGGAGCCGGCGGACGTTCGGGCCGCGGAAAGGCGGTGAGGCTGATAGGCGGCGATGGCCAGCAGGCACGCCGCGGCTATGGCCGGGGCGCTACGCAATTCTTGTCCCCTGCAGCGTCGAGCCGAGAACGCCGGAGATCTTTATCTTTATCCTTTTTCCGATATCGTCCCGCGTCCCGGCGGTGATCACCACGTGGTTCAGGTAGGTCTTCCCCATGACCCGGTCCGGCGATTTCTTGCTGAAGCGCTCGATGATGGCCTCTTCAACGCTGTCTATCCGCTCTTTCAGCTTCTGTTTCGAGATGCCACGCTGAAAGGCGATGAGCTTTTCGAGACGGGCGTTTTTTTCCTCGCGGGTGAGGGACTCGGCCAGTGACGCCGCCGGCGTTCCCCGGCGTGATGAATAGGCATAGGTGAAGGCGTCGTCGAAGCGTATCGTTTCCACGGCGCGCAGGGTGTCTTTGAATTCATCCTCGCTTTCGCCGGGAAAGCCGACGATGAGGTCCGTCGATATCGAGCTGCGGTCCAGTACGCTCCGTATCTTCCCGATGATCGCCAGGTAATCAGAGATTGTGTAGCCGCGGTTCATCAGCCCGAGAATGCGGTCCGAGCCGCTCTGGAGCGGCAGGTGGATCGACCGCGATATGTTCGGATTGTCCCGGATGACCAGGAGGATGTCATCGGAAAAGTCTTTCGGATGTGACGTTATGAAGTTTATCCGCTCGATGCCGCCGATGCGGGCCGAAGCTTCGAGGAGCCGGTAAAAGGGGATATCGGCGCTGTCCGATCCGTACTGGTTCACGTTCTGGCCGAGGAGGGTTATCTCCCGTATCCCGCCGTCCGCGAGGGTGCGGATGTATTCGAGGACCTGCGCCGACGGGAAGGATATGAGCCTGCCCCGCACGGCGGGGACTACGCAGTAGGAACAGAAGTTCTCGCATCCGTGTGTTATGGTCACCCATTTATGCCATTCGGGAGTGTCGTTCACTTTATACAGGTCGTGCTTGATCCTCCCGGAAAAGTCGCTTATATCCTGGGAAAGGAAGCTCCTGGCCGCGCGGTCCTCAAGGTGCAGGCGCAGCAGCCTGCCTATGTCAGGGGACTGGTACGGCCCAATCACCATGTCGGCAACGCCGGTATCGATGAGCTCACGGCCGAGGCGCTGGGCCATGCATCCGGCCACGACGATGATACCGTCCCGGTCGCGCAGCCTGTTACGGTGGGACCGTATGCGCGAGAGCACCCTGTTCTCGGCATGTTCGCGGACCGAACAGGTGTTGTAAATGGTGATGTCTGCCGCTGCTCCGCCGGGGGCGCTCTGGAAGCCGTGATCGGACAGTGAAAGGGCCATCAGCTCAGAATCATTCTTGTTCATCTGGCACCCGAAGGTTTCTATGTGATAGGTACGTTTCAAATCGATATCCGAGTCGGTGGAAATGCCCCGTCTGTCCGGGCGGTAACCCATAATGGCACGATATTGCTGTGTAATCAAACAATTTTTATGCCGTAATTAATCAACTCTATTTTCCATCCCGGTGCTCAAATCGCCGGGATTTTTCCTTTTTTCATAACGGGATTACAGGGGAAAAATCATGCCCGGCAGAGTTTTTTTCTTGAATAGTAGGGGGGCTGTCGTTACATTATTATTCAAACGGATTTACCGGTTGCAGCGAGGGACAAAAGCCTGCGTGGGCGCGCAGGGAACTGCAGCATATAAAGGGAGGTTTATATGGCGATACAAAAGGTTAACGATAGTTCCATTTCCCGCGGTTTGATCGAGAGCATGAAGCAGCAGGGGCAGGAGACGGCGAAACCTGAGGCGTTGAAGAAATCATCAAAAATGCAGAGTTTCAAAGAGGCCGCCAAGGGTTTCAAGATCGACACCAAGGCATGATGTATCCGGCGTGAAGGATGGAAAAATGGATACGGCGCGCATCCATTTTTTTTAATGCCGAAATCGTCCGGCAATAACCGAGGAGGGCAAGCCAGATGTCCCGGGATGAATGCAAAAGGGATTTTGTCCGCATCAACAACCAGTTCAACGTGAGGATCGTTGCGAAGGATGAATCAGCCCGGTACGGTACCCGCGAGATAAATACCTCCCGGTCGATCAACGTGAGCGCCAGCGGATTGCTGGTAAATGCCGCCGAGCGGATCGATAAGGACTCTATCGTGAACATTACGTTCATGAAGCCCAATACCTTTGATTTCTTCAAGGGGCCAGGAAAGGTCGTGCGCATCGATGATAACACCGACGGGACCTATAAAATAGCCATCAATTTTATCAACCTGTCCCATGACGACAAACAGATGCTCGATTATTACATTCAGCTCGGGGCTCGCTAGGCCCGCTTCAGAAAGCACTCCTGTCTTATGGCATTTCGTTAAAATTGCACGGTGAACTCAATCAGGGGAACCGGCAGGATTATCCTGTTGCCCTTTTTCTTCCTCATGGTGTACGTGGAAACGACCCCGTAGTCATAGTTCAGCCACAGGTTTATGCCGACCTTGAAGCGGTCCGCGAACTTGAAGAGAAAACCGATCCCGGCGCCGAAGGTAACATCATGCAGGTTGCCTTCCCTGACGGTGCGGCTGCCGCCCACTCCCGGGTGGCTTGCCTTTGATTCCCAGTGATGATACGAATAGACTAATCCAAGCATGAGAACCGTATCCAGTATCTTCAGTTCCGGGCCCAGGTGAAGGACAGGGGTGACGATGGCGGACAGGATGTATTCATCCCTGTTCATGGAGTTGAAGCCGGCCCCGAATATTGCAAGTCCAACGGCCCTGATCCCAACGTGGGGGACAAAGGTGTACTCTCCCTGCACGCCGGCCATGGTAATTCCTCCCATGATGCTGGCGGAGCCTTTATAGGGTTTCCGTCCGGCAGGCTGTGCCTGTTCCTGTTGCGCAGGATTGACCTCTTCGGCCGCCGCGGCAGGGCCGGATAGAACCGCCATGAAGGTGATGATCAGTACTATATTTTTCATGCTGTGGTGGCCGGGGTCCGATGATGGAGAAACCATGACAGGGACGGGGCTGGTCCGGGCCGCTGCGCGCGATTATTATTTCTCAGCCCCGATGTTAACGCGCTCGTTGATGCGTCCCATGATGTCCTGTATGGCTTCCTCAACGTTGTCCACGGTAATAGCGATGACTTTTTCCGGACAGACCGTGGCGCAGTGTCCGCACCCCTTGCAGAGGCTTTCGTCCCAGACTACGCCGTTATCGCCGAGGGAAAGGGCCCGGGTGAAGCACTCGTCGACGCAGATGCCGCACCGGGTGCATCCTTCGTTGTTGATGGATGCCCGCAGGCCCTTCAGGCGCACCAGGGAATCCTTCACGTCATCGGGAAAATATCGGGTGGACTTGAAGATGGTGCAGCAGCAGGGGCAGCAGAAGCAGATCGTGAGGGACCTCCCGGTGTTGGGGGTGCCATAGAAAAAATCGTCCAGCCGCACCCTCCCGATCATCGGAATGAGGCCGAGCCCGATCATCTTGCGCATGTGGGCGATGGCGCCTTCAACGGACCTCGGCGTCGCGATATGCGGATCGAGGTGACTGGTGCCCTCGCCGAGGTGCAGGCACGCGTCCTCGATCGGGTAATGCTTGCAATGCTCCGAATCGCGGCAGTGGCAGCGGTTGATGGTGATCCGGTGGGCGGACCGGCGGATCAGTTCCTCCAGGACGCGTTCCGGGATATGGGTGCTGCCGGCGCCTTTCACGTTCAGGTTCACCGGTATGTGGGTGACATGGAAATTTTTCCCGGTGACAAGGGGACGGGCCAGCGATGCGACGATCCGCCCGATCACGGGCCACCGGGTCATTCGCGCGCTCAGGGTCGTGATCGGCCATGTTATTCTCAGGAATGAAAACCACCAGGTCGGACGTTTATTCATCAGGGGCTCCTTGATTGTTCAAATCATTGTACCTTGGCTGAAGCGCTGCGGAACGGGCCGCGGTTTTTCTCACCGGTAAATACTTGCAAAATGCAAGAATTTGTCAATATGAATATCCCGTCCCCAGTAAATTAAATCTGCTCGAAGTACCGCGACCGTTCCCAGTCCGTTACCGCCTGGTCGTAGCACCGCTGCTCGGTTTTATAAAAATGAAGATAGTGCTCTATGACGTCCTGGCCGAAGGCCTCCCTCGCGAAGGAGCTTCCCTCGAGGGCGGTTATGGCGTCGCGAAGCGTGGCGGGGACGCGGGGGAGGGATGACGCGGAATACATGTCCCCCTCGAAAAGGGGCGGCGGCTCGATCCTGTTCCTGATGCCGTCAAGGCCGGAGGCCAGGGCGGCTGCAAAGCCGAGGTAGGGGTTGATGTCGGCGCCGGGTATGCGCGACTCGATGCGCAGGGACTCCCCGCTGCCGACGATCCGGAAGCCGGCTGTCCTGTTGTCGTAGCTCCAGGCCAGGGCTGTGGGCGCCCACGAGCCGGCCTGGTACCGCTTGTAGGAGTTTACCGTCGGAGCGTAGAAGGGCATCATCTCAACTGCGCGGGCTATCCATCCCCCCAGGAACCACCGGAAGGTGTCTGACCCCGCAACGGGTCCGATTTTCTCATTGCCGGCAAACATGCTCTTTTTGCCTGCCGCGTCCCAGAGGCTCAGGTGCATGTGGCAGCTCGATCCGGCGAGGCGTTCGTCGAACTTGGCCATGAAGGTGACCGAATACCCCAGGGCGTCAGCCACCTCCTTGAAGCACTGCTTGTACACGAGCTGGTTGTCGGCCATGGTGAGCACGTCGGAGTACCGCGTGTTCAATTCGTGCTGGCCGGGGCCCCATTCGCCCTTGCTGAATTCGACGGGCACGCCGCTTTCGGCGAGATGCCTGCGCACCGCGGCGTTCAGGGGCTCCTCCCGGGTGCCCTGGAGAACGTGATAGTCCTCGATGTAGGATCCAAAGGGCGTGAGATCATGGTAACGCTTCGACCGGGCGTTTTCGTAGCTGTCCTTGAAAATGTAGTATTCAAGCTCCGCCGCTCCCATGGGAAGGAACCCCATGGCGGCCGCGGCATCGACCTGCTTCTTAAGCATGGTCCGCGGAGAAATCGGCGTGAGCGTGTCGCCGTGCTCGTCATAGATGTCGCAGATTACCAGGGCGGTCCTGTCGAGCCAGGCGGCGCGGCGAAGCGTGGCCATGTCCGGGACGCAGTGGAAGTCGCCGTAGCCCGTGTTCCAGTTGGCGTAGCGGTAGCCCGGGACCGGGTTCATTTCCATGTCAACGGTGAAAAGGTAGTTGCACGCGTGCATGCCTGACTTTGCCACCTGTTCGAGAAAAAAATCGGGGGCGATGCGCTTGCCGAAGAGGCGCCCGTACAGGTCGGGGAATGCGGCTATGACGGTTTCAATTTCCCCGGTGCGTATTTTCTCCTCCAGCTGCGAAAGTGTAAGCATCCCTTTGATTTCTTTCTGTTTCATGGTGACCGCCTCTGTCGTGGAATGGGCCCTCCGTCAGCCGAGCTCCCGGATGCGGAGCAGGTCGGGCTTGCGGCCCAGGAAGAGGAGCTCCGAATTATCGGGAATAATGTCGTTCGCAGTGGGGGCGATCCTCATGTTTTCCCAACCGGGAGATGCCGCCTTCCATTTATCGTTTCCTTCGAGATACCTGATGCAGAGGATCTGGCACTGGAAGCGCGCCCCGATCTGCAGGTCCCTGATGCTGCTGCCGATGAAGCTTTTCGGGGGGCGGATAGTCATGATCATGTAGTCGCCGCCATAATCCTTCAGCGATGTTGCCATTTGCGATCCGAAGCTGCCAAGACTGATGACATCGTTCTTAGTCATGATAGTCCCTCCAGGGAAGTTTTCTTATGGTGATGCACTAACGGATACGGGGCAGGCTGTGCTGAAAAAATACGGGATTCTAATTGGTGGATATCTCCCTTTCATGCAAGGTAGGATATCCCCTGAAATGGACCTGTCAAGCGGAAAACGAGACGTAATTGACCCAGGTCAATGCGCTGTTTTCTTTCCTGTGATACCTGTGTTGCGGTGAAGCTGTTGCCGGACTATCCAGGAATCATGATTTTCCGGGCTAAGATCAATATATTCATTTAACAGCGTCATCTATCTATATTAATATAAAAGGAAGGAGTTATGGTGGATTCTAGCTTGGTTCTTTTCGGACAGACCCTTGCCTATACCCTCTATGCCCTCGCGATCATGGCTGTCATGGGGTGGTTCGGGTACAGGGTAACTAAACAGGGAAAGGGCAGGGATATCAAACCCGCGCTCTTTTACACGTTTGTCGGATTCCTGGTCCTGGCCGGGGTGTCGCTGCATATCATCACCCATGAAACAATTCCATGGAAGCCGATGGATCTTAACCGGTCGGCCATCAAGGCCGATAAGACATTCTCGATCAACATCGCTAACCAGAAATTCATCCTGCCGGCGGAAAAAATGGTGATCAAGAAAGGGGAAACGGTCCGGTTCAACGTCACGTCGGATGACCTGACCTACGGTTTCGGCCTCTTCCGCACGGATAATTCGATGGTTTTCCAGATGCAGGTGCTGCCCGGGTATGTGAATGATATTCTCTGGCGCTTCGACAAGGCCGGCGCGTATACCATACGGTCTACAGAGTATTCCGGGCCGAAGGGCATAGGGATGATTGAGAAGAATGCGGTCGAAGTCGTCGAGTAAGACCGGCCGCCGCATAACTATTACATGTAATAAGGAACGTAACAATGAACTTGATACATACATTCTTAAAAGGCGAGGAGGGATTGTTCAGGCCTGATTCCCTGACGCCGATGCAGAAAATGACGTTGCGGTTTGTCGTGGTGGGTCTTCTCTATTATGGCCTCGTGGCGCTTGAGGGCATGATCATGAGAACGTACCTGGTGAAACCCGTGGTTGATCTTATACCTCCCACCCAGTATTACGCGATTTTAACGGCGCACCCGCTGGTTGGGATTTTCGGATCGACCTATTCGATCGTGTTCGGCGCATTCCTCTTCCTGGTGCCGTACCTGATGAAGAAGCCCCTCTGGAGCATCAAGATCGGCAACTGGATCTGCGGGCTGGTCGGCGGCGGGACCTTCGTGTTCTGGCTTTCCGGCTTCATCACCCATTACGCGCCTCTGTACACGCTCTACTGGCCCCTTCCCGCGGATTTCACCCAGTTCAGCCTCTGGGGCGGTATTTTCTTCATTACCGGCATTGCGCTGGTCATGGTGGGGACCGTCCTGTTCGTCATTAACATCTTCAAGACCATAACCTACACGCCGGAAGGCATGGCGAAACAGC
The DNA here is from genome assembly GCA_937872225.1 of uncultured Spirochaetota bacterium. GTDB lineage: Bacteria > Spirochaetota > UBA4802 > UBA4802 > UBA5550 > RBG-16-49-21. The sequence continues at coordinate 165,234 of CALMRZ010000028.1, forward strand.
CCGTGGGAGCGCTCCTCGGATCGGCCCTGGGCCTGAGCGGCTTCAGGAATCTTTTCAGCAAAGACAAGAAAGAACACCTGGTGTCGCTGCCGGTTGCAGCCATTGCCCGCGGCACCATTGACACGGCCCTCAATTCAGGGATCATCCTTTTTACCGGCGTGCTGATCCTGGTCTACATGATCGCCGCCGTGTTCGGCGTCAACCTGAAGCATTCCGCTGTCGACGCCCTGCTGTACAAGAACTGGTTCTGGTGGGGCCTTGACCTGATCGCGGACGGCCTGGTGCTGATCTTTGTCGCCGGGACCTGGTATCTCCTCGCGACGCTCATAACCGGGAAAAAGCTCTTCATGGAGAACATTGCCCGCGCGGCTCTCTTCGTTGAGATGGTCGTGTCATGGACCGTCTGGTCGCACCACCTGATGTCTGACCAGGCCCAGCCGGGCATCCTGAAGGTCGTATCGGGCGAAATGGTCACGGCCTTTGAGCTCATAACCCAGGGCCTGGCCTTCTTCATAACCCTGGTGACGCTCTGGAGCGCGCGTCCCCTCAGGATGACCAATCCCCTTAAGTTCCTGCTGGGCGGTCTCCTCGGCTTCGGCCTCGCGGTGCCGGCAGGCATCATCCAGGCGGACCTGGGGCTCAACAGGATCCTTCATAACACCCAGTGGATCGTGGGCCCCCACGTGCACGTCGCGGTCCTCGTCGGACTGACCATGACGCTTTATTCGGCGGTCTATTATCTCTTCCCGGTCCTCACGAACGGCGCCAAGCTCTACAGCGAGAAACTGGCGAATGTCCATTTCTGGTGCCACCTTCTCGGCGGCATCGGCATGGGGGCCTTCATGGGCATGGCCGGCCTGCAGGGAATGCTGCGGCGGACGATCTATTTTGAAGGGGAGTTCCTTCCTTTTATGATTCTGGCGGCGCTGGCGGGCTCGCTGATCCTCGTTGGCTTTGCCGCTTTCTTCTTCAACATCGTCATGAGCGTGGGATTGAACGGCGTTATCGGGATTTTCATGCCGTCAAAATTGAAGACGAAAGACCCGCTGCCCGGAAAATAATGCAGATTCCTGACTTGAACTTTCCAGACCCGTTCCCTGCACGACTGGGAACGGGTTTTTTATTGCATACGCATGGGCGTCATCCACAAAAAAATTTATAGGACATAAAATTTTAACTTGTATTTTAATATTATGCATAGTTTGATATTAAACACGGCCGTGCTGTTGTAATACCGAAGCAATGCCATATTCATTAACAGGGTGATAAGATGAGTTCGTATATCGTTCTCACCGCAGTCGGAACGGACCGGCCAGGGCTGGTGGATGAAATAAGCTCATTCCTGGCTGCCCGGAAGATCAACATCGAGGACAGCCGCATGGCGGTCCTGGGCGGCGAGTTCGCCGTGGTCCTCCTTGCGTCCGGCGCCGCGAACATAGTGGAAAAGCTGGGCGGCGAGCTGGGTGTCCTGGAAAAAAGCACCGGTCTCGCCATACAGGTCAAGGGCACCCTGGCGCCGCACCAGAGGAAGGTCGCGCCGTCAATCCCTCACCGCCTTGCCGCCACCAGCATGGACCACCCGGGGATTGTCCACGAGATAACCCGCATCCTGCATAAAAGGAACATCAATATCGAATCGATGGAAACCCGCGTGTCCAACGCCCCCCTGAGCGGCGCCCCGATCTTCCATATGAAGTGCGTTATCAATATTCCCGTGGGGGAAAAGGCTTCCTCGATCCGGAAAGAACTTGAAAAGCTGGGCGATAAAATAGATATAGACATTGAGATAGAGGCTATCGAGTCTTTTCAATAAAAGAAACGGTTAAAGAGCGTCATACGAATGGATAAAAACACGCCACTGCATCAGGAGCATGTCAATCTGAAGGCCCTCATGGCCCCCTTTGCCGGGTGGAACATGCCGATCCATTACGGCAGCATCCTGGATGAAGCCAAACATGCCAGGACAGCGGTTTCTCTTTTTGACATATCGCACATGGGCGAGTTCATCATACGGGAAAACCCGTCGAAGTCGTCGCTGGACGCCATCGTCACCAATCCTGTCGTCAAGATGAAGACGCAGCGGTGCAGGTACGGCTTTCTGCTCAATGATGACGGGAAGATCCTGGATGACCTGATCGCCTACCGCATCGCGGCCGATGAATGGATGCTGGTCGTAAACGCCGCCAATGAACAGAAGGACATGGACGCGATCCGCCGGCAGCTTTCCACCGACGCGTCATTCGAGAACATCTCCTCGAGGATTGTCAAGCTGGACCTGCAGGGGCCGGGCTCCCTGGCCGTTCTCAAGGCCATCGTCGGCGATGAGGTGAAAAGGCTCACCTATTACGGGTTCCAGTTTTTCAGCCTTCTCGGCGGCAACTTCATAATCAGCCGTACCGGCTATACCGGCGAGCTCGGTTTCGAGATCTATGTCGATTCCAGCAGGGGCGTGGAGCTCTGGCAGACCCTGCTGAAGAACCCGGCGGTAAAGCCGGCCGGCCTGGGGGCCCGCGACATACTCAGGCTGGAAATGGGCCTTCCCCTCTACGGCAATGAATTTAACGAGGACCTGACCCCTCTTGACGCCGGCATGGAGCGTTTCCTCGACATGGAAAAGGAATTTACCGGCAGGAAGGCCCTGCTGGAGCAGCAAAAGCGCGGCGTTCCGCGCAGGCTGGTCGGGTTTGCCGCGGACGGCAGGCGGACGCCGCGCCATGAAAACAGGATTCTATCCGGGGACAGGGATGCCGGCTTCGTCACCAGCGGCGTATTTTCCCCCCATTTGAATAAAGGCATAGGGATGGGCTACGTAGACGCCGCACTGGGCGCCGAAGGCACCGCCATCGGCATAGATACCGGCAAGGGTGTCATCAACGCGTCAGTCGAAAAAATCCCCTTTCTGAAAAACACGTCAATCAAATATTCGGAGGTTTAACGGGCATGGATATCACTATCCTCGAGGGATACTTGTATACCAAGGAACATGAGTGGGTCAGGATCGAGGGTCCCAAGGCAAAGATTGGCATCAGCGATTACGCGCAGCAGAAGCTGGGAGACATCACCTACATTGATCCGACCGAACCGGGCAAAAAGGTGAAGCAGTTCGAGTTCCTCACCGGTGTCGAGTCGGTGAAGGCGGCCAGCGACATCTACGCGCCACTGTCGGGGACCATTACCGCCTTCAACACGGACCTGGACGACGCCCCGGAGCTGGTGAACAAGGCGTGTTACACCGACGGCTGGATCGCCGAGATCGAGGTCGCGGACCCGGGTGAGACTAAGAACCTCATGGATGCCGCAGCGTATAAAAATTACACGGCGGGCCTGGAGTAGCCATGGCTCGGTTCACCCCCCATACCGACCGTGACGTCAGGGAGATGCTTGACGTCATCGGCGCAGATTCCGTTGATAAGCTCTTTAACGATATACCGAAGAACCTCCGGCCGAAGTCCTTCGACCTGCCCGCGGGCAGGAGCGAGAACGAAACCGTCGGGGAATTCACCAGAATGGCTCGCCGCAACAGGACCGACCTTATTTACTTCCTGGGGGGCGGCTACTACGACCACTTTATCCCCGCTGCGGTGGATGCCGTGTCGTCGCGGTCTGAATTCTTCACCGCCTACACGCCGTACCAGCCGGAAGCTTCCCAGGGGACCCTCCGGGCCATTTTTGAATACCAGACCATGATCGCGGGTATCGCCGGGCTCGACTACGCCAACGCGTCCCTCTATGACGGCGGCACGGCCCTCTACGAGGCCATCGCCATGGCGGTGAGGGCCAACAACCGGAAAAAAATCATCATCGACGCGGGCGTCAATCCCCTGTTCAAAAAGATCATCAGGACCTACGTGCTAAATATTGACGTCGACATCGTGGAGGTGGACCTGAAGGAAGTCCATACCGATACCGAAAAGCTTGAGTCTCACCTTGACGAGAACACCGCCGCCCTGGTGGTGCAGAACCCGAATTTTTTCGGCATGGTCGATGATTATGAAAAACTCTTCGAAGAGGCCCGCGCCATCGGGGTCGTGAGCATCCTTGTGTTCTATCCGCTTTCGCTGGGGATAGTTAAAACGCCGGGAGAAATGAAGGCCGATATCGCCGTCGGCGAGGGGCAGTCCCTGGGGATGCCCCTGTCCTTCGGCGGGCCCTACCTGGGGCTCATGGCCGTGGACAGGAAGTTCGTCCGCAAGATGCCGGGGCGCATCGTCGGGGAAACAGTGGACCGGACCGGCCGGCAGTCCTTCGTGCTTACCCTCCAGGCGCGGGAACAGCATATCCGCAGGGAAAAGGCCACGTCGAACATCTGTTCAAACCAGGCCCTCTGCGCCCTTCGCGCCGTGGTCTACCTCTCACTCCTGGGCAGGGAGGGGTTCCGTAACACCGCGCTTCTCTGCATGGAACGGGCGCAGCGACTTAAGGATGAACTGAAAAAGATACCCGGCGTCACGGTGCCGGACGGTCAGACCTTCAATGAATTTACCGCCGTGCTGCCGGTGCCGGCCGCTGATTTCGTTGAGCGCATGTTTGCGGGCGGATTTGCGGCGGGCCTGCCGGCTTCGGTCTTTTACAAAGACAAGCCGAACCACCTGATCATAGCCGTCACCGAGAAAAGATCGGTACAGGAAATAGATGATTACGCGGCGGCGGCCCGGAAGGTGTTGTCATGAAGCATATTTTCGAAAAGAGCGTCCCCGGCAGGACGGGCGTTGATGTCGGCGCGGCAAGCGCCGGAGCTGCCGGCCTTCTTGACGAGCGGTTCAGGAGAACAACGGACAGCAGGCTCCCGGAGGTGTCAGAGCTGGACGTGATGCGCCATTACATACGGCTCTCCCAGCTCAATTTCTCAGTTGATACGCATTTCTATCCCCTGGGATCGTGCACCATGAAGTACAACCCCAAGGTGAACGAGGCCGTTTCGGCGATGCCCGGGTTTGCCGGGATACATCCCCTCATGGCCTACATCGGCGAGGAGCATGTCCAGGGGTGCCTTCAACTCATCCATGATCTTTCCTTCCTGCTGGCGGAGATAACCGGCATGAAGGGCGTGACAACGCAGCCCTATGCGGGGGCCCACGGCGAGCTGACGGGGATACTTCTCATGGCGGCCTATCATAAAAGCAGGGGCAATGACAAGAAATACGTCATAGTCCCGGACGAGGCCCACGGCACCAACCCCGCGAGCGCGGCCATGGGCGGCTACACGGTCATATCCATCCCGGTGGACAGGGACGGCGGCATGGACGTGGACCTCTTCAGGGAAAAGATGAACGACGAAGTGGCCGGCGTCATGCTGACGCTTCCCAACACCCTGGGGGTGTTCCACCGGGGAATCTGCGATATTGTCGAGATAGCGCGGAAGCATGACGCCATCCTGTACAATGACGGCGCGAATCTGAACGCGATCCTGGGGAAGGCCAGGCCGGGAGACATCGGCTTTGATATCGTCCACATGAACCTGCACAAGACCTTTTCAACGCCCCACGGCGGTGGCGGTCCCGGCGCCGGCGTGGTGGCCGTTTCGGAAAAGCTCGTGGATTTCCTCCCGGTGCCGACCGTGGCCAGGACGCCGCAGGGGCGATACCGGCTGGATTTTGGCCATGAAAAAAGCATCGGCCCCATGGCGTCCTTCTTCGGCAATTTCGGGGTCCTGGTGCGGGCCGCGGTCTACATCATGATGCTCGGCAGGGAAGGGCTGATTGATGTTTCCGAAAAGGCGGTTCTGAACGCCAACTATATCAGGGTAAAGCTCAAGGAATATTTCGACCTTGCCGTAGACCGCACCTGCATGCATGAATGCGTGTTCTCGGCAAAGCGGCAGGCGCAGAAAAGCGGCGTCCACGCCATCGACATAGCCAAGGCGCTCATCGAGCGGGGCTTCCACCCGCCCACGATATATTTCCCGCTGGTGGTGGACGAGGCGCTGATGATCGAGCCCACGGAAACGGAATCAAAGGAAACGATCGACGGCTTCATCGAGGCGATGATAGAGATCGCCAGGCTTTCGGAAACCGATCCCGCCCGCATCAAGAACGCGCCGAACAACACACCGGTTTCGCGCCCCGACGAGACGCGGGCCGCCAGAGAGCTGAAGCTGACATGCAACTTGTAAGGGTGCGGCTCATACCCCACATGCCCCGCAGCGGACCGGAAAACATGGCGCTGGACGAATACCTGGTGTCATGGCACCGTAGCACGGGGCGCCCCGTGTTCAGGCTCTATGCCTGGAACCCGCCGGCCATATCGCTGGGAAGATACCAGAACATCGAGTGCATCGACCGCGAAGCGTGCCGGGCCGACGGCGTTGACATGGTCCGCCGCATCACCGGCGGCGGCGCGATCTATCATGACCGGGAGCTGACCTATTCCCTGGCGTGCACCGCCGATGACCTGGACCGGAAACCGACCACCATCCCCGAATATTACGAGATCATCAACCGCTTCCTCATCGTGTTTTACCAGTGGCTGGGCTTCCGCGCGGTATACGCGAAAGACAGCGACGGGCGGAGCGGAACCGTACAGCACGCCGCCTTCTGCTTTTCCAGCAATGAGAAGTATGACATCATGATAAACGGCAAAAAGATCGGGGGCAACGCCCAGCGCAGGATAGGGAAGACGGTGCTCCAGCACGGTTCGATACCTCTTTTCATTGACCGGGAGCGGATAAACCGCTATTTCAGGGGAGAGATGGACGGGTCCCGTTTCACCTCCCTGTCCGAGATTATCGGCAGGGAGCCGGATACCGCCATGAAAATACGCCTCCTGGCGGAGAGCTTCTCCGAAACCACGGGAATGCGGATGTACCAGGAGGATATCACTCCGGAGGAAATGATCGTGGTACACTCCATTATGAACAGGAAGTACCTGGACCACCGGTGGACCATGGAGGGCAGGACGGAGGGAGATGAGATCGCAGCGGCCGGCATGGCTTGACAAAAAGATAGATTTCCGCGCCTTGCACGGAACGGAGCACAGGCTACGGGACCTGGGCCTTCACACGGTGTGCCACCAGGCGCGGTGCCCCAATATATCCGAGTGCTTTTCCCGCGGGACGGCCACCTTCCTCATCTTGGGAGATACCTGCACCAGGCACTGCCCATTCTGCGCCGTGAAGCACGGGTCGCCGCTCCCACCCGATCCGGGAGAGCCCGCGAGGGCAGCTGAGGCGGTGCGGCGCATGGATATCCGCCACGCGGTCATAACCTCGGTCACGCGGGACGACCTGCCAGACGGCGGAGCAGGCGCCTTTGCCGCGGTCATCGCCGAGCTCAGAAAGCCGGACGGACCGGCAACCATCGAGGTACTGGTCCCCGACTTCCGGGGAGACGAAAATTCCATTCGGACTGTTGCTGTCGCCGGTCCGGACATCTTCGGCCATAACATGGAAACCGTTCCGTCGCTCTACGGCGCGCGCGGGAACTGCGATTACCGCCGTAGCCTGGACGTCCTGGGGTGCGCGAAGAGACATTCTCCGGCGATGAAGACAAAATCGGCCATCATGGTTGGCCTTGGCGAAACCGAGGACGAGGTCTTCGCTGTCATGGGTGATCTGCGAAGCGTCAAGTGCGATTACCTGAGCATCGGCCAGTACCTTCGGCCGGGAAAGGGCAACCTGCCGGTCAGGGAGTATGTGGCGCCGGAACAGTTTGAACGATATAAGGATACAGCCCTGGAACTTGGGTTCCTTCATGTGGAAAGCGGGGCATACGTGAGGAGCTCCTACATGGCAGATAGATATCGGTAAGCAATTCCTGTAACCCCCCCGGCCCCCTGAGGGGGCGTTGATAATAAAAGGAGTATGAATTGAAAGAATACGACATTGTCATCATCGGATCCGGGCCTGCGGGGTACACCGCAGCCTTCGAGGCGGTAAAGCACAACATGAAAACCGCTATAATCGAGCGTGATCCTGCCCGTCTCGGGGGAGTATGCCTGGGCGAAGGCTGCATCCCCCTGAAGGGACTGCTGAAATTATCAGAAACCGTGAAGGATTACGCGGCAATCCGCGATACCGTGATGAAGCGTGTGGAGCGGATACGGGCAGGCCTCGCGTCGCGCATCAGGACCCAGGGCATCGAGGTCATGGAGGGATCGGCGAAATTTGCCTCCGCCGGCGAGATCAGGGTCGACGGCGCGCCCGTGAAGGCAAAGCATTTCATCATTGCAACCGGATCGTCCCCGAAAAGACTGTTTGATCAGCCCAACGTGCATACATCGGAAGTCATCTTTACCATGGAAAAGGCCCCGGGATCGGTCCTGATTATAGGCGGCGGCGTGGTCGGGTGCGAGTACGCGTCGTTTCTGAACAATATCGGCGTGAAGGTCGATATCGTTGAAGTCATGGACTCACTCCTTTTCGGCGAGGACGAGGAATCCGTCCGCGCCCTTGCCAGGGAATTCAGGAAAAAGGGGATCCAGGTATTCGCGAAGACGAAAGTTTCCGCTATCGGCCGGGACGGGGAGGTGGTCATGACTGGCGAAAAGGAGATGCGGCAGAAATACGACCTGGTTATCGAGGCCACGGGCCGCAGACCCGGTACCGCCGGCCTCGGCCTGGATTCTGCCGGGGTCTCCCTCACGGACAGGGGGTTCATCAGGGTCAATGAATCAATGCAGACCTCGGCCCCGACCATCTACGCCGCCGGAGACTGCATTGACTCGCCGATGCTCGCCTACACGGCTTACAAGGAGGCTGAAACCGCCGTCCGCCACTGCGCGACGGGAGCAAGAGGCGGGATCGACTATGGCACGATGCCGCGCCTTGTGTTCTCCATGCCACAGGTGGGAAGCGTCGGTCTCAATGAAAAAGCCGCCGCCGAACGGAAGATCAATTACCGGGTCTACCGGTACTTCTTCAAGGCCCTGGGCAAGGCGGTCATGGAAGGGAAGGACACCGGTTTCGTGAAGCTGGTGTCCGACGAGGACCGGGGCACGATTGCGGGCGCCGTAGCCGTCGGCGATGACATAGCGGACATCTTGAACCAGCTGGCCCTGATCGTATCCGGGGGTGTTCCCATGTCCGCCATCAGGGACTGCATGTTCGTGCATCCGTCATATTCGGAGATTATCCTGGAAGCGCTCCAGTACGGGAAGATGTAGCTTCCGCTTTCTTGCTGTTTCGGACGATAGGGTACCAAAAATAACTTGCAATAATTCATGCTGGAAGATTCCACTATTACCATGCAACATTGCCAATAGACCGGGGAGGCTGCGAATGAATCTTCAGGAATCGATCAACAATATATTTCCCGATGAGAAGGGCGTCCCGGCCGAGTTCATGCTGCCGTTCCCGATCATCCAGAAGGAATACCTCGTCAACGGCGAGATACGCCACTGGAACGGCGAAATGCAGGACGTGCTTTCCCCGGTGTGCTTCAGGACTGCGAAGGGCCCCGAGCAGAAGCTTATCGGCCACTATCCCACGCTTACCGAAAAAGAATCCCTGGAAGCGCTGGAGGCCGCTTCGGCCGCGTACAACAGCGGCAAGGGCGAGTGGCCCTCGATGCCGGTGGAGGAGAGGATCAGGCGCGTCGAGAAGCTCGCCTTCCTCATGAAGGAGAAGCGCACCGAGATCATAAGTCTCCTGATGTGGGAGATCGGGAAATCGTACAATGACAGCGCCAAGGAATTCGACCGAACCATAGAATACATGGCGGACACCATCAATGCCCTGAAAGACCTTGACCGTGCCGGTTCCCGCTTCGAGATCAAGGAAGGGATCATCGGCCAGGTCCGCCGGGCGCCCCTGGGCGTGGTCCTCTGCATGGGTCCCTTCAATTATCCGCTGAACGAGACCTTCACCACCCTGATCCCGGCACTTATCATGGGCAATACCGTCATCTTCAAGCCTCCGAAGATCGGGGTCCTCCTCCATCGCCCGCTGCTGCAGGCCTTCAAAGAGGCCTTCCCGAAGGGTGTGGTGAACACCGTCTACGGCGACGGCGCGAAGGTCATTACCCCGATGATGGCCTCGGGCAAGGTCGACGTCCTGGCCTTCATCGGGTCCAGCCGGGTCGCGGACATCATCAAGAAACAGCACCCCAAACCGCACCGTCTCCGGTCGGTCCTGGGCCTCGACGCCAAGAACGCGGGCATCATCCTGAAGGACGCGGACATCGCCCAGACCGTCAAGGAGTGCGTCCTCGGGTCGCTGTCCTATAACGGCCAGCGCTGCACGGCCCTCAAGATCATCTATGTCCACAAAGACATCACCGACGAGTTCCTGAAGCAGTTCGGCGCGGCCATAGCGGCGCTGAAACCGGGAATGCCCTGGGACAAGGACGTGAACCTGACGCCGCTGCCGGAGGCCAACAAGACGCAGTTCATGACGGATTATATCGAGGACGCGAAGAAGAACGGCGCAAAGGTCGTGAACGAAGGCGGCGGCGCCGTGAACGGAACCTTCATGTTTCCGGCGGTGCTCTATCCCGTGAATGATAAGATGAAGGTATTCCACGAGGAACAGTTCGGGCCGGTCATTCCGGTGGTGCCTTTTGCCGACGTCAGCGAGCCGATGGACTACGTGGTCAATTCCAATTTCGGACAGCAGGTATCCATATTCGGCAGGGATTCGGGGACCATCGCCACATTGATCGACACCCTGGTGAACCAGGTCTGCCGGGTCAACATCAACAGCCAGTGCCAGCGCGGTCCCGATTCATTCCCCTTTACCGGACGGAAGGACAGCGCCGAGGGGACCCTGTCCGTTACGGACGCCCTGCGGGTGTTCACCATCCGCACCCTGGTGGCGGTGAAGGGGACCGACACGAACAAGCAGATCATCACGGAAATCCTGCGGGACAAGAAGTCGAATTTCCTGTCGACTGATTTTATATTCTGATATCTATTCGTCGAAGAGGTCCATCATGTGCAACGGTTTTTGCGATAGTATACTGCGTGTTGATTTAAGCGCCGGTTCAATTGAAACAGTACATCCCGGGGCGGATTTTTTCAGGATGTACCTGGGAGGCGGGACAGTGGGGTCTTATTTCCTGCTTAAAGAAACCGGTCATGATACGGATCCCCTTTCAAAAGATAATATTTTAACCATAGCACCGGGCATCGCGACCGGCGCAGCGGTGTCCGGCGTGAGCCGCTGCAGCGTAACGGCGCTCTCGCCCCTCACGAACATGGTGGCCGACAGCCAGGCCGGCGGGAACATCGGTCCCATGATCAAGCGGGCGGGTTTCGATGCAATTGTCATAAAGGGCAAGGCGGCCAGCCTTTCATACATACTCATTGACGGCGGCACTGTCTCAATTGCTGACGCCTCCGTCCTTTCAGGAAAAAACGTGCTGGAAGCTCGGGAAGTCCTCCGGCAAAAGCATGGGAATAAAAACGTCAGTATAATCCAGTGCGGACCCGCAGGGGAAAAAATGGTACGCTTCGCCAACATCATGGCCGACGGCAACGATGCCTTCGGGAGGACCGGCCTCGGCGCGGTCATGGGGAGCAAGAATCTCAGGGCGGTTGTGGTCAAAGGGGCCGGCGACGTGACCTTCGCAGACCCGGACGCCCTCAAGGAACTGGGCAAGGCGGGGGCCAAGCGGCTTTCCGGATCAGGGTTCCCGGAAACTCTACGCAAATACGGCACGCCCGGCGTCGTGAAGTTCCAGGCCGAAGGCGGCAATTTCGCCACGCACAACTATTCCCGGGGGTCACATCCTGATTACATGAAACTGGACGGGTCTACTTTTGAGCCGCAGATCGGCGCCGGCACCACGACCTGCTACGGCTGCGTTGTTTCGTGCCGCAAGCGGGTCAAGGCATCGGCGCCCTATGAGCTGACCGATGCCCTTGGCGGACCTGAATTTGAGACACTGGGGCTTCTGGGCTCCAACCTCGATGTAACCGACGCGGCCGCCGTGGCAAAGGCGAACGAGCTGTGCAACAAGTACGGCATAGATACCATCACCATGGGGTGTATAGCCGGTTATCTTTTCGAATGCCTTGAAAAAGGACTGATCAGCCAGGCCGATACGGACGGGAAGGCAATTGGTTTTGGCGATCCGGATGGGCTGTTCTGGCTGATTGAGGCAGTGGCGCAGAGAAGGGGGATAGGCGATCTTTGCGCCGAAGGCTTTGAGGCGCTGATCAGGAAATTCGGCGAACATACAAGGCCCTTCGCTGTCCATGTGAAGGGTTCCGGGCTTGCGGTCCACATGCCCCAGGTCAAGCCGAGCCTGGCCATCATGTACGCGGTTTGTCCCATAGGACCGGACCACATGTCATCGGAACATGACTGGCTCCTGGCCAGCAAATCTGAAGCCTCCATGGGCCTCGGCATCATGGGGCAGGAAGACGCTCCATCCACCAGTTCAAACAAGGTGCGTATGACGGCATATTCTCAGATATACTACAGCATACTTGATTCACTCGCGCTTTGCATGTTTCCCTGGGGACCGGGCAGCCTGTTCACCTACCGGGACCTTGAGGACCTGGTCCGCTTTTCCACGGGATGGCAGATGACCCTGTGGGAACTCATGAAGGTCGGCGAGCGCAGGATCAACATGATGCGCCGCATCAACGCGAAACGGGGTTTCACGAAAGAGCATGACGTCCTGCCTGAACGGCTGTTTGAACCTTTTGTGGACGGGCCCAGCAAGGGACGCCATGTCGACCGTGAGGCCTTCATCCGCATGAGGGAAGAGTATTACGGCTTCATGGGGTGGGATGAAAGGGATGGAAATCCCACAAGGGGAAAACTGATCGAGCTTGGTCTTGATTGGACATTATAATACATGGCCTCTGCCGATAGAAAGCAGAACGATTCCCTCTACCGCCCCTGGCAGATAAAGATACTGCTGGCGACCTGGCTTGCCTACGCGGGATATTATTTCTGCCGCAAGCCCTTCTATGTGGCCAAGGTGAGCATCTCCGGCGCCCTGGGCATCGACTCCTTCGGCCTGGCCCAGCTGGGTACCGCGTACCTGGTCGCCTACATGGTCGGACAGTTCTCCAGCGCCTTTTTCGGCCGCACGCTGGGCCCCAGGCTCCTCCTCCTGGCCGGCATCATGATATCCATCGTCAGCACCTTCCTCTTCGGCGTATCCAACAGCCTCTGGACCATCATGCTCTTCATGAGCCTGAACGGCCTGGCCCAGGGTACCGGCTGGCCCGGGTGCATCGGCAGCCTGGCCTTCTGGTTCAGGCGCAAGCAGCGGGGCAGCGTCCTGGGCCTCTGGTCCACCTGCTACCAGCTCGGCCCCGTGCTGGCCACGCTCCTGGCGTCCTATCTGCTGGGCAATGCCGGATGGCGGTGGTCCTTTTTCGGCGGGTCCATGGTGCTCCTGGTTGTATGGTTCACCGTGCTCCTCGTCCATCCCAATCGTCCCGAGGACGCGGGCCTTGAGCCGCTCCATGACGAGGATGAACTGCCTGATACGCCTCCGGCCGGGAGCGGGAAAAAGCTGGGATGGGACAGGGAAGTCGTCCTTACCATCATGATGATGGGCCTCATTTATTTCTGCATCAAGTTCCTCCGCTATGCCCTCTGGAGCTGGCTTCCCTGGTTCCTGAACAGGAATTTTTACCTCTCGGAAGCCGAAGCCGGTTACCTTTCCACGGTATTCGATGTCTGCGGATTTGCCGGGGTCATTGCCGCCGGTTTTCTCTCCGACAGGATATTCAAGGGGAAGCGGGCCATGCTCTCTTTCGTGATGCTTGCCCTGATGACAGGGTCTTTTTTCATACTCTATTTCCTCGGATCGGCGAACCTGACTGTCTTCACCGTGTCCATCGCCGTAGCCGGGTTCATGCTCTTCGGGCCTGATTCGCTCCTGTCCGGGGTCGGGGCCATTGACGTGGGCTCAAAGGAGGGCGCCCTGTCTGCCGCCGGCATCATCAACGGCATGGGGTCCATCGGCCCCATATTCCAGGAGCAGTTGGTGGGATGGATGTACCGGCGATATAATCATGACCTCCTGCCGATCCTTGTCATGCTGGTGGCCGTTGCGGCGGTGAGCGCGGTGCTGACGCTCATGTTGTGGATCAGATCGCGCAGGGGATTGGCCAACGTGTGATGCCTTTCTGATAGGGTGGGGTTTAAACCCCACCCTATCAGAAAGGCGATTATAAAAAAATTATTGAATAATTATATATACAGGTATACTATAAGATAAATTTCATATAGAGGACAATACATGGTACAATACAATTATCCCACAACAATACTCCTGGGACAGGGAGCGCTGGCCGAATTCGGTACGCGTCTCAAAGCCAAAAAACATTCAAAAATACTGATAGTAACCGATAAGACCCTGGAACAGATGGGGATAGTCAAAAAGCTGACGGATGTACTCTCGTCACAGGGCATCGCTTATGACATATACACCGACATCCATCCCAATCCGATCGAAGAAGACGTGGAGAAGGGCGTGATCGCCTACAAATCGGGGGACTGCGACAGCATCATCGGTCTCGGCGGGGGGAGCCCCATTGATGTTGCCAAGGTCATCAAGGTCATGGTCTCCAATCCGCCGCCCATGGCGCAGTACGATGACGCCAAGGGCGGCGACGCCCTCATCAAGGGCCCGATGCCGGCCCTGTACGCGATACCGACCACGTCCGGCACCGGGAGCGAAGTGGGCCGCTCCGGCGTCATCATCCTGCGCGATACGGGGCGAAAGACCATCATATTCCACCCGGAACTGCTGCCGTCCATAGCGGTGCTGGAGCCGGAGCTGACCGCCGGCATGCCTCCGTTCCTGACCGCCGCCACCGGCATGGACGCCTTTGTCCATTGCCTCGAGGCGTATTTCGTCAACATGTTCCACCCCATGGCGGACGGCATCGCCCTGCAGGGAATGGAACTGGTTCTGAAGTGGCTCCCGATAGCCTGCAGGAACGGCAAGGATCTCGACGCCAGGGAAAAGATGCAGATTGCGTCTTCCATGGGGGCCGTTGCTTTCCAGAAGGGCCTCGGCATGGTCCATTCCATGGCGCACCCCCTGTCGAGCCTCTACGGCCTTCACCATGGTTTGGCAAACGCCCTGGTGCTGCCCGATTCCATTCTTCACCTGGAGCAATCCCACCTGAACACGGAGCAGATGGCGAAGATACAGAAGGTGCGCGCCATCTTCGCTGAATGCGGCCTGGCCAGGGCCAGCCTGTCCGAGAGCTGCAGGGCCTTCTGCGAGATGGTGGGAATACCGATGGGCCTGTCGAAGAACAAGGTTCCCGCCGACGGCCTGGCCGCGTTGAGCGTTGAAGCATTCAAGGACGGCTGTCATGGCAGCAACATGGTGCCGGTCAAGGAGAGCGATTTTCTGAAGGTGCTCAAGGCCGCGATGTAATGCGAAAAAAAAACGGGAGGCGTCGCCATGGCAGCGCCGTTATCGCATAGCACGAACAGAAAGCTTTCACCCGGAAAATTTTATCCCCTGGGAGCGACGCTCCGGGAAAATGGCGTAAACTTCGCCCTCTTTTCCCAGGACGCCAGGGAAGTGTTTCTCCTTCTCTTCGACAGCCCGGACGGGGATCCCACGGATATCATAAAAATCGAAAACAGGGACCGGTTCATATGGCACGTCCATGTCCATGGCGTGAAGGAAGGCCAGCTCTACGGCTACAAGGTGAGGGGGGAGTTCAACCCCGGATGGGGCTTCCGCTTCAACGAGAACAAGCTTCTCCTTGATCCCTACGCAAAGGCCGTCAGCGGGAAGTGCCGCAATGACGACAATCTCCTCCTTGCCTACGACCCCAATGCGCCGGGGAAAGATCTCACCATGGACACCCGGGACAGCGCCAGGGTCATGGCGAAGAGCATTGTCGTCAGCGATGACTTCGACTGGCAGGGGGACCGGCAGCCGGACGTACCCCTGGACAATCTCATAATATACGAAGCGCACGCCAAGGGGTTTACCGCGCATACAAGCTCGCGGGTAAAAAACCCCGGGACCTACCTCGGTTTTATCGAAAAAATACCGTATCTCAAGGATCTGGGGATCAACGCCGTCGAGCTTCTTCCGGTTCATGAGTATTACGTGGAGGATTTTCTGATACAGAAGGGACTTACCAATTACTGGGGATACAACACCATCGGCTTTTTTGCCCCGGAATCGTCCTACGGCACAGGATCGTCACCGGGGTGCCAGGTGCGCGAATTCAAGACCATGGTGCGGGAACTGCACCGGGCGGGCATAGAGGTGATCCTGGACGTGGTGTATAACCACACGGCCGAGGGGAACGAGATGGGGCCCACCATAAGCTTCAAGGGCATCGATAACAGGAACTATTACGTCCTCACCGGCGTCCACGGCGCGCCCGGCCGCTACTACATGAATTACACCGGGTGCGGCAACAGCATGAACCTGGCCAGCATGCCGGTGATACGCTTCGTCCTCGATTCCCTCCGGTACTGGGTGGAAGTGATGCACGTCGACGGCTTCCGCTTCGACCTGGCGTCGGTGCTGGGCCGTGAGGAAGGGTTTTTCCGCGCGGGAGCCTCATTCTTCGACGCCGTTTCCCAGGACCCGGTGCTGAACCGGGTCAAACTCATCGCGGAGCCGTGGGACATCGGCACCTACCAGGTGGGGAACTTCCCCGTGGACTGGTCCGAATGGAACGGCAGGTTCCGCGACACGGTGCGGAAATTCGTCAAGGGCGACGCGGGACAGCTGCGGGAGCTTGGGTGGCGCATCACCGGTTCCGCGGACATGTATGGCGACGACGGCAGGACGGCGTACAACTCGGTCAACTTCGTGACCTGCCATGACGGGTTCACCATGAACGACCTGGTTTCGTATAACGCCAAGCACAACGAGGCAAACCTTGAAAACAACAGCGACGGGTCCAACGACAACAACTCATGGAACTGCGGCTGGGAGGGAGAGACGGACAATCCGGATATCATCGCGCTGCGCAGGCGGCAGGCAAAGAACTTCTTCTGCCACCTTCTCTTTTCCCAGGGCACGCCGATGCTCCTGGGGGGCGACGAGTTCATGAGGACGCAGAAGGGGAGCAATAACGCCTATTGCCAGGACAACGACATCAGCTGGTATAACTGGGACCTTGCGGAGCGAAACGGCGATATCCTCAACTTCGCGAAAAAAGCCATCGCGTTCCGCCACCGGTATCCCATTCTCAGGAGCCGCAAGTACCTATCCGGCACGGACTCCGACACGGACGGCATGCCTGACATATCCTGGTTCGGCGTCAACCTCGACCGTCCCGGGTGGGACGACCCCGAGGCCCGCATCATCTGTTACCTGCTGGACGGGGGCGAGGTGAAGTCCGATCTTGGCGACTATCTCCTCTTCTTTATCCTGAATGCGGACTACAATTCCCACAGCGTCATGGTCCCGCGGGTCACGGGCAGGGACTGGAAGAGGGTTGTTGATACCAGCCTGAAGGCGGGTGCTGACTTTCTCGATCCCGGATCGGAGGTGCGGATCGATCCTCAGGACCATTATATCGTGAATGCCCGGAGCACGGTGGTGCTGCTGGCGAAGTAGGCCTACTCGATCTTCCCGCAGTTTTCCAGGCACTCCTCGGTGCAGGTGGCATCGCACGGCTCGACATGGATGACCACCTTTGCGTCCGGATAATGCTCCTTGACCTTTGCGACGATGCGGTCTCCGATCTCATGGGACTCCTGCACGCTCATCTCCGGGGCTACCACGAGATGGAATTCATAGAAGCGCTGGGAACCGGATTTCCTGGTCCTGAGCTTGTGATAGCTCAGGACCCTGGGGTGCTGCTCGGTGACGTAGCGGTCGATCAGGTCTTCATCGGACTTTGAGAGGCGGGCGTCAAGAAGGTCCCGCACGGATTCACGGGTAAGATCAAAGGCCGCCTTGATTATCAGGAAGGCCACGATGATGGCCGCAACCGGGTCGATCCATGAAAGATTGACTTGCGGGAAGAGGAACCTGCCTCCCCAGTACATGATGAGGCCTGCCATGACGCCGAAGGAGGTCCACACGTCGGTGCGCAGGTGCCACGCGTCGGCCTTGAGGGCGATGGAGTCGGTTTCCGTGCCGACCTTGAAGAGCATGTGGGATACAAAAAAATTCGCCGCCACCGAAACTGACATGACGATGATGCCCCAGCCGGCCTGCTCCATGTGCTGCGGATTTTTCAGCTTTTCAACTGCCTCGTAGATGATCCAGCCCGCCGCGAAAAAAATAAGAACAGCCTCGATGGTCCCGGAAATGTTTTCTATCTTGCCATGACCGAAGGCATGACGGTGGTCCTCCGGTTTGGCGGATTTGCGGACGGCGAAGAACGCTATTACGGCAGCGACCAGGTCAACCGCCGAGTGGATGGCCTCTGATATGACCGATACGGAATTGATCAGTATGCCGATGGCCAGCTTCAGGGCGACCAGGGAACTGTTTGAGGCTACTGAAAGCAGCGCGACGCGCGATTTTTTCTTATTATTGTCCATATAAATACTGTTTCTGGCGCATGGGAATATTTTAAACCGTGTCCAAATAAAATTATATATCCAACCATGTCACGTCTACATTGCGATTGTGGCCTGGATGCGCAAAGAACTGCTTTTTTATTTGAAGCTGAGCCGGAGTATTTTTCAACCGTTTTTTTATTGAAAAATATCAGGGGCCTTGCATGTATTGTTTTTTTACACATATAAAATATTTTTCACGATGGACCGGCTTCGGTCCCGGTAACGACCAGAACAGCTTAATAAGCGCAATGAGTGATACATACGATGCCATAATTATCGGCGCCGGTCCCGGCGGCTGTAGCGCCGCGGCCTTCCTGTCCGGGGCCGGCCGCGACGTGCTCCTGGTTGACAGGGCGCGCTTCCCCCGCGACAAGACCTGCGGTGACGGCCTCTCGGTTACGGCTCTTCCGGTCCTGGAACGCATGGGCGTCCTCGAAAAGGTTGAGGCGCACAATCCGTGGAAATGCGACGGGGTCATCCTTTCGTCGCCGAACGATGTCGTGATGAGGGGGCGGGCGACGCAGGTGGGAGGCGTGTATAATTACGGCTATGTGATTCCTCGGAAAATCTTCGACACCGCTCTCTTCGAGCATGTCAGGGACCTTCCCCATGTGACCGTCAGGGAGGAATGCGCCTTCAGGGATTTTATCCATGAGGGCAATGCCATATGCGGTATCCGGGCCAGAAGCGGAAACAACGAGGAGTTCGAGGTCCGCGGTCGGTTCATCATCGGCGCTGACGGCGTGCATTCGGCCGTTGCCAGGAAGCTGGGAAACCACGCGAGCGGCTCGATAAAGAAGGCCTTTGCCGTGCGCGCCTACTTCGAAAATGTCGACGGCCTTGAGCACCTCATAGCGCTGCATTATGAAAAAACCATACTCCCCGGTTATGCCTGGATCTTCCCCACCGGGGAGCGGAGCGCCAACGTCGGGGTCGGCATGATCTGCCAGGGCAAGCCTCCCCATAACATGAAGGACCTGTTCGAGATGTTCATAACGAGAAACAGGTTCGCGCGGGAAAAGCTTGGCCGCGCCACGATGGTCGAAGGGTCCTTCAAGGGGGCCCACCTTGCTACGGGCACCATGGGGGTAAGACGTTCCTTCGGCAACGTCCTCCTGGTGGGAGACGCCGGCGGCTTTGTCGACGCTTTGACCGGAGAAGGCATCTACTACGCCCTCCGGAGCGGCGAGCAGGCGGCCTCGGCCATAATTGAGGTCCTTGCCCGAAAAGAAGCGACGGGCGATGTCGGAGCCATCTACGATGGCAGCTGGCGCAGGGATTTCAGGCGGGACATCATCTTCGGGAACCTCTTTCAGAAGGCGCTGACAAAAAAGAGCCTGATGAACCTGATTGTCTGGCGCTCCAGCAGGAACCAGGCCAAGGCGGATATACTGAGCGGCGTTATACAGCATGCCCTGCCCAAGACCAGGCTTTTCCGCGTGATCTGAATCCCACTGAAACATTACAAAAATAGGAATGACAGAGAAACGGCCCGGTAGTACCATTGTTCCTGTCATGGAACGTTTCTTTCATCCCCGGTCAATCGTGCTTTTTGGCGCCAGCTCCAATCCGAAAAAGGGCGGCAACCAGGTGCTGCAGAACTTCAAACAATACATGGAGCGGCAGCATTACCCGGATCTCTTCATCGTCCATCCCCGTGCCGGGGCCATCGAGGGCGTGCCATGCTTTAATAGCCTCGATGACGTGCCCGACAATGCCAGCGGGACGGACCGGATCGACCTGGCGGTCATCGTTCTTCCCGTGCGGGAAGTGATGCCCGTGGTCAGGGCGTGCATAGACCGCAACGTCCGCGGCATTTTAATTGAATCGGGCAATCTCTCCAACGACGATAAGGAGGCGGCCGCCTTCGCGAAGGAGATCCTGTCGCTGATACGGGGAAAAGACATCCGCATCGTGGGACCCAATTCGATCGGCTTCAATGTGCCCGACCTGCGCTACTGCACCCCCATTAAACACTACAGCGAATTCCTTGAGACCCGGGAACGGAATGTTTCCATCGTGGGGCAGTCGGGGCTCTTCGTGACCGGCTTCGTGGAATGGTTTTTCGATACCACCGGTCACGGGCAGCCCTTCGGGGTTTCAAACATAGCAGCCATCGGGAACAAGCTGGACGTGAACGAATGCGACCTCCTGGAGTATTACCTCCATGACGACAGGACCCACGCCATCGGCATGTACCTCGAGGACATCCGCGACGGCAACCGTTTCATGTCCCTCCTCAAGGAGAACCGCGAGCGCCACCGCAAGCCGGTTGTAGTCCTCAAGGCCGGCAAGAGCGAGAAGGGGAAACAGGCCGTGTCGTCACACACCGGATCGATGGCGGGAAGCTACACCGCCGTCGAAGCGGTCGCGAAGCAGTTCGGCATGATCCTGGTGGAGACCTATGACGAGCTCTTCGAGATGCTTTCAATAGTCTGCCAGTATCCGGTCCTCCGTTCAAACCGTGTCGGCGTGATATCGGTGTCGGGGTCGGGATGCGTGCTGTCATCCGATTTTGCGGAGAAATTCGGGATGGAACTCCCGGAACTGGACGACGCGGCGCTGGCGAGGCTCAGGCCCCTGTTTCCGGACTGGGCGCCCATACACAACCCCATCGACACCTGGGCGTCAGTCGAAAAGGTCGGCCCTCAGGAAAGCTTCAACCGGATCCTTGAGGTCTTTCTCGAATCGGGCCTTTTCGATTCCATCGTTCTCATGACGATCAGCTCTCCCTTCGCAACCTTTGACTGGAAGTTCCTGGGTGAAATGCAGCGGAAGTATCACGACACGCCCCTGGTGGTACACTTCTTCGGGGGCCAGTCCATCCTCGAACACACGGCCCTGGCAAAGGAGTACCGGATCCCTGTCATTGGAAGCTTTGACCGCATTTTCAAGCTCCTCGAGCTGGCATGGGATTTTTCCAGAAGGATGTCCCGTGTCCATCCCGGGTCTTGAGCGGAGATTTCATCCTCCGGACCAGGGTCCTTCCCGCTTTATCTCTTGACATGACGCTTATGACGTTGCAGTATTTATCCGGCCAGGACAGGGCACCGAAATGAAACGGCAGGACACAAGACACCTCGACAGGCTCAGGGAACTGTACCCGGGGAAATTCGCGCCCCTGGAAGACATCTTCGGCCTGATACACCGCGGCACCAGCATATTCATCGGCTCCTCCTGCGGGGAACCGCAGTTTCTCGTCCAGTCCCTCGTCGACCATGTTGAGTCCAGGACCCACCGGATCTACGGGTCGCGGGTGATACACGTCTGGACCCTGGGGGTGGCCCCCTACGCCCAGAAGAAGTTCGAGGAAAATTTCAGGCACAATTCCTTTTTCATTAGCGACAGCTCACGCGATGTCATCAACCGGGGCCTGGGAGACTACACGCCGGCCCATCTGTCCGACATCCCCCGGCTGTTCCGCCAGGGGAAACTGCAGGTGGACGTGGCCCTTATACAGGTTTCTCTTCCCGATGAAAACGGCGACATGAGCCTCGGCGTCAGCGTGGACATCGTCAGGTCGGCCGTGGAACATGCGAAGATAGCCGTGGCCCAGGTCAATTCCTTCATGCCTTACGTGTGCGGCGAATCCCTGGTCGGCGCGGCGGAGATAGATTACCTGGTTCCCCATGACGAGGCGCTCCTCGAATACCGGCTGGACCCGCCGGACGAGACGGCCCGGGAGATCGGCCGGTACGTGGCCCGCATCGTCAGGGACGGGGACACCCTCCAGGTCGGCTACGGCGCTATCCCCAACGCGATCCTTTCCAGCCTCAGCGGGAAGAGGGACCTGGGCATCCATACCGAGCTCCTCACGGACGGCGTCGTGGACCTGATCCGCGGCGGCGCCGTGACCAACGCGAAGAAGAGCCTCGACCGGGGAAAAACAGTCGCCTCCTTCTGCATGGGGACGGCGGACACCTACGCATTCATAGACAACAATCCCGCTGTCGAGTTCAGACCGATTGACTACACCAACAGCCCCTTTGTCATCAGCCGGCAGGACTCCATGACGGCCATCAACACCACGCTCCAGATCGATCTATGCGGACAGTCCACGGCGGAATCCCTGGGCACGACCCTCTACAGCGGCGTCGGCGGCCAGGCGGATTTCATGCGCGGCGCCGCCCTTTCGGCGGGGGGAAAGACCATCCTCACCATGCGCTCCACCTCCAATGACGGGAAACGCTCACGGATCGTTCCGGTCCTCGATAGCGGGGCGAGCACCACCCTGACGAGGGCGGACGTCCAGTACGTCGTCACCGAGCACGGCATCGCCTATCTTCACGGAAAGAACATCCGGGACCGAGCTTTGTCCCTCATCACCATAGCCCATCCGAAATTCAGGGAATGGCTCCTGGAGGAAGCGAAAAGACTCGGCCTTGTGCCGCAGGAGTTGGAGTCTATCGACGGCGCCCTGAGCGAGTACCCGGCCCATCTCGAGACATATAGAAAGACCGGAGACGGCCTCCTGTTCCTTCTGCGGCCGGTGAAGGTGAGCGACGTGGAAAACCTGAGGCTGTTCTTTCATTCACTGTCCGACCAGAGCCTGTACACGAGGTTCTTTTCCAACGTGGAGTTCGTGCCGCAGAAGACCATCCGCAGGTTTACCATCATCGATTATTCCAGGGAAATGACGATCCTTGCCGTGGTGGAGGAGGGGGGGCCGGAAACGGTGATCGGCATCGGGCAATACGTGGTGGAGAAGGGGAAACTCGCCGCAGAGATATCATTGCTGGTGCGGGACGATTACCAGAACCGCGGCATCGGAAGCATCCTGATGGACTACCTGTTCGCCGCGGCCCAGCGCGAAGGGATACTGGAGATGTCGGCCACGGTGCTGAAGGAAAACGCGAAAATGCTCCATCTTTTTTACAAGACGGGTCTCCAGGTCACGTCAGCCGAGGGCACTGACACGGTGCGGCTTACCATGCCTCTGGTCTAATTAATAATTGACGGGCATGTGTCGTCGTTTTTCATGACAATTGTAATAAAATTGAATTCATTCTTTCAACATAATGCCAACATAATGCGCGGCATGTTCATAAGCGAGAAGGCGACATGGATGTCGCCGTTCCCGCCGAGTCCACATGGACGTTATACGAGGCGGGTGAGCGATGAACATCCGCGCATACTAAGTAAAAATGATAAGAATAAATGAACTTTTTTAAAAACATATTCAGGCGAAAAACGATCGGCGACATGCTCGCCGGCGTCTCGCAGGACGGGCAGGGCCTCCGGCGCGTCCTGACGGCCCGGGACCTGGTGCTCCTGGGGATCGGCGGGATCATAGGCGCCGGCATCTTCGCCACCGTGGGCACCGCGACGGTGGGCGACACGGTGCGGCCCGGGGCCGGCCCGGCCATCGTCATATCCTTCATTATAACCGGCGTCGCCTGCGGGTTCACCGCCCTCTGCTACGCGGAGCTTTCGTCGATGGTGCCGGTGTCGGGCTCCGCCTACACCTACGTGTACCTGACGATGGGGGAATTCATAGCCTGGATCATCGGCTGGGACCTGATGCTGGAATACGCCATCGGCAATGTCGCCATCGCCATCTCGTGGGCCGGCTACTTCAAGGAACTCCTGCGCGGCTTCGGCATCACCATCCCTGCCTGGCTTGTCACGGACTACCGGAGCGCGCTCCATGGCGACACGATCTACAGCGCGGCACAGCTCCTGATGAACGGGTCTGCCATAGATCATATCGAAACCTTTACAAGCGCCGGCGCCTATATCGCGGAGCAGGTCGCCAGCGGATCCACCCTTGAGAAAATTGCCGCGGGCTTCCGGAACGCCCATGACGCCATCGCCGGGTCCCCGAAGCTTTTCGGCATGCCGATCATATTCAATCTCCCGGCAGTGTGCATCGTCGCCCTGGTGACGACAGTCCTCTACCGCGGGATACGGGAATCGGCCCGGTTCAACACTATCATGGTGATATTGAAGCTGATGGTCCTGGCTTTTTTCGTCCTGGTCGGGTGCTTTTACGTAAAGCCGGAAAACTGGACTCCCTTCATGCCCAACGGCTGGAGCGGCATACAGGCCGGCGCGGCCATCGTCTTTTTCGCCTACCTGGGGTTTGACGCGGTCTCGACCGTGGCTGAGGAGACCATAAACCCGCGCCGCGACCTTCCCATCGGCATCATAGGCTCCCTGGTCATCTGCACCGTCATATACGTGGTGGTCGCGGCGGTCCTGACCGGCATGATTCCCCTGACCGCCTTCAACCAGTCAAACAAGGCGGAGCCCCTTACGGTGGCGATGAATTTCCACCGCCTGGACTGGGCCGCCGGCTTCATCGCCCTTGGCTCCGTGGTGGCCCATACCGCCGTGCTCATCGTACAGCAGACGGGGCAGACGCGCATCTTCTTTTCCATGGGCCGCGACGGGCTCCTGCCGCGTTCCTTCGCGAAGGTCCACCCCCGCTTCAGGACGCCCCATGTGAACATCATGGTCACGGGCGTCTTCGTGGGATTTTTCGCCGCCTTCACGAGCATCGACGAGATGGTCGACCTTACCAACGTCGGGACCCTGTTTGCCTTCATGCTGGTCTGCGTCGGCGTCATCATACTGCGGAAGCTCGAGCCGGACCGGGAACGTGGTTTCAGGGTGCCCTTCGTCCAGGGCATTGCCCTGGCCGGAATCGTCATGTGCGTATACCTGATGGCGGGACTGCCGGCGGTGACCTTTATCCGGTTCTTCATATGGCTGGCCGTCGGCTCGGCCTTTTATTTCTCCTATGGATACTGGAACAGCAGGAGAAGGCATGGCACGGTTGTCATGCCCCCTGACGACCTGTCCGATCACTAAATCAGTTCACATAAAGGATAATAGATGCGTTACGAAGGAAATATTTTCAGGCCTTTCAGCGAGGCCAACAGCTATCTGCTCCAGTGCACGGTCGGCTGCTCCCACAACAGGTGCACCTTTTGCGGGATGTACAAGGACAAGAAGTTCCGCATCAGGAGCCTCGAGGAAATCAAGGAAGACATCCGCATGGCTGCCGAAGCCTATGGGGACGTGGAAAAGGTTTTTCTCTGCGACGGTGACGCCATAGAAATCGAAACCGGAATCCTTCTTGAGATAATTGCGGAGCTCAAAAAAGCGTTTCCATCCCTGCGCCATGTCGGCACCTACGTGGGCCCCGCCAGCACCCTGCGCAAAAGCATGGACGAGCTAAAGACCCTCAGGGCGGCGGGCCTGACCAAGGCGTACCTGGGCGTCGAAACGGGCGATGATAGGCTCCTGAGAGAGGTGAACAAGGGAGTGACCTATGACGAGATGCTCCGGGCCGGAAGAAACCTTGTCGAGGCCGGCATTAACCTGTCGTCGATGATTCTCCTGGGCCTGTCGGGCAGGGGCCCCCGGTCGAAGGAGCATGCCCTGGCCACGGCAAAAATCACCAACGAGATGGCGCCCCAGTACCTCGCGGCCCTGACGGTGACCCCGGTCCCCGGGACCGCGCTCTATTCAAAGATGCAGCGGGGCGAGTTCCAGCTCCTTGATCCCTTCGAGACACTGGAGGAGATGAAGCTCCTGTTCGAGAACCTCACGGTGGACAACATGAAGTTCGTCGGGATACACGCCTCCAACTATCTTCCCATAAACGGCACCCTTCAGAAAGACAAAGCGCGCATGCTGGAGACGATCAATTCAGTGCTGGCGTCCCGGGACCGGTCTGCGATTCGGTCTGACTCGATGCGGGGATTGTAATAGGCGCGATGGTTCATCGCTCGCCCGCCTCGTATAAGCAGAGCCAAATGCGACCTCCTGCCGCGGCTCTGCACTCGGCCGTCCTGGCCAGCGCACCATCTGGACTCCGCGGGATCGGCGACATCATCCGAAATCCCGATAGCATATTACTGCCAGGATGGCAGGAATGCCGCGAAGGGCACGGATGCCCGAGAGCGGACTCGCTGATGAATCCACCGCGCATGAATTAAACCCATCTTGGACAGAAATTAAAAAAAATAATGAAACTATTGACATCATACCGCCTCTTGGGGATTTATGTTAGAAAGTTAATGAAAGAGAATTGCTCCCGTTCCGGAGGGGATACATGAAGGTGCTTGGTTCCAGGGAACTGCTGGCTGATGTGCTCTCGAAGGAGCTCTGCATCGGATGCGGCGCCTGCGTTTCCCTCTGTCCCTATTTCAAGTCATACAACGGCAGGACCGCGATGCTCTTTCCCTGCACGCAGGAGCGGGGGCGCTGTTTCGCCTATTGCCCCAAGGTCGAGGTGGACCTCGACGAGGTATCGCAAAAGATCTTCGGCGCTCCCTATTCCATGGAGCCCCTTGGCCGCTCGCTCTCGGCCATGATGTCCCGGGCAGGAAAAAAGGCCGCGGGGAACAATTACCAGTCCGGCGGAACTGTGACGGCCCTCATGACCTGGGCCCTGCTGGAAAAGCTGTGCGATGCCGCTATACTGACAGGGCGGGAAGGGCTGAATGCCGTTCCGGCCATTGTAACCAACCCTGACGATGTTCAAAACTACGCTTCATCCAAGTACACATCGGCCCCGACCCTGGAGGCTTTCAACAGGGCGGCCGACCTGGGATATTCCCGCATCGGCGTGGTGGCAACGCCATGCCAGGTCTTGGCCCTGGCGCAGATGCGGTCAAACCCCATGGCAAAAAAGGATTTTTCCGATCCCACGTCCCTGGTGGTGGGCCTCTTCTGCACCTGGTCCCTAGACTATAGGGCATTCAGCCGCCTGGTAGAGGGGCGCGTTGACATTAAAGATATTAAGAAGTTCGATATACCGCCGCCCCCGGCGGAGGTAATGGAGATCCACACAGCCAGGGGCGTTATCGAGATACCCCTCGCGGAGGTGCGGGCCACGGTGCCCAATTCCTGCGATTACTGCTTTGACATGACATCGGAATTTTCCGATATATCGGTGGGCGTTGTGGAAGGCCGGAGCGCCATGAATACCCTCATAATCAGGACCGAGCGGGGACGCGCAGCCGTCGATGCGGCGGTAAAGGCGGGGTATCTTGAAATTGAGGACATGCCTTCGGATAACCTGGCGCGCCTCAGGACCGCCGCCGGCAACAAGAAGAAACGGGCCCTGAAGAAAGCGGCGGGTGAGGGGATAATCAACACGAACGGAGACAGCCGTTCCCTGATCCGGATGGAACCGAAGAACCTCGCCGGGATATAAAGGAAGGAAGGATACCTGACATGTCATACCTGTTCGATACCAATGAAGGGGCCCGCTATCTAATGATGGGCAATGACGCCATCGTGCGGGGCGCCCTGGAGGCGAATGTCAATGTCGCCAGCGCCTATCCCGGTACGCCTTCGTCTGAAATAATCGAAAACCTGTCAAAGGCTTCGCAGAAGCGGAACATATACGTCGAGTGGTCGGTCAACGAGAAGGTGGCCCTCGAGGTTTCCTTCGCGGCCTCCATAGCCGGACTCAGGTCGATTTGCGCCATGAAGCAGAACGGCGTCAACGTGGCGTCGGATTTTCTCCTGCACGTGGCCCTGTCCGGAACGCGGGGAGGCGCCGTGCTGCTCCACTGCGACGACCCCGGGGCGCTCTCGAGCATCAACGAGGGGGAATCGCGCCATTTTGCCCGCATGATCGAACTGCCCCTCCTGGAGCCGGGCGATTTCCAGGAGGCCAAGGAGATGACGAAATGGGCCTTCGAGCTCTCCGAAGAGCTGCGCTCCATCGTCATCATGCGGAGCGTGACGCGCCTTTCCCATGCCAGCGGCAATGTCATACTGGGCAAGCTCGGCGCGCCGGAAGGGAAGGCCCAGTTCAAGTATGAGGCGGTGCCCGGCGACGCGGACTCGGGCCCGGTCATAACCATGCCGGTGCCGCCGCACCACGCCCTGCTTCAGGAAAAGCTGAAAAAGGCCGTGGCCATTTTCGAGAAATCACCCTTCAATACCTACACGGGGCCGGCAAAGCCGGAGCTCCTCATCATCACCTGCAGCGCCTGCAATCTCTACAGCAGGGAGGCGGTGCACCTTCTCAACGCACAGGACCGGGTGGGGATACTGAAGATCGGCACCACCTGGCCTTTGCCGCCGAAGCTGATCGCCCGCCATCTCGCCATGACGGAAAAGGTCCTTTTCGTGGAAGAGGTCCTGCCGTTCCTGGAAGAGAACGTGAAGGTGATTGCAGCGGAAACCGCGGCAGAAGTCGGCATCAAGCAATTTTACGGCAAGAACGACGGCGCCATGCCCACGATCAACGAGATGAACCCAGACATCGTGGTTGACGTTATTAAAAAGATTCTCGGTATCGAATATATAGCCATGGATGAAGGATACGCGAATCGCGCGAAAGGGCACCTGATCGCCAGGGCGCCGGTGCGCGACCTAACCTTCTGCCCCGGGTGCCCCCACCGGGCTTCATTCTGGAACCTGCACAACGCCCTTGCCATGGACAACCGCCGGGGCTTTGTATGCGGCGATATCGGATGCTATACCCTGGGCTTCCTTCCCTGCGGGTTCAGCACCATGAAGACGTCCCACTCCATGGGCTCCGGGATCGGCATAGCCAGCGGCTTCGGCAAGCTCACGCAGTTCGGGATGGACCAGCCGATCCTGGCCGTATGCGGCGACTCCACGTTTTTTCATGCTGCAATACCGGCACTCGTAAACGCCATACATAATAAATCCGACGTGATATTCGTGCTCCTGGACAACAGCGGCACCGCCATGACCGGGTTCCAGCCGCACCCGGGCACTCCCCTTGACGCCAGGGGCGGGGCGCTGCCCACGATAGACCCGGCCGAGGTCTGCCGGTCCCTGGGCGCCACGGTGGAATATGCCGATCCTTTCGACACGGAGGAGACGCAGAAAAAGCTCCTCGCCCTCATGCGGGAGAAAGGAGCACGGGTGCTCATCATGAAACAGATGTGCGCCCTTTCGCCCGAAAAGAAAGGAAAGAAGAGATTCGAGGTAAAGGTCGACCAGCAGATCTGCAGGGGCGATACCTGCGGGTGCAGCCGCCTCTGCACCAGGATCTTCCGCTGTCCGGGCCTGGTTTGGGACAACAAGCGCCAGGCCGCGGTCATCGACGAGGTCATTTGCGCAGGCTGCGGCGTGTGCGCCGAAATATGCCCCTCCGGCGCGATCAAGAAGACGGAGGCGGGCCGATGAAAGCCGGTAATCTGATCCATGATCCCTATAACGCGATAATCACCGGTGTCGGCGGCCAGGGAAACGTCATGGCCTCCCGCATACTGGGCAACATTCTTTCCCGGAAAGGGTGCTTTGTGACCATCGGCGAGACCTTCGGCGTGTCCCAGCGCGGGGGCTCGGTCATGAGCCACCTCCGCATATCGAAGCAGTCGGTATGGAGCCCCCAGATCCCCCGGGGCCAGGCCCATATCGTGGTGGCCCTTGAGCCGACCGAGGCGATCCGGGTTCTCGCGGCCTACGGAAACCCGGCGGTACGGGTCCTCAGCAACACCAGGCCGATCCACCCGGTGGGGGTCATCGCCGGAGAGCTGGCCTATCCTTCACTGGATGAAATCCGTACGGCACTGGGAGATCTCGCCTCTGACGTGGCACTGATCGACGCAACTGATGAGGCCATGAAGCTCGGACAGGCGATCCTGGGGAACGTGATCATGCTCGGCGCCGTTTCCGGCGCCGGAGTCCTCCCCTTTGACGCGGAAGACTTCAGGGACGTCATCTCCGAAACCATGTCTGGCGACAAGGTGGAGATCAACATGAAGGCGTTCAGTAAGGGCGAGGAGATGATTCGGGCTCTGCGGCAGAAATAAGCTTCGCGGCCTGCGGAACTCGAATTCAAGTATGCGCGGGAGTATATCGCTCGTCCGCCTCGGATAACGTCCATGTGGACTCGACGGAAGAGGCGATATCGATGTCGCCTGCTCGCTGATGAACTCACCCGCTTAACGTTAAAACTTGTTTTGTATGTAAAAAAAGCTTGCCAATAGACCCCCTGCCGATAAAAAGCCCTAACCGGTTATGCCGCCGCAGGATTCAGCGTCTTGCGGCCGCACGGGAATCCCGTACAGAGTTTATTCTTTTAATGGATGTCAGATGGAAAAAATACGGAATATCGCGATCATCGCCCACGTTGACCATGGCAAGACCACCCTGGTTGATGAGATGCTCAAACAGTCAGGGACCTTCCGCTCCAATGAGCGGGTGGAGGAGAGGATCATGGACTCCAACGATCTTGAAAAAGAACGGGGCATCACCATATTCTCCAAGAACGCTTCATTTTTCTACAAGGATTACAAGATAAATATCGTCGATACCCCGGGCCATGCCGATTTCGGCGGCGAGGTCCAGCGGGTCCTCGACATGGTCGACTCGGTCCTGCTGGTGGTCGATGCCTTTGAGGGGACCATGCCCCAGACCAAGTACGTGCTGAAAAAGTCCCTTGAATTCGGCCACCGGCCCATCGTGGTCGTGAACAAGATCGACAGGCCCAACTGCAGGCCGGAGCAGGTCGTGGACATGATCTTCGACCTGTTTATCGAGCTCAACGCCACTGACGAACAGCTCGATTTCCCGGTCATTTTCGCGTCTGCAAAGAACGGCGATTCGCACTACAACCTCTATGACGAGCATGACAACATGGTGCCCCTGTTTGAAACCATCATCAAGCACGTGAAGGCCCCCGGCGGGGACTCGACGCTTGATTCCCAGTTCCTCATATCCGCGGTAGAATACGACAACTACATAGGCAAGATCGGGACCGGCAAGATACACAACGGCGTAATCAGGGCCGGCGACGAGTTAACCCTCCTGAAACAGAAGGGCGGAGAGCCTATAAAAGGGAAGATCACGAAGCTTTTCGAGTACAGGGGCCTTAAAAAGACCGAGATCCAGGAAGCCAGCGCCGGGGACATCGTGGCCATTGCGGGGTTTGACAAGATCGACCTGGGCGATACCCTTGCCGGCGGCGAAGAGCCGAAGGCGCTCCCTTCGGTAAAAATCGACGAGCCCACCATCGCCATCGCCTTCCAGATCAACGATTCCCCCTTCCTGGGCAGGGAGGGTAAATACGTCACTTCAAGGCACATCTGGGAGCGCCTGGAAAAAGAGCTTGAAACCAACGTCAGCCTTGTCATAGAGCGGTCGGAAAACAAGGATTCCTTCACCGTGAAGGGCCGGGGCGAGCTCCAGCTATCAATACTCATAGAAAATATGCGCAGGGAAGGATACGAATTCCAGGTTTCCCGTCCCCAGGTCATATATAAGGAAATCAACGGCGAAGTCCACGAGCCGATGGAACTGGCCATCATCGACGTGGGGGACGAATTCTCCGGCGCGGTGATCGAAAAGCTGGGCAAACGGCGCGGCGAGCTCATAAGCATGAACCAGGGGGTCGACGGCTATACCCGCCTGGAGCTTAAAGTGCCCTCACGGGGTCTCATCGGCTTCAGGGGCGAGTTCCTGACCGATACCCGCGGCACCGGCATCCTCAACCATGTCTTCGACGGCTATGCCCCCTTCAAGGGTTCGATACCGTCACGGAACCGCGGCGTGCTGATAGCCATGGAGGACGGCATAACCAACGCCTATGCCCTTGACAACCTCCAGGACCGGGGCACCCTGTTTGTCGGCGCCGGCGTTCCCGTGTATGAAGGTATGATCATCGGGGAGAACAGCAGGGAAAACGACATGGAAGTCAATCCCTGCAAGACGAAAAAGCTCACCAACATGCGCGCATCGGGTTCGGACGAGGCCATCCGCATCACGCCCCCGCGTCTTTTTTCCCTCGAACAGTCTATAGAGTACATTGATGACGACGAGCTTCTTGAGATAACCCCCAAGAGCGTGCGCATGCGGAAACGCATACTCAAGGCCCTTGACCGGAAGCGGTCTGATAAATACAAGATTTACGATGACCGGAAGAGGGCCTGAACAGGGCCCTCGTTATTCAAAACCGCATCTTCCGCTGAAAAATAATTGACACCCGGTATTAAACCGCCACACTCATTCCTGTCTCAAGCTTTGCGATTCCTTTCGCGCCAGGGCGAGAGAAGGATCGGCCACTTCTTTCTTTTGTAAAAGATTTGATGTAATTGTCCAGCGGAGCCTCGTGCGGGTCCGCTATTTCTATAGTATTGTGCGGGATTTTTTTGGAGTACCGGTGCGGTAAAATCCAAAAAATATTTCATGAAAATGCGGATTCTTCAGTATATTATACAATAGAATCGGAAAAGATATGAGCCATAGCAGAACTACATCATACCTCCTGGCGGTTTTCGCGGTGACCTGCTCCTTTGTCCTGTTTGCGCAGCCGGGACAATACGTCTGGCAGAAGATCTTCGGGCTTGAGGAGCAAGCTGGCGGCAAGACAGAGGATATTCCCTCCCATGTGTTCAACTCGAAAGACGGCGGATTCGTCATTGCCGGCATGAGCAAAGGCGAGAGCGAGGATGTCGCCGGCGGGATGTATGTCGCAAAGCTCGACAAGGCCGGGAGGACCCTCTGGATCAAATATCCTGCAAACGACAGCAATTATTTCGCCAACCCCAGCGTCTTCACCGCCACAGCGGATGGCGGCTTTCTTTTCGGCGGGAGAAAGTATTTTTCCATCGGCTTGACGAAAATAAACGAGCATGGCGAGGTCGTCTGGGACAGGAAATATGAACTTGAAAATGCCAAGAGTATCCTGTTCCTGACCGAGATGAAGGACGGCAACATCAGCGCCATTCTGTACGGCCGCGGAGGCGCAAAGGCCGTGCTGCTGAAGGTGGACAGGAACGGGAGCGTCCTCTCCTTTAAGAAACTTTCCAGTGACATTGACGGGTTCCAGAACGGCAGCATGTCGTACACGAAAGACGGCTTTTTCATCATGGCCGGCACAAAATTCACCAACGGCTACAG
Source organism: uncultured Spirochaetota bacterium (assembly GCA_937872225.1). GTDB lineage: Bacteria > Spirochaetota > UBA4802 > UBA4802 > UBA5550 > RBG-16-49-21. The sequence goes on from CALMRZ010000028.1 coordinate 198,487, forward strand.
TTCCGTCAACACCTACATTCAGGACCTGCGTCTGATGAAGCTCGACGGCGAGGGTACGGTCATATGGGATAAAAGCTTCGGCGGCGTGAAGCAGGATTTCGGCCGCCATGCATCCGGTACGGCTGACGGCGGTTTTATCGCCGCCGGCTGTTCATCATCCTTCAATGCCAGGAACGAATGGGATTTTTACATTGTCCGCGTCGATGCCAACGGGAACCGGCAATGGGAAAAGAACTATGGTGGCATTGACACGAATTATATCCGCGCCTGCAATGAAACGCCTGACGGCGGCTACATCTGCGGCGGCACGCGGATCGGGAAAGGAGGCAGCCAGTACCTGCTGATGAAGCTCGACAGCCGGGGAAACAAGCAATGGGAAAAGCTATACGGCGAGGGGAAGCTGAACCTCATGATGAACGGCTTTACCGTGGCCTCTGATGGCGGGTATGCCTTTGTAGGCCAGCTCGAGACCCCGCCGGCAGTCTGGGTCGACATGTACGCGGTCAAGACCGACGACAAGGGAAATACGGGTCCGTTCCCTTCTCGCTGAAGAACCAAAAATAACCATCAAATTACCTGATCAAGAACAATCCATTAAAACATCCGCTCGCAGGGCGGATACCTATCGGGGTGGTGTCTGAGGTGAGTCCCATGTAGTGGGCGAACCGAGTTCACCCCGTAGCCCACGCCGGCGCCCTGAGGCGGCGGGGTGATGGGGATCGAAAGGGGAAGAGGGAAGCCACCCTCTGTCCCTTTTAAAAATTTCACGACCGGATCCCGGTCGCTTCCTCGCCCTGGTTCAGGGCATATCATATTAAACCCGCAGGAATGTATTGACAAAATAAACTTTTCGGGTTGTTATTGACCAATTTTTTCCTGAACTTCAGGGGGGGGACTCATGAAAATAACTGACGTTGCGGCTATCGTTACGGGCGGAGCATCGGGCCTGGGAGAAGCCGTGGTCCGCGCCATCATATCAAGAGGCGGCAGGGCTGCCATCCTGGACCTGGACGACGGCAAGGGAAACAAACTGGCAAACGAGCTGGGCGGGGCCGCTCTCTATTGCAAAACCGATGTCTCCAGCGAAAGCGACGTTACGGCTGCAGTTGAAGCGGCGGCAAGTAAGTTCGGATCGATCAATGCGGCGGTTAACTCGGCCGGTATCGCGACGGCCGGCAGGACCATAAGCAAAAAAGGACCGGCTGACCTCAAACTTTTTGAGCTCGCCATAACGGTAAATCTAATCGGCACCTTCAACGTAATACGCCTTGCCGCCATGAAAATGTCGGAGAACTCACCCAACAGCGAAGGCGAGCGCGGTGTCATCGTCAACACGGCCTCCGTCGCCGCTTTCGACGGCCAGATAGGGCAGGCAGGTTATGCCGCGTCCAAGAGCGGCGTCGTTGGGATGACCCTGCCCATCGCGCGGGACCTGTCTTCATACGGCATCAGGAACGTCACCATCGCTCCGGGTATATTCGACACGCCCATGATGGCGTCCTTCACCGATGAAGTGAGGGCATCCCTTGCCCAGAGCGTGCCTTTTCCGCAGAGGCTGGGGCGGCCGGAAGAATTCGCTGCCATGGTGCTGCACGTGATGGAAAATTCCATGCTGAACGGCGAAACCATTCGGCTTGACGGCGCGCTGCGCATGGCGCCGAAGTAATTGAGATTACTATTGCGAGGAGCGGAGACCTCACCCCCTCGGTCCCCCTCTCCTAGGAGGAGAGGGGGAAGATCAATCAAATGTTATGTTGAGGAGCCCTCTCCCTGTGGGAGAGGGCGCGCCGGAGGCGGGGTGAGGTTTACTCCAATTTACCAACAGGGGGAACGTTTTGAAAGATGTTGTTATTGTAAGCGGATGCAGAACGGCACAGGGTAGTTTCAACGGATCCCTGGCCGGTATAGGGGCGACCAAACTGGGCGCCATTGTAATAGAAGAGGCGATCAGGCGGGCCGGCATATCGAAAGAGATTGTTGACGAAGCGATCATGGGGATGGTCCTTCCCTGCGGTTACGGGCAGAATCCCGGAAAACAGGCGGTGATCCAGGCCGGCCTTCCCTGGCATGTCGGGGGGATCACCGTCAATAAGGTTTGCGGTTCAGGCCTGAAGGCGGTCATGCTGGGGGCCCAGGCGATAGCCGTCGGTGACGCCGACATTGTCATAGCCGGGGGCATGGAGAACATGTCCATGGCTCCGTACTACCTTGACAAGGCGCGCTTCGGGTACCGCATGAACGCGGGCACAATCGAAGACCACATGGTCCACGACGGCCTCTGGGACATCGTCAACGATTTCCACATGGGCATTTCGAACGAGCTCTGCTCGGAAAAGTATAATATATCCCGAGAAGACCAGGACCGGCACGCCGCGGAATCGTACCGCCGGGCCCTGGACGCGATACGGGCGGGCAGGTTCAGGGAAGAGATCGTGCCGGTGGCCGTCCCCAGGCGGAAAGGCGAAACGGCGATCTTCGACACCGATGAATGCCCGCGGGAGACCTCTTACGAAGAATTGTCCCGAATGAAGGCCGCCTTCAAAGCGGGGGGCCTGACCACGGCGGGCAATTCATCGGTCATCAGCGACGGGGCAGCCGCGGTGGTTTTGATGTCACGGGAAAAGGCGAAAGAGCTGGGCTGCAGGGTCAGGGCCACCATAGGCGCCCAGGCTTCCATGGGGATCGACATGAAATATGTCCTTGTCGCCCCGATCTGGGCGATCCCCAAGTGCCTCAAGAAAGAAGGGATATCGATAGAGGATGTTGACCTTTTCGAGATCAACGAGGCCTTCAGCGGCGCCTATGTGGCCGTTTTACGGGAACTTAAGATCGATCCCATGAAGGCGAATGTCAACGGCGGCGGCGTGGCCCTGGGGCATCCCATCGGCGCCAGCGGGTGCCGCGTCCTCGTGTCGCTGATCCACGAGATGGAACGCCGCGACAAACATATCGGCTGCGCGTCCCTCTGCCTGGGCGGCGGTGAGGCGGTCGCCCTGGTGGTGCGGAGGTAGTGTTACAGGCCCTGTTCCGTTTCCCGGGCGATGACCATGCGCTGGACCTCGGAGGTCCCCTCATAGATGGTCGTTACCCGCGCGTCGCGGTAGAGCCGTTCTATCTTGTTTTCCCTGATGTATCCGTAACCCCCGAAGACCTGGAGGGCCTTGTAGGCGCACCGGTTGAGTGTCTCCGTCGCGTAGAGCTTGGCAATGGAAGCTTCCCTGGTAAAGGGAAGCTTCTTGTCTTTCAGGGACGCGGCGCTCCAGGTGAGCAGGGCCGCAGCCTCGTGGCCGACGGCTATATCGGCGATCATGGCCTGGATTGACTGGTGCTTGATGATGGCCTTCCCGAACTGCCTGCGCTCGCCGGCATACGTCACGGCCTCCTGAAGGCAGGCGCCGATCATGCCGGTGGCCTGGGAGGCGATGCCGATCCTCCCGCTGTCCAGGGCGTTCAACGCGATCTCCAGTCCCATGCCCGGCCTGCCCAGGAGGTTCTTTTCCGGTACCTCGCAATCCTCCAAGAACACGCTTACGGTGTTGGACGCGTTGAGGCCCATCTTTTTTTCTTCTTTTCCGATAACGAGGCCCTTTGATCCCGCCGGGACCAGGAAGGCGGTAAGGCCGTTTTTACCCGGCGAAGTCCTGGCTATGAGGATGAAAATACCGGCGTACTTTCCGTTGGTTATGAACTGCTTTGTCCCGTTCAGTATGTATGACTTCCCTTTTTTCTCGGCAGAGGTGGAGAGGGAGGAAGGGTCAGAACCCGCTCCCGGCTCGGTAAGGGCGAAGGCGCCCACGTGCTCGCCCGACGCCAGCGGCACGAGGAATTTCCTCTTCTGGTCGTCGGTGCCGAACCTGAGGATCGGTTCGGTGGAAAGGTTGGTAACGCTCAGGGTGACCGCGACGGAGGCGCAGGAGAAGGCGATTTCCTGCAGGGCCAGGCTGTAGCTGACGGCGCCGGCCGCGGAGCCGCCATAGCTCTCCGGGACCATCATGCCGTAGAGACCCAGTTCGCCGAGCTTGCGGATGATTTTTTCCGGGTACTCGCCGCGGCCGTTGTACTCCTGCGCGTACGGCTCGATCTCGCTCCGTGCGAAATCGCGCATCATGTCGCGGATCATTATCTGTTCGTCGGTCAGCTGGATGTTCATTGCCATGTCCTAGGGCGTGTAGATGGTGACGATGAGCACGGTCACGCTGCCGCCCGGATTTTTCAGGGTATGCCGTATGCCTGAATTGAAGTGCAGGGACTGGTCTTTCTTCAGGCGGTGCTTTTTCTGCCCCACTTGTATGATCACTTCGCCCTTCAGTGCGTACACGAATTCTTCGCCCTCATGCTGGTACCTGACTCCGGGGTGCTCGGAACGCGGCGGAATGACAACCCTGAAGGCGCGGAGATGGTCCTTCGCGGCCTGGGGCGTGAGGACCTCGTACTGGTAGGCTTCCTTCCTTTTCTTGAAGTCCTGAATCCTCTGTTTTTCCAGCTCCTTTTCCTTTGATGTATCCCGTCTCAGAAGTTCACCCGGGTCTATGGTCAGGGCCCGGGCGATCTTAAGGAGGTCGCCGACAGGGGCAAACCCGCTGCCTTTTTCAATTTCCGCAAGGTGGGAAACCGAAAGTCCCGTCATTTCCGACAGTTCCTCGATGGGCACCCTGCGTCGGGTGCGCATGGTTTTGATTTTTGCGCCGGTTGGATTGGCGTTGCTGAGTGTCTGCTTTTTTCCCATGAAGGCCTCGCCTGGTTTAATGCTGATCTACATGGCGCCGAAGATGAAACCGGCGTTGCCGTATCCTTCGTAGTTGAACCCGGCGTTCCTGAGGTAATAGAGGCCGCAGCGGAAGCCTCCCTCCACCGTCAGCGCGGCGTTTTCGCCCATGCGGATGTTGATCCCCATGGCAACGCCGAGCGGGATGAATACGCCGAATTTCCTCTTCCAGACATGGTCGATAGAGAGATAATATAGCCCGCCGAGCTGGGTGACCGGCGAAGCCGCCATGGACAGTAGTGAAAGGTGGTATTTAAATTTATCGTCCGGCCATTCGCTGTTGCGGGTTGAGGCTGCATGGCCGGTCAGGAGCTGTATTCCGATAAGGGGCCCCATCCAGAAGCGTACGGCCTCGGATTCGGCCAGGCGGAAGGCGAAGACGTTGTCGATTGCGGCCCGCATGAACCGGCTGAACCGGTACCTTCCTCCGGAGAGCGTGGATCCTTCCACCCCGAAGTTCAGACGGTTGTGGTAGGCGCCGGAATCGCTTCCCGATTCCAGCAGCAGACCTCCGCCGTACACGGAGTTATTGGTCGAGTAAATGACCCGGTAGTCGTTCCCATTGTCGATGATCTTCATCATGTCGACCCTGCCGTATCCGCCGGTTCCGTAAAAACCGAAGCCGACGGGAAATGCGGGTATGGACAATGCCAGCATAAAAAATAGAATGCCCAGCGTCTTTTTCATGGGTTACCTCGCCTATGTCACTGTGATGCTTGAAAAAATGGATTATGTCAAGTATTGTTTTTATAAAATTAATTTGTTTATACTACCTGCAGGTAACCGGTGCCGTATCATCGTTAAGATCCGAAGAAATGATCTAGGTTCTCGACGATGAAACCGGGACCATGGCGATGGGGTGAGATTCTGCCATGCGTGGGAAAGAATCCGGGGGCTGGGTTCATACCTGCACTGGGATGGCAGGGCTGCGGGAGAACCTGCCGGAGTACGGGGTTCCGCTACGTTCGTTTTTCCTTCCTGAGGCGCTCAATGAGCCGCGCGAGAAAAATATTCGCGTCTTCGGGGACCACGCAGTCGGATATATCGAAAATTGGAGCGGTTTCGCTGGTGTTGACCGAAACGATGATTTCGGAATCAACGATTGACGCCGTGTGCTGTATCTGGCCGGATATGCCGAAGCCCAGATAAAGGCGCGGCCGGATGGTCTTCCCGGTCTGGCCGATCATGCGCTCCTCGCCGCACCAGTTGTTGAACACCGGCACCCGGGTCGATCCCACCTCGCCGCCGAGAATTTCAGCTAACTCAAAGAGCCTGTCGAAGTTGCGCTTGGACCCGAGTCCGCGGCCGCCGGCAACGACCACCGCCGCCTGTTCCAGGGGCACCCGCGGCTTGTCCCATCTCACCGGGGCCTCCAGGTTCGTGATGCGCAGCGCGGATAAATCATAATTGAAGGGAAGCCGCACTTGTTCCGTGTTAACGCCGCCGGTCTCTTTTTTATCGAAGACACCCTGCTGCACGGTGGCCATCTGCGGAAGGGTATGGGGGCAGATCACCGTGGCAATGGCGTTGCCGCTGTAGGCTGGACGCTTCATGACCAGGAGGGGCCGTTTATAATCGTCGGATTTCATGATGGAAAGACCGGTGCAGTGCGATGTGAGCCCGGTGGAGAAGCGCTGGGCCAGGCGCGGGGCAAGGTCCGCCCCGGCTTCCGTGGACGGGAAGAGCACTATGGAAGGCCGGTAGTGTTCGATAAGCGCGGTGTACAGGTCGGGGAATATCTGGCTGTCATAGTGCTTGAGACCGCGGTCGCTGCAGTAGAGTATCACGTCCGGTCCGTACCGTTCGATGACGGACAGGTACTGCTCGGCGTCGAGGGCGAAAACAACGGCATAGAGCTTCGTGCCCAGGGTATCGGCGATTTCACGGCCCTTGGACAGGAGTTCCAGTGCGCCGTCAAGGACTCGCTCATGGTCCTGAATTTCGGTGAAGACCCAGACATCACCGGACCCTTCATCAATATGTTTAATGTTCTCAGCCATATCAATATCGCAAAATATTCTGCTTTTTCAGCCTGTGGATGAGATGGTCGACCTTTTCATCGACCGTGCCGGTGAACACTACCCGCTCCCGCCTGTGGGAGAAAAGCTCCGTTTCAATGACCACCGTGGGCGACCCGGCCGCGCCGTATTCGCGCGCATCGCCGCCTATGTCATCCATGGTAAGTACCGTGATTTCCCTGTCTGCGCTGGTCTTGATGTCCGCCAGGCGCGGGGTCCTGACGCGGTTTGCCGTTTTCCCGACCGTTATGAGCACCGGGAGACCAACGCGGATTTTCTGATACTCGTGGCCGTAAAGACGTTCGATAACGGCCTGGCCCGACGACACGCGGAACTTGTGGATCTGGGTCAGCAGGGGCATGTGTAAAAATTCAGAGAGCTGGTAGCCGACATGGCCGGTGTTTCCGTCGATGGCCTCGCACCCGGTCATGACGATGTCAAAGGCCCCGAGTTTTGCTATGGCGCGGTAAAGTGTCTTGCTGGTTACCAGGGAATCGGACCCTGCGAAGCGCGGGTCTGAAATAAGCACCCCCCGGTCGACGCCCATGGCATAGGCCTCGCCGAGGACATCGGCCGCCTGGGGCGGGCCCATGGTCAGGGCGGTAATCGTCGCCCCGTACCCGTCCTTTATCGCAAGGGCCATCTCGATGGCATGGAGATCGTCCGGGTTCATGATATTGTCGGCGGAGTTCCGGTCGATGACGCCGGTCTTCGAATCGAAAAGAGCTTTCTGCGTGTCCGGCACCTGCTTTATGCAAACCAGTATCGAGAGCATGGCCTAGAACCTGCTGAATTCCCTGATGATATCGTTGCCGATTATTATCTTCATCACCTCGGAAGTGCCTTCGTAAATCTCGGTTATCTTCGCGTCGCGGAAGAAGCGCTCCACCGGGAGGTCCTTGACGTAGCCGTAGCCGCCGAAGATCTGCAGGGCCTGCATGCACACCTGCATGGCGGTCGATGAGGCGTAGACCTTGCACATGGCCGATTCGGTAGAGAAGGGAAGGCCACGGTCCTTCAGGTCCGCAGCCCGGTAGATGAGGAGGCGCGCCGCGTCAAGGTTCGTCTTCATGTCCGCCAGCATGAAGGATATGGCCTGGAACGTCCCGATGGGACGGTCGAACTGCTTGCGCTCCATGGCGTACGTGGCGGCCGCGGTGTAGGCGGCGGTGCCGATGCCGAGGGCCTGGGCGGCAATGCCGATGCGGCCGATGTCGAGGGTCTGCATCGATATACGGAAGCCGTCCTCGACCCGGCCAAGGACATTTTCTTTCGGGACGCGCACGTTGTTGAAAAAGAGCTCAGAGACCATGTTCCCGCGCATCCCCATCATGTCCTCTATCTTGCCGACCTCGAAGCCTTTCATCGATTTTTCAACGAGGAAGAGGGCGATTCCCCTGGTCTTTTTCTTGCGGTCCATGGACGCGGCGACGATAAAGAGGTCGCCGACGCCGCCGTTGGTCACGAAGGCCTTCTGGCCGTTCAGGATGTAGTGGTCCCCGTCGGGGACCGCGGTGGTCTGGATGGAGGCCGCGTCAGAGCCGGCCTGGGGCTCGGTCACGGTGAAGCCGCCGATTTTCCTGCCGGTGGCGAGGTCCGGAGCGTAGCGCGCTATCTGGTCGCGGGTCCCGAACTTGAGGATCGGCGCCAGGCACACGGAATTGTGCACCGTGACGCCGAGACCGACGGCGGCGCTCACGCGGGAAATCTCCTCGATCACCAGGCAATAGCTCACGGTGTCAAGGTCCGCCCCGCCGAATTCAACCGGCGCCTGGATGCCCCAGATATTGAGCCTGCCCATTACCCGGACAATCTCCGGGGGGAGCGGCTTTGATTCTCGGTCAAGATAATTCGCCCACTCCTCAAGGGTCTCGGAGGCGAACTTCCTGATGCTTTTCTGGGCCATCAGCTGGGATTTAGACAGGGAAAAATCCATAATTATTGGATGAGAAAGAATATTAGGCACATATGTCAAGCAAACTTTGCCTGAATCCGTTGAAATGATGTATCATTTATCATTCCGAGCGAAGCGAGAAATCTTAATTGACAATCAACATTTATAATACATTGTGAACAGCGATAACCAACCTTGATTGTTGGATTATCGTGTCATTGCGAAAAGTCCTGATAAAATCATGACGACAGGGCAATATTGATTTTGATGCGGCATGAATATGCCAAAAAACGGTATCGTGTGTAATACCATCTGCTGAATCAAGCGCCATATCGTTCGGCGTTGCTCGCGATGGCAAAGGGAATATCTTAACCATTGATCACCTGTCAGTACTGGAGTGGGAGATGAAAAAAGCTTGTATCATTGTAGGATCAATTGCGATCGCCGTTGTCGTCGCTACCGGCATATGGTTCTGGAACGGTTTTTCGAAGTTCATGGCCGTTGAGGCCGTGAAGATCGATCCGCAGCTGACCTGCTACAGCGGTGCCGGGAACTCTATCGTGCTTACCGCCGAAGACGGGAAGAGCGCCCTGGTTGTGGACACAAAAATGAGGGATGCCGCCCAGAAACTGCATGATGCGGTACAAGCAGGGGATGTCATCATCGTCAATACCCATTCCCACGGTGACCACACGGAGGGGAACGCGCTTTATCCGAAGGCAAAGATAATAGCCGGCGCTTATTCAAAGGAGCAATGGGACAGGGATTCGGGCAACAGCAGATACCCTGATATCACGCTGAAGCCCGGTGAAAGGAAAGAGATCAAGATCGGCTCCGAAACGGCAGTGGTCCGCACGATGGGGAGGGCCCATACCATGGATGACGTGGTGGTGTATCTTAAAAACCGGAAGATCCTTGTCACCGGCGATCTCGTGTTCATCAACATGCATCCCGCCGTTAAGACTGACAGCGGCGCCAGCGTTTCAAACTGGATAAAGGCCCTTGATGCCCTCAAATCAGATTATGATATACGGAAACTGGTGCCGGGACACGGCCCGATATCGGACGGCAGGGCCCTGGATATCCAGAAGGAATATTTTGTTTCAATAGGAGGCGCCATGGGCAGCAGGGAAAAACTGGCGGAACTGAAAAAAAAATATGGCGCATATTTTTCGTTACCAGCCATGACAAGCTTTGAAAGAACAGCGGAGTTTATTCAAAACGAGAAAAAGGGATCAGGTAAGTAGTATTGTTCCAAAGCCGCGGGTTGTAATCCGCGGTAATGATTTACTATAAGGGAATTGAGTTATGGTACGGGATACTGCGTCACGGGATTTCTCAAAAAAGGCATCAACGCTCATCTGCATTATGGCATATGGCGCGGCTTTCGCGGCAGCCGCAGTGACGGCGTCGCTCATGAAGGATTATGGCGGGATTGCCGCGGCATTCTCCGCAGATGCCGCAGCCACGGCCGTTGTTTTCATGTTCAGCGTCGGTTTCAATAATTCAAGCATGTATGACCCGTACTGGAGCGTCGCGCCGCTGCCTATCGCCCTGTTCTGGGCCCTTGTTGCCGAAGGCGGAGCGATCGGCGCACGCGGCCTGGCCGTTATGGTCCTTGTGGCGGCATGGGGAACGAGGCTCACCTACAACTGGTACCGGCAGTGGAAAGGGCTCGTACACGAAGACTGGCGATATGAGGATTTCAGGAACAGGACCGGCCGCTTCTACTGGCCGGTGAGTTTCCTCGGCATCCATTTTTTTCCGACGGTGATGGTTTTTCTCGGTTGCCTGAGCATGTATCCTGTCATGACCGCCGGTTCAGCCGATCCCTGGTTCCTCGACGGCGTGGCTCTTTTCGTAACCGCCAGCGCCGTCATTGTTGAAACACTGGCGGATAAACAGCTCAACAGGTTCGTGAAAGCCAATCCTCCGAAAGAATCCATCCTCTCAACCGGTCTCTGGGCATACTCCCGACATCCGAATTACTTCGGAGAAATATCCTTCTGGTGGGGGCTGTTTCTCTTTTCCCTGGCTGCAGACGGATTTCACTGGTGGACCATCATCGGCCCCTTGGCTATCACCATCATGTTCATCACGGTCAGCATACCCATGATGGAAAGACGCATGTTGAGCCGCAGGCCCCTTTACGCGGAGCGGCAGAGAAAGGTATCGATGCTGGTGCCGTGGTTCCGGAAAAAGTAAATCAACCGATAACTATCGTATTCTGCCCACTGCCTTCGGTATCGGACAAAATATATACATGCGCAATTTTTTTGTAAATTTACTTGACACTTAAACGCCGTTTGTAACAGTAAACATTGTTTACAATTTTAATGGCGGTGTGTGTCATGATCAGCGTGATGGAAAAAGAATCATTAAACAGCGAATCAACCGGCAATCTTCATAAGTTTTTTTATCCGGAAAGTCTCGTCGTTATCGGTGTATCGATCAAACGATTGAACCTGGGCCAAATAATCCTTACCAATAATCACCGCATCGGCTGCAAGGCCCGCATATATGGGGTCGGCAAGGAAGCCGGTGACCTCAACGGGGTGCCGGTATTTGCCGATGTCAGGGACCTTCCGGAAACGCCTGATGTCGCCATCATCATCACGCCGGCCAAAACGATCCCCGGCGTCATGAGGGCCTGCGCCGAAAAAGGCATCAGGCATGTGGTCATTGAATCCGGCGGCTTCAGCGAATATTCCAGCAGCAGCCGATCCCTTGAAGATGAAGTGCTCGCCATAGCCAGGCAGAACGGCATCCGCATCATCGGTCCCAACTGCATTGGCACGATCTGCCTTGAGCACCGTCTGATGATGCCCTTCGTGTTTTCCCAGGGCAACGTACAGCCGGGCTCTGTCTCGATCGTCACCCAGAGCGGCGGCGTCGGAGACACGCTCCTGAAGATCGTGAACGAGAACCATGTTTTCTTCAACAAGTTCATCGCCACGGGGAACAAGCTGGACCTTGACGAGGTGGATTTCCTTGAATACCTGATACAGGACGAGAGCACGAAGGCCATCATCATGTACCTCGAGGGCTTTTCCCGGGGAAGGGCTTTTTTCGAGGCGGCCATGAAATCGCCCAAGCCGATCATCGTGTACAAGTCGAACCGCTATCCGATGAGCGCCAAGATCGCCCAGTCCCACACGGCGGCGCTTTCGGCCAGCGACGAGGTGGTCAGCGCGGCCCTCAACCAGGCCGCTGCGATACGCGTCAACAGCGAAGACGAGCTCATGGTCGCCGCAAAGTCTCTCAAGCTCCCGGCGATGGGGGGAAAACGCCTCGCCGTTCTCTCCCGTTCAGGCGGCCACGCGGTCGTCACCGTGGACGCCTGCGCCCAGTACGGCTTTGAGCTGGTGGAATTCCCGGAGGAATTCCTGAAGAAGATCGGGACACTGTACAATACCAATGTCATCGCCCACCAGAACCCCCTCGACCTGGGGGAAATTTTCGATTACACCATTTTCACCAGGATCCTTGAAGAGACCATGGCGGCCGATGGCATAGACGGGATCATCTTCAACCACAACTACCAGTCAAGCTATGAAGCGCAGATGTCACGGACGTTCCTCGACGGCGTGAAGAAACTGGTAGAGGAAAACAGACGGCCGGTGGCCGTAACGCTCATTTCGGACGCGAGGGAAGTGCTGGACATTACCATGAACCATCCCTATCCGACATTCACCATGCCGCACCATTCGGTACGGGCCCTCTGGACCAGATGGGACTATACCCGTCGGAGGGAGCGGCGCGACAGCCGCGGTTTGCCGGAGGACTATCCCGTTCGGTGGAATGATATAGAGAAGGTCCGCGAAGTGTGCCGGGAGGATGAGCGGATACCTCTCACAGACGAGGCGCTTGTCATTTGCGCCGCCGCGGGCATGGAGCCGGTCAGGCATACCGTCATCAGGGGCGCTGACGGGCTCAGAAACATCGGTCTCCGGTACCCGGTGGCGGTCAAGCTCCTGTCTCGCGACGCTTCGCACAAAACCGACGTTGGGGGCGTCATGCTGAACATCGCCTCTGAAACGGAGGCCGCTGAAGCCATCGCTGCGATGACGGCCGCAGTGCGGGGAAAACAGAAAAGCATCTCGATTGACGGGTTCCTTGTCCAGGAGATGGCGGCACAAGGCGAAGAGTTCTTTGTCGGCGCCCGCCGGGACGCGTCCTTTGGCCCCATTGTCATGGCAGGCCTCGGCGGCGTTTTCATCGAGCTTTTCAAGGACCGCTCGATACGATTGGCGCCGGTCACGAAAAATGAAGCGGAAGACATGCTCAGGCAGCTTACGGCATACCCGCTCCTCAGGGGATACCGGGGACGGCCGGTCATGGACATCCGGGCGCTGACGGAATGCATCTGCCGGGTTTCAAACCTGATTACCAAGGCGCCCTATATCGACGAGATTGACCTCAATCCCGTTATCATGCATCCGGAAGGACAGGGGGTTTCAATCGTCGATTCACGTGTTTTTTTCAGGTAGATAAAAAAAAGGGAGGTCACGATCGTCATTGTTGAGGACATAATACTGGTTGCCGCGTACTGGTAACACGAGCATGCCGCCGCGCGGGTCAAAAATTCAATTTAGCGTAAAATAAAAAAACTATTGACGAACTTCTTTATGCGTGCAACATTCTTTGTGCCGCATCGGGTGCATTGATCATGAATTGAGAGGTGCCGTAATGAAGAGCAAGCCGGTAGTAAGAATCCTCATTGTTCCATTTGTCGTTGCCGTTGCCGCGCTGCATTTCGTGCTTATCACCACTGACGGGTTTTCCCGGGCCGGAAGGGGCGGCAGCTATCGTTCCAGTTCGAGCTCACGGTCATACAGCTCCTCCAGGTCTTACAGTTCCTCCCGATCGTATTCAAGCGGCTCCAGCCGTAGTTCCTGGGGCGGAACATCAAGCCGTTCGAGAACATATATTCCATACGGCTCTACCCATTCGAGCACCAGTAACACCACAACTACAGCCGATTCGACAACCTCCTCAAGCGGAAATGACTGGATTTACGGCCTCATCGGCCTGGTGGTCATATTCGGCGGCATTGGCCTGGTGATATATTTCATAGTGAAAGTGATCAGGAAAGCCCTTGGCGCCGCGGGAGGCGCCGTTAAAGCGGGATTTGACGATTCGGCGCCCACGCAATATGAATTTAACCCTGAAATAGCGGAAAGGATAAGGGCGGTTGACCCGGACTTCTCGCCGGAGCAATTCATGGAAAAAGCGCGGGGAATAGCGGAAAGGCTGCAGCAGGCGTGGTCTGACGGCGACATGATACCGGTGCGCAACTATGTGTCCCAGGGCATCTTCAACCGTTTCAGGCTGCAGCTCGAGCTGATGGTTGAGGACGAAGGCGTCCGGAACCTGATGGCGGACTACAAGGTGATGAAGGTTTCCGTGCTGGCCCTGAGCGCGTCGAAGAGCTACCAGACGCTCCACGTGAGCCTCTTTGCCTCGGCGCGGGACGTGACCGTTCCGGCCGGCGCCGCGGAAGAAGAGAAGCAGAAGGCCCTGAACGGCACTCCCAAGGAAGCCTTTACCGAGGTGTACTCATTCACCCGGAAGCTTGGCGTTAAAACCAACACCAGCAGGGACTGGCTGAAAGGAGAATGCCCCAACTGCGGCTATGTTCCGGAAAATTTCAGCGAAAACAACAAGTGCCGCAGCTGCGGATCGATATATAACTCCGGTGAATTCGACTGGGTTCTGTCGGAAATAACCCAGCTCGAGGAATGGAAGGAGGACTCTTCGCGCGATATCGAGGGCCTTGCCGAGCTTGAAGGCAAAAACCTCTCCATAAACAGGGAAGTCATCGAGGACCGCGCTTCGTATCTCTTCTGGCGCTGGACCTATGCGCGCATCAAGGGCACGTCGGCGCCACTGGCGAGGGACGCGACCCCCGGTTTTATAAGCGGTTTTCAGCCTAAACCGCACCCGATGTATGATATAGCGGTGGGTGCCGTTGACCTGATGTCTGTCAGGCTCGAAGGGGAGGAAGCCGTCGCACTGGTAAAAGTGATGTGGAGCAGGGCAGCGCAGAAAGGCGAAGAACCGTATCACCAGGAGCATATGTTCACGCTGAAGATGCCGGTGGCCCTGAAGAATCCCTACGGCCTGGCGGACCACAGCTGCGATAACTGCGGCGCCCCCCTGCCTGAAACCGACGCCCTGAAGTGCTCCTACTGCGGCAGCAATCTCCCGGCGGCGGTCAGCGACTGGCTGCTGGCGAAAATTGACACCATTGAATGGGAACACGGACAGGGCTGACAGGAACTGCCATGGATACTGCTGCACATGTCATCATCTACGTCGTGTCTCTCCTGGTTACCGCCGGTTTCCTGGCGCTGGTCATGGTGCTGGTACCGGCGTTGCGGGAGCTGAAGGCGCTCTTCATTGATCTGCAGAAGACCTCGGCAGAAGTCAGGGATCTCACCGTGGAAATGAAGAAGATAAGCGCCAACGTGGAGGGAAAGCTGGACGGTATCGACGCCATGCTGGCGAATTCCCGGAAAATAGCGACCAACGTCGGCAGGGCGTATTCCCTGCTGAATGACTCGGTTTTGAAAAACGCTGAATGGCTGGCCCTGATCCCGGCAATCCTGATGGGGTGGAAGGTCGCGAGCAAGATGAAAAGGAGGAAAGATGAGCGACAACAATGACGGTCTCAAAACACTGATGACATTTGTCATAGGAGCGGCGGTAGGCGCCGTGTTCGGCGCGCTCTTCGCGCCCAAACCGGGAAAGGAACTGCGACAGGACCTCCGGGATTTTTCAGAAAGGCTGGCGGAAGACGCCAAGTCGGAATACGTGAAGATCAGCGAAAAGGCCAAAGACGTCGGCGGCAAGGCGAAAAATTTCGCGGAGGAAGCGAGGAGCCGGTTCCGCAAGGGCGGTGAGGACCCGGACGCGGCCACCTAGGCCGGGTTCATATCAGGGAATAATCCTTCAGCTCCCTGAAGAGGGTCGTTACGATCTCCTTGACCACCACAATGGTAGGTATGGCAAGAATGAGGCCCGCAAAACCGAACAGCATGGAGCCCCCCATGATGCCGATGAAGACTACCAGCGGGTGGAGAGAAACGGCTCCGCCCACCACCACCGGCTGAAACACCCCGTTATCCAGCACCATGACCATGAGCACCACCACGGCAACGGCAATTATCAGGTTGTGCGACGTGATGAAGGGTATTATGGAACTCACACTTTCCGCGATAAGCGCGTAGGAAGACCCCAGGACGAAAGCGATGCCGAAACCCATGATGGGAATTGCCGTTGCCATGCCGGCGGCCAGGCCTATCATGACCGCCATTTTGATCTCAAAACCGATCACGGAAAACAGGACAATATAGGACACGCCAACCAGTGAACATTCTATGAGAATGCCCCGCAGATAGTTGCCGATGGCCTTGTCCACCTTGTCAAATACGGCCAGGGACACCTCGAAGTAGCGGTTGGGGACCAGGCTTACGAAAAAGCGCTTGATCTCGCCGTTGTCCAGCAGAAGAAAGAGGAATACAAAGGGCATGATGATCCAGAGCTTGAAGGCATTCATAACAACCGTGAAATGGAATTCGTCTTTCCCGGCATCCTTTTCGGCCGTCTTGCCCGACAGATCCCCGGCGGTCTTGTCCTCTGTCCCCTCGTGGTTCGTATCAAGGTTCTTGTGATAGTATTCATAATACTTGAGCGGTATGGGCGGCTTGTTGTTGTAACCGTCAAGGTATTTCATGAATTTACCGCGCTCCTCGTTATCGAGGCGGATAAAGGAATTCACGCTATTGAGAAAGTTGTCGAAATCCGAACTGAAATACCTGTACAGCATGGTGCCGCCCTCTCCGGCGTCATCGAGGCCCATGAAGCTTTTATAGCGTTCATTGAGTTTGTACTGGAAGCGTGTCTTGAGGATCAGTTTTTCCCGTTCATCGGGTATCAGTGATCCCACCTGGTTGGCTATGATTATGATGACGATGAAAAACGAACCGAAGAGCAGCAGAATGCCGGCGCCGCGGGGAATTCCGGCCCTGGTAAAGAGTTTCAGCAGGGGAAAGCATATATAGGCGGCCAAGGTGCCGATGATGATCGGCAGGATGATAGGCCTCAGTGACCACACAAGAAATCCACCGGTCAGCACCACCAGTATTGCGGTCACGATAAAGACGATTCTTCTTGTTTGCCTGCGGCTGCTGGAACGGATGTCGGCATTTGTTTCCGGATTTTTATGCCCGCTGTCGTTTGACATGTTATTCGCTCCCGCCATAGAGCTGTTCGTTGCAGGCCTTAAGCCGTTGCCCGATAACTATGGCAAGGTCCTTCATGATTTTGCTGCCGATGGCAGGATTGGTTTCCAGCAATTCGTTCAGGTCTTCCCTGAAGAAGGCCAGGGCCTCGGTTTTTTCAACCGCCTTGGCAGATGCAGAGCGCGGGGTGTCATCGAGAAGGGCAAGCTCGCCGAGAAAATCTTCCGGATGTATTGTCGCCAGTTCGGTTTCCTCGCCATTGTGTCCCGGGACAACAATTTTTACATGACCGCTTTTTATGATGAACATGGCGGTTCCCGGCTGTTCTTTTTCAAAGAGAAATTCCCCGGCCTGGTATTTGCGTTCATATATTAACGGCGATAATTTTTTCAGTTCACGGTTGTTGAGGTGCTGAAATATCGGACAGAGTTTGAGGAATTCAACATTGGGGATGTTCCCGCCTCCTTTGAAACGGGAGAAGATGTTTCCCCAAAATGCGTTTAAAGGTTTAGTGGTATCTGTGTTATCTTTTCCCATGTCATATGTGAAGTTTGTCATATTGATGCTGATTAATATTTTTTTTATTCGATAAATCGATTTGTGTCAATATTTTTTTAAGGACAGATCCGGCCTGATTGTGACGGCCATTGATTCAAAAACAATGTCAACCAGGATGAACCTTGAACAATCGTAAGAACCATGAATGGTGAATTAATTTTTCAGTACAATGTTTTTCTATTATATATGTGGCTGGCAAGGTGTTATTGAGAAAAGGAATAATCCTATGGGGAAAGAATCAATTCATTACGGGAAATGAAATCCATGATTGTCTGAAAGTTTGATTTATTTGATAATTATATAAAATTATATAAATATAAATAAATATATGCATAAATAATATATGTGAAATTTCTGAATGATCAGAGAAAATAAATGGGAACTTTGGACAAAAATACATATAATAAATCAATATTTAATACAAAATGGGGAGTTTTTAAGTTGACTAACAGTGTAATGTATACAGTATGCTGTATTCTGAGCAGTGAAATTTATTAATCAATATTTTACATAAAGAATGATGTATTTGCTGGATGAAGAATTTTCCAGATGGTATATAATAAAACGGCAGTTATACGAACCGATAACACGTGTCATAATCACTTAACGGTTAACACAAAATTCAATATCAATCCAACAAACATTGCACAGATATCTAAATTAAATGGTACAATGAAATAAATATAAGATGGATATTATTATTGTTTGACGATCAGACATAATTCCGTTATACATCATTATGGGTTTACGCGGGGTATGCAGCCGCTGAAAGATATAAAAAAAATTAAGCTAGCATTGAAAGCGACCGGATCACAGAGCAGAGAAGCAAAAGTGGGGGAAAAAAAAGGCGGCCTCCGTCACCGGCTCGATTCGGAGGATGCCCTTGTGGAAAAGCATAACAATACCGTCGCTAAAAGCCACGGCAGCGAAAGAA
>CALMRZ010000029.1 GCA_937872225.1 uncultured Spirochaetota bacterium
CCAGGACGTCAACGTTGATCCGCTGAGCATGCTTATGCTCCCCGTCAGGAATTGAGAGCCTGCTCTTCACGACTGATGATCGTGCCGGTATCGATTCACCTGCGGGATGAAACTGCGAAGAAAATTTTATCTGTATGAAAAAAAATTTGGGCCGATAGCGTATTATCAGGACACTATATGGTGAAATGACAAGAGAAAATAGCCGGGTCTGGAGACATAATGATGAAATTTTTAATAAATAATTGCCGAAATGAATGTCACTAGGGTATATAATTATTGACATTAATTTGTAATAATTATTTGTCATATAAATCCAATTCTATTATTATTCTATGTATGTCTCCTGCGTGTATTGTATGTTCCATTGAAGTATAATCTACTTCGGGCACATCACAATGCGAGGCTGCTTTTGGCTTAAAATAACCAGCGATACATATGTAGAAAACTTGTGCAATGGATACTATTTCTATTATTACACCGTCGTATAACCAGGGTTGTTTCCTGGATGATACCATATCATCAGTGTTGAATCAATCCGGTGATTTTTACATTGATTATATTATTGTTGATGGCGGCTCCACGGACGATTCGGTTTCGATCATCAAAAAATATGAGCAATTGCTCCAGGAAAACTGCAAAACCGTACAGCGGGACGGTTTGATCTATTATGTAACAAAGAAATCACCTTTTGCATTCTGCAACTGCCGCGGCATAAGCTACCGCTGGATGAGCGAACCTGACAACGGCCAGTCAAACGCGATAAACAAGGGAATATCACTGATGGCCGGTGACTTTTTCGCGTGGCTCAATTCAGACGATTACTATATCGGCACCGACGTCTTCTCGAAGGTCCTCGACTTTTTCTCTGCTCATCCCAATTCGGGCATGATATACGGCCGAGGCTATTGCGTGAACGAAAAAAAAGAAATCTTCAGGGATTTCCACGATAACTGCACCACCTTGAGCTTCAGCAAGCGCATACTGCAGCACGAATGCTTCATACTCCAGCCTGCGGTTTTCGTCCGGAGCGAGGTGGTCAGGGACACCGGCCCCATCGATGAAAGCTTCAATTGGTGCATGGACTGGGACTACTGGCTGAGGATAGCGCAGAAATACACCATCACGTTTTTCCCCCACTGGATCGCCTGCTGGCGGCAGTATGACGGCATCAAGTCGTTCATCTTCAACAAAAGCATGATCGCCGAACGTGACAGGATACTGATGACCTATTCCGGGTTTCCCCGGTACATAATGAACCGCTGGTACTACCAGGCCACCATGTTCCCCCTGCAGTACCTGATATCGCTGCGCCACAAAAATATCCTCGTCAAGACGGCCTTGTTCTTTACGGAAATTGGCACCAATTACATGCTGCGGTTCTTCATGAGAATGTTCGGGGAGAAGAGGGTCAGCACGTCGGTGACGCGCATCGCCATATTCACGCCCCTGGAGCCGATAGATTCGGAAATCGCCAAATACAACACCAGGCTGATACAGGGGCTCCTGAAGAAGAAGCCGGGTCTCTTCGTGGACGCGTATGTGGCCGGGGATTACACGCCGAAAAGCATGGAATCACCGGGGTTCCGCATTATCAATCATGAAAAATTCTATCGCAACCATTATATCTACGATACCGTGCTGTTCAAGGTCGGCGATGATTACCGGCACCACAGCTACATGTTCCCCTATATCCGCAGGTACGGCGGCATCATTGAGCTGGATGACGCGAAGCTCAACCGGACATACCTCCATGTCATTGATTCCCTGAAGTGCAGCATGCGAAAAGGGAGGCTCATTAATGTCCTGCGCCTTTGCTTCAGCTATCCGGAACTCCGGTTTTACGCCTGGTACCGGCTGCTGGGGCCCTTGGGCAACCGCAACAAGGAGCTGTACCTCGACCGGAACCTGTACCGCAAATCGTTCCTGGTGAAAAAAGCGCAATCCATTATAATAAGGGACCAGCACCCGGTGCATCACTACCGGCTGCCTCGCCGCAAATGCGCCGTCATAGCAAAAGGCTCCGAAATCAGCAGTTATGCCGACGGACCCGATGTTGTCAAGACCCGAAAGCGGCTCAGGATACCGAAGAACGCCTTTGTCATGATAGTGCTGGGAGACGACGGCGCTCTGCCCGGCGCCGGGGCATTGATAAAGGCCCTCGCCTCGATCCGGAGACAGGTACCGGCCCTTCATTGCATCCTGGTGGGCGACCGTTCCCCGGGTGAAGGTTCCGTCCAGGAACTGATAAAAACGCACCGTCTTGAAAAAAAGGTCCGCATGACAGGCCGCCTTTCGAAGGAGGAGTTGTTTGAGTATCAATCAATCGCCGACGCGGGTATTGACCTGCGGACCCATACCCAGGGGCCGTTGACCGGCAGATTGAGAGAAGCCTTTGAACCGGAAAAGGTCTATAATATGACCGGCCATGTCAAACCTGCATACATGGAAGGGCAGGAGCGATTGAAGCCCCGGAACAGCTATTTGGAGAATAAGATAATCAATAGGATATTCTGGCTTTATAACAACCCGGGCCATCTTTGCCGCATGGGCATCACTGGCTACCGCGTTGATGCTAAAGTGCCGAAACTCAACGATGCAGTCATTTCAGGTTACTGCGAGGCCCTGGGATTATAGTTTGTTTATACTCTCCCTCATTTCTCTATTATCAGGATTTGAAAAAATTATTGTTGATACAAAGTGTTTGACTGAATCGTTATAATAAATATGTAGAAACCATATTTAATAATAGTCAGGTAAGGTATCTACAGGAATATTGATAAAAAAATATAATACATGTCGCGGGATATACCGTATTGGTTGGATCGTCTCTCCATAGGACCCTCCTTGAACTGGGTTATGCGAGCATAGTAACCAGGACCCGCAATGAGCTGGATCTGACCAGGCAGGCCGATACGGAGCGTTTTTTTGAGTAGGAGCGTCCCGGGATCCCCTTCATGTGAAGAAGGATGCTGTCTTGAGCTTGTTCGTCTTGTATTTCAGCTCCATATGTCCCCTGAGATGACTTGGATGCAGCATAAAAAAAATACCATTTGTTGAATGCGTATTTATTAAAAAAAGGATGATTTTTTTCGGATAATACTATATAGCTCTTTATTGTAGCCATAATCCTCTTCGAAGAATTATATCACACTAAGCTATCGACAGTAGGTAAACCATGCGGGAATGCATTGCACATCAAAAGAAGCCGAGAGTCGCAGACACAGGTTCCAGTTCATCCACCAATCCAGCGTTTCATCCGGTTGATCGATTGAGATGAACGCCTCTCCACGCATGAACGCTGCTGGCTGCAGGATGAAGCATTCATATTATAACATGTCACGGTTAAAGGGTCGAACAGTTATCATGGTAGTCGCGGCCATATGCCATACCGCAGTCAGGATGGACTTAGAAAAAATCAGCGGCGGTCTTGAATACGTCGGATGATGCGGAGTAGTCATTGGAATTCAGCCGTGCGATATAATCGGCCATGGCAAGGCTTGGGTCTTTGTTTACAGCATGGGACTGGCCGTTGTCCTTTTCGCAGGTCCAGCGAAAACTGACGCCGAGGCAATTGCCGAAATTCCATACCTTATTCTTTTATACACCAATGGCGCTTATTATATGAAATAAATTTACCGTTGATTTAACGAGTTTTTCAATTTTTTAATAATTCGGTGGTCTTATCCTGAGAGCCGCCATCCATAATTATATAATCTATTTAAAATTACCTTGCTGCAATAATATGGATGTTATGTCATCAGCGATAAAATGGCCATGGTTGCATGAGGGCATTATTAATATTACAATGAGTGGTTTGTTTACGTTGATTCGTGTATGATGCCAGAAAATGTTAATTATTGTAAAATTATTGATTATTACAATTCGTTTCAGGAATATTAATCAATAGGGGCACTAACCATTAATGATAGATAGATAGTTGTAATCTGCAAATATCCGAATTTATTGTTATCCGATCATCTTTTTTTATTGGCCAAGCCAGTTGTTATTATATAGTTTACCTGTAAATGCATATTCTATAATAATCTTATTTTATTCTTGCAATTTTCAAGCAATTATTTCCAAATTTCTCATTGAATACGAGAAATTGTTGGGATAAAAATGCTGTGAATATGAAACAGTATAATTATTTATTGTATGGTCAAAAAAAATGAATAATAATTCGAAACTATTTGTTGCCGGCGGTTCAGGACTTGTCGGTTCATCCATTATCAGATCATTGGTGAATAAAGGGTATTCAAATATCGTTGCTAATTATCATAAATGCGAACCATCCATAAAAAGCGATTCAGTTCGATATTTGCAGCTTGATTTATCAAGACAAAATGAAACTGAAGATTTTTTCGAAAATGAGCGACCGGACTATGTTTTTCTAGCCGCTGCCAAAGTCGGGGGTATTTTGGCGAACAATACATTCAAGGCCGAGTTCATTTATGATAATTTAATCATCGCCGCTAATGTTATTCATGCTGCTTATAAATTCGAGACTAAAAAACTTCTCAATCTGGGATCGTCATGTATTTATCCAAAATTTGCGCCCCAGCCGATGAATGAAAATTTTCTTTTGACCGGCGAATTAGAGCCAACCAATGAGGCTTATGCAGTCGCTAAAATAGCGGCCATAAAGCTATGCAGGTATTATAACGAACAATATAGAACAAATTTTATATCCGTCATGCCTACGAATCTTTATGGGTTATATGACAATTTTGATCTTGTCAGTTCCCATGTTTTGCCGGCGATGATAAGAAAGATCCATCTCGCCAAGCTCCTTTCGGAACAGCGTTATGATCTTATAATAAAAGATTTTTTAAGATTCGGTAATTCAAGCGCCAATGTCGGCGGTAAAGATGTTAAAATAGATGCCAGTTCTCAGGGCCCTGACATTATCACGCTGCTGAATCACTATGGCATTAAACAAGGATCATCAAACGTCACTGTTGTGCTCTGGGGCACCGGCGGCCCCTACCGCGAGTTTCTGTATTCTGAAGATCTTGCAGACGCGGTTGTTTTTCTCATGGAGGAATATGATTACCAGCAGATCGGCGAGATCATCAATATCGGTTCCGGAATGGACCTTCCTATAAAAGAACTAGCGTATATGATCAAGGATACAGTCGGTTTCAAGGGTGATATCTTTTTCGATTCAACAAAACCGGACGGAACGCCCAAAAAGCTTCTTGATGTCGAGCGGCTGCATTCTCTTGGCTGGAGACCGAAGGTCGATCTCAAAGAGGGCGTCAGAAAGGTGTATGATTGGTATGTAAGCCAGTAACCATCGAAACAGATCGGTTATTCATCCCCGGGGTGAATAAAAATAGATGCAATGGCGCGGAAAACGAGATTAGAAAAAGAAGATATTTTAATCAAGTCAATGCCACAATGGCAATGTGAAATACGACTATGCCCCATAGCACACCTTCCTGTAGACCTCTGAAAAATTTACTTTTAACAAATATCGGCTGGGTCCATACCATCAATCCGGAAGACCAGAAGATTTCGAGTGATTTTTTGCAGACTAAAATGTTAGATAACATTGATGGTATGGGTAATTTGTCATAAAAAAAACTTGACATGTATTTTAATGAGTAATATTTTTACTCCATATTTGGATGGTGTCTATCGTATCTATATGCTTGATTCATTAATTACATCAAAGACAAGGGTTAAACTATTACTAAAGTTTTTTATCAATACTGACACTCAGGCGTATCTCCGCGGGCTCGCAGATGAATTTGGGGATTCAACAAATGCTATTCGTGTCGAATTAAATCGCCTTGCAAAAGCTGGACTGCTGGTTTCCTTCCCGAATGGAAGGACCAAGTTGTACCAGGCAAATAAAAAACATCCTCTTTATCCCGATTTACAGAGTCTTGTAAGAAAATTTACCGGTATCGATCAATTGATCGATATGGTTCTTTCCAAGCTGGGAACAGTCGAACTCGCATTTGTGACCGGAGATTACGCTAAAGGAATAGACTCCGGGATTATTGATGTTGTCATTGTTGGCCATATTGACAGGCATTATCTTCAAAACCTTGAGAAGACAGCGGAGAGACTTATTAAAAGAAAAATTCGAAGTCTGGTCCTGAACAAGGAGGAATACGAAAAATTGAAATATACATTTAATATCGGATCATCAGTTATAATCTGGAATGAAACCGGGAAACAGTAAGGCACACAATAACTTCGATACTAATTTTTTAGACTAATAAGATGCATCAGTAAGCATAGTGACACATGAAAATACAACACGACGGTGAAAAGTGGACATCTATTATCAAACCGAAGAGCGGCTGGTTTGATATCAATATCAGAGATTTGCTGCACTATCGTGATTTAATCATTCTATTTGTACGGCGCGATTTTATATCCGTATATAAACAGACGATACTGGGTCCCCTGTGGTTCCTGCTGCAGCCGTTGTTCACAACCGTTGTCTACACTATAATTTTCGGCATGGTTGCTAAAATTCCGACTGACGGTATACCGCATGTGCTGTTTTACATGTCCGGAATAGTCTGCTGGAACTATTTTTCAGCCTGTTTGACGAAAACCTCGGAAACCTTCATTGCCAATGCGGGGATTTTCGGTAAGGTATATTTCCCAAGACTTGCCATACCGGTCTCAGTTGTTATCACCAACCTGATATTATTCTCAGTTCAATTTTTACTTTTTTTCTTTATTTTTGGTTATTTCTATATTAATACCGCACAGGTCAGACCTAACTATTACATTCTTTTAATTCCTTTTCTTTTGCTTGAAATGGCGGCATTGGGTCTTGGCATCGGGGTGCTGATATCATCATTAACGACTAAATATCGTGATCTGTCTTATCTTGTAGGTTTTGGCGTCCAACTCTGGATGTATGGGACGCCCGTAGTATATCCGACTTCAATAATACCAGCTCAGTGGAAATGGGTCTATGTAATCAATCCCATGGCGCCTATAGTCGAGACTTTTCGCTATGCATTTATTGGTGCTGGCAGCGTCAATTATCAACATTTATTAATCAGTGTTGGAATAACAATCGGTATTTTGTTTGTGGGTATTATTCTGTTCAACAGAATTGAAAAATCTTTTATGGATACAGTATAGCGGCTTGATGAATGATTTAGTCATACAGGTAGAGAATCTCTCAAAAGAATATCGCGTTGGTACCATCAATCATGGAATGCTCTATAAAGACATTCAGAGTTTGTGGGCCAGGTACAGGGGTAAAGAGGATCCTAATGCAATTATTAAAATGCAAACCAGCGCGCGTCATCTTGATGCGTTGGGTCATTTTTGGGCCCTTGAAAATATTTCATTTGATGTTGTACAGGGAGATACTATTGGTATAATCGGTAGAAATGGTGCGGGCAAATCAACACTATTAAAGATACTTTCCAGGGTCACGTCGCCGACAAAAGGTATCATAAAATTAAACGGCAGGATTGCAAGTCTTCTTGAAGTCGGTACCGGATTTCATCCGGAACTAACCGGCAGGGAAAATGTGTATCTGAATGGCTCCATCCTAGGGATGAAAAAAAATGAAATAGCAAAAAAATTCGATGAGATTGTTGATTTTTCTGAAATTGAACAATTTATAGACACTCCTGTAAAACGGTACTCATCCGGAATGTATGTCCGTCTTGCGTTTGCTGTCGCCGCCCATCTTGATCCTGAAATACTGGTGGTTGATGAAGTGCTTGCCGTTGGTGATGCAGAATTTCAAAAAAAATGTATCCGCAAAATTGAAAATTTTGGAAAGAGTGGAATAACAGTACTTATTGTCAGTCACAATATGGGGACTATAAGAGTCTTGTGCAATAAATGCTTGTTGCTGGAAGCTGGTAGAGTCAAGATATATGATGAAACCATCAAAGTACTTGCTGAATATAATAATATCGAAATAAAAAGTACGACGGTTAACATTTTACCTGCGATGCGTATAAGAGGAAATGGACTGATCATGTTCAAAGAATGTTCAATCATGAACATGAAGAATGAGCCAAAAAATACTTTTTTGATAGGAGAGGACATTAAGTTCGAGATTAAGCTTGAATCCAAATATTCAGGTAAAATGTCTTTCTGGATTATTATTTTTGACATATATGGAAAACCTCTGATCAGTTCTCATCAGCGGGATCATGAAGTGCTTGATATAAATCATGGTGATTATACTGTAGTTATTCAAACGCAAAATATCGGATTGCTGACGGGCGATTATTATATTGCAGCCGGCGTATTTGATGACCATATGATCTTTCTTGAATGGATTGATAATTGCCAATCGTTTAGCGTTCTTCCCTGCTTTCTGAATGGCAGCAATTTCGATGGGCGTTGGGGTGTTGTGAATCAACGTATGACATGGAGTCTGGAAGGCCGTGGAAAGTAGAAAAATTTGTATTGTATCGCCAAGAGAACCATCTGGTGCCACGTGGCTCATTAATTGCTTTTTAGAGCTGGGCGTTAAAACGTACAGGAATTCACAATTTCCGATGTGGATGTATGCAAACAGTTCATATACTCTAAGCCCACATGAGAATTTATTGAAAAAATGGTTGCCCGCTTTAACTACCTATGAGCGTTTCAATTTCAGGGACGATGTGGAGGTGCAGTGGACTCATGAATGGCCTTCGGAGAAGTTCTTGGGGAAACGAATAATTTATTTCATACGTGACCCTCGCGATTCGATATATTCACGATATAAAAGAGAAAACCCGGATTTATCCTTCAGGGAATTTATTGATTTTCCCGACATCTGGACACTGTTGAATAAAATTGATCATTGGATTTTGTTTAACCGGCTTTGGATGAAACATGAAGATTTGAAAATTTTTCGTTTTGAAGACTATAAATCTAATGATGTTGAATTACTTAAAAATATTCTCGCCAATTGCGATCTGGATTATTCGATGGAAAAAATCAGGTCGGCTGCCGCAGCATCTACATTCGAAAAGGCAGTTGAAGCTGAAAGGAAATACATGGAAGAAAACCCGGAAGACGGCGAGTTGATAAACCGGAGCGGGAAACCCGGCTCATGGAAAGGGTTGAAAGATGATGGCGATGTTATAAAAAGAATCGAAAAATCATGCGCAAATCTGCTGAAATTTTTCAACTATGAAACTACCGAGACGGATCGTGAAGACAATGTAAAGAAATTATATCCTAGTGTTCAGATTCTGCCTTTTTTCAAGGATAAATTGTATACTGATGAATTTAAACATTGTAATAAAAGAGATGACTACAATAATTTCGTCAGGGATATGGTGTCATTTGGATTTAACCTAAATAAAGATTTAATCAATCGAGCCCGTTTACAGGAGTGGGAAAGCTACTATCTAGTAAATAGTCTATATGAAGTAATTAATCGTGTACCCGCTGATTTTAATGAGGTAATTAGTTTATTAAATATTAATGGTATATTAAATCAACCGTCTCGCAGTAACGATCTAATGTCCCGTATAAAAAGAAGCGGATTATTGAATACTTTTATGAGAGAAATCCGAAGATATTATGAAAAATGACAACAAGGGTGTTCTGTACTGGATAACCGGTTTATCCGGAGCAGGAAAAACAACAATTGGGAAAACATTATTTGATATAATTCGAAAGGAAAAACCGAATGTGTTGTTTTTGGATGGAGATGTGTTGCGGTCAGTGCTCGGCAATGATTATGGCCACTCGATAGATGAAAGAAAACAACTGGCGATGAATTATTGCCGCCTCTGCAAAATGATTACCGACCAGGGTGTTGATGTAGTATGCTCTACAATTTCACTTTTTAAAGAAGTGCATGATTATAATAGAAACAATATTAGTAAATACATGGAAATATATATAGATTGCAGCATGGATGAGTTGATCAAGAGGGACCAGAAAGGCATTTATTCAAAAGCAATGGATGGAAGTGCCGAATGCGTTATGGGGGTAAACACTTCCTATGACAAGCCTAGTAATTGCGATATTATAATTGATAATTCGTTTAAAGATAACATTCATGAAAAGGCACAGAGGATATATAACTTCAGTAATAATAAATTTGAAGGATGAAATATGAAAGAATCAATGAAACCAGGTGATTTTACCGAACTTGCAAAAAATTATATTTATAGACCCGCATATAATGATTTAATAATTGATGCATTATTGAAGTATACGGGATTTTATGAAAAAAAAGATTTTACGGCTGCAGATGTGGGCGCCGGGACTGGGAAATTGACAAAAATGCTGCTTGAAAGAGGTGTTAAGACAATACCTGTAGAACCAAATAACGCAATGAGAGAAGAAGGTTTTCAATATACAAAAAAATGGAATACTGAATGGCGTGAAGGAAGTGGAGAAGCAACAGGATTGCCGGATCAAAGTGTGGATTGGGTCACAATGGCTTCTTCATTTCATTGGACGGACCATACATTATCATTGCCAGAATTTCACAGGATTCTAAAACCGGGCGGATACCTTACTGTCATATGGAATCCGAGAAATATTGAGGCATCGGAATTAGGTAAAAAGATAGAGAACAGAATTTTTGAAATAGTTCCAACGCTGAAAAGGGTTTCATCAGGATCTCAATCGCAGACAAAAAAATGGGAAGAAATCCTTGTGTCAACCGGTCATTTTAATAAGACTATTTTCTTTGAGGTCGATCATCTGGAAATTATGACTCAGGAAAGATATTTGGGTGCATGGAATTCTGTTAATGATATAAGGTCACAGGCAGGCGAGGAAAAGTGGTGTGAAATAATGAGAATGATAGAAGATTATATTAAATCCTATAATACAATCGAAATCCCATATAAGAATCGTGCTTGGACCGTTCAAAGAATTTAATTATTGGTGACAGATCAAATTATGACTATTAATCTTGCGACAAAGGGTAAATCATTGAAAATGCTATCTGAAGTTATCACTTCGGCTAGAATTCTTCCGATTATGCTTTTAAAGTATTCTGAGTTTATTGCAAATGAAAAAAACAGCATTGATGCTATTAAACGTCAGTTCCGCGAATCGCATTTGATTATTCGTTCATCCTCAAGTGCCGAAGATAATCTCGTTTCATCGAATGCCGGTCATTTCAAGAGCATTCTCGATGTAAACAAGGATAATGATAAAGAGCTTTGTCAATCGATTCGGACCGTCTTTGATTCGTATGACTCTGTTGACAGTTCGGATGAAGTCATAATCCAGCCCATGCTTGAAGGAATCAAAATCGCCGGTGTTGTTTTTACTGCTGACATAGATACTCTGGCACCCTACTATATAATAAATTATGATGATACCGGTAAAAGTGATACGGTTACCGGAGGACGTTCAAACAGCAAAACGTATGTCTATTACAAGCACGCGCCGTTCCCATCCGGAAACAATTATTTCGATGCCCTGTTTGCCTCATGCATGGAATTAGAATCCATTTGCGACAACAAGTTCCTTGATATTGAATTTGCCTTCGATAAGAATGACTCGCTATATATTTTCCAGGTAAGGCCGATCATAGTTAAAAACAAGGAGGATCTTTCACATCTTGAATTGAAGAGCCCTCTTTCGAAACTGTATTACAAAATCATGGATTTATCGACGCATTATCCTCATCTGTTCGGAGACCGGGTCATTTATGGTGTAATGCCGGATTGGAATCCGGCTGAGATCATAGGTCTAAAGCCAAAGCAGCTCGCCTTATCCCTTTATAAAGAGATTGTTACGGATAATATATGGGCGTATCAGAGGGATAATTACGGATACCGAAATCTTCGTTCGCACCCTCTGATGCATTCATTCTTGGGGATTCCCTATATTGATGTCCGCGTGGATTTTAATTCATTTATTCCAAAAAATTTAAATAATAAAATTGCTGAAAAGCTTGTTACTTATTATATCGATCAACTGGATCGAATACCCACCCATCATGATAAAGTTGAATTTGAAATAGTCCATTCCTGTTATTATCTCAATCTGCCCGAACGATTGAAAAAACTGTTGGGGAATGGTTTTAATGAGAATGAAATAAAACGGATTGAATATGCATTATTAGATTTAACTAATAATATTATTGATCCTGACAACGGCCTTTATAAACAGGATTTAAAAAAGATTGGAACCCTTGAAGAAAAATACCGGATGATTATCGAATCGAATATATCGATATTAGACAAGATTTACTGGCTTACAGAGGATTGCAAACGTTTTGGAACTCTTCCTTTCGCAGGAATAGCCCGCGCCGCTTTTATAGGAGTACAATTCTTAATGTCATTTATTGAGCTTGGCATTATTACTAAAAATGAATATGAGCAGTTTATGGGATCCCTGAACACCGTGGCAAAAAAGCTGAATAGCGCACTGTGCGAAGTGGGCAGGGGAGAAAGGACAAAAGAGGATTTTCTCAAGACATACGGCCATTTGAGACCCAACACCTATAATATCCTTTCATTGCGTTATGATGAAAGTTTCGATGATTATTTTTCCACTCTACCTAGCCAGGCATGTGAATTATATGAATATAAATTTTCGCCAGCTCAGATGGGCAAGATTGATTTAGCATTAATGGAAAATGGTATAAAAACCACCGCTGATCGTTTGATGCTATTTATAAAGGAATCGATTGAGGGAAGAGAGTACTCCAAGTTCGTTTTTACCAGATCATTAAGTGAAATATTGAAATACGTTGAGATGTTAGGTAATAAATACGGTTTTAAGAGAGATGAACTTGCGTATATTGATATTCGCACCATTTTAAATTTATACGCAACAATTGATCATAAGAATATTAAAGAAATCATATTCAACGATATATCAATTCATAAGGAGTCATATAAATACACCAAAGCGATAAGATTACCGGCATTGATTCGTAACGCTGAAGACATATACGGATTTTATCTTGAAGAGGAAGAGCCAAATTTTATTACCCTGGAATGCGTTCAGGGGCCAGTTGTTTGCGAGGATGATTTTCAGAGAGAGGATGTTGAGAAAAAAATAGCCTTCATTAAATCAGCAGATCCGGGTTATGATTACCTGTTCACCAAAAACATATCAGGTCTTGTAACCCAATTCGGAGGGGCTAATTCGCATATGGCGATACGCTGCGCTGAAATGGGAATCCCCGCTGTTATAGGTGCTGGTGAGAAAAATTTTCTTGAGTGGTCAAAGGCGAACATCATTGAAATTGACTGTTCAAACAAAACTGTATGGATAATATCATGAAATGCATAGCAATTACTCAGCGGTTGATGGATAATCCTGATTATCATGAGATCAGAGATGCACTGGATGTGCGATGGGCCATGTTGTTTGAACGGTTGAGATACATGCCGATACTATTACCCACGCATTATGAATATAGATCGTATTTTGACGGTATAGATATTAAGGGAATTCTTCTGACCGGCGGTAATGATTTGTATCGTTTCACCGATAATAATAAGCTGTCACTCAAGAGGGATACACTTGAGAAGGAAATTATAAAATTTGGCATTGATAATGGAATCCCTATTATTGGCATATGCCGTGGCATGCAGCTGATTGCTGATTACTTCAATATAAAACTGAGAAAAGTGGAGGGACATGTAAGTCGAAGGCATTCGTTGATAGTCTCTGATGGTTCCAATAGTCATGTAGCCGGGCTTATACAAAAAATAAATACTGTAAACTCATATCATAATTATGCTGTTGCATCGTTATCTGAAAATTTTAATATCCTCGCACAGAGTGAAGATGGTGTAATTGAAGCATTTTCCCATAAAACATATAACATATACGGTCAGATGTGGCATCCTGAACGCGAGGAACCTTTTGTAGAAAATCAAATGGATTTGCTCAGATATTTTTTTGAGGTTGATAAAGAATGAAAGCAATTATTTTAGCAGCCGGAAGGGGGAAACGCATGGGGTCCCTGACCGATGACAGACCTAAGTGTTTCGTATCCTTGTCAAAAAAGCCACTCATTCAGTGGCAACTTGAGGCACTCCAGGGCGCTGGAATTGAAGGCATTGGTTTAGTCAGGGGATATATGGGTGAACTGTTTACCGATCCGAGCATACATTATTTTACCAATTCGCGCTGGTCAGAAACAAATATGGTCATGTCTCTGGTCTGTGCCGCGGAATGGCTCAAAAAAGTTACGTGCATCATAAGCTATTCCGACATCGTATATTCAAGTGATACCGTCAAAAGGCTGATGAACTCGCCTGGCAACATAGCCATCACCTATGATGCGGACTGGTTTTCATTATGGAGTAAACGATTTGCAAACCCACTCGATGATGCCGAGACATTTTCCATAAATGAAAACAACTGTTTAACGGAAATCGGAGGAAAAACAAAGAATGTTGAACAGATTAAGGGCCAATACATGGGTCTTCTTAAAATAACTCCTGAAGGGTATAAAACGATTGAGACATATCTTGATTCATGTTCGGCACAGCAGAGAAACAAACATGATATGACATCTATGCTTTCAGCTCTTCTGAAGAGAGGTGCGGTCATTAATACAGTGAAAGTCAACGGCCAATGGTTTGAAGTTGATAATGAAAACGATATGAATCTTTATGAATCACTAACAAAAAATACAAGTGGCAAATTGTGGTGATAGTGACTAATGAATACCTTGAGACATCAAAAATGTCCGTTATGTTTTGATGCGAATATATATAAAATTGGCGACATAGCGTATCATACGCCGGTGATGTTTTCAACGCATGTAATTGAAATATCAAATACACCGGAATATTGGAAGTGCAATAAATGCGGATCTTCCTTTGTTCAGAATATCATTCCTGAAAAAAAAATTATCGAATTATATTCTTTTGGTTCAAGTTCTAATAGATGGTCGAAAATCCCATTCCAAGAAGTGAAATCAAAAAATATTCTCAATGCTCTTGGGAAGCTCTTCGAAAACAATGTAAAGGTGCTCGATATCGGTTGTAATACGGGATTGCTTCTTGATTTCGCAAAATCAAAAGGTTGTATAACAACTGGTGTTGAATATTCAGAAGAGAGCCGCAACCAGGCTATCGAGAAAGGCCACAGGTGCGTAAGTTCTATAGTTGAAATTGATGAAACATTTGATGTTATCACCGCCTTTGATCTGGTTGAACATCTGTATGATTGCTCTGGATTTTTCCGTTTCTGTCGCGATCATTTGAAAAGAAATGGTAAACTCGCCATTTTAACTGGCAATATGAACAGCATTAGTGCGATTATTTCCCGATCAAACTGGTGGTATATTAAATATCCAGAGCACATTATCTTTCCTTCAAAAAAGTATTATAAAAATTTCTCCGGCTTTGCATTAAACAAATGGATATTAACATATGCTGCAGTGGGATATAAAAATCCTATATCCAAAATTATTAATAAAGAGATTTATAATCAGATATATAATGGGCAATACATCGGGCTTCCCT
Organism: uncultured Spirochaetota bacterium; assembly: GCA_937872225.1. Taxonomy (GTDB): domain Bacteria; phylum Spirochaetota; class UBA4802; order UBA4802; family UBA5550; genus RBG-16-49-21. Next base: position 15,405 of record CALMRZ010000029.1, read on the forward strand.
CGATAGGTCCGGATCATGTGCTGGTAGTTTTAGAATGAATACAAACTGTATCATCTGCGGAAGCTCCAATACCCATGTGATGATATCTGGGCTGTATGATGATCGGTATGGATATCCGGGATCATTTGATCTTCTTCGTTGTCGCGACTGCAATCATAAAACTCTTTTGGCAGACATATCTGATGTAATGGTCAGCAGGTTGTATACCGATTATTATCCTCGTTCTTCATACTCTATTGATCAGTATAAACCTGCTGTAGAGGTTAAGGGTTGTAAAGCCTGGTTCGAAGGATTATACCGTTCAGCATTTCGCTGGGTACCCAAAAATGTCAAAGTGCTTGAAATCGGATCTGGTTTCTGTGAGACCCTTGGATATTACCGGCAAAGGGGATGCGATGCCTATGGCGTCGAAGTTGATGAAAATATAAGGAAAATTGTTGAGAAATATAATTTCAATGTTCATTTTGGAAAGTTTTCACCTGATCTGTATCAGGCTGGATATTTTGATTATGTGACCATGGATCAGTTGCTGGAGCACATCGTTGATCCCGTCGAGTTTATGAAAGGAATTTCAACAGTAGTTAAAAAAGGAGGCACGGTGATTGTGAGTACTCCTAATTCTAATGGACTTGGCGCTAAATTATTTTCCAATAAATGGCTTCACTGGCATGTCCCGTATCATGTTAATTATTATTCAGTAAAATCGCTGAATATTCTTGCAAAAAAAACTGGTTTTAAAGTTAAGAAAGTTAAGCATATTACATTTTCAGAGTGGATGCGCTGGCAATTAATACACATTAGATTCTTTCCAGCTTTGGGTATGCCATCATATTTTTGGGATACTTCAGGTAAGAAGGATAAACCGATTAGTAAAAAACACTCAGATCTGTTTATAGATAAAATAGTAATGAAGAAGAATATTTATAATATCGTGATGCGTTTGCTTGACGCGGTAAACCAAGGTGATAATTACCTGTTTTTTTTGGAAAAAGAATAGGCATTAATAATATTACTGATGCAGAATTTATATATCAAACTTAGAATTTCATTCTTTTTTAAACAATACATGATTTTTAATAATATTATTTTTCAATCTTCATAATCTCGCGGAAGTATTTTTCACTTCAAGTGAGTATAATAATATCAGTTCAATATAAGAATAAACAAAAAATATTTCTTGTTGCAAGTGGTAATCTAGTAGGGTGTTGCGCGAGTCTACTTGGTATTATTGTGATGCATCTATTATAATTTAAATTTACAACTTGGATATTTAGATTGACATAATGTTTGAAATTATTAAGAAAAGTGAACATTATTAAGAATATTTTAAAAAAATCGATTTTCGTGAGTTTCACAATTATTATCACAGAGTACAATTAATTTGTCGCGCTTCTTTGAAAACGGGAAAAAAATAGGGTAAAAATAAGTTGGTAAATC
>CALMRZ010000030.1 GCA_937872225.1 uncultured Spirochaetota bacterium
ATAATATCCAAAAAAAAATTTAAAACAAGGTTCGGCACCCTCGAATTTGATAAGGAAGGGGATATGAACGCGCCCCTTTATTTCATTACCGATCTGGCAAAGGAATTCTGACACGATGCGTTCAATACGTTTTACGTTTATTCTGCTTGAAGGCCTTACCCTGGCCGTAGCGCTTTTATTCTCTATCCTCCTGCTGTATATTCTCCAGGACGGCATCAAGGACCGTTATATTTCGAGCCATGTTACTTCAATGGAGACCATCGAGATCATGGTGGAAAACTACCTGGATGACAACATGAGGGCCTTTAAGAATTTCATCGACATGCCCGACAAGGAAGGGGCAAGCAGGTTTATCCCGGTTTATTCCGATATCTATTACTGCAGCGATCGGCTGCATGTGACCGTCATAATAACCAAGGAGGCGGAAAGCCATATATTCCCGGGTTATGACCTCGGTAAAAGCAATGTGGGGCTCTTTCTGGCAAATATGGGGAGTGGTTCACTGCATCATTCCCCCATGTACCGGTCGCCGGAAAATGACGGGCTCAGCGTTTATATCGCCACGCGGTATGGGAACGGGTTTCTTGTGGGCAGGATCGGCATGGAAAAATTTCGTGACTATCTGGCCCGCATCGCAGGCTACGCCAACAGCATTATAACCCTTGCCACAAAAGACGGCTATATTTTGTTCAGCACCGACAAGTCCTTTCATGTAAATATGCTGCCGTCACGGACGGATCAGGAGATAGAAATATCGGGACAGAAATATCTCTACACCCGGAAGCACAGTGAGATACTGGACAACTACATTGCCATGTTCACGCCCCTTTCCACCGTATATCTTATAGTCCGGACGGTGCAATATTACGTTATCGTCTTTGCGATAATCATTTTTGTAATGATTATCGCAAAAATTACGTGGCAGTCCCTGATGATAATGCGCCCGCTCGGCAGTCTGGGCGCGCTCCTGGGCGCCTGGGACCTGAACAGGGCGGGTGAAGAGGTGCCCGGGAAATTTATCTCCTATGATGAGATCTCAAGTGTCTATGATATCTTCCAAGAAAAATCGATCCAGATCAATAATGCCGTGGCGGCCCTGAGGGAAAGCGAAGAAAAATTCAGGACAACGATCGCAGCCATGGTCGACCAGGTCTTTGTCTTCAACGGGGAGGGCGCTTTCGTCCTGTGTCACACGCCGGGCGCTGATGACGCCGGCGCCTTTGCCGGCGCCGTGGTTGGAAAAACATATTCTGAAGTCATGGATGGGGAAACGGCGCAAAAATTTAACGCCGCCTTTGACGCCAATAAACGGGGAGATTCATCGGAGTTTGATTTATCCATCGAGAAAACCGCAGGCACCCGCTGGTATTCGGTCAGGGTTTCGCCGAACAGGATCAACGATGCCTACGGCGGCTCCATTGCCGTTGTCAGGGACATTACCGAGCGGAAAATGGCGGAGCAGCAGGCGCAGCTTGACCTGATGGAAAAGGACATCCTCCTGAAGGAGATCCACCACCGTGTGAAAAACAACCTCAATGTCATTACCAGCCTCCTGAACCTGCAGTCCGATCAGATCGGTGACAGGGAGCAGGCAATTGAGGCGTTCAGGGAGAGCAGGAACCGCATATTCTCCATGGCCCTTGTCCATGAGAAGCTGTACCAGACCAAGAGCTTCAGCCAGGTTAATTTCAAGGAATACATCGAGGATATGACGGGGGAATTGATTCACGCATATGCCTTAGGGGAACATGTGTCGATTGCATTCGATGTCGAAGAGATCATGCTGGATATTAATGTCGCCATCCCCTGCGGGCTGATCCTGAACGAGCTGGTATCGAATGCCCTCAAGCATGCCTTTACGGAAAACACGCCGGGCAGGATAGCCATATCCCTTAAGTCCGCCGGGGGAGGGGCCCTGGAGCTCGAGGTCAGCGATAGCGGGAAGGGGCTTCCTGAGGGTTTCGCCATAGTCTCGGCCAAGTCTCTGGGCCTTCAGCTGGTGAATCTTCTTTCGAAGCAGATCGGGGGCGCCCTAACCGTTGAAAGCGCCCGGGGCGCAATATTTAAAATCAGGTTCGCGGGTCAGCCATGACGAAAAAAAATGTTATGATAGTCGAGGATGAAGTCATCATAGCTCTTGAGCTTGAGATGATATTGGAACGGGCCGGATATGCCGTAACCCATATTTCATACACGGCGGAGGATGCGATGAAATATGCGGAAGCCGACAGGCCGGATATAATCATCATGGACGTCATGCTCCGGGATAATGGGAGCGGCATCGATGCCGCAGAGCGGATCAACGGCATGTTCGCGGTGCCGGTCCTTTTTATTACCGGCAATCGCAAGCTCATTGATGAGAATAGCTTGAAAAATACAAGCAGCTATTACGTCATGTCAAAACCACCCTGCGAGAACGATATTATAAAAAATGTGAAAATGCTTGTGGGGGATTGAAATAACGCCTGTATTTATCAGGATTGAATGATGGAGCGGGGATGCCAGGACCCTGCCGGGAGCTGACATCCCCCTTCTGTTGTATGGATAAGTTGAGACTGCCCGGCTTTCTCAGTTCCTGATGTTCTTGTTGCAGTGCTGGGTGCATGCCGCGCGCATCAGGCCCTGCTGTTTTTTGCAATCAGCGATGCACTTGTCGTACTCTGCTTTGGCCTTGTCGGCTTCCCGGTTTTTTTCGTCGCCCTTTTTCTTCTGGTCCTCGAGCTTTTTGTGCCGTTCGTCCTCGAGCTTCCACCGCTCGCGCTCCATTTTCCAGCGCTCCTCTTCAAGCTTCTTGCGCTCGGCTTCCTGCTTTTTCAAGCGCTCCTCCTCTTGCTTTTTTTCCTGCTGTCGTTTTTGCTCCTTCTGGCGCTCTTCCTCAAGCTTGCGCCGCTCTTCTTCGACTTTCCGGCGCTCCTCCTCGACCTTTTTCCGCTTTTCGTCGTCTATTTTCTTCAGGCGCTCTTCCTCTGCCCTTTTCCGGCGCTCTTCTTCTATCCGCTTCTTTTCCGCATCCTCTGCCTTTTTCATCCGCTCATCTTCGAGCCTGCGGCGCTCATTTTCAATCCTGCGGCGCTCATCTTCGTCTTTTTTCCGCCGCTCTTCCTCGATCCTGCGCAGTTTCTCTTTCTCCTGCTGGATACGCCGATCCTCTTCAATCTTTTTCTGCCGTTCCTGCTCCAGTCTCCGGCGTTCCTCCTCGATTTTGCGCCGTTCTTCATTTTCCCTTATCCGACGATCCTCTTCTTCTTTCCTCCTCTTCTCTTCGTCTATCCGTCTCCGGCGCTCCTCGTCCTCTTTCTTTTTCCGCTCTTCATCGATTTTTCTCTTTTGCGCATCCTGGTACCGCTCCCATGTCCATTCGTTATAGGTTTTCCGACAGTCGTTGGGGCAGGTCGTCCATTTCATCCCGACCGCGCCGGAGCAGGCCTTGAGACATTCGCGGTACTGGCGTTCCCGCTCCTCCTCGTACTGCCGCCGTTCCCGGTCCTGGCCCTTTCTCCGCTGCTCCTCTTCATGCCTGCGCCGCTCCTCCTCGATCCTGCGGCGTTCTTCGTCGATTCTTCTCTGCCGCTCCTCCTCGAGCTTTCTCTGGCGCTCGCGCTCAAGGCTGAACATGCGTTCTTCCTCAAGCTTTCTCTGGCGTTCACGCTCCAGCCTCAGGCGCTCCTCTTCGATCCTCCGGCGCTCTTCCTCCAATTTTTTCAGGCGCTCTTCCTCGATCCTCTTCTGTCGCTCCTCCTCCATGCGTCTGCGCTGCTCCTCTTCATACTTCCTGCGGCGCTCCTCGTTGTATTTGTCCCAGTCCCAGTCGTCATCGTTCTTGTTGCAGAGCTGGTTGCAGGCTGCCCGCTCCTGTCCGGTTTTGCCCATGCAGGACGCGATGCATACCCGGTGGCGGCGGTTGCGTTCTTCCTCGTGCCTTCTGCGCTTTTCCTCCTCGTCCCTCCTCCATCGCTCCTCTTCGAGCCGGCGCTGCTCCTCCTCATATTTGCGGCGCTCCTCCTCGATCTTCCTCCGGCGCTCCTCCTCGAGCCGGCGCTGCCGTTCTTGCTCCTGCTGCCAGCGTCGTTCTTCCTCGATCTTCCGCTGGCGTTCTCGCTCGATCCTGAGGCGCTCCTGCTCGAGCCTGCGGAGTTCCTCTTCGCGGTCCCTGCCGCGGCGGTCGTCTTCTGGCACGACAATAAGCGCGCCGCATGACAAGCTGCATAGTATCATTAATGAAATGAATAGTCTGCCCAGCATTGGTCTCCTCCTGGTTTATAAAAATATCCGTAGTGTGACAGTAAAAGTATTTAATTGGTTCTCATTAATAATTATCAGGGAAAGCAGCATGTCAATAAAAATATCAATTATTCAGGTTGCTGTTATTCTTCCAATAATACATCCCTGAAAAATATTTATTGACTGCCAGCCGCGGAAGGGCCATCCTCCCACTATAACAATGCACGACGAAGGATAATCATGTCCGGTAATCCCTTGAAATATTTCAGAAACCATAAGGTGGGACTGGCCCTGGGCAGCGGAGGCGCCAAGGGGCTCGCCCACGTAGCTGTCATTGAGTTCCTGGAATCCATGGATATCCCCATTGATTATATCGCCGGGTCCAGCATCGGCGCGGTTATCGGGGCCCTCCATGGCATGGGCTCCATGGGCAGGTTCAAGGAAGACATCATGAAGTTCACCTTCCGCGAGATGATCGGCTATATGGACCCGATGGTGCCGCGTTCCGGAATCATCCAGGGCAAGGGCTTTGTAAAGTTCATGGAACGGTATATCCCCCGCGACGCGAAGATCGAGGACCTGAAAACGCCCCTCGCGGTCCTTGCCACGGACTATGCCACCGGCTCGTCCGTCATATTTAGGAAGGGAAACGTCCTGGAGGCGCTCCGGGCAAGCGTTTCCATCCCCGGGGTGCTGGTGCCGGTCAGGTACGGGAAGACCATCCTGATTGACGGCGGCGTGGCGAACCCGCTGCCGATCAACATCGTGCGGAGCATGGGGGCGGGGATAACCATAGCGGTGAACCTCCATCCCCGGCTGAAAAAGAGGGGCCTCAAACATTTCGCGGCCGTGCCGGATGATGGATCGGGTCAGGCGGATGACGCGCGGGTCCTCCTGCCGGCGGGGGATGGATCGTCCTCGTCGGGCGGCGGCAGGTGGTTCGCGGCGATTGAGCAGTGGCTTAAGTCCGGCAGGGATGCAGGCAGTGATAAGGACCGGATGCCCAACATCCTGGAGATCATGGCAGGGTCGGTGGACATCATGGAGTATGTCAACACGGCCCTTCTCTTGAGATACAACGCGCCGACGGTGCTGATCGAGCCGGACGTCACTGATGTCCAGACCCTCGATTTCGTCGACGCGAAAAAGATAATCAACGAAGGGTATCTCGCCTGCGTCCGAGCGGAAAAGGTCCTGAACCGGAGGGTCAGGGCCTGGGTGTGATACCTTGCGCCGAAGGGCGTGATATCAGCGCGGCTTTTGCAATTTTCATATGGCAAGAAAGAAAGAAGACATTGCGGCGCGTTATAACGAGCTGTGCGACCTCATCCTCAGGTACAACCGGCATTACTACGAGCTGAGCGCTCCCCTGGTCGACGACGCGGAATACGACCGCCTCATGGCCGAGCTCGCCGATATCGAATCCAGGCACCCGGAACTGCGCCGGGAGGATTCCCCCGCGGCGAAGGTGGGCGGCTTTGCGTCGGCGGCCTTTTCGGAAGTGCGGCACGACCCCCCCATGCTTTCCCTGGGCAACATCTTCACCGAGGAAGATCTGGCTGATTTCGATATACGGTGCAGGAAAGCGGCCGGCGAAGACCTGCTCTATTCCATGGAGCTTAAATACGACGGCCTCGCCGTGGAGGTGGTCTACGAGAGGGGAAAACTCAAGCAGGGTTCCACGAGGGGAAACGGCGAGGTGGGGGAGGATGTGACGCGCAACCTGGCCACCATCCGAGCCGTGCCCCACGCGCTCAAAGGGGCGGCGCCCGAGTACCTCTCGGTCCGCGGCGAGGTCTTCATGCGCCACGGCGAGTTCGAGCGCCTCAACCGGGCCCGCGCCGAAAAGGACGAGCCGGCCTTCGCCAACCCGCGCAACGCCGCCTCGGGCAGCCTGCGCCAGCTTGATCCGTCCATCACCGCGGAGCGGGGCCTGGACGCGGTGTTCTACGCCGTGGGCAGGGTCTCTGATGACCTTCCCGTGCCCGACCAGCGTACCCTTTTTGAAAAGCTCCCGGCCCTGGGGATACCGGTAAGCCCCCAGGCGGCCGTCGGCCCGCTGGAAAAGATCAGGGAATATTACAATTACTGGCTCGAGAACCGCCATACCCTCGATTTCGATATTGACGGGGTAGTGATAAAGGTAAACGATTTCTCGTTGCGCGGACGCATGGGCGTCACCAGCAAGGCCCCGCGGTGGTCCGTGGCCTGGAAGTTTCCAGCGCGGGAAGCGGTCACCGGCCTTGAGTCCGTGGACTTCCAGGTGGGCCGCACCGGCATTATCACGCCCGTGGCGAACCTACACCCGATTAACATCGGCGGGGTCATCGTGAAGAGGGCCACTCTTCACAACTTCAAGGAGATCGAGCGCCTTGACGTGCGCATCGGGGACAAGATCAAGATTATCCGAGCCGGCGACGTTATCCCCAAGGTCGTCGAGGTCGTACGCCATGACGGCGCGGCGCGGGGCGAGGCCATCGTCCCGCCGAAACAGTGCCCGTCGTGCGGCGAAGAGCTCCGGCAGGAGGACATCTATCTCCGCTGCGTCAATCCCTCCTGCGAATCGAAGCGCATCGAGGCGCTCAAGTTCTTCGTGTCCAAGGACGGCATGGACATAGAGTTCTTCGGGCCGGAGCTGGTGGCGCGCCTCTACGACGCGGGCCGCCTCAATACCATCGCGGATTTCTACAAGATAACGAAGGACGTCCTCATGGGGCTGGATCGCATGGGGGACAGGCTCGCCGACAAGGTGATCGACTCCATTAACGCCCGGCGCCGCGTGCCCCTGTCGCGCTTCCTCCAGAGCCTCGGCATCAGGAACGTCGGGGGCCACGTCGCGTCGGTGATCGCGGCGAACGTGAAAAGCCTTGACCGCCTCTATGAAATGAGCACCGACGACCTCATGGAGATACACGAAGTGGGGCCCGGCGTCGCCGAGTCCGTCCACGGATTCTTCCAGGATACAAAGAACCGGGAACTGGTCGGGGGCATGCTCGCCTCCGGCCTGGTCGTCGAGGAGGAAGAGGCCGCCGCCCCGGCTGACAGCCCCGTGAACGGAAAGACTTTTGTCGTGACCGGGACCCTGTCGCGCTACAGCCGCCAGGAGGCCGAGGAAATCATTAAGAAGCTGGGCGGCAGGGCAGCGGGTTCGGTAAGCGGCAAGACCGACTACGTGCTGGCCGGCGAATCCCCCGGCTCGAAGCTTGACAGGGCCCGCGCCCTCGGCGTAACAATCATAAGCGAAGACGAATTCATAACCATGATAGGTGAGAGCACCGATGAATAGGATATTCACGTTCTTCAAAAGAAATTATTACCTGCTGACGTCACTTCTCATGTATCTGTCATTTCCCACCTATGACATCTGCTTCCTGAAGGGCTTCCCCTTCTTTGCCTGGATTGCCCTGGTGCCCCTGTTCATGTATGTGCGCGATAAAAAGCCGAAGGACGTGTACCTGACGTCGTTCATCACCGGCCTGCTTGGGCATTTCCTCGCCTTCGAGTGGATCGGGAATTTCGGCGCGGCCGCGCCGGGGGGATACGCGGTCATCGTGGGCTTCCTGATGCCTGCCCTGACGGTCTTTTTCTCCATCAAGATCACCGCGGCCGAGGCGCTCTCCCGTCGCTTCGAGGGGCTCCGGTTCCTCATCTATCCCTCGGTGTGGGTCTTCGTGGACTGGATCGAGTCGATAGGCCACATAGCCTATCCGCTCCCCTACTGGGGGTACACGCAATACCCGCTGACCTCCTTCATCCAGATGGCGTCCGTCACCGGCATCATGGGCGTCACCTTTACCATCATCCTTTTCAATTGCCTGGCCGCCGAATTCGCGAGGGCCTGGGGGTTCCGGAAAATTGCGGCCGCGGAGTTGCCGCGCATGAAGGAGGCGCGGATGATCGCGGCCGCGGTCCTTTTTCTCGTCGCGGTGTCGATTATGGGGGCCGTCACCCTGGCCGTCAACGACCGCCCGGTGAAGCGGGGGCTCCGCGTGGCCATGGTGCAGTCGTGCATCTCGCCGTGGGAGAACTGGTTCGAAAACCGGTACCGCTACCTCGAGGAGCTGAAGCGGTACACGGCCGGCGCCATGGCCGAACGGCCCGACCTCCTCGTCTGGTCGGAATCGGCCACCCTGGAAACCATAGCCTACGATTACGAGCGGGGCTCCCTGAACGATTTCGAGAAGGAGGTCCTCGCCGTCGCCCAGGCCAACGAAACGCCGCTCCTGACCGGGGAGATCGGCGTGAAGGAGGAATATACCGGCCTCGTCCTGAAGAGGTCCCCGCAGAACAACGCGGTGCTGATCGACCGCTACGGCCAGGTCGTGAAGACCTATTCCAAGATACACCTGGTCCCCTTCGGGGAATGGTTTCCCTACGAGAAATGGCTGGCCTTCGTCAAGCACATCACGGAAAGCTTCGGGGGGTCAAGTTTCGTCCCGGGTGAAAGGCCCGTTCTCTTCGATGTGATGGGCCGGAAGTTCGGCGTCCTGATATGCTATGAAGGTATTTTCCATCGCCTGTGCAGGGACTACCGCAACCTCGGGGCCGAATTCTACGTCAACATCACCAATGACGGCTGGACCGATACCTTCAGGGGCCACATGCAGCACTTTTCCGCGTCCATATTCAGGGCGGTGGAAAACGGCATCTGGTACCTCAGGGCCGGCAACACGGGTTACACCGTTTTCATAGATCCCCACGGAAGGATCAAAAAATCGATCCCGATCATCACCAAGGGCCATCTTGCCGGCGATATCGATTTTACCATGAACCACAGGACCGTGTATTCGGTCATCGGGGACCTGTTCCTCTATGTCGCCATGGGGTTTGTGACAGTTATCGGTTCCATCATCGGTTTTGAGAAGATCAAGGCACGCCTGAAGGGGAAATGACCGCACTATTGCCGATAACTATCGGTCGTGGCACCGATAACTATCTACCCAATCACCCTATCCTGAAGCACCGCATCGATATGCACCCATGCTGGAACCCCTCGTGGGTGAAAGTTATCCCGTCGTCCTGTTCCTGGAGCCCCAGGGTGTAGAGCAGGGGAATGAAATGTTCCGTGGTGGGGGCTGCCAGGGCCATGTTCCTGCCGAGGTCGTCGAAGTTGACCAGCTTGCCGTGGTTTCCTTCAAGCAACAGCGATTTGATCTTTTCGTCGATATCTACGGCCCAGTCGCAGGGCTCGGCTTCCATGTCGTACTCCATCTGCCTGAGGTTGTGGACGATGTTGCCGCTGCCGATGATCAGTATCCCTTCATGACGAAGGGGCGCCAGCCGCCGGCCGAGGTCATAGTGGTACCGCGGCTCCATGGGCTCGCAGAGGCTCATCTCGAAGACCGGTATGTCCGCGTCAGGGTACAGGTGCTTCAGCACCGCCCAGGAGGCATGGTCGAGGCCCCAGTCCAGGGAACAGTTGGCCATGTATTTCGTCACCCGCGTGACCTTCTCCGCGTCTTCCGGCGCGCCGGGACAGGGGTACTTCACCTGGTAGAGCTCCGGGGGAAAACCGAAAAAGTCATAGATCAGCTCCGGGTTCTTCATGGCGGTGACCAGGGTGGCCTTGGCGAGCCAGTGGGCGGAGATGACCATGATCGACTTCGGCCGCGGCAGCTCCCTGCCGAGTCTGCCCAGACTCTGCGTAAAGTCATTGTCCATGAAGATGTTCATAGGCGAGCCGTGGCCGATGAAGAGGACCGGCATCTTATTCATGTGTTAAACATGGGTGGTTGGTTGGGGAATGTCAAGGAAATTAAGAACCGGCTGTTCCGGGCTTCCGTTGCATGAGCAGGTGCGCAGGGAGAGAGATATGTTGTGATGTTTCAATGATATCATTATGAATCATTGCCGCTGATATTCAAGGATAAAAATTCTTCTTATGCCGCCCTAAGTGGTTTTACCTAGAGACATATAACCTTCAACCATGACGCCTATTCGGAAATTTCCAATTGACTTGACATTGTCATTTATAGTTATAAAGTACCTATAAGGAGCGAATTAATATGGAAATTGAAGTCAACGAATATGATGAAGTCATTACCGTCACCGTTATCGGCGACATCGATCTTTATACGAGTAAGGATTTCAAGAATACATTATTTGAAGTCAGCCAGACAAGGGATAAGAATATAGAAATTGATTTCTCGCGGGTGGATTTTATGGATTCTGCGGGCATCGGTGTTCTGATAAGCCTGTATAAAATTCAGAAAACAAGGGGCAAAAAGCTGGTTATCAGCAAAGCAAACGCCGATGTCATCAACTTTGTCAAGTTATCCAACCTGACATATCTGCTCGAGGCATGAGGGGTTCCCTTCGGGAGTTTACCTTCTCGCGGTGATAAGCCAAGGAGAGCACAATACATCTAGCAGTTTCCTGAAAAACCAATATATTATCATCTGATTTGCTGATGATTCATTCTCTCCATGGAGTTGTTCAATATTTCGGCCGGCACAACCTCTTTCACCCTGAGTGACACGGTTTCTTCATGGTCGGCGGGGAAACGGTATCCGGCAGCTGGATCGTTTACATAAAGGATGTGGATATGGCTGCCGAATGCCTTTGCTAATTCAGTGGCTTTAACAACGGGGGCTATGTTTTTTGAATCAAGATTTATCGGGTAAAAAATGTTGTTAAATTTGAGCATGTCTTGCTCCTCGTTGTTTTATCTATAATCCCATTAAATGATTGTTGGGCAGCATCTTCCAGTGACACAGGTGCTATTCCATTATATGAAAAATGTAGTATCCATAACCATTCGGTGTTAGAAGATAGGGTAATTCCCCGATCGTTGGGAAAATAGTCCCTCCGATAATGTCAATCGGAACACAATTGTTCAATAATGCAAGATCAATTTCGACGGGCTGCGCCGACGGTGAAAGGTTGAATACGCAGAGCATCCGCATGTCATCCTGTCTTATCATGTATACCAGGATTTTTTTGTTGTCCGGATAGAGAAAATCAATCGTGCCGGTGCCGAACAGGTGGAATGATTTCCTGATATGGATGAAGTTTTTAAGCCAGTTAAAGAGGGAATTTGAATTATTTTTATCCTCTTCGACATTGACCGAGTTGTAGTTGTATACGGGATCACTGATCACCGGAGCGTATAATCGGGACGGCTGGGCCTCGGAAAAGCCGGCGTTTTTATTGTCATTCCAGTGCATCGGTGTGCGAACGCCGTTTCTGTCGCCAAGATAGATGTTGTCCCCCATGCCTATCTCGTCGCCGTAATAGATCACGGGCGTGCCGGGAAGGGTCAGCAGTATCGCATACAAAAGCTCTATTTTTTTTCTGTCATTGCCCAGGAGGGGAGCAAGGCGCCGGCGGATTCCCTTGTTTATCCGCATCTGCCTGTCCTCGGCGTAGGCGTGAAACATATAGTCCCGTTCCTCATCCGTTACCATTTCCAGGGTCATTTCATCGTGATTCCTGAGAAACATGGCCCACTGGCAGTTATCAGGAATTTGCGGCAGCCGCTTCATGATGTCAATAATGGGGCCGTGATGCTCGAGTTTCAAAGCCATGAAGAGGCGGGGCATGAGAGGAAAATTGAAAGCCATGTGAAATTCATCGCCGCTTCCGAAGTATTCAATGAGGTCTTCCGGCCACTGGTTTGCCTCTGCAAGAAGAACAGCACCGGGATATTCACGGTCGATCATACTCCGTATCTCTTTGATAAACCGGTGTGTTTCCGGTAGGTTTTCGCAATTGGTACCGTCCTTTTCGAAAAGATAAGGCACTGCATCGACACGGAAACCGTCAAGGCCCATATCCAGCCAGAACCTGATTACCCGTATCATCTCTTCGCGCACCCTGGGATTGTCGTAATTGAGGTCGGGCTGGTGATAGAAAAAGCGGTGCCAGTAGTACAAGCCATTTTCCCTGCAGTAGGTCCAGTTGGATGTTTCAATATCGGAAAAGATAATACAAGCCTCTTTATACTTATCAGGATTATCGGACCATACATAGTAATCGAAATAGGGCGAAGCGGGCCCCTTCTTTGCATCAAGGAACCATTGATGCTGGTCCGAGGTGTGATTGAGAACCAGCTCGCCAAGAACTTTAAGTCCCCTGTTGTGCGCTTCATACAGAAGGTTTCGGAAGTCCTCGATGGTGCCGTATTCCGTGTTGACACCGTAGTAATCCATGATATCATACCCGTCGTCCCTTCCGGGTGAGGGGTAAATGGGCATGATCCACAAACAGTCGACCCCTAGGTCAACAAGATAATCAAGGCGTGATATCAGGCCGCGGAAATCGCCCCTGCCGTCCCTGTTGCTGTCCTGGAATCCGCGGACATATAATTCGTATATAACAGCGGTCTTATACCATGGAATAGTCTTTGTAATTTTCTCCGGCATCAATGAACCTTCCCGAATTCACTGAGCACCTGTCGCACCATTCCCGGTCTGGGAATAAAGTATTTTGCCTTTGACGGACCGTATCCGACCTTGATGCTGAAGCCGTTATCCGGAATAGCCGAGAAGAGGTCTTCATCGGTTACATCGTCGCCGATTGCCAATACAAAATCATAATGCTTGGCAGATAACAGGAATCTCGCAATCTTACCCTTGTTGATCTCCAGGCTTTTTATCTCAAGGACCTTGTTCCCTTCCATTATGCCGAGATTATGGTTGGCTATCATGTGCAGGAGGTTTCCCTTCAGTTCCATGGCCCGGATGGAGGCAAATTCCGCGTCGGCGCGGCGGTAATGCCATGCCAGCGAGAATTCCTTTTCTTCGCTGAAGGTCCTGGGGGTCCGGTCGCAATAGGATTCAAGAATAGGCCTGATCTCATTTTTCCATTGCGTATCCAGGTTCGCAATGGTCTTCCATTCGTCGCCGTTGAGTTTTATCCATGCCCCATGCTCGGCAATGAGGGACAGACGCATACCGCTGAAATATCGTTCCAGGAATTCGAAATTGCGGCCGCTGATTATTGCCACGGTATTTTTGATGTCGGAGGTTAGTATCGATAAAAGCGAAATAAGATCCGGATCCGGTACGGCAAGATCCGGTCTGTCGGTAAAGGTGACCAAGGTCCCATCATAATCGAGCAGCAATAACCGGGAGCTGCTGTTCCGGTATGTATCGAGAATCGCACCGAGATTGGCGCTGTTTATGCTTTTTGCCATATATACTTCTTCAATTTTCTTCATGCTCGACAGCTTCTCAATGAAGGAGGAAGACCACTGAATCACGTCATTTCTCTGCAGCCGCCGTTGCATGATCTGCATGCGGCGGTGCTTTTCATCTTCGGGCATGGAAAGCGCCGCGGCAATTGAATCAGCAACTTCCTCCTCGTTGTTCGGGTTGACGATCAGCGCTTCTCCCAGCTCTTCCGACACGCCGGCCATCTCGCTTAGGATCAGAACGCCGTCGTTATTGATGCGGGAGGCAACGTATTCCTTGGCTACCAGGTTCATCCCGTCACGCAGGGGGGTGACCAGGCAGACATCCGAGCAGTGATACAGGGTCATTATCATCTCAAAGGGGAGGGACCGGTAGAGATATTGTATCGGCGACCAGCTGAGAGTATTGAATTTCCCGTTGATCCTGCCGACATGCTCGTTTATGATTTTTCTAAGCTTGATATAGGTGTCGACCTGTGTCCGCGAGGGCACGGTTACAATTATCATCTGGACTTTGCCGTGGTGTTCAGGATATTTTTCAAGAAAGCGCTCAAAGGAATTGAGGCGCTCTATGATCCCCTTGGTGAAATCAAGCCGGTCCATGGAGAGGATCATTTTTTTGCCATTCATGCTGTGTTTGAAGGTGGCTATCTCGCGTATTATTTTTTTGTTATGCATGTAGTCCGAGTACCGCTGATAATCAATTCCCATGGGGAAGGTATCACATTTAACTGTGCGGTTTTCAACATTCAGCTGTCCCATGGAATGATCAATGCCGATAATGCGCTGCACGCTGCTTAAAAAATGCCGGACGTAACCGAATGTATGAAAACCAATCAGATCGCTTCCCATAAGGCCATTCAGTATCTCCCTGCGCCATGGCAGCAAGCGAAATACTTCGTATGAGGGAAAAGGGATGTGCAGGAAAAATCCTACTGTGGCATCCGGTATGTTCTGCCTGATGATTCCCGGAAGCAGCATAAGATGGTAGTCGTGCACCCAGATAATGTCGCCAGGTTCATAGACGAGTTGCAATGTGTCAAAGAACTTGTTATTCACCTTCTCGTAAGCCTTCCAGGTTTCTTCATTGAAGCTTGTGAAATAGGGGAAATAATGGAACAGCGGCCAGATTGTCTTGTTCGCAAATCCATTATAATACAGTTCAATATCCTGATCGGTCAACGGCACTGGATATGCGTTATATTTTTCAATAAGGACATTCCGGATTTGGTCTGATTTTTCCTGACCAATGCTTCCTATGGGAATACCGGAGTAACCGGCCCAGAGGCAGGGATTGGTACTGGATAATGACGACATGCCAGTGGCAAGACCGCCGACGCTCGGGCTGAAAGCCGGATTGCCGCTCTTTTTTAATTCAACAGTAACCGGGAGACGGTTGGCTGCTAATAATAATTTTGGCATAGAGACTACCGCACCACCTGCAAGCTTATTCTGTTTTTACCGGATTTTTTCGAGTGGTACATACAGGAATCGGCAATGTGCATCATCTCCCTGATGTTCTTTGTAAAAGAATAAAAGGTAGCAATGCCAAAGCTGAATGTTACCGGAAAAGTATAGGATTCCATTGCAAGAAGCAGTTCGTATTGCACTTTTTTTATAAATTTACCCGCTTCTTGCTCGTCGGTTTCAACAAGGAGAATGGCAAATTCATCACCTCCAAGACGCGCGATAGCATCAGAAGATCGTATGTGGCTGTTAATAATAGTAGAAATTGCCGTAAGAACCTTGTCCCCTGCGCGGTGGCCGAGATTATCATTTATGGTCTTGAAGTTGTCAACATCCATGTAAATGATGCTCAATGGGTGGTTATACCTGTTGCTGCGCTGGATTTCATTTGAAAGCATTTCTTCAAAATGGCGCCTGTTGGCAATCCTGGTTAAATAATCCATGCGCGCATTTTCCCTTTCTGATTTAAAATAATGAAGGACTGACGAGATAATTATAAAGAAGCCGAGGCGCACGACTGTATTCCAGGCAATAATGGGCAGCGGTGCTTGTTGGTTATGCGAAATTAACGAGGCTGCAAACCACATTGCCGAGCTTAAAATTGAAAATAATATCCCGATCCTGATCCCTGTATACCAGGTAACAAGAACGACTGGAAGAACGTAAAATATCGAAAAGCTCACACGATAATCGATGAGGGAATCGATAAAACCAAATAGCAAAACAAGCACGAATCCAATTACGGTGAAATGGATTTTTTGATTATTCAATACCGTACTGTCAATAATTTGATTCATTATAATCATCTTGTAGTAAAGTAACCCGCTTTTGTGATTTTACAATTTGGTGAAAAAGGAAAATGGGGCATTTATCAAAATAAACACATATTGTCTATTTGTTAATATATTGAACGGGTGTATAGAAAGCAAATAAAATTTTATTTAAAATAAAAATATTTAATATATATTTAATTATCAATGAATATTATGTATATTAGTATTTACTCCTGTGCATAAATTTTTAAATGATTAAATACATTAGACTTGTTGCATAACTCCTATTTTGTTGCCATATAATAATTCCACAGTCC
>CALMRZ010000031.1 GCA_937872225.1 uncultured Spirochaetota bacterium
GCTATCCTCATTAACTGCGCTAACCGCGATGGTGTCTCCACTGATCGCCACAGAATTACCGAAAATATCTCCATTCGAATTATTCGGGGCTTTGAGGTATGCCTGGTGCGACCATAATTTACCAGTATTCAGAGCCAATCCTATCAGAAGCACTTCTTGTTTATGATCTTTCGCTTTATTACATGAAAGAATTGGAAGTGTGATAATTATTATCACAATAAGAAAATAGAGCTTTTTCATAATAATCTCCCCCCTACATTGTTATACTTTCTTTACTTTTTTTATTCAGGTAAGAATCAATATTACTGCAACAAATTCTCACTTCCTCCCGATGATAGCACCTCTCACTCTGGCGAAAGCTTCTCTCCTAAATAACAACCGCTTTTCAGCACAACTCGAAAATCTTCTACATTATTCTCTTCTTGTAGATTATTTTACAGAAAATTTCTCGTTTGATTAACTCTTCAATAAATTATGACGCACCATAAATATTTTGTCAAATAATATATGACTGCTGAAAAAAAACCGTAATTCACTCATTTACGTCTGTGGTCGACTTACCGTGTATCTTGCCCCTGCAGGGTATTGTAGCCGTTGCGCCACCCCGCGCGGGGTTGACCAGGATCTGGTCGCGCAATATCGCGAGGGGGTGCGTGCACGCGCACCCCCTCGCCCTCCCCCGCGTGGTCGCTCAATCGCCGCGAGGGGCTTTCGGGGTGAACTTACCGAAACACAGCTTCGACGGGATTTCGGCTCATCGCCGAGCGCTTTTTGGATTTCCTGTCCACGCCCGGCACTACGGCATCCTGACGGGAGCAGCAGTCCCCGCAAGGTGTCTGGCTGGCGCCGGACGTTTTAAGGGCCACCATCAAAATGCATAACCATAAGCAAGGTGGTTCGAAAAACTAAAGAAAAGACCTATTCCGTAATGACACTCGATATATAGGATTTCATGGCCCGGATGATCTTCTATCTACCGGACAAGCATCGCAAGGAAATACGCTATTGTAGTATATATTCCCACGGAACAGGAAAGAAACTGGAAGAAATATCGCACAAAACGTGGGCCCGTGCTATAAAGAATTCATTTGATACTAATCCGGAAATATGCCCGGTGTGCGGAAAAGAGATGATTCCGTCTGTTGTATTCTCATTTTTTGCGGAACAGGAATGGAGATCACTCTGAAAAACGCACCTGCTCGTCAACGGCTATTTCCGAATGAAGAAAAGGCCGTGAAATAGCTATACATTCCGAATTCCATTTAACAATATAATTTTTGTTAGAAATACGAAATTGCCGCTGGTATATTTTCCTGCGAAAGGGGAAACTATTCATTTTTAGAAAAATTTTTGCGAATTCCGGACCGACGCACGACCCTTCGGCAGGCTCAGGGTGAAAATGTAAGACCGGAATACCAGGTCTTCATGGCTTTGAAAAGACTTTTTGTGATTGCACAATCTGCCAGTAAGTGTCATTGTGTCACCTGCCCTCACCCTGAATACGGAGCATTTTAGTAGAAAATTGAACGCTGACCCTGCAAGGAATTTCAAGGGAAGTGATGGTGTACGAGGTGATTATCAATAACATTTTGGACCAGAATACCCGGGGTTTGCACGATTCAAAGGTTTTTTTTGATTGTGCGAACTGCTGAAAAGATCAATGATGTCTATTGCGCCAGGTGGGGTAAGGGCGTTTTTGCGACATGATGATAATAGTTATTTACAAAATCCGATCATGCCCTCTACTCATTGGCTGGCATGATACACATTTCACATAATAAACCAAGGAGGCACCCATGGGTTTTTTTAGCAATCTGATCGGTTCGACTGACAGTTCGGTAATCAGCAACGGGATACTCGGCAGAGGTGAAATCACGGACATATCCATCTCCAGCGTGACGCTCAGGACTGGCAACAATCTGGTCGAGCGAAAGTGCACGTTCTCCATGAACGTGATGATTGACAACGTCGCACCCTTCCAGGCGTCCGCGGTGCAGCGGATCCCGGAAGTCGTCCTCGCAAAGCTCACGAAGGGCGCTGTGGTCCCCGTGCGTGTGGATCCCAGTGATCACAGTAAGGTGTTCATCGATTTTAAATCCGAGTTGCCAACGGTCACCCTTCCCAGGAGCACAGGAGAGAACAGCGCGGCCTACATTCTTGAACATGGCAAACCGATCAAGGTGGTCTTTGTCGGGAGCCAGCCGATGAAACTCAAAAACGCCGATGGCATAGAGATGTTTCTCCTGACGCTCACGGTCTACGAGGGGGTCGATACCCCCTACCAGGTGCAGGTCGGCAATCCGGTGCCCGCTACAGCCCTGCCGCTGTTGTACCCGGGCTCGAAGCTTCACGCCAAGCTCGGCGCCGGACCGAATAACGTGGTCGTCGACTGGGCGGCGGGCCCGGCTTCCTGATCACCGACGCGTTACAGGCAGGGAATTTCATGCCGCGCGGGGGAAACGCGTGGCATGAAATTCCTATGGGTGCGTGGACCCATGCGTACCTTTTCAGGAGCCCGTCCCCGCCTCTTTGAAGCCCTTCCCCGGATAGATCGCGCACAGGTCCCATCGCCGCGCAGGATAAACGTGGGGGGTGGCAGGCCTGATCGTGGGTGATACGCCCTCATGCCGCGTCGATGTCGGCAACCATGAAGGTGAACACGATCTGGTAGTCGCGGAAGAGCTGGAAAAATTTAAGACAAGAATACCAGGTCTTCAGGGCTTTGTAAAGGCTTTTTGTGATTGCATAATCTGCCAGTAAGCGGCATAGTGGCCACTGGTTTCACCCTGACTTTTAAGCATTTTAGTAGTTACTAAAGCGTCATGTTTCCGTAAGGGCGCTTTGAATAAAAAATCTGATTTTTCGAGGTGCCCGAAATTTGCATGCACGGTGTAGGGGCGAATTCACGTTATGCAGGAATTATGACGCAAAAAAATTACAATTAGGAGAGAACGCGTATGAATACCCTGTTGGCCTTTGTGTCTATTGCCTTTGTCGTCGGTATGATAGTCATCATGTTCGTCAAATTCATAAAGCCCATGATGAGCGGCGGCCGTGTGGGCATGCAGAACCAGATGATGCAGAAATATATCGACGATTACAATCGCCTGGCCCAGACCCTCCAGTGCGATCCGCCGGAGGTCCCCGAATATAATGGATTCAAGGCCTATCCGATCCTCACGGTCAGGAGCGCACTCGGCACCATCGTGGTGACGCCGACCACCGATTACTGGGGCGAGTTTGAAGGGAGCCTCCTCTACCGGAACCCGTACACGGACATGGACACGACACAGAGGATGCAGGAGGCCGCGGTGGCCCAGACCGCGACGGCCCTGCTGGGCGCCGCGACAAGCATCCTGAGAACGCATTCGTACGGTAGCACTTACATGAAGCGGCACCAGAGGAGCAAAGCGGACCAGCTGACCACGGTGAAGCTCATGATGCCGGATTCGTTCAAGGGATCGAAGATACTGGTACGGCCCGAGACGCTCCTGGGCAAGCTCACCAACATCGGCGAGGTGGCCATCCCCTACCCAGGTTTCGACAAGGCCTTCAAGGTGAACGGCGCCGACAGCGCCAGGGTGCAGGCCCTCCTCACGCCTCAACTCTGCGACGCGCTCCTTCGCTTCAAGGACCAGTGCGGCAATTTCCAGCTGAACGAGAACTACCTTATATGGGCGCACGTGGGACTCAGCACCGACCGCGTGCCGCAGGTCGTGAGCGCTCTCTGGGAAGTCGCCAAGGCCCTTCCGAAATGACAGGGCGCTGAACACAACAAACGAAGGAGGGCGCATGCCTTTCTTCGTTCATCATCAGCGTGCGAGGCGGGGGATGATTCCTCCGCCATTTATTTGATCACGGTGAAATCCTTTTTCGGCACGCCTCATATATCGCACGACACTGGAACGTTCGCGTCAAAGGTGTTGCCGCAGACCGAGCAGATCACATAGGTCAAGGAAAGACCGTAACCGTCAAATCATACCACCCCCGGGAATAAATATATAGGTAGGCACATACCGACAAAAACACAACTTTTACAGGCTATTTCTCACACAATCGGTGTTGCTTCGTCACACGAAAGAATCTTTTCAAGAATGCTGCTCATATCAATGCTCGAAGGTATCTCTGAAGGCGAGATATTCCTGAGGCCTATGTGGGGCATTACAACCGTTGCGCCGCCCTGCACCCTGCAGGGCGGCACACCGCAAAAACTCGTTGTTGAAGCGTCAAACATGACCATGATGATCTATACCGTCGATGATACTTATTTTTGCGGAGTTGGCCTGAAGCCCGGAACTGAACTTAAAGAGGCTTCGCAAAAACTTTCCCTGGTGCGTGAGGCATTTAAAAAAGCCATTGCCAAATAAATTACAATCATTAGACAAGGTAATTCAATAATTGATTATTTGATAACGGCGGCGGGGCCGGACAGCGCCCCCGCCGGTTTTCAGCATTATAAAATATTTTCTTGTAAATTAAACATTCACCTGGAGAATACTATGCCGAAAATTATTGACGCAAAAGGACTCGCATGCCCTCAACCTGTAATTCTTACGAAAAAAGCTCTTGAACAGCATAAAGATGTTATTGTAATAGTGGATAATGACACAGCAGTTGAAAACATTACCAGACTTGCTTCAAATGAGAGTTGTTCAATTGAAGTCAGCGGGAAATCTGATGGGTTATATGAAATTCATCTTATAAAAAAGCAGGACAATCCTGTAGCGGCAACAACCGGTGCCATGACGGCTGCCGGCGGTCCGACGGTATTTGTCATCGCTGCGGACACCATGGGAAGGGGTGACGACAAACTGGGCGGCGTTCTCATGAAGGCATTCATTCACACCGCAACTGAACTTGATCCGATACCGGATATCATGATATTTTACAACACAGGCGTAAAACATGCGGGTGAAGGGTCAGATGTGCTCGATGACCTTAAAATTCTGGAGGGAAAAGGAGTTAAGATCCTCGTATGCGGTACCTGCGTGAATTATTTTGAATTGACCGGCAAGGTGGCAGTCGGGACAGTCTCAAACATGTACGATATCGCGGGAACATTATCGCAGGCTGGTCGTATTGTTCAACCTTGATGATTCAAGGGCAACATTTACATGTTAGATTATCATTTTGTTGCTATGTGTTATTCTCCCTTGATCTGGAAATTTCTCGTTTTTAGGTAGTTATCCATTATTATGGCGATAATAATAAACACGGGAATGGTTAATATTGTTCGGAGCAAAGAAAATTTCAAACCCAGAAAACCGATTTCAAATGACAGCATGGGTATCTTCAGGGTCGAGAAAGCCCCCAGGTAAATAAAGATATTCCGTATGCTTGCTCCTTTTTTATAAAGAACATATGACACGGGAAATGCTCCATAGAGGGGGCCGGCCTGCAGCATCGCAAGAAGTATCATCCAGACTGCGCCCTTTATTCCCGAGTCTGATCCGATGTGTCGTTCTATCTTTTCTTTAGGCGCCCACACGTCGAAAAGGCCGATTAAAAGAAACATGAGAGGAAGGAACATCATCATTTCTTCAATGAATTGAAGAAAATTATCCTCAAAAATTTTCGTGCCCGGCGTATAATTAAAAACATATGAGAACAGAATAAACATCATGAATGTAATGATAATCGTGATGTTTGCTATTTGATCTTTTATGAACGATTTCACTATAGCTTCCAGAGAAACGAGATTACAATACCGATGATTATAGCGCCGCAGAAACTTAATATATTTCGAATAATTGCCGTCTTAAAACCAAAATACCTGGCTTCCATCGGGATGGTTATAATACCTACCATGGTCAATGTTGTAATGAATACCGCGATAATCGAATAGCTCACACCGTTTTTTATCAGCATACCGGCAAGGGGATACGCAACGATCCCTGGAATAAGGCTTATGGATCCAACAAAGGCGGCAACCATGTAGCCAGCGAAACCTGAATTGCTTCCTAAATAACGAATGAGAGTTTCCTTCGGCGTAAAGTGCAGTACAATGCTAACGATTATCATAATTGAAATAATTGCCGGCAGAATGTTCGCAAAAAGGTAAAGTCCCTTTTTCATGCCGGCAATTGTTTTATTCTTATCCATGATAAACGATACTATAAGGGATATAATCGTTACAACGATCAAAAATTTCATGTAGCCTTCTGCAAGTTATCGACGAAAACTCTTGATCTCGCTGATGATATAACCAAGGAATGCTTTTTCATCACTAAAATAATCCCATACTCTTTCCAGATTTTTCCAGTTAATCTCTTTTCCGCCATTGACTCTGGAAAGGACAACCGAACGGGTACGTAAGCGATAGTCGCTGATGTAATGCTCATTTTGAGGCAAATCGACATTGACCGGACGGAATAGGATCGCGCCGGAGGCAAGCTCCCTGGCGAAGCCTTTCTGGAGCGACATGCGGGTGAGCTCTTCGATGCGTGTGCATGAATAGCACCTGAACTGGCCGTGAAAGTAATATACTACTGTTTGGGGTAAGTTTTGCCCCATGGTTTCTGTTTGAGCAAAAGAAACAACAATCGTTACGGCAAATAATAAGGCAAAAAGTATTTTCTTCATCGATTTTCTCCGTTTTGTGTTGTAATAAGTTATTTTGATTTATTTTTTTGGATGCAATACCGGATAAGCCCCTTCATGATTTCCGGTTTTCGCGATCCGGCTGTCAACAATTTTCCGTTCAGGTAAAGCGTTGGAGTGCTGGCCACACCGAGACGTTCAGCTTCGCGGTATTGGCGGGTGATAACATTCCCGGTTTCCGGTGAGTCGAAGCACCGGTCAAAGGCCGCCATATCAAATCGTTTCGATTTGGCGAGGTGACGAACACTTTTCACGTTAAATGGATTTCCTTTTACGTGATACAGTTCAAAAAGGGATTTCGCATAGTCCATAAAACGGTCCTGTTTATACGCGCAGTATGAGGCCGCGGCGGCAAT
Organism: uncultured Spirochaetota bacterium; assembly: GCA_937872225.1. Lineage (GTDB taxonomy): Bacteria > Spirochaetota > UBA4802 > UBA4802 > UBA5550 > RBG-16-49-21. The sequence continues at coordinate 6,957 of CALMRZ010000031.1, forward strand.
ACAGGCGTCGGCGGACGGATTGTCGCGGCCTCTGTCCAGATTGGCGCAGTCGCCGTTAAGGGGCAGGTATTTAAAATACACGGAAACGGCGTCGGGATATTCTCGGACCATCTGCTCAAGAAGGAGTATTTCATCACGGCAGTGGTCGCACGTAAAATCAAAGAACACTGAAAAGCGGGCCGGTGACCCCGGTTTCCCGATGAGGGGCACGCCCTTTGTGTCGATGTCAATTTCCCTGGCGTTTTCATATTGCCGAATCGCCTTTTTCAGACGATCCTGGAGAGAAACCATTTTCGCTTCATTGGCGACCAGCCTCGCACCGGCTCCGATGCCCATACCCACGGCGCCAAGAACGATGGCGATCAATACCATGTACACACCGTATTTCCTGATATGTCGCAACATGTTCATGGCAATAGAACCTCGCACGGAAGTAATGGTTGTTTTCAGAATCAACAGTGACGGCACAAAGATAACAACTGTCGCCGCATAGGTCATGAGGCAGAGGGGGCACATGAACCTGATGATGTATGCCGATATGCCATACAGCGTTATATCGGCAATACACGCGGCCCCGGTCAGCACGGATATAATGATGATCCCCATGGATAGGCTCTCCGTGTCGCGGCGAAACCCGTGAATGATGATAAGGGCCGCGATGAATCCATAAAAAACATAACCCATGACCGCAACGGGAATGTCGCCCACAAGGGGGACACCCCTGATGCCGGCGTAGCGGCTCGCTGATACCACCATGCAGGCATTGACGCCTTCCCGGCCCCGGGCGCATACTGCGTCAGTGACCGAAGCCGTGACGCCGAAGTACTCGAAAATAAGGAACGCGCTCAGGACCATCCCCGCGATCGAGGCCGCGAGGATAAAGAGCGAAAAAAATTGTATCCTGTTTCTCATGCGATGCGCCTCAGGCGGAAAAAATGAGATATAACCCGCCGGCGATGACCAGCACGCCGCAGACCTTTTTGAGTATCACCGCGCCCTTCGAGTTTTCGTTCCAGTTGAGATAGCGCTGCACCACCTCGGTAAAGGTGCCCGCGAACACTATGACGGAACAATGCCCGACGGCGTAAGCGAGGATGAGAGATACCGCGAACAGGAGCCTGGTTGACGCCACGTTGAAAACAACGCCCAGCATGGGCGCCATGTAAGCAAAGGTGCAGGGCCCCAGGGCAACGCCGAAAATAAGGCCCAGGATGAATGCTGCTAACAGGCCCTTTCTCTTGAAACTCGACGCGTTCGCTCCTTTTTCAAGAAAGGGGAGAGGAATGACGCCCAGCAGGTGCAGCCCCACCACGATGAAAATGACCGCAACGAAATAGTTGCCCCATTTGCCGATATCGCCCAGCATACGGCCCAGGAGGCCGGTGATGAGGCCGATAAGACCGATGGTGATGAGGATCCCCGTGGAAAAAAGGAGGGCGAGGGAAAAAGCCCGTTTCGTGCTGATGCGGCCCTGCTCGTCGATAAACCCCACGATGAGGGGTATGCTCGCGAGATGGCAGGGCGACAGCAGGATGGAAAGCACTCCCCAGATGAAGGCCCCTCCAAGGGCGACACCGGCGGAATTGGTGAGAGTGCCGGAAAGCCAGGTAAAAAGCTCCAGAATCATTACCGGACTCCTTTCTGTTTTAAAATTTTCACCAGCTCCTCTTTTGGGAAAAACCCTTCGTGGCGGTAATATTCGTTGCCGTTCTTGTCGAGAAAAACCTGGGTTGGGATTACACGGATCCCATATTTCATGGCGTCCTGTTTTCCCTGCGGCGTCCAGACATCGTGAAACACGATTTTAACCTGGCCCTTGTATTCCTGTTCAACGGCCTTCATGATGGGCTGCATCATTTTGCAGGGTATGCAGTTGACCGAGCCGATCTCGACGAAGGTGACCCGGTGCTCAACCGGACCGGTATTCTTATCGGCGGAGGCGTCGGCAGCTGACGCGGCATCGTCCGTGCTGACTACTGCAGCAGAACTCTCGGGTTCAGGCTGTTTTGACTGGCTGCAGCCGAGGACGCTTCCGAACAGTATCAGAGGCGCCTGATACGAGCACCCGCCGGGTGTACGAAGATACGGCACGGCCATTGCCACGGCAAAGGCCATGACAACGGGAATAATTAATTTTAATGTTTTTTTCATGTCGGTTCTTCTCCATTATATTCATGCATCAAGATGATTTTTCATCCGCTTATTGGCCGAAGCGGAAATCCGGCCAAGCAACTCCCTTGCAAATTCGAGGGCATCATCTTTATCCCGATCGATAACAATCCGCTTCAGACGGATTTCATCGTCAACGGTTAACGCAATAACTTTTGTTTCCATGTCTGGGGCCTTATGAACAGCACCCGCCCCCCGAAAGGGATGCACCTGCTTCTGCTTTCGGCGATATTGAGCATGCTTCCTCGACCGCGCCAGCAATTCTGGCAATGTTCTCTTCTGTTACCGGCGATTCTCCTTTCTTGAAGCCAAGATCGGCAAGCATGATGGATATCGGCTTGACGCCAATTCGTTCCAGACTTTTTCGCGCGCAGGCGATGGGGCACCCATCCACGGTTATGTTCAATTCGGCTCCCTTCGCCGATTGCACGAACCCGGGTACGTCACCTCCGACGCCCGCCAGGCAGGTCTTCTGCGCAAAGCCCTGCTTCCAGAGTTTCCGAACCGCACGGTCCGCAAGCTCGCCCACATCGGCCGCACCGGAACAGGGGTAAAGAAGTTTCACTCCTCCGGCACCACAACAATTTTCAGCCATGTTATTTCTCCTTGTAAAATTATTTGCTAAACACGTCTTTCTGATGAGGCCGGTAACTGGCCTCGAATACGGGCGTTCAATGCGACTCGAGCGCCTTTTTCACTTTTTTTAAAAGATTTTCCCTTATGAACTCAAGGGCCTGCTCCCGGTCCGAATCCATTTCAATGGCCAGTATCCTTTGAATCTCGGCGGCTTCAAGCCGGATGACAATGTCCTTTAGATTCATCGAAGGGATCTCTCATTTGAGATACTTTTTAATATCTTCCAACGACGGCACTTTCCCAACGACCTTAACCACACCGTCGACCACGAGGGCGGGAGTCATCATGACGCCGTAATTCATGATCTGGTTGATGTCCTTGACCTTTGTTATTTCGGCTTCGATGCCGAGCTCTGAAGCTGCCTTGCGGGTAAGCTCCTCCAGCTTGATGCACTTGGGGCACCCGGTGCCGAGTATTTCGAGTTTTTTCATGAGCAATCTCCTTTTTAATGAATACGTTTCAGCTATTATTTTCCAAGAAATATTTTTACCTCTTCCAGGGACGGCACTTTCCCCGCTACTTTTACAACCCCGTCAACCACGAGGGCGGGTGTAATCATTATACCGCGATTCGTAATGCCGTTATAATCCGTTATGTGGTTTATAAAGGCGTCGATGCCAAGCTCAGATACCGCCTGTTTCGTTACTTCCTCAAGCTTCTGGCACTTGAAGCAGCCGGGGCCAAGGATTTCGATCATCATAAAAATGCCTCCTAAAATAAAGCTCCAAATATCATCCCAGTTATCGTGGCCATGACGACCACCAGTATTACGTACACAATGGTCTTCTGCCATCCAATAACGCTTTTAATGACAAGCATGCTCGGGAGCGAGAGGGCAGGCCCTGCCAGCAGGAGCGCCAGAGCCGGTCCCTTGCCCATGCCGCTGCCGATAAGTCCCTGGACGATGGGGACCTCCGTGAGGGTGGCAAAGTACATGAAAGCGCCTGATATGGCCGCGAAGAAGTTCGCCCACAGTGAGTTTCCTCCCACAGCCCAGGCGACCCATTCGTTCGGGATCACGCCTTCTTTACCAACCCTGCCAAGCAAAAAGCCGGCGATAAGCACGCCGAAGAGAAGGAGCGGCAGAATCTGCTTGGCGAAATCCCATGTGGATACGAACCAACCGCCGGTTTCACCTTTGTCCGTGCTCGTGAGGACTGAAAGGCCGATGGCGCCCGCTGAAAACGCGAGGATGGGTTGGTCGGGAATTATGATTGAAAGGGCAACAACCGGCGCCGCGGCAATGAGGACCTTCCACCACTTTAACTCGAACCATAAGACCAGCACCACGGCAAAAAGTACCGACGACGCGCCGGTAATGACCCATTTGAAATTATACATTATATACCAGAACCCGCTCGTTTCAACCGGCTTTCCCCAGTTGGCGAATACCAGTATTGCGATCATGGACGCGAAGTATATGATATTTTTCCAGAGCGCCCGCTTGACCTCCGGTTCCGGCATGTTCATGGCGGCATTGGCTTTTTCCACTTCCTCTTTACGATAGATAAAATGCATGGCAAGTCCGATGACGACGCTGAAGACCACCGCGCCTACGGCCCTGGCTATGCCGATTTCCATCCCCAGGACCCTTGCCGTTAGCACAATGGCAAGCACGTTGATAGCAGGTCCGGAATAGAGAAAGGCCGTGGCCGGGCCGAGGCCCGCGCCCATCCGGTAGATGCCGGAGAAGAGGGGGAGGACCGTACAGGAGCAGACCGCGAGAATCGTACCGGACACGGACGACACGCCGTACGCGATGGCCTTATTTGCCGTTGGACCCAGGTATTTCATGACCGACTCCTGGCTCACGAACACGGCGATGGCGCCGGCGATGAAAAAGGCAGGCACCAGGCAGAGAAGCACATGCTCCTGCGCGTACCATTTAACGAGGTAGAGCGCTTCAAATACGGCATTATCGAAGCGGGGAACGCCAATCGGTAGATAGAACAGGAGCAAAAATATTGCTACAATCCAAAACAAAGGCTTCCATTCTGTTTTCCAGTCCATTAGTTTCTCCTTGATAACATGAGTTGTTTTTTGATTGTTTCTTATTTGGCAAAAATGTCAATATTCATCACAAAAAAATCATTATCTCCTTATTTTCAATTCAATGGATTTCATGATGTCATTGGATTGGCGGGCGTTGGATTGCATTACTTCATGTATGCATCCGAAAAAATTCAGGATGCAGGGGACCCGTAAATAGTAGTAACTGCTCGTTCCTTCCCTCCTGTCGTCCACGATGCCGGCGTTTTTGAGAATCGATAGATGCTTGGAAATGGTGGACATATCATATCCGATCATCTCCTGCAACTCGTTGACGCACCGTTCGCCTTTCTGAAGCTCTTCGACCATGAATATACGCGCCGGATGCGAAAGGGCCTTGATGATTTTGGCCCGTTCTTCACAAATTAACCAGACTTTTTTATCCAATTAAAACTCCTTATTGGTTCTTATTTGGCAAATTAGTAAATAATAAAATAATTGTCAAGAAAAAATTGAAAATTTACATAATACCCAGCAATTTGAGAATGATCTCTACCGCGAAGAACCACATGATGAAAGCAAAAGCGATTTTAATGAACGACGGACTTGCCTTCACAGTAACCCGGGAACCCACTGCCGACCCGATGGCCGCGGCGACCGCCGTGACGCCGAGCAGCAGGTATTCAACATGGCCGATGGCAAAATGTCCTATTGTTCCGACAATTGAGCTTACGGTGACGATGAAGGCGTTGGCGCCCGCCGCCATCCGGGCCGAATATTTCATGTAGAGCACGAGGAAGGGAAATATGATGAGTCCGCCGCCGACCCCGATAAGGCTTGAAAGCACGCCCACCGCGAAGGAAAAGAGGACCACGATCGCGCCCAGGCGCCACGTCAGGGGCCGGGAAGACTCAGTATCGCCGCCTTTCTTTGAAAGGATCATCAGAACGCCCGCGCCGAGAAGAAATACCGCGAAAATTCCTAGAAGAAGGTCCTTGGGGGCCCGGCTGCTGAGCAGGGCCCCGAGGATGGACCCCGTGATCGTGCCCGGAAGAAAAATCAGGGAGAACTTGAAGTCCACCAGCTTGTTCCGTGTAAATACGATCGTGGCAACCAGGGCGGTCACGAGATTAAGGAAAAGCGCGGTGGATATGGACTGGCTGACTCCCCATCCGAGCAGGACAAGGACGGGGGTGTAGAGCGAGCCCCCTCCCTTGCCGAACATGGAGAACACGCCCGACACCGCCAGCACGACGAAAAACGCGATGATGACGCCCCTGTTCATGTCACACCTTCCCCTGCGCCTTTTCGTAACAGGGCTGGCACACCTTTTTGTCGCCCAGCGGCCTTCCGTAACCCTCCACGGTCATCTCGCCGCAGATATCGCACACGAAACCATCGAAGGAATCTTTTTTCGGAGGCAGTTTCTGCGTGAATATTTCACCCACGGTAATGAGAGCCTCTTCCGGCGCGTTTATTACCTTCTGCACCAGGGGCTCCACCACTTCGTCCGGTACCTGCGACGCCGGTATGCCTTTTTCGCGGTATTTCGTGAAAAATTCGGTGACCTTGTTGGCGAGCATGGCCTCCGCCTTCGGCGTAACACGAACCGAACGCCCGGTGGCGCGATCAATAAGGGTAACCGCCCACTTGCCATAGTTGAGCTTCTTGATGTTCCCCTTGCCGAAAGTACAGCCGGTAATTACCTGGACGCCGTCGGCAAAACAGGTGGCGCAGTGGTCTTCACCGAGCTCGATCTCAGCGACGATCTGCCCGTCTTTGGCGCGATCGACGCCGAGCTTGTTCATGGCTGCGGCGCCCACCCGAAGGCCCATGGGCATGGCCGGGCATTTATGCCCATGAAATTTCTGTCCGAATTCAAGGAAGTCTTTTGGGTTTATCATGATTAACACCTCACGTAATATAGTATGAATGACGATCCTGCCTGAATACGGCATAAAATCGCTTTATCATACTACAAGTGTAATGAATTGGGGAAAAAATGGCGTTGATTACAATCAATCGGTGTATTTATTTTGGAATAAAATATTTGATTAAGCAGGCTTAAATTAAAATTCCCGGAACCGCCATGGACGACAACCGCTTATGATCGATTATCCTTAACCGATTGACGCCGGCTCGCTCAAGAATGCCCATGTCTGCAAGTTCCGTGATTTTTCGTGAAAAACTTTCGGGTGTAAGACCAAGGAGTGACGCGTATTCTTTTGAGGAAACAGGAATAACAATAACGCCTTCATTAGATCGCTGATCGCCTTCTTCCAGCAACCCTGCCAGGGCCGAAGCAACCCGCGAAAGGGCGTCCCTCGACGAGAGCCTCATGATGATATCAAAGGACGACCTGAGATGTCCGGAAAGATACCTGAGCAGAGGGAGGGCGGCACGGGGGTCCTCCTTCATCGCTTCGATAAACTGTTCATGCGTGAGTATCATCGCGTTTATATCGTCCATGGCTTCGGCGTTAACCGTGTAGGGCATCCCGTCAATGAGGGGCAAAAACCCGAACACGTCACCGGGGCGCATGACGTACAGTGTTACGGCTTTACCGTCCGGGGCGATGCGGTATATTTTCACCCGGCCTTCCAGGAGCGACACCAGCATGCCGTTTGTGTCGCCTTCGCGCCAGAGCGTTTCACTGCGGAAGTATCGCGCTGAACGGAAATAAGGGGAGAGTGATGATCGTATATCAGAATACAGAGATGAAGGAGTCTTATCTATTTTCTCGTTATCCCGCAGCATTGGGCAATTTCCATTTGCTTTTCAACTTTCGTTTTAATAACGGTTTGAACGCTGTTTACAATATCAAGAATACAGGAACAGCATAATCGGTAGTAAATACTGTTGCCGCGCTTATCATCATACACCAGGCCGGCGTTTTTAAGCACGCTCAGATGCTTGGAAACGGTGGATACGTCGGACCCTATCATTTCAGTAAGCTCATTGACGCAGCGTTCCTGCTTATTTAACTCTTCGAGAATGAAAAGCCGCGTTGGATGCCCCATAGCTTTGAGTATGACTGCTCGCGCACCGTACTGCGGCTGGATTTTTTGTTCCATGATTCTCCCCCATCAGCAACATCTGGTTGATTTAACGCCACCCGATTCTCCACCGCAATTGCAAACGGGCTCGCCGCCGGTGATCATTCCCATGATGACAGCCGCGGCGCATCCTGTGCCTGAACCGACTGAAAGAGCGTTGAATTCACAATTCAACGCGCAGGCTCCGCACTCCATGCAGCGGTCCTTGTCGATTATTTTTGCTTTACCATCCTTCATTTCAAAAACGGCATGGGGGCACACTTCGGTGCATTTACGGCACCCGGTGCATTTTTCAGGATCGTATTGTAATGTGGCTACATTTTTAAGGTATTTCATACTAATCCCCAGGATTGCAATTTATAAAGCACTAACATGATGACTGATATAACAAGTCCGGCTATATATATGGGAATCCATATTTTTAATTCCTTTTTAACACCGGATATGGTGGTAAAGGTCGTGGCGCCGGTGAATTGAAGCGCCAGGTACGATGAGAGAAGCGGGAAAAGCGTCAAAGCGGATGCCCGGTAAAACATCGAGCTGCCGCCTAATGGCGTAAGTAAAACAAGCGGCGCAATGACGGCAGCCCCCGCGAAGAGGCCTTTTAACGCAAAGGACCTGAATGGTATGAACGGTAATAATGCCGGCGTTACAAGGCCGCCCGCTAAAAGAGTTACCACTGACAGAACGATAAAAGGCCACCCCTCGAACCAGGCATTGTAAAACAAGATGCCCGATGGCTGGATCCCGAAGATAATCAATATCATCAGGGCGGTTATCGGAACGTATCTGAAGCCCTGGGTCAACTCTATCGGGACAAGCACCAGCCGTTGCGCAAGGTTGAAGCGTATTTTCCTCATTTCAGGGGTTGCATGGTAACGCGCATCTACATAACCTTTGATGTTCGAAGCCTCGACCGGCCCAAAATAAACGGTGAAGCCTGTCTTCTTTTTCACTTCTGATGCCTTTACACCCGTAGCGCCAAGCTGAGGAACGATGATCCTCCGGTGCGTGACGAGTCCTGACAACTTTGAAGCAAGGACACGGTTTATCAGCTCTTCGGTTCCGAACGTGCCTTTACCGGCGGCGCACCAGACGTTTATGCCTTTTGTGTCAAGTACGAGGATCCATCCGTTTATGCCGGATAGATTGCGGCGAAGTATATCGAAACTTAGCTTGTAATTGGCTGATACAAAAATATCGGAAACAGCATCGGGCGTGCCAATTGCATAAAGGCCTGGTTTGACTGTATATTCCATGCGGTAGGCGCCGAGACGCGATCGAATCTGTCCCCAATGGTCTTCACGGGACCACACAGCTGTTACTACCGGAACAAGGCCTGAGGGCGTGTTTATAACGCCAGTTACCCAGGAAGGTTTTTCACTGATTATTTCCGCAACAGAATTAACGGCCTGAAGCCGTGCTTCCAAATTAGGGGAGAGTTTCAGTTGGTTTTGAGGAGGGGCGCAACAATTCTGCCCGGATGAACTTGATGAGGTATTATTATTCATTTGTAATGGTTTCATAAGTAAGCCGGTTTTCAATAAAGATATTTTATATTTGGCAATATAGCCAAATTGCAAGGAAACGTCAAGTATTTTTAAAACAAGTTCTTACACATGGGGATAACAAATACCTCTTTTTGTGCTCCGGTGGATGAATTTAGTGGAAATTCCTTTGGCACAGATCAAGCCCAGATGACAAAATGGGAATTATCTGTACTTGTCTTTGCCCATTCTGTGGAGACATACACCATAACGGGGGCCTCCTCCTCGGGGAACCACCATGCGTGGGGCGCCGACACGACGCCGGGCGCGATGCCGTCGAAGAGCTTCTCCTTCATGGCCACGCGGCCCCGGGGCGATTCGATCCAGACGCGATCGCCCTCCCTCAATCCCAGTCCGGTCGCAGTGGCGGGATTGATCTCCGCCTGCGGCTCTGGCTGCCGTTTCCTCAGGGACGGGATCTGGCGGAATTCGCCCATTTTTTCCGGGGCACGTGAGTAGATATCAAACTTGCCCGATTCCGTGGCAAAGCCGCTGTCCCGGTACTTGAAATACTTCATGGGGCCCGTGAGTATCCCCCTTTCGCAGAACTCGTCGAAGCTGATCCCCGTTCCCTGCAGCATCCATTCCGGGAACGCGGGATAATCCTTCCAGGAAAAGGCCTTCCGCAGGCCGAGGCAGCGCTCCAGGTCGATCATGACATCCCTGTCGTCGCGGGTATCGCCCGCGATCGCGACCCTGCGCTGGGCAAGGAAGCACCAGTGCTTGTGGATGTTCATCACGTCGTCACGCTCGAGCCAGGTGGACGCGGGCAGAAGAAGATCGGCACGCTGGGCCGTGGGCGTCATGAAGAAATCCGAGACCACAACGTACTCGACACGCTCCAGGGCCCTGTCCGTCTGTGCGGGATCGGTCATGGTGACAAGGGGGTTTAAGCCCATGATCCAGAGTCCCCTCGGCAGATAGGGGGTCGCCGGTGATCACGGATTTCCAGAACGCCGGCGGATGGACCAGCGGGCAGAGGGGGAAATGTGGCTTCTTCATGCCGGTGATAAGTGCTAATTGCCGGGTAAAGGGCTGACGGGCTATGATGCGGTCCAGCAGGGGCGCAACGGGACGCTTCAGCGTATTTAACCCAGAGAGAATAATGTCCCGGGCCGAAGGAAAGCGTCCCCGATTGAACGGACTACCCGGCCTTTTGTTATCGGGGGGGAAAAACTGGGTTTTTTCCAACACCCCGCGCGGAGCCCATGCGAGCGCCGGCATGTATAGCCTCGTCGAAAGTGCGAAAGCGAATAAGATTGAGCGGTATCACTACCTCCGGTATCTCTTCACGAATATGCCTCTCGCGTCTAACAGGGATGAATTAAGAAAGCTGCTGCCCTGCTATCGTACGGAACAATAGCCGCTTCCTGAGTAATTGACCAATGGTTTTGTCCCGGAGAGTGAAACGGGGAGAATATGACGCTTTAAAAACTTTATATCAGGAGGAGAACGATGACCGCCAATGCCAATGTAACACAGAAGGCGGCAAGAAGAAAGCTAAATTTGTTGGAGCTGGCCCAGGAACTCGATAATGTCAGCAAAGCCTGTATGATCATGGGATATTCCCGGCATCGGTTTTATGAAATCCGAAGGAATTTTCAGACATACGGTGCCGAAGGGCTGTTAGATAGGATTCCGGGGGCGAAAGGTCCACATCCCAATAGAGTATCTGAGGATGTTGAGGAAGCAATCCTGGATTGTTCATTAAAGCATCCTACGAAGGGATGCCTCAGCGTGGCCCAGCAATTGAATTTGCAGGGTGTCAAGGCAAGTTCCGGTGGTGTCCGGGGAGTATGGTTGAGAAACAAGCTTGAGACCAGACACCAAAGGCTTATGAGGCTTGAGGAGCATCAACGAGATACGCAGATTGAGCTTACGGAAGAGCAGGTTCGGCTACTAGAGAAATTCAGCCCGGAATACCGCGAACGGCATATTCAGGCTGATTTTACGGGCCATTTGGTGGCAATGGATGCGTTTCTGGTGGGTACTCTCAAGGGGATCGGCAGGGTATACCTTCAGACGGTTATAGATTGCCACAGCCGGTATGCCAGGGGCCGGATGTATACGACCAAGGTTCCGGTAACTGCGGTTCAAACGCTTAACAATTACGTGCTCCCGTTCTTTGAAGAGCACAATGTTAAGGTTGAAACAGTGCTGACTGACAATGGACGTGGATACTGCGGCCGTCCGGAGAAGCATCCATTCGAACTGTTTCTCCAACTTGAGGATATTGAGCATCGGGCAACCAAGGTGCGCAGGCCTCAGAGTAATGGATATGTTGGGCGTCTACATAGAACGTTCCTTGATGGGCGTTTCCGAATCGCCGGCAGGACTAACTTTTATGAGTCGGTTCAGGAAATGCAAAATGACTTTGACACGTACCTTGAGCATTACAACAATGAGAGGTCACATCAGGGTCGTAATATGAATGGTCGGACTCCATATCAGGCATTTGTTGAAGGTATCAGGCCATTTGAAAATGAACCAATGGAGATGGATAGCGTAGCCTGAAAATCAAGTCTTTCAGAGGAATGTGTCAGGTGAATACTATCACTAAACACCTTTTCCTTCCTTCTCGATCCCAAAGTCATGGAACAGGTCAACAATATGCCTGAAAACAACAAGAGGCGGGAAATCCCGCATCCTGAAAAGTTTAACTCCCGTTCTGCGGGCAATCAGGGACGATTTTCGATCTCGGTCATTGATGGGATTATAATCAATTTTATGATCTGGGAGGTAGAAAACGACAGGTAACTATGTTTCCCCAAATCAATTTGTACTTTAATATCCCTTCCCCATTGACTTTTGGTCAAAAACATATGCAAATTATAAATTGTTTCTATTTTTTATCAATATCGATGATAAAAAATATTTGACTAATATGCTTAAAATATGCATATTGATGCATATGAGAACAACAATAAATATTGACGATTCACTAATTAAAAAGGCTTCGGCTCTCACCGGGATAGAGGAAAAAACGACTCTTGTCCGCCTTGGTCTCGAAGTCCTTATTAAAAGAGAGAACAGCAGGCGTCTTGCGAAGCTCGGTGGGACAGAGAAGTCGTTGACTGCAGTGCCGAGAAGAAGGAACAAGTTCTAGGCATATGGTCCTCGTTGATACATCCATATGGATCGAACACTTCAGAAGGAGCCATCCCCGGTTGGAAGAACTCCTGAATAATACCGATGTTGCAATTCATCCTTTTATTATCGGGGAACTTGCATGCGGAACCATGAAAAACCGCGAAGAGATTCTAAACCTGCTGCAAACACTTGATTCGTCACCTGAAATAAGCCTTCAGGAATTATTGCGTTTTATCGAGATGAATAAACTTCAGGGTAAGGGAATAGGATTCATAGACATTAATCTTCTCGCCTCATCTTTACTATCAGATTGTAAATTATGGACCAAGGATAAAAAGCTACATGACGTAGCTCAAAAGATGGGTATAGCATATTAAGTGTAAACTCAACCTATTGGAGAGTAAATTAAAAGGCGGGGTCTTGCAACC